>NZ_JBEPMB010000002.1:0-627830 GCF_040545545.1 Limnomicrobium aquaticum
ATCGCGTAAGGGCCGCCGCATTCAGCGCATTCCAACAGGAGATATGACGGGCGGTGCGACGCATTCAACGCGTTCGTCGTCGTATAGGAAAACAGTTCGCCGACTTCCTTCTGGCGGCGTTTGACCTTCGCCCAAAGCGCGTCGGAAACGATCCGCATCGCCGGCACGTCCGACGTGACCCATTGTGCGGCGTCGTTGGCGCGTGCCACCCGCCGCTCCGTGTCCGGGTTCTTCCGGTAATTGCGTTTGTTCCAGACCAGCCTTCCGATATACGTCTCATTGTTGAGGATGCCCGTGCCACGCTCCGCATGTCCGCGGATCGCCGTGTCTCGCCAGGCCGCGCCTCTTGGGCCCTCGATGCCTCTCTCATTCAATTGTTGTGCGATATCGCGCGGTGAAACGCCCGCGGCATATTGCTCGAAAATCCAGCGGACGGTGTTCGCCTTGACTTCGTCGATGTCCCGGTAACCGAGGATGCGGTCGCCGTTGGCATCGCGCACTGCGGCGAGGCGGTAGCCATAGGCGAGACAGGTTGACGCTTTGCCTTTGCGCACGGCGTATGAGATCAAGGCCCTTCGCGAAAAATAAATCACGTCAGTCAGCCGGTCATCGCCCGCTATCTGAAGACGAGCCAATCCACAGTCCAAAAATGGGAGACCAGCGCCAAACGGTCTGCTGGCTGGCGCTGAAGCTGCTTTCGCTTGTGCAAAAGCATGGACTGCAGATGTTAGCGTGACCGCAGTTCCGTTCCGCTCCGCCTTGATGGGATTCGAACCATTCACCACCCGGTTTATGCTGCACGCGAAAAGACACCATTTGGTAAATCAGAGGCGGCAGCCCAGTGTGGCAACGCATTATTGTTTTGTTGTGCCGATGAGCTTGGTAAGCATCGTGAGCTGCTCTTGCTGCTTGGCGAACAGTTCCCTGATCTCAACCTCACGGATCTGGTCGAGCTTGTCGTGAAGCGCCATGATCTCGATCTCCGCTTTCAGGTTGACTTCGTAGTCGTGGGCGGCGGCCAGCCGATCCTTTGCTGCATGGCGATTCTGGCTCATCATAATAATGGGCGCCTGCACCGCGGCCAGCATCGACAGGATCAGGTTGAGAAAAATGAAAGGATAGGGATCGAAAGCCCAAACGGATGCGGCCAGGTTGCCCGTTACCCACACCAGAAGGACGATCGCAAAGATCAGAATAAAGGTCCAGGACCCCCCAAACTCCGCGACCTTGTCTGCCATCCGTTCGGCTGTGGTTAGCTTCTCATCGAACGATTGATTGGTATCGCGGGAAATCGACCGGCGTTCAAGGAGACGACGGACAATGGAACGCTCCCGTTCGGTCAGCAGATCGAATGTTTTCCCAAGATATCCACTGGCGTGATCTGCCAGGATTTTATGATCGGTGCGGTTCCCGGTTGAGTCTGACATCGCGTCTCTCCAGCCTCGCCGCCTTAGATGCGGAGGCGTTCATGGGTTTGGGTATGGCATCCAGTGGTGGAAGCATATATCAATCAAGGATTGCAGTTTCACATTTTAGAAGGGCTTAAAGTTATGGTGGCCGGCCTTTCTTCAGGGTGCCCTCATCGAGGCCGAAAGAACCGTGTGCCAATAAAGGAGGGTTTTTAGGCCCTATGAACAAGGAAACCGGCCTCCGCGGCAACGCCGGCGGATAGACCGACGCGTTCGGTACGTCACGGTGCTTTGCGCGACAGCAGCCTGCGACGACGCAGCCAGCCCTGCGCTCGAAAGAGACAATCTTAAATACATGAATCTTTGTAATCCTTGCAATTTAAAATAGAGTCTCTATATTAGCAACATTGGCAGTCATTGAACGGGCGCTGTCATTTTCTGGGCGACAATCACCTTGGCCCCAATCAAGGAGGACATCATGTCTTCCAATCATTCCAGTCTACCTATTGGCATTGCTGATATCAGCATCATCAGAAACGTAATCAGGCGCGCGGGCTTTCAATATGAAGAGCCTATGGGAGAAATGGATCGTGGCGCGGCGCGCCATGTCATCGATCTCTATCAGCACGGCACGCAAAAACCCGAGGAGTTGATCCTCGCGGTCAGCGGCTGGGCCGAACGTTTCGTCACGGCACGCAAACATCCCAGAACAGCGGGGATGGTGCTTTGACCCTCTCATTCGCAAATCCAACGCGCGACTATGATGAACGGCGCGGGATGATCCGTTTCCTGGGCTATGATGGATTTAGCTGCGTTCAATTTCTTCTACCGGTCGCCGCATTTCACGGCACTGGGGCCCATGCTGAGTGGCATACCCAGGACTACCTCATGGCCTTTGATCGCCTCCGCGGCCGAATCATCGAGATTGCTCGCACCTCTTACGGGCGAACGCATCGCCCGACGATCGAACTCGATCTCAGGGCAATCGGCTCGTCGCTGCAGACCGCGAGCTGAGTTTGCGGGCGGCCGTGACGGCCCAAAAGGCATCAGGGAAGAGCCCTCGAAGCGAGGAACGAGAAAAACTCTGAACCGGAAGCGGGCTATCCGCTGCTGGGCATGTGGCGGGAGCTATTCAGATGGTATCGAACAGCACACCCAATGACCACGGTCCCAGTGATGCGGCCTTGCTGAGGGCGCTACTGAGACGCGCAGACTATGTCACGTCTGATCTCGACGCCGCCCACGGTCCCGACAAGGACCGCGAACGCATCATGATCGGGCGCATCGAGGACGGCATGATCCTCCAGGCTGACTATCCCGTCTCGGACAGGCAGGCCGCACGGGACACCGGCAACGATCTGTCACGCTGGGAAGAAGACGGTGGCAGCTGCCGCCATGGTCATCCACGATATCAGTGACGAACACCGCGCTTCGGCTACTCGGCCAAGCGCCGGCCGAACATCTCAAGAGATTGCGCCCAGAGGGTCATTGACCCGGAAACGGAGCGGTCATGTTGACCAGAACAACGACACGATATGTGCATTTCGACCAGCCTTTCAGCCTCGCCGGTGTCGAGGGCATTCATGCGGCCGGCGATTACAGGTTGCTTGAAGACGAGGAGCAGATCGACGGACTTTCGTGGATCGCCTACCGGCGTATCGCGACACTGATCGAAATCACCCGTGGACAGAAGACCAGCTTGATCACGATCGATCCGTCCAACCTTGAGGATGCTCTGCAGAACGACAAGGCGTCAGCCAAACTGGCCGTCTGACCTGAAGAGGCCACCGCCAGCGCAATGCAGGCACAATCAATGCAGCAACCCGATACTATCGGAGGAACAAATATGCCCACCCATCGTTTTACTGTGGGACAGATCGTCCGGCTTGTCACGACCACTGGCCTGTCGCCTGCCGCCGCCCATGTCTACGCGGTCGAAGCCCCCATGCCCGTCTACAACAACAATCCGCAATACCGGCTCTGGAATGCGGAGCTTGATCAGCGCCGTGTCGCATCGGAGCAAAATCTCGAGGCTGTCATCAACACCTGATGCGGCCCCGAGTCCATCTGCAGGCAGTGACCACCTATGACAATCGCATAAATCCTCGTCTCCGGGTGCATGCCCATGGGACCCTCATGTTCTGAAGGGAACGCTCATGACCCAGTCCAGACGCATCGCATTCATCGGCAACTCGCTCCCCCGCCAGTGCGGCATCGCGACATTCACCAGCGACCTTTCGCGGGCGATGTCGGACACGCTGCAGAATACGCAGACCGCCATCATCGCCATGACGGATAGCAAACAAACCTACGACTATCCGCCGGACGTCATCTTCAGCATCCGCGAGGGTGAACCGGAAGATTACGTGACGGCCGCCAGAATTCTGAACAAGGGCCATTTCGACGCGATATCGCTCCAGCATGAGTTCGGCATTTTCGGTGGCGACGACGGCGAGTATATCATTGGCCTGCTGTCGCGGCTCCACGTCCCCGTCGTCACCACGCTTCACACGATCCTGGCCGCGCCGACGCCATCGCAGCGCCGCGTGCTGCTTGAGGTGATCTCAAAATCGGCACGGGTCGTCGTCATGGCGGAAAAAGGGCGGAGCCTGCTCGTCGACGTTTATGGGGTGGACACCGCGAAGATCGACATCATTGCGCACGGAATTCCCGATCGCCCGTTTCACGATACGGAAAGCGCCAAGGCCAGAAGGGCCCTTGCGGGCCGTCCCGTCATCCTGACCTTCGGTCTTCTATCGCCGAACAAGGGGATCGAAGTGGCAATCGACGCCATGCCTGCCGTTCTGGAGAGTAGCCCCGATGCGCTTTACATCGTGCTCGGTGCGACGCATCCGACGCTTCTGCGCCAGCAGGGCGAAGCCTATCGCGAAAGTCTGCGGCTCCGCGCCGAAAATCTCGGCGTCGGACATGCGGTTCAGTTTCTCAATCAATTCGTAGACCTGCCGACGCTGCTCGACTTCATCGCCTTGTCCGACATCTATGTCACCCCGTATCTCAACGAGGCGCAGATGACGTCGGGAACGCTTGCCTACAGCTTCGGCATGGGAAGCGCAGTCGTCTCGACACCCTATTGGCATGCACGGGAGCTGCTGGCGGATGGTCGCGGCCTTCTCGTGCCCTTTGGCGACGCAGCCGCAACCGGCAGGGCGATCGCCTCGCTGCTCAACGATGATGGCAAGCGCATGGCCATGCGCCGGCGCGCCTACGAGGCCGGCCGGTCGATGATCTGGTCGCATGTCGCCACGCTCTATCTCGAAAGCATCGACAAGGCGAGAGCCGGCTATCGCGCTCCGGCGGGCAGTCATCTTGTGTCTCTCGCCATCGGGCGTCCGCCCCAGCAGCTGACATCCCTGAAACTCGGGCATTTCTCCGCCATGTGCGACGATACCGGGATTTTCCAGCATGCCGTCTATTCGGTGCCCGACAGGTCGCACGGCTATTGCGTGGACGACAACGCACGGGCCTTGCTGCTGTCCGCGCACCTCACGGCAGCCGGCAAGACCGGAATTCCGGACAGGCTGACGGGATCGTTCGCCGCCTTCGTTGAACATGCCTGGAACCCTGATACCGGACGTTTCCGCAATTTCATGAGCTTCGACCGGC
Source organism: Limnomicrobium aquaticum (assembly GCF_040545545.1). Taxonomy (NCBI): domain Bacteria; kingdom Pseudomonadati; phylum Pseudomonadota; class Alphaproteobacteria; order Hyphomicrobiales; family Rhizobiaceae; genus Limnomicrobium; species Limnomicrobium aquaticum. The sequence continues at coordinate 5,034 of NZ_JBEPMB010000002.1, forward strand.
GCTGGCTGGAGGACGAAGGTTCCGAAGACAGCCACGGCCGCACCCTGTGGGCGCTCGGGGCATGCGCGCTCTCCGATGCCGACTTGCTTCGGCGGCGGTGGGCGAGTGTCCTCTTCGAACGCGCCATGTCCGCGAGCCTGAGCTTCAAATCTCCCCGCGCCTGGGCCTTCGCGCTGCTCGGCCTCAACGACTATTGCCAGGTCAATCCCGACGACACCAGGGGTGCCAACTTGCGGCTGCAACTGGCCGAAAAACTCATGGACCTGCAGGAGCGGGTCTCGAAGGTGGGACGCTGCTGGTTTGAGGAAGGGCTGTCCTACGAGAATGCGCGCCTCAGCCAGGCATTGATCGTCACGGGTCTTGCGACCCGCAAGGACCGCTTCACGCAAGCAGGCCTCGACACGCTCCGCTGGCTGATGGCGCAGCAGACCGGCGAAAAGCGGCAGTTTCGGGCCATCGGCACCGATGGCTTCTTCGATGTCAACCAGCCTCCGAAACAGTTCGACCAGCAACCGGTCGAAGCCACCGCAACCGTTTCGGCCTGCCTTGCGGCCTATACCGCAACCACGGACGCGTGGTGGTTCGAGGAGGCGCGACGCGCTTTCCGTTGGTTCACGGGCGGGAACGATCACGGGATCTCGCTCATTGATCCGGAAACGGGAAGCTGCTGCGATGGCCTGCATGCCGACCGTCCTAACGAGAACAGGGGCGCGGAATCGGTCCTCTGCTACCTCATTTCCTGCAACGAGATCGAACGCGCAACGCAAATGCTGCGTCCGGCATTTCCGCGCGCTGGCGCAAGGCAAATTTCATGAATATTTCAGCGGATCTCAATGAACCCGACACCTCGGTCGTATCCGATCTACGCCTTCTCAAGCGACAGGCGCTCTATCTGAAACCCGATCCGACCCGGGTCATTGTCCGGCCCTTCCGGCCCTCGACCGAGCCGCGCCACCTCAACCCGCGTGACAAGACGCGGGCCAACGAAATCGTCGAGCGTGTTCTGTCTCTCGATCAGGCGGCGACGGCGAACCAGCTGCGCGATATCCTGGCGAATTTCGATGGCCGGCACCGCAATCTGCTGCGCCAGTTCGAGCTTCGCGCCGATGCGATGGAGGACGCTTTCATGCAGCATCAGCGCTTCAGCCAGCAGCAGCGGCAACTGGTCGGCGCCTATTTCATGAACGAATACTCGTTCGAATCCGCCGCCCTGTTCAATCCGAGCATCGTGCCGCATCCGGATCAGTCGGACCTGCCCGCCGGGAGCCGTCGCGTCATCATCAGCCTGAGAGCCGTCGGCGAAGGACATATCTCCTCCCTGACATTCCGCTCCGGGGTGATCGACAGCGCCGGCATTCTGGCCATCGCCACACCGGTGCGGCTCGCCGGCCTGCCCGACATCCACGCCCAGCACGGCCTGGCGGCAACCGGTTGCATCAGCCTTAGCTTCAAGGAGGAGAGTGATCTCAGCGAGCGCGTCATCTTTCCCGTAACCGAGGCGCAATCGAACGGCATCGAGGATGCGCGCTTTGTCGCGTTCGAAGACGAAGGGTCGACGACCTATTTTGCGACCTACACGGCCTATAGCGGCTCGGCGATCCGCTCGGAACTTCTGGAGACCCGCGACTTCCTGAACTTCACCCTGACACCGCTTCGAGGGCCAGCCGCCCGCAACAAGGGCATGGCGCTCTTCCCCCGCCGCATCAACGGCCGCTACGCCATGATCGCGCGGCAGGACAGCGAGAACCTCTACCTGCTCTATTCTGACGATCTCCTCCACTGGGAGGAAGGAAGGCAGCTGATGCGGCCAGAATTTGCCTGGCAGTTCGTCCAGATCGGCAATTGCGGATCGCCGGTGGAAATCGACGAGGGATGGCTGCTCTTCACGCACGGGGTCGGCCCCATGCGGCGCTATTCGATCGGGGTGACACTGCTGGACAAGCATGACCCTGGCATCATCCTCTCGCGGACCCTCGAACCGCTGCTGCAGCCGGACCCGACGGAGCGCGAGGGCTATGTTCCGAATGTCGTCTATTCCTGCGGCGCCATGCGCCATGGAGACCTGATCGCTCTGCCCTACGCCGTCTCCGACACCTACTCCAACTTCACCACGATCAAGATCAGCGAACTTCTGGCAACCTTGATTCCGACGACAGCCAAGGCTTGATCGGTGCAGCGTACCAAGCCCAGAGTTTCGGATCTTTTGTCCTCAGATCAAGGTGAAACCGAATTTCCTGGTGTATTGCCGGTGCACCGCTCTGCTGCCGGATGCCGAAACAGGGCTATCCTTCCGATGCATTCGGTTGACTGACCGGCAGCATGGTTCCTCGCCGTTGCTCGATGTTTTGGCAAGCTCAAGCGCCCGCAAGATAGTCTGCGACGCAGCCCTATTGATCCCGATCAAGACTAGCTCCGCCCCAAGGGCGTAGACTTCTCGACAGCGTGGAATTGCAAAATGGGCTTGGAACCGGGTTATCGCCGAGCGCTTGAAAACAGGCGAACCGCTGCCGCATTGGTGTCGGGACAGGCTGCGTTTCAGGCGGCATCGCGCGGCAATGCGCCAATCCCCGAAGCGTGCAACACGGATTGAATTGATGGTGGTTCCCGAACAGAGCGGCAGGCCGACCGAGACCGTTTCGCGCAATGCGGTGGTTCCCGCAAAGCCGTATCCAGCCGTGACCGTTCCTCCGCACGATCCGCCACACACGCATCCACCCCACGTGACAGAGCCGCGATCACGGCGCTGGCCGTTGCTCGTCGCGCTGGCCGTCGGCCTCGTCATCATCGCGGGAGTGCTCTACCGTCAGCCCTGGAAGGCGACCTCGGCCATCGTGACCGTGGAGGTTGTCGCCCCCGGCCCGATCACCCGCGTCCTTGCCATCAACGGAAGGATCGCGGCGCTTCGTTCTGTCGATGTGAAATCGACCGTCGCCGGAACGTTGACGGCCCGCATGGCGCAGGAAGGCGACATCGTGCAGCGGGGCGCGGTGCTTGCAACGCTCGATGACACATCGCAGACCGCCGCCGTGAGGCAGAGCATCGCAGCGCTGGAACAGGCGCAGGTCGCGCAAACCCAGGCCGGCGAAGCGCTCGACCGGGCGGAGGCGCTCCGGGAAAACGTCTCCCGAATGGTGCTCGAAGATGCCCGGCACGCCATGGTGCGCGCCGATCAGGAAGTCGGGAGGCTGCGCGCGCTGGTCGATCAGGCGCAGTTTCTGCTCACGAAGTTCAGCATCGTCGCCCCCATTGCCGGAACGGTCCTGAAGCGCAACGTCGATCCCGGTCAGGTTGTCGATCCTTCGACGCCGCTTTTCACGCTTGCGGACCTGAGCGACCTCGTGGTCGAGACAAATGTCGACGAACTCTATGCGACGCAGATCAAGGCCGGCATGCCGGCCCTCCTGCAGCTGACGGGCGCGACGGCCACGCAGGCAGGCCATGTCACCTTCGTGGCGCCGGTGGTCGATGCCGGGACAGGTGGTCTTGCCGTCAAGATCGCGTTCGACACGCCGCAATCGGCACCCGTAGGGCTGACGGTGACGGCCAATATCATCGTAGACCGACAGGACAAGGCAATCTCCGCGCCACGGGCCGCCATCGTCACCACCGGGCAGGACCATTCCGTCTTCGTCGTGACCGCCGACGGCAAGGCGCACAAGATGCCGGTCACGGTCATCGACTGGCCTGCCGAACGGCTGCTCGTGACAGATGGCCTCAAGCCCAGCGACCGGTTGATCGTCGATGCGAACGGCCTTGCCGATGGAAAGAGCGTCAAGGTCAAGGAGCGCTAGCATGCTCTATGCGCTCAAGATCGCCTCGCGCTACATGACCTCCAACAAGGCGCAGTCCGCGCTCCTCATCTTCGGCGTCGCGGTCGGCGTGTTCATCTTCATCTTCATGAGTGCCCTGATCGGCGGGCTGGCCGATTACATCCTGTCGCGCACGGCGGGCGATCTCTCCCATGTGACGATCGAGGCCGAGGCGCGCGTCCCCGCCCTGCTCCTGCACGATGAAAAGGGCGCGGTCCTCATGGTCCAGAAGAAGGACACGAGCCGCGAGGCGCGCCTCTCTTCGGTCGACGCCTTCATTCCCGTCATCGGAAAACTGCCTGGCGTCAAGGCCGTGTCCCGCGAGATCACCGGGGGCGGTTTCCTGAGACGGGGCGCGCAGTCTGCACAGGTCAGCGTCACGGGCGTGGAACCCGCCAAGGTGTCCGCCATCATCAATCTGAAATCCTATCTTGTCGCGGGAACGGTCGATCTCGGTCCGGGCAAGGTCCTGATCGGCAAAAAGCTTGCCGACGACATGAGCTACCGGCTCGGCCAGACGGTCGAGCTTCAGGCCGATACCGGCATCAGCCAGTCGCTGGTTGTGTCCGGCATCTACGAGATCGGCTCCGGCGGACCCGACCGCCGCCAGGCCTATGTCAGCCTCGCCACCGCGCGAACGCTGTTTGCCATGCCGCAGGGCGTCTCGCGGGTCGAGATCAAGCTTGCGGACCTCTATCAGGCGGATACGACAACCGCGCGCATCAAGGCGATCACCGGCCTGCCCGCCACCTCCTGGACCGAGAATGCCGCCCAGCTGCTGGACGCGCTGAAGGCCCAGGCGCAGACGGGCCTCATGCTCAAATCCTTCGCGCTGATCACCATCGTCATCGGCATCGCGTCCGCACTTCTCCTCTCCACCTATCGCAGGCGTCCCGAGATCGGGATCATGCGGGCCATGGGCGCGCCACGCTCCTTCGTCGTCACCGTCTTCGTCATTCAGGGCGCGATGATCGGACTGGCCGGCGGGTTGCTCGGCGCGGGCCTCGGCTATCTCGTCCTGCTTGCCTTTCCCGGTCGCGAGGCATTCAAGCCCGGCAATTTGCCGATCGACATCACGCAGGGCGCCTATGGGCTTGCGATCCTTTTGACCGTGATCAGCGCCACGCTCGCCTCCATCCTGCCGGCGCGTGCTGCCTCGCGCGTCGATCCCGTCACGGCGATCGGCCAATGACCGAGCCCCTGCTCAATGTCAGCGACCTTTGGAAGACCTTCGGGGACGGCGATGCCGCGACCCAGGTGCTGAAGGGCCTCGACTTCACGATGGCCCAGGGCGAGATGTCGGCGCTGCTCGGACCGTCCGGGTCCGGCAAGAGCACGCTGCTCACCATCCTCGGCACGCTGATGCGGCCGACCTCGGGCAGCCACACGATGCTGGGGCAGGATCTCACCACGGCCAGCGACGAGGATCTGACGGAATTCCGCAACCGGCATATCGGCTTCGTCTTCCAGTTCCACAATCTCCTGCCGGATTTCACCGCGCTGGAAAACGTCATCTTCCCCACCGCCGTGCGGGAGGGCCGCGAGACCGCCGCTGCCCGCGCGCGCGGGCGCGAACTGCTGGTCCGGATGGGTCTTGCCGACAGGATGGATTTCCTGTCTACTAGCCTTTCAGGCGGACAGAAACAACGCGTGGCGGTAGCCCGCGCGCTGATGAACAGCCCGGAACTGGTGCTGGCCGATGAGCCGACAGGCAATCTCGACCGCGCCGCCGCCAATCAGGTGATGGAGACGATCGACCTCCTGAATCGCGAGGAGGGAACGACATTTCTGATCTCTACCCATGACGACAAGATCGCCGCCTGGTGCCGGCGCCAGATTCTCGTCGGCGACGGCCAAGTGACGGGTTAGGCTTGCGCGTTCGCGATCCGACAGGAGGGCACGCGAAAGGCCGACCTCATCTCTGAATAATCGCGAAGGAGAGACGGAACCGTTCTCGCATGTCGACTGTTACGGTTTATGTGTCTATGAGCGTCGTTTCGCGGAAGGTTTGCAATGCGGATCCGTGTTGGATTTCACATCGAATATGAATGCCAGAACGAGACGCCCATGCTGCTGGTGCTCAAGGTTCATCCATCGCGGGAGCGGGACCTTTGCGCAGCGCAATCTTTGAATTTCAATCGTTCGATATCCGTACGCGACTATATGGATGCATATGGCAATGCGTGCAGCCGCATCGTCGCGCCGCCGGGCAGGACGATGATCTCATCCCAATTCGAGGTGAATGACAGCGGTCTTCCCGATCCGGTTCCCGAGCTGGCAGTCCAACACCTGATCCAGGACCTGCCGGACGATGTGCTGGTCTTCCTGCTCGGAAGCCGCTACTGCGACACGGACCGGCTGGCGGAATTTGCTTGGAAGCAGTTTTCCTGGACGCCGCTTGGATGGCCGCGGGTGAAGGCCATCACCGACTTCGTACACAGCCATCTGGTCTTTGACTACGACCGGGCCGATCCGATGCGGACAGCCCATGACGGTTTCCTCGCCCGGACCGGGGTCTGCCGCGACTTTGCCCATCTCGCCATCACGCTGTGCCGCTGCCTGAACATTCCGGCCCGTTACTGCACCGGCTATCTGGGCGATATCGGCGTTCCGAAGGATCCGCATCCGATGGATTTCAGCGCGTGGATGGAGGTCTATCTCGGCGGTTGCTGGTGGACGGTCGATCCGAGGCACAACAGGCCGCGAATTGGGCATCTCCTGATGGCACGAGGGCGCGATGCCACGGACGTCGCCCTGTCGACAGCCTTCGGACCGGCCACGCTGACGCATTTCGAAGTCATCGCGGAAGAGATCGCCTGACAGCGGCCTTGCGTCGGCGCGGCGCGCAATCGTGTATTGGAACCGCTACAGTGTCCATTCGGCTCCCCGACACGAGGAAACCGCCGTCATGTCCCTTCAACGAGCAAGCTTCTACTTGCTTCTTACGGTGGTCATCGTCGCCCTCATATGGCTGATCATCCCTTACTACACGACCATTTTCTAGGCGGTCATTCTGGTGATCCTGTTCTTTCCGGTTCACACGCGGCTTGAAAGGTTGCTCGGAGGCCGCAGCGCGCTTGCGGGGCGCTGCTGACCGTACTTGTGTGCATCTGGCTCGTGATGATCTTTGACGGCCCGACAGTAAGCGCAGGTCTATGCCGCCATCGCGGCCTGCCTTGAAGCTTTCGATGTCGGTGCCCCGATGCACCTGCAACAGATCGCGAGTGAGGACCTCATGATCATGCGGAGATATCTGGTGGAAGTCGTACTTGGGCATCTCTGACAGGCGGCCTCATTTTTCGTGGGCGTTTCACCTTTTATTCGGCTCTTGAAGACCGGGACATTGGTCGATGCAACCATTATCGCCTCGGCCAGTGAAGACGACACCGACGGTCATTGGGTCAAACATCGTGGCAAAACGGCGGTTCACGGATACAAGGCGCATGTGGGCGCTGATGCGGATACGGCGCTGGTGGAGGAAGTAGCGGTGACGCCGGCCAACATCAATGACGGACGCGCCGGTCCTGCCGCGCTTCCCGAAAACCCCGGCAACGTTTATGCAGACAGCGCTTATCGTGGCGATCATTTCGGCAAGGCGGTTATTGCCAAAGGCGGAAGGCCACGCATCGTTGCCACCGGAATGTGGGGACGGGATGAAGCTGAGATACGCGCCCGCCTCGAAGCACATAACCAGCCGATCCACCGCATCCGTGGTCGGATCGAAAAGATATTCGGAACGTGGAAACGATCCTACGGATTGCGCAGGACGCGCTGGAGAGGCATGGCAAAAGCTGGCGTACAAATTCGTCTGACCGCCATCACCTGCAACATGAAGCGATGCGTCAACATCGTGATGGTCGCACAATGAAGGGGAAGAATGGGCGGCAAATGGACCAGAATTGACGGCTGCCCCGAAAATCGCCCGTGCTCGAAAGAGCCAAAAACATCCAAGTATCTGAAATTAAAATCAATTTAATAAGGAAAGGTTATCCGCGCACAGGTCTCCTAAACGTCCGAAAAGGGCGCGCATTCCTGCCATTCGCGTTGGTTCAGGACGGCCTTTCCCAATTGCCGGCTCCCGATATCTTCAACTGTCACAACGTCACGAAACAAGCCGAATATTCAAGTCTCTGTGCGGTCGGGCCTGCTGGGGGCGTTTTGCGTTCCCAAACGATAAGCAGCCTGAGAATCCCGTAAGCGAGATACAACCGCAGGCGTTGGCGGTCAGCACGGCAAGGAGTGGCGCTCCAGCCGGCTCATTTGAAAGGGTGCCAGTCTTCGTATTCCGGTGTGGAGGCATTTGAGTTCAAGTTAGGAGACTGCCATGCTATATCTTCCACTTGACTAATGTTACGCAAATGAACCTGATGCCTGAATGACTTCGCAATTTCGGGCGGCGGCAATCGAAGTCTCCTGCTGGGGCCGACATCGGGTTGGAGCGGAAAATGCCTCTGAAGGTTCGATCGAACTTCGCCCTTGGCGTTGGGCCTTACTTCGGGCTCAAGGACGCAAATTTCGAGAGTTTCTGCGTGGGCGACGAAGCATTCTTCACCGCAACCCGGCTTGTGTGGCAGCGTCATCATTCACAATCGCTCGACATCTCCCTGCCAGAAGCAGACAGCTATTTCGTGATGATTTACCTATCGGATGCGCAACATTGCGATGTTCTGGTCGGTGGAAGACTGGCGCCTCTGCGGCACTACGAAGCGGGGTCCATCTGCGTTGTCGATCTCGCCAACGGTGCAGCAATCCGCCTGCATAGCGATCTCGACGCGCTGGCCCTTTGTATCCCGAACGCGTTTTTTACCGGGAACGATTTATTTGACGAACTGGCCTTTGGGTTGCCGTTGCGTTGTGTGCGCGGTCATTCCGATCCCCTGGTCTCGCATGTGGCGGCAGCACTACTCCCCATGCTGGACAACAATGCACCCATTCCGAAATCAGTCTTGCAGCCGATTGCCATCGCCATCGGCGCCCATCTTCTGCAGCGCTATGGCGAAGGGTTTGTTGCCGGACATCGCGCCGGCGTCGCCAGCGAAACGTCGGACGCCTGTACGGATCGCGAGAATGCGGCTTCTGCCGACGCTGAGCCTCAGGCCTTGTCGCATGGCGCTGCCGGCCATGCTTCGGAGACCGTGAACCTCTTGATGCCGCCGGATTGGCATCAGGATCGGCAAATGGCATTCGCCAAACAGTGCATTCGGGACGCGGAAGCCGACATTGCCACCGTAGCGAGGCTGTGCGGATTCTCCGACATCGAGCTATTTGAAGAGATTTTCCGCAGCCACACGGGCATGTCGCCCGATCGATGGCGACAGACGAATTTAAACTGAACGGAATGGTCATGGACGCGTGGCACAACGTCAACACCCACAAGCCATTGCCGGCTGGTGTGCTGCAAAGCAACGGCATCCTGATGAGCCATATGTCAGGTGAGGAGACGTCGACCTGGCAACGGGTGAAGACCAGGGCGCGAGAAGGCTCTCTTGCCTATGGTGTGAGTGTCAGGCTTTGCGCCAGCGGCAATGTGGGGCCGACAGGGAAAATACGCATCGATGACTGGAGCGGTGCAACGCCCGGCGCCACAAGCCTCATTCCGAACTCCGCGCATTTCGAAATTCCCCATAATGCGCTTTTCGATTTTGCCCATGGCAAGGCGCGTCCGGATTACCACGGCCTTGCCTGCGCGCGTGACGGTGTCGATCTGGTATTGCTGGGCTTGAGCCAGGCTTTGTTGCCTTCGCTCAGACATCCCGAAACCGCAGATCGCACCTTCGTCGCGAATATCTGCCAGGCGATATTGACCCATCTGGTTGAGAAATACGGCGGTATCTATTTCGCTTCGAAGAGCAAAGGTTGTCTCGCGCCCTGGCAGGAACGCAAAGCCGCGGAGTTCCTCGTTGCTCACCTGGAGGAGCCTTTCTCCTTGGTGGAACTGGCAAATGTCTGCGAGCTGTCGCGAAGCTATTTTATCAAAGCCTTCAAGGAAAGTTTCGGCAAGACGCCTCACCGATGGCTGATGGACTACCGAATCGGCCGATCCAAGCGAATGCTGCAGAACGAGGCTTCGCTGGCTGAGATTGCGCTTGCTTGCGGCTTCTCGGATCAAAGCCACATGACGCGCGTGTTCGTCGAATATACCGGCATTTCACCGGGGCGCTATCGCAGACTGCATGTCGGAGACCAGCGGATGGAGCGCGCATGAACGCGGAACAAGATACGGCGGTCGACGCTCTCGGTTGCTCTCTGAAAAAAATCGGCGAAAGTCGGGAGGCGGCCGGCAGCTATCTGAAGTTTTATCACCGTGAATCGAATTCGGAAGCGATTGGGCGCGTGGAAACCACCGCTGCCGAACGGGGCCTGCTCATAGGAATGTCGACAAGGGCGGGGCATCGCCGAGCGATATTCCAGGGTCGCTCTGTCATCCAGCAGGAATTCGAGCGCAACAGTTTCTACGTTCGCGACTTCTCGGAAGACTACAAGGCCGATCTGGGGGGAAATTTTGACTTCCAGCTGCTGGAGATATCCAACATCGGCTTTGAACGCATGTGTGAAGCCGTCGGGGTTTCCGAGTATTCCAGGCTGACGCTTGGCGTTCATGGAGACGATCTGGTTCTCTCCGGCCTCCTGAGTGCCTTGAACGCTGCCGTTTCAGATCAACGGGAATGCAGCCTTCTCTTTGTCGATCAGATGAGCCTGGCTATCGGAACACATCTGTTGCGATATTATGGTTCGCATGACGCGGCGGCAACGAAGCGGGGCACTACGCTTTCCGCAGTGCAGATGAAGCGCGTCAAAGACCTGATTGATAACAGCCTAAGCGGTGACATTCCGGTGTCCATGATGGCGACGGCCTGTGGCGACATGCCGGGTGCATTGTTCGTTCAGGCATTTCGGGAAACCACCGGCGAAACACCGCATCAATGGCTGCTCGCGCGCCGGACCGAAAAGGCAAAGGCGCTGCTCCTCGAGACGAAGCTTTCGGTCGCGGAGATCTCGCAATTGTGCGGTTTTGCCGACCAAAGCCATCTGACGCGTGTTTTCAGCAGGAAAATGGGTACACCGCCCGGAACATGGCGTCGGCGACATCGGTCTTAAGTCCTGCGGAGGCCGCGATCGCGTGGCAATGGACGTGATTTCCTGAAATCACAAATGTCCAAACCAGCCCACTAATCTTCAAGAAGTCCAGGTGCCGGAGCGCAATGATGCGGGCCAGTCGTCCCCGTGTCGTTATCGAGGGCGACACCAGCCAAATAGCCTCGCTTGAGGTCCGACTTTATCCCTTCCCGCACGTGTCGCCGCCCCGCAGGCATCGCGAGGTCTGCCACGATTGCATTCGGCAACTGGAGCCCCCATGGCCGCAGATCTGATTCTCTATCATGGCCTGATCACAACGCTCGATCGATCCAGGCCCGCCGCATCCGCCGTTGCCATCAAGGACGGCGTGTTCCTTGCAGTCGGTGGCGACAAGGAGGTGATGGAACTGGCGGGGCCTGAAACAAAGTTGATCGATCTGAAGGGCCGGCGCGTTCTTCCGGGCCTCATCGACAACCACACCCATGTCATTCGTGGCGGGCTCAACTTCAATATGGAGCTGCGCTGGGATGGCGTGAGGTCGCTTGCCGATGCGGTGGACATGCTGAAACGGCAGGTGGCCATCACGCCGCCGCCTCAGTGGGTGCGCGTCGTGGGCGGCTTCACCGAACATCAGTTCGCGGAAAAACGCCTCCCCACACTTGCGGAGATCAACGCGGTCGCGCCAGATACGCCGGTCTTTCTGCTGCATCTTTATGACCGTGCACTGTTGAACGCGGCCGCTCTGAGGGCCGTGGGCTACACGAAGGACACGCCGAATCCACCAGGCGGCGAAATCGTGCGCGATGCAAACGGCAATCCGCTCGGTCTGCTGCTTGCCAGACCCAATGCGGGCATTCTCTATGCGACGCTTGCAAAGGGGCCGAAGCTTCCGTTCGACTACCAGGTCAATTCGACCCGGCATTTCATGCGTGAACTGAACCGGCTGGGCGTGACCGGCGTCATCGATGCGGGCGGCGGTTTTCAGAACTACCCGGACGACTACGCCGTCATTCAGAAGCTGGCTGAGGAAAACCAGATGACGGTGCGCCTTGCCTATAACCTCTTCACCCAAAAGCCCAAGGCTGAAAAAGAGGACTTTCTCAACTGGACGGCTTCGGTCAAATACAGACAAGGCAGCGACTATTTCCGCCACAACGGCGCCGGCGAAATGCTGGTCTTTTCAGCAGCCGATTTCGAGGATTTTCGCGAGCCCAGACCGGATATGCCGCCGGAAATGGAAGGCGAGCTCGAGGGCGTCGTTCGCATCCTGGCCGAAAACCGCTGGCCCTGGCGCTTGCATGCGACCTACGACGAAACCATTTCCCGCGCGCTCGATGTCTTCGAACGCGTCAACCAGGACATACCGCTTTCGGGCCTGAACTGGTTCTTCGACCATGCCGAAACGATTTCCGACCAATCGATAGACCGTATCGCGGCTCTGGGTGGCGGTATCGCGGTTCAGCATCGCATGGCTTATCAGGGCGAATATTTCGTCGAGCGCTATGGCCATGGCGCTGCCGAAGCGACGCCGCCTATTGCCAGAATGCTTGAAAAGGGCGTGCGCGTGTCCGCCGGCACGGATGCCACGCGCGTTGCGTCGTACAATCCCTGGGTCTCGCTCGCCTGGATGATCACGGGCAAGACGGTGGGCGGGATGCAACTTTATCCACGCGCCAATTGCCTCGACCGCGAGACGGCATTGCGAATGTGGAGCGAAAACGTCACCTGGTTCTCCAATGAAGTGGGCAAGAAGGGCCAGATCGCCAAGGGGCAGTTCGCCGACCTCATCGTGCCGGACAAGGACTTCTTCTCATGCCCGGAAGATCAGATTTCGTTCCTGACGTCCGAACTGACCGTGGTCGGCGGCAAGATCGTCTACGGTGCTGCGGACTTTGCGCCTTACGACGAAAACCCGTTGCCGCCCGCCATGCCGGACTGGTCTCCGGTTCGCAAATTCGGCGGCTATGCCGCCTGGGGAGAGCCCGAAGGCGCGGGGAGAAATTCTCTGCACCGCAAGATCATCTCTGCCTGTGGCTGCGCCAGCAATTGCAATCTTCACGGTCATGCGCATGCCGGCGCATGGACGTCCAAACTTCCCATCGATGACCTCAAGGGCTTCTTCGGCGCGCTGGGCTGCTCCTGCTGGGCCGTCTAGCAAGGGAGAAAAACCATGACGCTCTTCGGCTTTCCCGACCCCGGCCTGATCAAAGATTCTGTTTGGAAAACGGCAGTCCTTGTCCTGCTATGCTCTGCCTATATCCAGGGCCCGGTCGTCAAGATCTTGGATTTTCGCAGCGCGGTTGAGGAAATGAAGCGCTACAAACTGTCTCCCGCTCCCGTTTTCGCTGTCACGGTCATCATCTTCGAGCTGACATCGTCGGCGATGGTCATATCCGGTTACCTTCGTTGGGCAGCAGCCCTTGCGCTTGCGGCTTTCACGCTTCTGTCGACATTGATCGTTCTCCGTTTCTGGGAGCTCCCCCGTGGCGCGGCGCGTTCCGCGGCCATGAACGGCTTTTTCGAGCATCTCGGCCTTGCTGCGGCGTTTGTCCTGGTAGCGCTTGAGAGCGTTCCCGCCAGCCTGATCCATCGGGTCTAGTGCACGGATCACTGGACAGGAGCGGCGCGCTGTTTTGTCCGAAAAAGCGGCTGATCGTACAATAAGGCGGCCCGTGAACATGGCAGATTGGCGCAAGTAAAGTCGAGGTTCCGGAAGAGAAGGTCGCTCTGAGTCAGAGAAATCTTCAAGGAAGGGCCACCCGAACTGAATTCATTTTGCCGGCAAATGATCATGGCCGGCGATTTCAGTCCTGTGGCCGCGGCGGCATCAGCCTCGGCTCCGGGAATGTCTAACCCCACGGAAAAAGGAACATTCCGATGACTGAGAGCTATGTAAAGACGAAGGATGGAGTCGATATCTTCTTCAAGGATTGGGGTCCCAAGGACGCCCAGCCGATCGTTTTCCATCACGGCTGGCCATTGTCGTCCGACGACTGGGATGCCCAGATGCTCTTCTTCGTTCAGCGCGGATATCGCGTCGTTGCCCATGACCGCCGTGGTCACGGTCGTTCCTCGCAGGTCAGCGAAGGCCACGACATGGACCACTATGCAGCCGACGCCTTCGCTGTCGCCGAACATCTTGACCTGAAGAACGCCGTCCATATCGGCCATTCGACGGGTGGCGGTGAAGTGGCGCGCTACGTTGCAAAGTTCGGTCAGCCCGCTGGTCGTGTTGCCAAGGCTGTTCTGGTCAGTGCCGTTCCGCCGTTGATGCTGAAGACCGAAGCGAACCCGGGTGGACTTCCGATGGAAGTCTTCGACGGCTTCCGCAACGGGGTCGCGGCCAATCGCGCCCAGTTCTTCCACGACGTGCCGAGTGGCCCTTTCTACGGTTTCAACCGGGCGGGTGCCGAGGTCCATCCCGGTGTTATCCTGAATTGGTGGCGTCAGGGCATGATGGGCAGCGCTAAGGCGCACTATGATGGCGTCAAGGCCTTTTCGGAGACCGACCAGACGGAAGACCTGAAGGCGATCACCGTGCCGACGCTGGTGCTCCACGGTGGCGACGACCAGGTCGTGCCGATCGCGGATTCCGCCGAACTTTCGATCAAGCTGCTGAAGAACGGCACGTTGAAGGTTTACGAGGGCTATTCCCACGGCATGCTCACCGTCAATGCCGACGTCATCAATCCCGATCTTCTGGCTTTTATCCAAGCCTGAATCCGGCGATTTCGCCTTTTATTTCTATGTGCCCGGCGGTCCCCGCCGCCGGGTGCGCCACGAACCGAAAGCGCGGTCGCGCACGCTTGCAAAAGGAGATGCCATGTTCAGGCTTCCCATTTCCGCGCTCCTCTCGTTGAACGGCGGCTATGTGGACACGATGGGTTTTCTGGCTCTTGCCGGGTTGTTCACCGCCCATGTCACCGGAAACTTCGTGACGCTGGGCGCAGCGATCGCCTTCGGTTCGGGCGGGGCTATCGCGAAGCTTCTGGCGCTGCCGATCTTCTGCCTGATCGTACTCGTGACCAGGATCGGCGGAACGGCCATGGAAATGCGTCGGTGGCCCGTTGTCAAAGTCCTGCTTTCTATCAAATTCGTTCTCCTCGCCGCGGCCTGCGCTTTCGCGTTCTGGCATGGCCCTTTCCGCGACGCCGATGCGTTTGCCACCGTTGCAATCGGCATGGTTCTCGTCGCAGCCATGGCGGTGCAGAACACGGTGCATCGCGCCCATATGACCAAAATGCCGCCGACAACGCTAATGACCGGAACGACCACACAAATCATGGTGGATCTCGGCGATCTGCTGACGGGAAATGTTTCTCAAGGGAAGCAGGCCATCAAGGCCCGGCTCTCGAAGATGATCCTCAGCCTCTTATCGTTCGCGGCCGGCTGTGTGAGCGCGGCGGGTGCCTTCCTTGCGTCAAACACCTGGTGCTTCATTGTACCCCCCGTCCTCATTGGACTGGCGTTGCTGAACTCAGATCGGGTGGAAGAAAGCTCTTGAGGGAGAAAATCGGATGAAAAAGACGACACCAGAACAGGACAAGCACCTGCGCGACGGCAAGGAGAGCCTGCCGGAACCGGCTGACATAGATGATTGCCTCCAGCAAGACCGCAAGAAGCAGCATGACGACGAGAATTTGGACGAGGCGTTGATCGAGACATTTCCCGCGAGCGATCCCCCGGCAAGCGGCCGTTTCGAACAGCCCGCACATTCAGAACAGGCAATTTTGCCGTGAACCAGGAGAGGAACCCGACATGGAAAATGACGCAAAGGCGCGCAGGGCCGCATCTCTGCATACACCGAGCGGACTGGGCCGGGAGGCGGTTCACGACATATCGGCGGCAGCAACGGCGCTGCTTGCGGATATTTTCGCCTTGTATCTCAAGACCAAGAACTTTCACTGGCACATGGCCGGACCACATTTCCGCGACTACCATCTGCTCCTCGATGATCAGGGCGATCAGCTCTTGGCCATGACCGATCCGCTGGCCGAGCGGGTTCGCAAACTGGGCGGCACGACGCTGCGCTCGATCGGCGATATCGCCGCAAAGCAGCGCATCAAGGACAACAACGCCGATTTCGTCCATCCGCACGAGATGCTGGCAGAACTCAGGGACGACAACAGCGTTGTCATCGGGCGCTTGCGCGCGCTCCACGATCTCTGCGACGAGCATGGCGACGTTGCGACGGCAAGCCTCGTCGAGAACTGGATTGACGAGGCCGAACAGCGGGCCTGGTTCCTGTTCGAAACCCTTCGGCTCGCCGATTAGCGATCGGAACCAAAGCGTGGACGCTGATCACGCGAGAGGTGCAGGCGAACATAGACTTTTACCCGGGTTTGCCGGGCCTGCCGCCGGACAAGCAGACGGGCGGGTTCGAAAATTCCGAATGACTCCATTTATTCTATGGCGACGCCCTCGGCGGTCCCTGATCGGTTGTCATTGTCATTGTCATTGTCATTGTCATTGTCATCGTCCGGGACGATGGCGCTCCCGACCGTGCCGGACGGGGCAGTGACGCGAACTTGTCCTGCCCCGCCCGATAATGTCCGAGGGCATCGCAAGACGCTGAGAGATGCAATATCCGAGGAAAAATCGCGGGAGCAAGCGGGAGAGAAATTCGTGAGGGCATTTCGCCCTGCGTCAATCGTCGGCCGGCTGGCAACAGTCGAAGAGGTGGCGATATGGCGGTCTATTTGGCCTCGCCGCGCTCTGCGGCAACGAGCGGGGCCGCAGTTCGCGTTGACCGCAGGGTATTTGATTTCATCGTTTGAGGCCGCCACGGAGAACTGGCTTTTCTTTCGCTGTTGGCCCAAATATACAAGTCTCCGTGCAATCAGTCGCCCGCAACCAAAATCTCGACAATTGAACACAAGCCCGCTCGGTCAGTTCGCCGCATATTGCCTTTGCAATCCTGCATGCGGATACAGCGTCCAGGCCAGTGAAGTTGGCCGCTCCTGGCGTCCGCAAGTAGTCGAAAATATTCGCCAGACCGTGAGGTCGGACCGCCGGTCTTCCAGGTCGGACGTCAAAAATCGATCCGGTCAAATGAATTCTGATCACCGGTCCTTGGTATACGCTTATGGCCTGCAGGCCAGGGAAAATCCAACAAAAACGCCTGCCGGGTTAACCGACAGGCGTACACATTAATTAATCTTCGTAGAAACGTTCAGCGCGTCGAAGCGGTGACCGCGCAGGGATCAACGCCATAGGCCGGGGCGCACTCCGCCTTTGAAGCGATCGCGGTAGGAGCCGTAAACGATGCTCCCAGGATGATCAGTGCCGAACATGCGAAGAAGATTGCGATGGATTTGCCCATGATGAATGTCGCCCTGTGAAACTTTTTGGCCGTCCCCGGGAGGCGGCGCGTCCTTGTGAAAGGGTGCGCGATGTCTAAGCCCGGCCCGTGGGGAGATCAATAACGCAGTAACCTGAATCTCAGGTTAAACGTCGCGTAAAAAAATCGTGGTGCATTTTAGTCACGTCGCAACCTGGAGCAGCTCAGACTGTACGTCTCAACCCGTCACGCTGGGGCAGCGAACGGGTTGATAAGCCGATTTTTTTCAGGCGGCCTTGCCGGTGCGGGCATATTGGCCGGCCGGGCGGTAATGCACCAGATAGGACGGAATGATCGAAGCGACCAGCGTCGGCGTGACGCCGAGTGTTGCCAGCGTACGGCCTTCCGATTCCGCTTCCTTAGAAACCACGTTGTCGCGCTTCAGCAGCTTGACCTGATCGGCGGTGATCGGTGGGGCGATAAAGGGCACCAGCGACGCCAGGGAACCGACAAGCGAAGCGACGGAGAAGGGAAGCGAAACGAGCGGCTTCTGGCGATCGATCTCGGACAGCATGATCTCGAGACACTGGCGGAAGGTCAGGACTTCCGGGCCGCCGAGTTCATAGATGCGGCCGGCGAGCGCCTTGCCGTCAACGATATTGGCAACGCCTTCGGCGATATCGCCCACATAGACCGGCTGGAATGCGGTCTTGCCTCCGCCGACGAGCGGCAGGAAGGGCGCGGTGCGGGCCATGTTGGCGAATTTGTTGAAGAACTCATCTTCCGGCCCGAAGACGATGGAGGGACGAAGGATCGTCGCGTCGGGCAGAATTTCGCGGATCGCCTTCTCGGCGAGCCCCTTGGTTCGGGCATAATCGGAGCTGCTGCCCGAGTCGGCGCCGATGGCCGACATGTGGATCAGCTTGGCGCCGGTGGCGCGTGCGGCTTCAGCGACCGCGCGGGCGCCGAAATCCTGCACCGAGTCAAACTTGTTCCGGCCGTTTTCGAAGAGGATTCCGACGCAGTTGATGACGTAGTCGGAGCCCTGAACCGCGCGGTCGACCGAGTTGCGGAAGCGCAGGTTCGCTTGGACGAAGGAAATCTGGCCGACATTGCCCGCCGGCTGCAGGAAGCCTGCGAGATCGGGGCGGCGGACGGCGACGCGAATGCGGTAGCCACGCTTCGCGAGTGCCCGCACGATGTGCCTCCCGACAAAGCCCGAGCCGCCGAAAACGGTGACGAGTTTGGTCTGGTTGGCAATTGTCATGTCAAGCGCTCCTGAATGTCCTGAGTTTCAAGGTCTCTTAGACCAATTCGCGCCTTCCGTGAAGGCGTGATTTTGCAGTGCACGCGGGCCTCCGGGAGACCCGGTTCACGCGCCTTCGACGAGAACGATTTCTCCGTCGGCGATTTCTTGCCGGATGGCTGCGGCGATCTGGTATTCCGGCGAATGATAGCAGGCCTGGGCTGTCTCGAAGCTATCGAATTCGATGATGACGTTGCGCGCGCGCGCCGTGCCCTCGGCCGCTTCGGTCTTGCCGCCGCGGGCCAGGAACTTCGCGCCATACTTGTCGAAGGCGAGCTTCGCGGCGGCGACATATTCGTGGTAGCGCTCCTGCACGCGGATATCGACGCGTGCGATCCAGTATCCCTTGGCCATTTTGTTCACTCCCTTTGCTTATTTCACGGTTGCCATTTCGGCGAGAATGGCGCGGGCAGCCGCGCGCGGGTCGTCCGCCTTGACGATCGGGCGCGCAACAACGAGATGGCTTGCGCCAGCGCGCAGCGCATCGGCAGGCGTCATCACGCGCTTCTGGTCGCCCTTGTCGGCGCCGGCGGGGCGGATGCCGGGCGTGACGACGGCCATGTCAGGCCCGACGATGCGGCGCACGGCGCTTGCCTCTTCCGCCGAACAGACAATGCCGCCCATGCCGGCAATGCGCGCCTGTTCGGCGCGGCGCAGTACCAGCGTGTGCGGATCATATTCATAGCCTGCGTCCATCATGTCCTGCTCGTCCATGGAGGTCAGCACGGTAACGCCGAGAAGGCAGAGGTCTGAGCCGCTGGCAGCGGCAACGGCGGCCTTCATCGCCTTCGGATAGGCATGCAGCGTCAGCATGGTCATGCCCATCTTGACGATGTTCTCGACAGCACTGGCAACCGTGTTGTCGATGTCGAGAAGTTTCATGTCCAGAAAGACCTTGCGGCCACTCTTGGCAAGCTCTCGGGCAAAATCCAGCCCGCCCGCAAAGGCCAGCTGGTAGCCGATCTTGTAGAAGGTCACCTCGTCGTCGAGCTTGCGAACGATAGCCTCCGCTTCGCGCACGGTCGGGACATCCAGCCCGACGATCAGCCGCTCGCGCATGTCTGCAGTCATGGATTAACCCCCGATCTTGCCTCTGCCGGTGGATTCGCACGCAAGGCGTGGGATGGCAAGGCAAATGTATCCGTTATCCGGCGCTTCGGGCAACCGTATTGGCCGTGCGAATGCATGCCGGATCGAAGCGGAAGCCGCCGGGAATGTCCCCCACGCCGAAGGTGATATCGAAGACGCGCGCCTCGCCCGGTAAGATCGTTGCAAGCATGTCGTCGACCTCGGCATCCGGATGCAGCGTATCGGCCAATATGGTGAAATCCCGTAGCAACGTCCTTGCCGTGATCGTCACCCGGACACGGTCGGAGAGACGTTCCTCCCGGCAGTCGAACTCCGGGTTCGGATAGTCGAAATCCTTGTCCTTCGCGAAGAACCAAAACGCCTCTGCCTTGCCCATGCGGGCGCGCAGGTATTCGCGCGACGGGTCCCCCGACGTGACGATTTCCGCCGGCAGTTCGATCTCGGTTGCTTCAAAGCGGTCGCAGAGCACGCGCCAGACTTTATGGCTCGCCAGAACCTTGCCTTCCACATCGAGCCGCTCGATCATGAACGGCACACGCCAGAACAGCGTTGTCTCGTTGACGGCGATGGCTTTCAGGGTGTCGTCACGCGGCTGGATGGTCAGAAGATGCGGCTGATAGGCCTGACGCAGCGCATACCACAGTGGCTTTTTGCGACCTGCACCATCGATTGCCGCCCAGGACGTGACAGGCCAGCAATCGTTGAGCTGCCAGACAATCGCGCCCATGGTGACGGGGCGATGCGAGCGCATATGCTCGATGCCGAGCTTTATGGCGCGGGCCTGATTGAGTTGGGTGACGAAATGCCAGTCTTCGAAGGTCGAAGGCGGAGGGAACCAGCCTTCCAGACCGCGCAGCAGCTTGTCATTGCCCAGCGTCGCCTTCTGATGATGCAGGACTCCCGGCGAATCGGACGCGGGCGCGTTGTCGCGCACCGTTTCTTTGATTGTCGCCAGCGTCGGCGGGGCCTGCCAGCCGAATTCAGAGCAGAAGCGCGGAATGTAATCGCGATAGGTCTCGTAGCCGACATCGTTCCAGACATCCCAGATATGCATGCAGCCATGGCTCGGCAGGTTGGGCGCCAGATCCATGGAACCGGAATAGGGACTGCCCGGCCAATAGGGCCGCGTTGGATCGGTCTCGGCGAGGATCTTTGGCAGCAGATCGAGATAATAGCCGGCGCCCCAGGGACGGTTTCCCAGCACATCCTGCCAGCCCCAGTCGAAATAGCCCCAGATATTCTCGTTATTGCCGTTCCAGAGAATGAGCGAGGGATGCGGCATCAGGCGGGCGACATTCTCCCGCGCCTCTGCCTCCACCTCGCTGCGCACCGGCTCGTTTTCCGGATAGGCCGAGCAAGCGAAGAGGAAATCCTGCCACACAAGGAGACCGAGCCTGTCGCACGTCTCGTAGAATTCCCGCGTCTCGTAGATCCCGCCACCCCAGACGCGCAGGAGATTGATATTCGCGTCCCGCGCCTGACTGATCCGCGTGGCATAGCGCTCAGGGGTTACGCGGGGCAGGAAGCAGTCATCGGGAATCCAGTTCGCGCCGCGCGCGAAGACGGGAACATCGTTGACGATGATGGTGAAGGCGGAGCCGTGCTCGTCCTGCGATGTGTCGAGGCGGACGGAGCGGAAGCCGGTCTTACGCGTCCAGCGGTCGAGGACAGTGCCCGCTTTATCGGTCAATGTGATGTCGAGGTCGTAAAGCGGCTGATCGCCGAGGCCATGTGGCCACCAGATTTTCGGGTTCTCGATGTCGAGCGAAAAATTGATCTGGTCCGATCCGGCCGGAAGAGTGGCCGTCGATTGTGCGCCTGCAATCGATATCGTCAGCGAAAGCTCATGCTCCGTTGCGACTCCATGAACCGCGACATCCGCCACCACCCGCCCGAGGCCGCCTGCGAGCGTCACCTGCGGACGCACCGTGCCGAGCCGCGCGCCTGACCAGCTTTCCAGCGTCACCGGCTTCCAGATGCCGGCCGTGATCAATGTGGGTCCCCAGTCCCAGCCGAAATTGCAGGCCATCTTGCGCACGAATGGCCATGAACCCGGATAGTTTGCCGGAATTTCTGCGGCGGAACCGAGTTCGGCCCGCACCTCAGCGCCGTAGTCTTCGACCGGCAGGAAATCGACCTCGAGCCGATTGCGACCCTCGCGCAGAAGTGCAGCCACATTGAAACGGTAGCTACGGTTCATATTGCGCGTGCTGCCGATCACTTGCCCGTTGAGCCGGATATCGGCAACCGTATCGAGACCTTCAAAAACAAGTTCCTGATGATCATGATCCTGATTGGAACAGTCGAAGTCCGTCGCATAGCGCCAGACCGAGCGGCCGATCCAGTCGAGCGCGATCTCGTTGACGTCGAGATAGGGGTCGGGGATGAGATGCGCGGCCAGAAGGTCGGTATGCACGGTGCCGGGAACGGACGCTGCGATCTGGTTGGGAAGATCCGGGGCAGTGGAAGGTCCTGCCACCCGCGTGAGCGTCCAGTTGTCCGTCAGTCTACGCTTAACAATCATCAGGCTGTCACCGGGTTCATGCAGGTCCCGACCACAGTTCCATTTTTTGCCAGTCGCAGGCAAGCCGTCTTGTTGAGAGATCGAACATATAAAGATTGCCGCCCGCGCCCGGCGGCTGGTCGGCATCGCGCCCGATGGCGCGGCCTGCGAGATGACACTTCAGTAGCGTTCCGACGCCGCCATGGCCGACGAAGAGGATCGGGATTTTCGGATCGTGATCTGCAAGTACGGTTTCGACGGCAGACACGATCCGCGCCTGCGCATCGACGGCCCGCTCCCAGCCTTTGAAGCTTTCCTGTGGATGGGCGAAGAACCAGTCGGCAGCCTTTTCGAATTCCGGCGGCGGCAGGAAGCCGGTCGCTGAGCGGTCGTTTTCGCCTATGTGTTCCGCGATCTCGACCGCGCAGCCGGTGGCCTCCGCCAGAATGGATGCGGTTTCGACCGCCTTCACCTCATCGCTTGAAACGACGCGACGGATGTGGCGCAGCCACGGGTTTTGCGAGGTCTTGATCGTCCGCTCGCGACCAAGGTCGGACAGTCCCCATTGCGGAACGGGAATGGCTGGATCGATCAGAACCTGCGGATGGGTGAGATAGACCGCGAACACGGGTGCGGCTTAGGTGTTCTTCGTGTAGGTCCAGAGCTGCGCGGGCGGAATGTTGCGAACAACAAAGTCCAGATGCTTGATCGTGTAGCTCTCCGGCTTCGCCGCGACAGGCGAAATCGGGCCGTAGGAGATCTGCACGATAGGCCGGCCAGCCGGAATTCGCTCAAGCAGGCTCTCAACCAGTGAAATGCGCCCGCTCATCGGGAAATTGAGAAGCGGGATGGCCGAGATTACGCAATCGAAGGTCTCATTGCGCAGATCGCCGAGCGACGTGTCGAGATCGAAGGCGTCGCCATTGATGAAATGCACGTCCGGGAAGGTGGCCGTCAGATGATTGTAGAACGGCGTTGAATATTCGATCGAGACGAGACGCTGGGGCGACACGCGATTGAGGATCGCCTTGGTAATCGCGCCTGTGCCGGGACCCAGCTCCAACACTTTCAGACCGGAAGCGGGGTCGATAACCCGCGCCATGACTCTCGCGGTGACGGAAGAGGTGGGCAGGATTGCACCAACCTGTTTGGGTCCTTCGATCATGCCGCGCACGAAGCGCAGTTCACCATCGAAATGTTTGCCGATTTTCTTGCGCACCAGCCCAACGACCATGTTCTCTCCATTCACGACGCAACCAACGAAATTTCACTATCGCGGCGCGTT
Source organism: Limnomicrobium aquaticum (assembly GCF_040545545.1). Taxonomy (NCBI): domain Bacteria; kingdom Pseudomonadati; phylum Pseudomonadota; class Alphaproteobacteria; order Hyphomicrobiales; family Rhizobiaceae; genus Limnomicrobium; species Limnomicrobium aquaticum. Next base: position 28,383 of record NZ_JBEPMB010000002.1, read on the forward strand.
AAGACAAAAACAAGGCGCAATTGGGCAAGCGCACCGAAATGTAGCACACTTTAGCAATGTGACAGAAAGCAGGTCCTCAGACGCGCATCGGCATCAGAACGTAGAGCGCGTCGTCGCCGGCGACATCGCGCACGACGGTCGGCGACCCGGCATCGGCCAGCATGAAGATTGCCTCGCCGCCGGATAGTTGCTGGGTAATATCGAGCAGATATTTGGCGTTGAAGCCGATTTCGAGCGGATCGTTGTCGTAGCCGACGGGCACTTCGTCGGTCGCCGAGCCCGAATCCGGATTGTTGACGGTGAGCGTCAGCTGGCCATCTGAAATCGCGAGCTTCACGGCGCGGCCGCGCTCCGATGAAATGGTCGATACGCGGTCGACGGCAGCCTGGAAGGTGGCGCAATCGACGCGCATTTCCTTGTCATTGCCAGACGGAATGACACGCTGGTAATCCGGGAACGTGCCGTCGATGAGCTTGGAGGTCATGACGATCGGGCCGGTGGTGACGCGAATCTTGGCGTCCGAAATCTCGACCGAAACGTCGCCCTCGACGCCATCAACGAGCTTCTGCAGTTCGCCGACCGTCTTGCGCGGAATGATGATGCCCGGCATGCCTTCCGAGCCCGAAGGCGCTACGACGTCGGCGCGCGCGAGACGATGGCCGTCGGTGGCCACGGCCCGCAGCTTCAGATCGCCGCCAGCCTCGACGGTGTGCATGAAAATGCCGTTGAGATAATAGCGCGTCTCTTCCGTCGAGATCGCAAACTGCGTGCGGTCGATCAGCATCTTCAGGTCGGAACCCTTGACCTTGAAGGAATGGCTGAACGTACCGGCATTGAGGTCCGGGAAATCGGACACCGGCAGGCATTGCAGCGAGAACTTGGAGCGGCCGGACGCGACCGTCATGGCGCTGCCGTCGGTCGTCGTTGCCAGCAGAACTTCGGCTCCATCGGGCAGCTTGCGGACGATGTCATAGAGAAGATGGGCGGGAACGGTCGTGCCGCCGGACTGCTCGACCTGGGCTGGTGTCGATTCCGTGATTTCCAGATCGAGGTCGGTCGCCTTCATCTCCAGGCTCTGGCCTTCGCCGCGCAGCAGCACGTTGGAGAGAATCGGGATCGTGTTCCGTCTTTCGACCACGCGGTGCACATGGTTCAACGACTTCAGAAGATTGGAACGCTCGATCGTAATGCGCATGGAACTGTTACCGTTTCTGTGGCTGTAGCGCGCCCGGTGAGCGCGCGGCCCTCTTCTCGCTCAGATGGCCGGTCCGGCCGATGGGACCGGCAAAATGGCAGAAACAAGCACCGGAACGCAAGCATCTAAGCGGATGCCGCACAATTTATCTTCCCGCCGCTTGCCCCCATGCTTGCTTTCGCGCGAAACTGCCCACAAAAGGCAGGCATGATGACGGAAACAAGCGCAAAAGAACGGACCTACCGGATCGGCAATACCGAATTGCCGGCGCGTCCGCTCGGTCCCGGTCTCTACCTTGTCGCGACGCCGATCGGCAATCTCGGCGATATCACGCTGCGCGCGCTCGAAACGCTGGCTGGCGCTGATGTACTGGCCTGCGAGGATACGCGCGTCACCCGCGTGCTTCTCGACCGCTACGGCATTCGCAACCGGCCCTTTGCCTATCACGAACACAATGCCGATGAAGCGGGTGCGCGGCTTCTCGGCTTTCTGGAAGCGGGCAAGACGGTGGCGCTGGTGTCGGATGCCGGCACCCCGCTGGTCTCCGATCCCGGCTACCGGCTTGGACAGCTTGCTATCGAAGCAGGCCACAGGGTCATCCCGATCCCCGGCGCATCCGCGCCGCTTGCCGCCCTTGTCGGCGCCGGTCTGCCCAACGATGCCTTTATGTTCGCGGGCTTCCTGCCGACGAAGGACAAGGCCAGGCGCGATCGGCTGGCGGAACTCAAAGACGTCCCGGCGACCCTCATCTTCTTTGAATCGCCGCACCGGATCGACAATACGCTTGCCGCTGCCGCCGATGTCTTGGGAGGTGATCGTCCTGCCGCCGTCTGTCGCGAACTGACCAAGACCTTCGAGGAGTTCCGGCGCGGCACGCTTGCCGAGCTCGCCGTTGCTTATGAGGATGCGGCGGTGAAGGGCGAGATCGTGCTCGTCATCGGGCCGCCGGGCGAGAAGGTGGCACAGGAGATCGATGTGGACGCGCTTCTTCTCTCACTCATGAACGACATGCCGGCGAGCAAGGCCGCACAGGAGGCCGCAAAGCAGACCGGCCTTGCCCGCAGCGAGCTCTATGAACGTCTGATGGCGCTGAAGGGTTGAACCGATGGCGTCGGGACCGCAGGACAAGAAGCTTGCGGCCTACCGGCGAGGCTTTTTCGCGGAATATATTGCAGCCCTCTATCTTCTCCTCAAAGGCTATCACATCGCCGCCATGCGTTACCGCTCCAGGGGCGGCGAGGTCGATATCGTCGCGCGCAAGGGCGACCTTGCGGTCTTCGTCGAGGTGAAGGCGCGGCGCCATGTCGATGAGGCTATTTCTGCGGTCGGGTTCACGGCGCAACGGCGGATCGAGGCCGCCAGCCTGCACTGGTTGGCGAAACAGAAGGACGCCGCAAAACTCTCGCGGCGCTACGATATTGTGGCCATTCTCCCGTGGCGGTTGCCGGTTCATTTCCCCGACGTCTTCTAAATGGAAGTCCTTGGATCGATTGTCATATTAGTGAAATAAAAAATTCATCTACCCGTCACCTGAGACGGCTAATGCCCGCTCCAGTCCATCAACCCAATGGAAGGGGCAATCTCATGTTCAAGAAACTCACGCTCGCTGCAGCAGCACTGGCGCTCTCCGCGTCCAGCTCGTTTGCAGCCACGCAGATCACCTGGTGGCATGCCATGGGTGGCGAGCTTGGCAAGAAGCTCGACGAAATCGTCGCCAACTACAACAAGTCGCAGGACAAGTATCAGGTCGTGGCGTCCTACAAGGGCTCCTATGCTGAAACGATGACCGCAGCGATTGCCGCCTTCCGCGCCAAGCAGCAGCCCGATATCGTCCAGGTCTTCGAAGTCGGCACCGGCACGATGATGGCCGCCAAGGGCGCCGTCTATCCGGTCTACCAGCTGATGAAGGATGCGGGCGCTCAGTTCGACCCCAAGGCATACCTCCCGGCCGTTGTCGGTTACTACACCGATACCCAGGGCAACATGCTTTCCATGCCCTTCAACTCCTCGACCCCTATTCTCTACTACAACAAGAACGTCTTCAAGAAGGCCGGCCTCGACCCGAACGTGGCCCCGAAAACCTGGGAAGATGTCGAATCCTTCTCCAAGAAGATCATGGCTTCCGGCGCTGCCAAGTGCGGCTTCACCACGGGCTGGATCTCCTGGGTTCAGCTGGAAAACTTCTCGGCCTGGCACAACCTGCCGATCGGCACCAACGAGAACGGCTTCGGCAGCGTCGATTCGAAGCTCTCCTTCAACGGTCCGACCCAGATCAAGCATTGGGAAAACCTGAAGAAGTGGCAGACGGAAGGCCTCTTCCAGTATGGCGGTCCGGAAGGCGGCAATGACGCACCGCCGAAGTTCTACAGCCAGGAATGCGCGATGTATATGAACTCGTCGTCGTCCCGCGCCGGCGTCGTCAACAACGCCAAGGACTTCGAGGTCGGTTACGGCATGCTGCCTTACTATGCCGACGTGAAGGGTGCTCCGCAGAACTCCATCATCGGCGGCGCAACGCTCTGGGTTCTCAAGGGCCACGACGCTGAAGAATACAAGGGCGTCGCCGACTTCTTCCGCTACCTGTCGACCGCTGAGGTCCAGGCTGACTGGCACCAGTTCTCGGGCTACCTGCCGATCACGCAGGCCGCTTACGAACTCGGCCAGAAGCAGGGTTACTACGAAAAGAACCCCGGTTCTGACGTCGGTATCAAGGAAATCACGCTGAACGCGCCGACCTCGAATTCCAAGGGCCTGCGCTTCGGCAACTACGTCCAGATCCGCAAGGTGATTGACGAGGAATTCCAGGCACTGCTCGGCGGCAAGAAGTCCGCCAAGGAAGCCCTCGACGCCGTCGTCGAGCGCGGCGACAAGCTGATCGCCGAATTCGCGGCCTCCAACAAGTAAGACCGGCCATCAGGCAGACGTCTTTCCCTCGGGCGCGCTCGCTTCACGGCGAGCGCGCCTTCCCGATCCATCGGAACCGGCCATGCAGACCAAACGCACCATATTTTCGAGCAAGATCCTGCCCTACTGGCTCATCCTGCCGCAGCTTGCCGTAACGCTCATCTTCTTCGTCTGGCCGGCCGGACAGGCGGTCTGGCAATCTTTCCTGCGCGAAGATGCTTTCGGCACAAGCACCCAGTTCGTTGGCCTCGCCAACTATGCCGCCATCCTGCACGATCCCGGCTATCTCAATTCCCTGATCGTCACGCTCGTCTTCTCGGTCTCGGTGGCAACGGCGTCTATCGTGGTTGCGCTTGTTCTCGCGGTCGCCGCCAATTCGCTGTTGAAAAGCCGCAGCCTCTACACGACGCTTCTGGTCTGGCCCTATGCGGTGGCTCCGGCCGTTGCCGGCGTGCTCTTCTGGTTCATGTTCAACCCGACCATCGGCCTTGTTCCCTACCTGCTCAAGGGCGTCGGCTACCATTGGGATGACAGGTTGAACGGCACGGATGCCATGATCCTGGTCGTCATCGCGGCAAGCTGGAAGCAGGTCTCCTATAATTTCCTGTTCTTCCTCGCTGGCCTGCAATCGATTCCAAAGGCGCTGATCGAGGCGGCCGCGATCGATGGCGCGGGTCCTGGCAAGCGCTTCCGCGACATCGTCTTCCCGCTGCTCTCGCCCACGACCTTCTTCCTGCTCGTCGTCAATGTCGTCTACACGATGTTCGATACGTTCGCCGTCATCCACGCGACCACCCAGGGCGGACCCAACCAGGCGACCAACATTCTCGTCTACAAGGTCTTTACCGACGGCTTCATCGGGCTCGATCTCGGCTCCTCCGCAGCGCAGTCTGTCGTGCTGATGGCCATCGTGATTGCGCTCACCTTCATCCAGTTCCGCTTCGTCGAGCGCAACGTGCAATATTGAGGATGACATGGTCGAACATCGCCCGTTCCTGAAGCTTCTTTCCCATCTTGTCCTCATCCTCGGCGTCGTCATCGTCGCGTTCCCGGTCTATGTCGCCTTCATCGCGTCGACCCACAAGACGACGGATTTCATCACCGGCGTGATGCCTGTCCTGCCGGGCTCGGATTTCTTCTCCACCTACAAGACCATTCTTTTCGACGGGCTTGCTTCCTCCGGTGCACCGCCGATTGGCCTGATGCTGGGCAACAGCCTGATCATGGCGCTCGCGATTTCCATCGGGAAGATCGCGATATCGATCCTCTCTGCCTATGCGATCGTCTATTTCCGCTTTCCCTTCCGCCAGCTCGCCTTCTGGATCATCTTCGTCACGCTCATGCTCCCGGTAGAAGTGCGCATCGTGCCCACCTTCAAGGTGGTGGCGGATCTCGGCATGCTGAACTCCTATGCCGGTCTTTCCATCCCTCTCATTGCCTCGGCAACCGCCACCTTCCTCTTCCGGCAGTTCTTCCTGACGGTTCCGGATGAACTGCTGGAAGCCGCCCGCGTCGATGGCGCAGGTCCGCTGAAATTCTTCAAGGATATCCTGCTGCCGCTGTCGCGCACCAATATCGCAGCGCTCTTCGTCATCCTCTTCATTTATGGCTGGAACCAGTACCTCTGGCCGCTGATCGTGACCACAGATAGCCAGCACTACACCATCGTCATGGGCATCAAGCGCATGTCGGACGTCACCGATGCCGAGCCGCAATGGAACCTCGTCATGGCGGTTGCGATCCTCGCCATGCTGCCGCCCGTCCTCGTCGTCATTTTCATGCAGCGCCTTTTCGTCAAGGGCCTGGTCGAAACGGAGAAGTAAGAACATGGCTGCCATCGACATCAAGGGCGTCGGCAAGACCTATGCGGGCAATGTCAACGCCGTCAGCGACATTTCAATCGCCATTGCAGATGGCGAATTCATCGTTCTCGTCGGCCCGTCCGGCTGCGGAAAGTCAACGCTGCTGCGCATGGTCGCCGGGCTTGAGACCATCACAGATGGCACTGTCTCCATCGGCAACCGCGTGGTGAACCAAATCGAGCCGGCCGAGCGCGACATCGCCATGGTGTTCCAGAATTATGCGCTCTATCCGCATATGAGCGTCTACGACAATCTCGCCTACGGCCTGCGCAACCGTGGCACGCCGAAGGTAGAGATCGACGCGCGCGTGGCCGAAGCTGCCCGCATGCTCGAACTGCAGCCCTATCTGGAGCGCAAGCCGCGCGCGCTCTCCGGCGGCCAGCGTCAGCGCGTCGCCATGGGCCGCGCCATCGTGCGCAAGCCCGCAGCCTTCCTCTTCGACGAGCCGCTGTCCAACCTTGACGCCAAGCTCCGCGTCACCATGCGCGGCGAGATCAAGCAGCTGCAGAAGCGCCTCGGCACGACCTCGATCTATGTCACGCATGATCAGCTTGAAGCCATGACGCTGGCCGACCGGCTTGTCGTGCTGAACGGCGGTCGCATCGAGCAGATCGGGGCACCGCTGGAAGTCTATCACCGTCCGGCCTCGACCTTCGTTGCCAGCTTTATTGGCTCCCCTGCCATGAACCTCCTGAAAGCGAGCGTCAGCAACGGGGCGATTGCGATCGGCGGAGCCGAAACAGGGCTTTCCGCCAATCTGCCGAACGGAAACGTGACGGTTGGCTTGCGCGCGGAAGACCTGCGCCTTTCGGACAATGGTCTTGGCCTGCCTTTCGCGCTTTCTTTCATCGAGGATCTGGGTGCCCAGCGCCTGCTGCACGGCCATTGCGGGGCCGAGCCTCTCGTCGTCGCCGTGTCCCCCGATCTGCCGTTGGCGGCCGATATCCGCCTGACGATTGCGCAGGACCGTTTGCATTTCTTCGCCGTCGACAGCGGAAGACGCGTCGAAGTCGCACCGGTCTGAAACGAATCTGCGCCGAAACGGGACAGAAATCCGCGATCCGATGTTGAAATTGCGCAAGTTTGTTCAAATGCAATCTTTCGGCGTAGGAATTTCGTGAAGTTTTTGCGGCAGATTGGCCCTCAAGTTTTGCGAGAGGGAGCCTCCCATGGCGTTTCATCTTCTGCCGATACAGGCATTCATGGCTCTGGTTGCCGGAGCTCGTCCGCTTCTGGACATGAACGACGTTCCGCCGCTCGTCACCGCTGCCTCCGCCGATCTGCAGATGAAGCCCGCGCCGATCGATCCGTCCTGGATCCTCAGCGGCGCGCCCGAGGCTCGCATGGCCGAGCATTCGCAAAGCTCGGACAAGGCGGCGATGACTGCGCTGTGGGACTGCACAGCCGGCACGTTTCGCTGGTATTTTGCCTGGGACGAGACCGTTATGATCCTTGAGGGCGAGGTCGAGGTCACCGATGAGAACGGCGCGACACGCACCCTGAAGGCCGGCGACATTGCCTATTTCTCCGGCGATACATGGGCGGTGTGGAAGGTGGAGCAGTATGTCCGCAAGATTGCCTTCCTGCGCCGTCCCTTCCCGCTTCCGCTTGCACTGGCCATGCGGCTCAAAAGCAAGATCGACCGCCAGATCGCCCGCGTGATCAAACGCCCGTTGCGCTCGGCGCTGTGACCGCCTAAATATCCCGGGCAATCGTGCCCGAGGAATTCAAATGGCAAAAATCAGGAATGTCGCGGTCCAGATGGACCATGTCTCGTCCATCAACATCGCGGGCGATTCCACCTTCGCCATGAGCCTTGAGGCACAGGCCCGCGGCTACAGGCTCTTCCACTATACGCCGGAGAAACTGTCGCTGCGCGACGGCAAGGTCTATGTCACGGCAGAGCCGATGGAGCTGCGCGACACCAAGGGCGACCACTTTACCCTCGGCGCGCCGGAACGCATCGACCTCTCCACGATGGACGTCGTTCTGCTGCGCCAGGATCCGCCCTTCGACATGGCCTACATCACCTCCACGCACATGCTGGAGCGCATCCACCCCAAGACGCTGGTCGTCAACGATCCGGCCTGGGTGCGCAATTCGCCGGAGAAGATCTTCGTCACCGAGTTCCCGGACCTGATGCCGGCCACACTCATCACCCGCGACGCTGCCGAAATCCGCGCGTTTCGTGAGGAGATGGGCGATATCATCATCAAGCCCCTCTACGGCAATGGCGGCGCCGGCGTCTTCCATCTCAAGAAGGACGACCGCAACCTCTCCTCGCTGCTGGAAACCTTCGGCCTGATGTTCCGCGAGCCCTTCATCGCGCAGCAGTATCTTCCCGACGTGCGCAAGGGCGACAAGCGCATCATCCTCATCGACGGCAAGCCCGTCGGCGCCATCAACCGCGTGCCGGCGGAGCATGACAGCCGTTCCAACATGCATGTCGGCGGTCGCGCCGAACACACCGAACTGACGAAGCGCGAGCAGGAAATCTGCGACCGCATCGGCCCTTCCTTGCGCGAACGCGGCTTCCTCCTCGTCGGCATCGACGTGATCGGCGACTATCTCACCGAAATCAACGTGACCTCGCCGACCGGCATCCGCGAGGTCAAGCGCTTCAGCGGCACGGATATCGCGAGCTTTCTGTGGGATGCAATCGAGGCCAAGCGCCCCTCTTAGTATTCATTCGGTTCCCGCTCGCGGCGACATGATTTTTCGCGAGCGCCACCCCCAAATTCGAGTTTTGTTCCGGGCACACAACCGCATACAACCATGTGTGGATTTTTCCGCCATTTTGTTGCTTTTTTGTTCTTGCTTCATTCTTGCAACTGTGAGAGGCTGCCTGCAACCTAAGAGGTTGAGGGGTGGGTCATGGTATCGCGGGTGGCAACGGTAGCATTTCACGGCATCGAGGGACTGCCGGTCGATGTGCAGGTGATGGTCTCGCCGGGCAAGCTCGTCATGCAGATTGTCGGTCTGCCGGACAAGGCAGTGGCCGAAAGCCGTGAGAGGGTGCATGCCGCGCTTCACGCCTCCGGCCTGTCGCTGCCGCCCAAGCGCATTACTGTCAATCTGGCGCCTGCGGACCTGCCGAAGGAGGGCTCCCACTTCGATCTCGCCATTGCGCTCGGCCTGATGGCGGCTTTGGGTGCGATCCCGGCGGACGCCTTGTCCGACTATGCCGTGGTGGGCGAGTTGAACCTCGACGGTACCATTGCGCCGGTTGCCGGCGCGTTGCCCGCGGCGATTGCAGCCAATGCGATGGGCAAGGGGCTGATCTGCCCCGCTGCCAGCGGTCCCGAGGCGGCCTGGGCCGGCCCCGATATCGATATTCTGGCGCCGCGTAGCTTGATTGCGCTTGCCAATCATTTTCGCGGAACACAGGTTCTCACGCGCCCCGAGCCGGCCGTTCGGGCACTGCCGGCCAATCTGCCCGATCTCGCCGACATCCGCGGTCAGGAAAGCGCAAAGCGCGCACTGGAAGTCGTGGCCGCCGGCGGACATAACCTTTTGATGATCGGCCCGCCCGGTTCGGGCAAATCGATGCTCGCGCAGCGCCTGCCGTCGATCCTTCCGCCGCTCTCGACGGCCGAACTGCTTGAAGTCTCCATGATCCATTCGGTTGCGGGGCAATTGTCGGGCGGCAAACTGTCGGATCGGCGTCCCTTTCGCGCCCCGCATCATTCGGCGACCATGGCCTCGCTTATCGGCGGAGGCTTGAGGGCAAAGCCGGGGGAGGTCTCGCTCGCCCATCACGGCGTGCTCTTCCTCGACGAGTTGCCGGAATTCTCGGCCCAGGCGCTCGATGCGTTGCGCCAGCCGCTGGAGACCGGCGAATGCGTGATCGCGCGCGCCAATCATCGCGTCTCCTATCCCGCCAATATCCAGCTGATCGCCGCCATGAATCCCTGCCGCTGCGGCATGGCGGGCGAACCTGGCCACACCTGCGCGCGCGGCCCTAGATGTGCCGCGGACTATCAGGCTCGCATTTCGGGGCCACTGATGGATCGGATCGACATACGCATCGACGTGCCGGCCGTCAGCGCGGCCGATCTCCTGATCCCGGCAGCGTCCGAACGGAGTGCCGAGGTGGCGCGCCGCGTGGCTGCGGCCCGCGACAGGCAGCGCGAACGTTTCCTCGAATTCGGCGCTCCCCATATCCGAACGAATGCGCAATGCTCCACGGCGATCATCGAGAAGATTGCAGAGCCGGATCGCGGCGGATTGACGCTTCTTCAGGACGCGGCCGAAAAGCTGAAATTTTCCGCGCGCGGCTATCACCGAATTCTCAAAGTGGCTCGCACCATTGCCGATCTCGACGGGCAGCGTGCCATTGGCCGCATTCACATTGCGGAGGCTATTTCCTATCGCATTGCAGGGGAGCGGCTGATAGCGGCTGCCTGAGCCGGATACGGTTCAGGCAGGGCTGCGAAGCGACGCGTGCAGGGCGTTTGCGATCTCTTCCTCGACCGCACGGCTCACCGCCTTGCGATTGCTGGAGGCGGAATAGACGATCGGGTCGCAGAATGTGACTTCCGCCTCAATGGAGCCCATTTTGAGGACCCTGGAAAGGTGTGGCATGAGTTCAGTATCGCCCGGCCATGCGGCGATGGCGCGGTGGAAGCGGCCAAGGGGCAGTCCATGGGCGCGGGTATAGGCGACCGCAACGGGCTGTATCAGGACCACGCCTTCAGGCGACGCCGGAAGGGCCGCGGAAGCGGCGCCGAACAGCGAGGTCTTGACCGGCAGGAGACGGTTTCCGTCGGAGGTCGTGCCTTCCGGGAAGAGGACGACGATCTCCCCTCCGGCGAGGCGCGCGCCGATCTCGTTGACCTGATCGCCGGTTTTGCGACGCTCCTCGCGTTCGACGAAGATTGTGGCCTGAAGACGTGCGAGTGTGTTGAAGATCGGCCAGGTCTTCACTTCGGACTTGGCAATGAAGACCACATCGGCCACCGCGCTCAAGGCGAGAATGTCGAGCCAGGACGAGTGATTGGCGGCAATCATAAGCGGGCGGCCGGAGGCGGGTGCACCGTTGACGTGGATGCGGAGGCCGAGAAAATGGCAGGCGATGCGATGCCAGATGCCGGGGAGCTTCCGGCGCAGATGCCAGTCAAAGCGCAGGGCAAGAATTTGCAACGGCGCCATGAACAGTGTCACGATCACGACGACAGCCAGAAGCGCCGCAATCCGAAGCCCGGTCATCACGGCTTGGCGCTCCGGGAGTTTCGCGAGAGATTAAGGTCGAGACGCATGACATGAGCCGTGGTCTTCTTGCCGTCAGGTCCGGCATAATAGGCAGGACGTTCGGCGACCTTCCGGAAGCCGAGTTTCGAATAGAGCGCGCGAGCTGCCGTATTCGTCTCGTCCACCTCAAGAAAGACCGTTGCCGCGTCGCGTGCAACAATGTCCGCCAGCGCTGCGCGCATGAGACGCCAGCCAAGGCCCTGCCTGGCAACACGGGCATGGACGCCAATAGACAGAATCTCCGCCTCGCCGGCTGCCGTGCGCGACAGCACAAAACCCGCCACGCCCTCGTGAGGCGCGATGCCTGTTTGAAGCGCAACGTGACCGCCAACCGTGTCCTGGCCCAGCAGATCGTGGAATTCTCCGTCACTCCAGCCGCGGGAGAAACGTTCGCCATGAATGACGGATGCGGCGCGGCAATGCGTCGCTTGCATCGGCAGGATGTCAAACTCCACTTTCCGAGAGAAGAACTTCTCCAGCATGTCCCTATGCTCTGCGCTCAATCGCAAAACCTGCCTGTGGCTTTGCATCTGGTCCTCGCAGATATAAAGGCGCGGGCTTGCCCGTAACCTTCGGCTGACGGGCTGCAAGCCGCGCGACGGTATCGATGTCGAAATGGTCAGCTTCTGCTAACGAATTTGCCAGCGCAGCCACTCCCGAACCGACGGGTCTAGCCTGCGAAGACGCAGCAAGCGCCCGCGCATCATCCAGCAGCAGAGCGCACGGCTCGTCAGTTGCTTTCCCCTCTTTGTCGAAGCTTTGGACATAGACCTCGCCGCGTTTCGCGTCGATCGTGGCGATGATGGCGCCCGTTTCGCCTTTTCGTCTTGCGGTCTCAGCCAGCACTTCAAGCGTGGTGACCCCGATGGCCGGAATGCCAAGTGCCAGCGCAAGCCCGCGGGCGGCGGCGACGCCGACCCGAATGCCGGTAAACGATCCCGGCCCTACCGTGACGCCGATGAGTCCGAGGCCTGCAGGCACAAGCGAGGCCGCGTGCATCACCTCGTCAATCATCGCCGCAAGCCGCTCCGCATGGCCCTTGCCGAGTGCTTCCTGCGCGCGCGCAAGCACTGTATCCGTGGAAACGTCATAGACGGCCACGGAGCAATCGACGCCAGCAGTATCGATGGCAAGAACGATCATGCGAGGCCTCAGACGGCCTCGACTTCCTGCACTTCCGGTATGAAATGGCGCAGCAGGTTCTGCACGCCATGCTTCAGTGTGGCAGTGGACGACGGGCACCCGGCGCAGGAACCCTTCATGTTCAGGAAGACCTTGCCATCGCGGAAGCCGCGGAAGGTGATGTCGCCGCCATCCTGGGCAACGGCCGGGCGGACGCGGGTTTCCAGGAGTTCCTTGATCGTCTTGACGATGATCTCGTCGCCTTCGTTGTAGAATTCACCCGACGGATCGGTCGCTTCAGCCGTGCTGGCACCACCCATGACGGGCGCGCCGGACATGAAATGCTCCATGATAGAGCCGAGAATGGCGGGCTTCAGATGCGCCCATTCCTGGTCTTCCTTCGTGACGGTGACGAAATCGTAGCCGAAGAACACGCCGGTCACGCCCGGAATGCCGAACAGGCGCGACGCGAGCGGCGAGGCTGCGGCCTCGTCGGCGCTGCGGAAATCCGCCGTTCCCTCCTGCAGAACCACCTTGCCGGGCAGGAACTTCAGCGTTGCGGGGTTCGGGGTTGCTTCGGTCTGGATAAACATGCCGGTCTCCGTCGCCGCTCATCAAGCGGCACAAACTTTTTAGAATGCTTCCAAAATAGGCCTATCGCGAAAGTCGATCAAGCCCGCGAACCGGTCAAAAGCCCTTATAGCGAAAAAAACTTTTCTCAGAAACTCAAGAAAGCGCTTCGATCTCTTCATCGGTCAGCGCATCGGGGATCACGGTGACCGGGATCGGGAAGGCTGCGGCGCGCCCGGCGACCGAAGAGACGAGTGGCCCCGGCCCTTCCTTGGTCGATCCGGAAGCGAGAACCAGGATCGCGATATCGCGGTCTTCCTCGATCAGCGCGTGGATCTGCTCGACCGGCTGTCCCTCGCGAATGACGAGTTCCGGTTCGATGCCGACCTTTTCACGAATGAATTGCGCGGTCTTGGCCAGAGCGGCGTTTGCCTCTTCCATCGCCTCTTCGCGCATGATGTCGCCAACGCCCAGCCATTGCTGGAAATCCTGCTGCGGCACGACGAACATGAGAACGACCCCGCCGCCGGTGTTACGGGCTCGATAGCCGGCAAAAAGAACGGCTCGGCTGCATTCGGGCGTCTGGTCCACCACGGCCATGAACTTGCGGCGGTGACCTTCTAGGCGGGATAGGCGTCTTGAAACCATGCGCGGACAATGCCATTTGCGCGCCCGCCCCGCAAGCCGTCAAAACTGCGGGGAGGGTGCTTCATCGGTGATCGTCGGTGTCTCAGAGAAAGCCCACGATGTCGCGGACTTCCGCCATCGTCACGGCGGCGCGGGCGGCAGCGCGATCGCCCCCCTCCTTCAAGATCGTGTCGATATGGTCGGTGGCAGCCATCAGGCGTCGCATTTCCGCGTTGATCGGAGCCAGAACCGCGACGGCGAGATCGGCAAGCGCCGGCTTGAAGGTCGAGAACTGCTGGCCGCCGAATTCCTTCAGCACGTCCGCCTTGGACCTGTCCGAAAGCGCAGCATAGATGCCGACGAGATTGTCGGCTTCGGGCCGACCGGCAAGGCCATCCGTCTCACCCGGCAAGCCGTCCGGATCGGTCTTGGCCTTCTTGATCTTCTTCGCGATCGTTTCCGAATCGTCCATCAGGTTGATACGCGAGAGATCTGACGGGTCGGACTTCGACATTTTCTTGGTGCCGTCGCGCAGGCTCATGACGCGCGGCGCCGGACCGTCGATCAGCGGCTCGACCATCGGGAAATAGGCATGAACAGGCTCGTCGCCAACCTTGATGTCGACACCCTTGCCGGTCTTGCGGATCTGCGCGGTGAAGTCGATGTTGAACTTCTGGGCAATGTCGCGGGTGAGTTCCAGGTGCTGCTTCTGGTCGTCGCCGACCGGCACATGGGTGGCGCGATAAAGCAGAATGTCGGCGGCCATCAGGCTCGGATAGGCGAGCAGGCCGAGCGACGCCTTTTCCGCGTCCTTGCCGGCCTTGTCCTTGAACTGCGTCATGCGGTTCATCCAGCCCATGCGCGCCACGCAGTTGAAGATCCAGGCCAGTTCCGCGTGCGCTGCGACCTTGGACTGGTTGAAGACGATGTGCTTCGTCGGGTCGATGCCCGATGCGATGAAGGCGGCGGCGATCGAGCGAGTCTGCTCCTTCAGTTCGTCATGGACGAGTTGCGCGGTGAGCGCATGCATGTCGACCACGCAATAGATGCAGTCGTTCTTCTCCTGCAGCGCCACGAACTTGCGGATCGCACCGAGATAGTTGCCGAGATGCAGGTTGCCGGTCGGCTGGACGCCGGAAAAGACGAGCGGCTGGAACTGGTTCATGATTGTCCTCTCATGCGGGCGGTTGGAAGGCCCGCGTCTGGCCAGATGTGGGCGATCGCCCGTTCAAGCAGGCGCAATAGCGTGCAAGCCGCACGGGATCAAGCCGGGTCTTCCGGAATTGCTTGTGCCGCCTTGCCGCGGCGCTTCATGTTGCGCCGGATCATGCCGATATCGGCCCCGCCGATGGCGAAGACAATGGCAAGGTAAAGCACGAAGGAGGCGAAAACGATGGGCAAGAGCACGGCCGCCTGTGTCAGCGCATGGCTACCCGAGCGCAGGTAGTCGGAAAAATAGGCTGCCATGTAATGCGCTGCAACCGCCATGATGACAGAGGCGATGACCATGCGGATCGCGCGGGTGACGAGCGGACGTTCGATGTTGAGATGGCCACGGCGACGAAGGGCAATGAACAGCATGATCGTCGAAAGCCAGCCTGCTATCGATTCGGCCGCAGCAATGCCGCGTTCGGCAAAGAAAGGGAACAGAGCAATCGACAGCCCGCTATTGACCACGACGGAAATCATGGTGAAACGCATCGGCGTTTTCGTATCCTCGCGAGCAAAGAATCCTGGCGTCAAAGCCTTGTTGAGCACGAAGCCCGGCAGACCGAAGCCGAACAATGTCAACACCGCAGCAACTGTCACCGTCGCGTCCGGGTGAAACGCGCCGCGCTCGTAGACGAGCCGGATTATCTCGTCGGACAACGCGAAAATGCCGGCAGCAGCCGGAAGCGTCAGAAAAAGAACGAACTCGATGGACCGGTTCTGCAGGCTATCCGCCTCCACCATATGGCGGCTTTTCAACGCACGGGCAAGCTCCGGCAGGAGCACCACGCCAACGGCGACGCCAACGACGCCGAGCGGCAGTTGGTAGATCCGGTCGGCATATTGCAGCGACGCGATGGCCCCCTCCTTCATGGAGGCAATCGCCTGACCGATAATCAGATTGATCTGCGTGACGCCTCCGGTCACGGCGGCGGGCAGGGCCAGCAAAAGCAGGCGCTTGACGTTCGGCGTCATATGCGGGCGGCGGAATGCGATCGACATACCGGCATGGCGCACGCCGAAATAGAGGACCAGCATTTGCAGGATACCTGCGACCAGAACCGCGTAGGACAGATAGTATGCGATGGTTACACCGTCGGCCTTGATCCAGATGCCGTAGGCGAGTGCGGCGATCATCGCCACATTGAAGAAAATCGGCGCAATCGCCGCAGCGAGATAATGATGCAGCGAATTCAGCATGCCTGACAGCATCGCCGTGAGCGACATGCAGGCGAGATAGGGAAACATGATCGCCGCAAGCCGCACGGTGATATCGTATTTGTCACCCTCGAAACCCGGCGCGATGATCGTGCGCATGAGAAGCGGCATGGCGAGCTCCATCACGACGGTCAGCACCAGCAGGACGGTGAAGAGAACTCCGAAAACCTCTTCGGAGAAGCGCTTGGCGCCGTCGATCCCGCCGGTTTCGATTTCCTTGGCGAAGAGCGGCACGAAGGCGGCATTGAACGCGCCCTCGGCAAAGAGCCGGCGGAACAGGTTCGGCAGCTTGAAGGCGGCATAGAAGGCTTCCGCCATCGGGCCGGTGCCCAGTGCCGCCGCCATCATCGTTTCACGGGCAAAGCCCATCAGCCGGCTGCCGAGCGTGCCACCGCCCACCGTCACGAATTTCTTGAACAGGCTCATGCGCCGGATCTCGTCTTCTTGACGCCGCGGATTGGCGGCGGGGCGATGATGCCGGAGGGCATGCCGGCGCGGGCTTCATCCTCGACTTCGGCCAGAACTGCCTTGACGCGGGCCGTGATATTCGCCTGCCGGTTCTCGTTGGTGATCTTTTGGCCCACCAGATCAGTCACGTAGAACGTGTCGATGACCTTCTCGCCAAAGGTGGTGATATGGGCCGAGGTGATGTCGAGCGAAAGATCGGAGAGAACGGAGGTGATCTCGTAGAGCAGGCCGGGCCGGTCGAGGCATTCCAGTTCCAGGACGGTGAATTTGTTGGACAGCGTGTTGGACATGGTGACGGCCGGGGCAATGGTGAAAGTCGTGTTGCGCTTCTTGCCCTTCGTGCGGATGGCGATGACTTCCGGAACGCGCTTCTGCCCGGCCAGCACGTCCTCGATCAGCTTGCCGATGGAGGTGGCGCGGCGGATTTCGTCCTCGTCGTTTTTGAATTCGCGATTGATCATGATCGTATCGAGCGCGCGTCCATCGGCGGTCGTGAAGATGTTGGCGTCGGCAATGTTCGCGCCCGCCGCCGCACAAGACCCGGTGATGATGGCAAGCAGCCGCGGATGGTCGGGTGCCAGAACCGTGATCTCGGTGATCGAATGGAAGGAGCGTGTGCGCACCATGGTGGCAAGTGCCTTGCCGGCCTTGTCGGCATCGCGGATGAAGCCTGCATGGCGGATCTGGTCTTCGAGCGAAACGCTGAGCAGATAGGGCTCGTAATGGAGCTTGGAATAGGTCTTGCGATCCTTCTGGTTCCAGCCTTCCAGTGCTTCGGCGAGACGAATTCGGGCGGCTGCCGCGCGCTCCTTGCGCGAGACTTCGGAGAAGCCGCCGGTCAGCTGCAATTCGGTCTCATAATAGAGCGTGCGCAAGAGCTGGCCCTTCCAGCCGTTCCAGACGCCGGGCCCCACGGCGCGGATATCCGCGACGGTCAGGATCAGCAGAAGACGCAGGCGCTCCAACGACTGCACGCGTTCGGCAAAGTCCATGATCGTCTTGCGATCGTTGAGGTCGCGCGTCTGGGCGACCATCGACATGGTCAGGTGCTCCTCGATCAGCCAGGCGACAAGCTCGGTCTGCTTCGGCGTCATGCCGAGACGCGGGCAGAGTTTGCGGGCGACCTTGGCGCCGGCGGTCGAATGGTCTTCCGGGCGCCCCTTGGCGACATCGTGGAGAAGCGCTGCCACATAGATGACCTGGCGATCCTCGATCGAGGGAAACAGCGACACGGCAAGCGGATTGATATCCTTGTCGCGGCCCGCCTCGATGGAGGCGACGACCTCGACGGTGCGTAAGAGATGCTCGTCCACCGTATAGTGGTGATACATGTTGAACTGCATCATGGAAACGATCTTGCCGAACTCGGGCAGGAAACGGCCGAGCACGCCAGCCTCGTTCATGCGCCGCAGAGTCATGGCCGGGTTCTTGTGCGAGGTCAGGATCGACAGGAAGATCGCGTTGGCAGCCTCGTTGTCACGCAGAGAATTGTCGATCAGTGCCAGCGAGCGAGTGATGCGGCTCAGCGCATCCGGGTGATATTCCAGCTCCTTCATTTCCGCGACATGGAAGAAGCGGATGAGGTTGACCGGGTCTTCCTTGAAGACATCGGGGCCTGAAAGTGCGATACGGCCACGGTCCTCGACGAATTGCGGGGAGCCCGCAATCTTGCGCGGGCGATGGGCGAAGCGGCTGATGACATTGGTCAGGCCCGGCGCATCCTTGGCCTGCTGTTCCTCAAGCGTTGCGCAGAGAATGCGGGTGAGGTCGCCGACATTCTTCGCCATCCAGAAATAGTGCTTCATGAAGCGCTCGACGGCGGTGAGGCCGGGGCGGTCATGATAATCGAGGCGGCGGGCGATATCCGGCTGGATATCGAAGGACAGGCGTTCTTCACTCTTGCCGGTGAGGAAATGCATGTGGCAGCGAACGGCCCAGAGGAAGTCGTCGCATTTCTCGAATAGGCGGAATTCCGAGCGCGAGAGCACGCCAAGCTTCACCAGATCCTGCGTGTCGCGAACGCGGTAATAATATTTGGAAATCCAGAACAGCGTGTGCAGATCGCGAAGCCCGCCCTTGCCTTCCTTGACATTCGGCTCGACCAGATAGCGCGTGTCGCCGCTCTTGCGGTGGCGCTCGTCGCGCTCGGCGAGCTTGGCCGCGATGAATTGCGGACCGGAATTCCGGACCACTTCGTTGTCGAAACGCGTTTCGAGTTCCGACAGCAATGCGCGCTGGCCGCAGATGTAGCGCGCCTCGAGAATGGCGGTGCGGATCGTCATGTCCGTCTTGGACAGGCGAATGCACTCTTCAACCGTGCGCGTCGCATGGCCGACCTTCAGCCCCATGTCCCAGAGGATATAGAGGATGAATTCGATGGCCGGCTCGACCCAGGCCGGTTTCTTGGCGGGCAGAAGGAAGAGGAGATCGATATCCGAACCCGGCGCCAGCGTGCCGCGCCCGTAGCCGCCGACGGCCGCCACGCCGAGACGCGAGGCTTCCGGTGTATTGTCGGCATTGAAGACGTGGTTCAGCGCGAAATCGTGCAGGATGGTGATGATATGGTCCTGCAGGCGCGAAATCCGCATGGCGCAGGCAAGCCCGCCGCCATCGGCCATCAGCAATTCTTCGGCGCGCGCCCGGCCTTTGGCGTTCGCGTCCTTGATGGCGGCGAGGAGCGCGGTGCGGGTCGCGGCCGCGTTCTCGGCCTGGCGGCTCGCGATGAAATCGCATTGCGACTTCAGGGCCTTCCAGTCGATGAGGTCGGCATGTTCCGGATTGCGGACATCCATTGCGGCGTTGATTCCTCGGGTTTTCGCGATGCAACTGACGATTCAGCGCGCTCTATAGGCGCTTTTATGTCGGAAGCACAGGTATAACGCTCAAGCCTTGCGAAGTTCTTTCTTCAACGCGTACAGAGCCTCCAGCGCCTCGCGTGGGGTCATATCATCGAGGTCGAGTGAGGCCAGCGCCTCCTCGACCTTTGACGGACCTGCATGGCGGCTTTCCTCGACCTGCTTGGCCGCAACCTTGAACAGCGGCAGGTCGTCAATCAGCTGGCTGGCCGGCGACTTGCGCGCAGTATCTTCCAGCCGCGCCAGCACGTCCTTGGCGCGGGCGACCACGGCGGCGGGAAGGCCTGCCAGACGCGCGACCTGGATGCCATAGGAGCGATCCGCAGCACCCGGTCCCGCCTCATGCAGGAAGATCACCTCGCCCTTCCATTCGCGCACCTTCATCGTCGCGTTGGAAAGACGTCCGAGCTTTTCGGAAAGCACTGTCAGCTCGTGGAAATGCGTGGCGAAGAGGCCGCGGCAGCGGTTGACCTCGTGCAAATGCTCGACGGCAGCCCAGGCAATCGAGAGGCCGTCGAAGGTCGCCGTGCCACGGCCGATTTCGTCGAGGATCACCAGCGAGCGTTCGGTCGCCTGATTGAGGATCGCCGCCGTCTCGACCATCTCGACCATGAAGGTGGAGCGCCCGCGCGCCAGATCGTCGGAGGCCCCAACGCGCGAGAAGAGGCGGTCGACCACGCCGATCCGCGCCGACCCTGCAGGCACGAAGGAGCCCATCTGCGCCATGATGGCAATCAGCGCCGCCTGTCTTAGGAAGGTCGACTTACCGCCCATGTTGGGACCGGTCAGCAGCCAGATCGCCCCGTCCTTCGCGCCCTTTGGCGGCGAGAGATCGCAATCGTTGGCCACAAATGGCTCGGCCGACTGCCGCCGCAGCGCCTGCTCCACCACCGGATGGCGGCCGGCGACGATGGCAAAGGCGTTGCTGTCGTCGACCATGGGACGGCAATAGCCCTGTTCGCCGGCAAGGGTCGCAAGACCGGCGGAGACGTCGATGACGGAGAGCGCCCGCGCCGCCGCCTTGATCGCTTCGGCATGCGAGACGACGAGGGCCGTCAGCTTGTCGAAGGCGTCAAGCTCCATTGTGAGCGCCCGGTCGGCGGCATTGGCGATCTTGGTTTCGAGTTCGGCAAGCTCGGTCGTGGTGAAGCGCATCGCATTCGCCATGGTCTGGCGATGGATGAAGCGGGCGCGGCCCTCGTTCGTGTCGGTCATCGCGCCGGCATTGCCGGCAGTCACTTCGATGAAATAGCCGAGGACGTTATTATACTTGATCTTCAGCGACTTGATGCCGGTTTCCTCGATGTAGTCGAGCTGCAGACCTGCAATCACCTGCCGCGATTGGTCGCGCAGCGCCCGCACCTCATCGAGTTCGGCAATCGCGCCCGCCCGCACAAAGCCGCCATCGCGTTTCAGCAGCGGAAGCTCCTCGCCCAGCACCGCTTCGAGTTCGGCGGCGAGATCGACGGGCAATTCCTGAAGCGCATTCTGCGCATCCAGAAGCTCCGGCGGCAGGATTTCGCGTTCCAGTCGCGCGGCAATCATGCGGGATGCCTGCAGGCCCTGCCTGAGCGCGCCGAGATCGCGCGGGCCGCCGCGCCCGAGCGCGAGACGCGACAGCGCCCGCGTCATGTCCGGGGCGTGCTTGAGATCGTCGCGCAGGTCGTCTGTGAGCGTCGTGGCGTCCATCAGCCACGCGACGCTGTCGAGGCGCATGTTGATCGCATCCGGATCGGTCAGCGGCGACATCAGCCGTTCGGCCAGCAGTCGCGCACCGCCGCCGGTGACAGTACGGTCGATGGCTTTGAGGAGCGAGCCGTCGCGACTGCCGGAGAGCGTGCGGGCAAGCTCCAGATTGGCGCGGGTGGCCGGATCGATGAAGAGCGTCGAGGCGCTGCTTTCGCGCTCTGGCCGGCCGAGCGGCGGGCGGGCGTCGATCTGTGTCTTCTCGACATAGGCGACGGCGGCAGCAGCGGCGGCAATTTCGGCGCGGGTGAACGTGCCGAATCCGTCGAGCGTGCTGACGTCGAAATAGCGGGCGAGACGGTTTTCGGCTGTCGCGCTGTCGAAAAGGACCTGCGGCTGCGGCACGGCGGTCCGGCCGAGAACATCCATGACGGGGCGAAGATCGGGATCATGGAAGAGCTGATCGGCCAGGATCAGCTCCTTGGGATCGATGCGCAGGATGTCAGCGAGCATCCGCTCTCGCGCTGTCTCTGCCAGACGAAAGACGCCGGTCGAAATGTCGATCCAGGCGATTGCATAAGCCGGTTCCGACCCGCCCTTGATGCGCGCAAGCGCCATCAGATAATTGGATTCCGAGGGCGAGAGAAGTTTCTCTTCGGTGATCGTGCCGGGCGTCACGAGCCGAATGACGTCGCGGCGCACGACGGATTTGGAGCCGCGCTTCTTTGCTTCCGCCGGGTCCTCGATCTGTTCGCAGACGGCCACGCGGAAACCCAGCGAGATGAGCTTCTGCAGATAGTCGTCAGCCGCATGGACCGGCACGCCGCACATCGGAATGTCGAGGCCCATATGCTGACCACGCTTGGTCAGCGTAATGCCGAGCGCGCGCGATGCATCCACCGCATCCTCGAAGAACAGCTCGTAGAAATCGCCCATCCTATAGAAAAGCAGTGAGCCCGGATTGTTGGCCTTGATCTCGATATATTGCTCCATCATCGGCGTGGCCGATTGACGGCTCTCGTCCGATGCCAGTAATTCTGCGGTGAGCACGGTTTGACGATGATCGGAAATGGTGGCCACCATGGTAGGAGGGTTGGTCTTGAGATCTGCAGTCGGGTCGGCGGACTATAAAGGATAATGAAGAGGGGGCCACAAGGCCGCCATTGTAAAAAGGTGAGGAAACATGGCCGGCAACGATAAGAGCGGGAACAAGGGCACGCGCAATCTCGCGTCCGTCACGGAGCAGGAAGCTCTCGACTTTCACGCGCGCGGACGCCCCGGCAAGCTCGAAATTGCACCGACCAAGCCGATGGCCACGCAACGCGACCTGTCGCTCGCCTATTCGCCGGGCGTTGCCGTGCCGGTGAAGGCCATCGCCGACGATCCGTCGCGGGCTTATGACTATACGACGCGCGGCAACATGGTCGCCGTCATTTCCAACGGTACAGCTATCCTCGGGCTGGGCAATCTGGGCGCACTGGCTTCCAAGCCGGTGATGGAAGGCAAGTCCGTCCTCTTCAAACGCTTCGCCGATGTGGATTCCATCGACCTTGAAGTCGATACGGAAGACCCGGACGAGTTCATCAATTGCGTCCGCTTCCTCGGCCCCTCCTTCGGCGGCATCAATCTGGAAGACATCAAGGCGCCCGAATGCTTCATCATCGAGCAGCGGCTGCGTGAAATCATGGACATCCCGGTTTTCCATGACGACCAGCATGGCACCGCGATCATCGCCGCCGCCGGCCTCCTCAACGCGCTGGCGCTGACGGGCCGCGACTTTAAGACGACGAAGCTCGTCTGCAACGGGGCAGGGGCGGCGGCCATTGCCTGTATCGAACTCATCAAGTCGATGGGCTTTTCACCCGAAAACGTCACACTCTGCGACACCAAGGGCGTCATCTATCAGGGACGGACCGAGGGCATGAACCAGTGGAAGTCGGCCCATGCGGTCAAGACCGACCGCCGCTCGCTGAAGGAAGCGATGGTCGGCGCGGATGTCTTCTTCGGCCTTTCCAGCAAGGGCGCATTGACGGATGACATGGTGCTCTCGATGGCACCCAATCCGATCATCTTCGCCATGGCGAACCCCGATCCGGAAGTCGCGCCGGAAGATGTCGCGCGCCTGCGCGGTGATGCGATCGTGGCGACCGGCCGTTCGGACTATCCGAACCAGGTCAACAACGTCCTGGGCTTCCCCTACATTTTCCGCGGCGCGCTCGACGTGCGTGCCTCCACGATCAACGACGACATGAAGATCGCCGCCGCCAATGCGCTGGCCGATCTCGCCCGCGCGGATGTGCCGGACGATGTGGCGGCGGCCTATCAGGGCAACCGCCCGCGTTTCGGGCCGCAATATATCATTCCCGTGCCGTTCGACCCGCGCCTCATCTCGGCGATCCCGGTGGCGGTGGCGAAGGCCGCCATGGAATCCGGCGTGGCGCGCAAGCCGATCCTCGATCTGGAGGCCTATGCGCGCGAACTCAACGCGCGTCGCGACCCCATCGCCTCGACCCTGCAGCGGCTCTATCAATATGTCCGCCGCAATCCGAAGCGCGTCGTCTTCGCAGAGGGCGAGGAAGAGCAGGTCATGCGGGCAGCGCTGTCCTATGTGAACCAGCAGCTTGGCACCGCCATCCTGCTCGGTCGCGAGGAGCAGATGCGCGAAACGGCGGAAAAGGCGGGCGTCGATCTCAACCGACCCGGCATCGAGATCGTCAACGCCCGGCTTTCGACCCGCAATGAAGCCTATACCGACTATCTCTATGCGCGCCTGCAGCGGCAGGGATACCTCTACCGAGACGTCCAGCGCCTGATCAACAATGACCGCAACCACTTCGCCGCCTGCATGGTGGCGCTCGGCGATGCGGACGGCATGGTGTCGGGCACGACGCGCAACTATTCCACCGTTCTGGAAGACGTGAAGCGCTGCATCGATGTCAGGAGCGGACATCGCATGATCGGCGTTTCGATCGTTCTGGCCCGTGGCCGCACGGTCCTGGTGGCAGACACGGCCGTCCATGACATGCCGAATTCGGAACAGCTGGCCGATATCGCGGAAGAAGCCGCCGGCCTGGCGCGCCGCATGGGCTATGAGCCGCGTGTTGCCATGCTGGCCTATTCCACCTTCGGCCATCCCTCCGGCGAGCGCTCGGATAGGGTCATCGAGGCGGTGAAGATCCTCGATCGCCGGCGTGTCGACTTCGAATATGATGGCGAAATGGCCGCCGATGTGGCGCTCAATCCGAAGGTCATGGAGCAATATCCGTTCTGCCGTCTCTCCGGCACGGCGAATGTGCTCGTCATGCCGGC
Source organism: Limnomicrobium aquaticum (assembly GCF_040545545.1). NCBI lineage: Bacteria > Pseudomonadati > Pseudomonadota > Alphaproteobacteria > Hyphomicrobiales > Rhizobiaceae > Limnomicrobium > Limnomicrobium aquaticum. The sequence continues at coordinate 52,658 of NZ_JBEPMB010000002.1, forward strand.
TTTCCACTCGGCCTCCATCTCGACCAAGATGTTGCAGGAGCTCGGCGGCTCCACCGTCATCGGCCCGATCCTTGTCGGGCTTGAAAAGTCGGTCCAGATCGTCTCCATCGGTGCGAAGGATAGCGACATCGTCAACATGGCAGCGATCGCTGCCTATAACGCCAGCGTCTGACCTCAGATCGACATGTCCGGGTGCGTCCGCGTACCCGGAACATTTTGGCGTCTGGTCGCGTTAGGTCTCCGTAAGGAAGAAGCCCTTCTTCTTCCCGCGGAAGGCTCGCCGGCGAACACTCGTTCTCCTTCCGCCATCTGTCATGGAGAGGAGTTTCGAGATGGGTACAATCCTGCTGATCATCCTGATTTTGCTGCTGCTTGGCGCAATCCCGAGCTGGCCGCATTCGCGCGGCTGGGGCTATGGCCCTTCGGGCGGCATTGGTCTGGTCGTCGTGATCGTCATCGTGCTTCTGCTCATGGGACGAATCTGATCACGATAGCGACCTCGATCAGAACAGGGAGCCCTGCTCAGGCTTTTTCGCCGGGGCGGGCTTTTCACCTTTCTTGAGTCGCGCGGCGCCGTGGCCACCATCGCCCGCGATAGCCGAAACCCGGCCATCGGCGAACTCGATAGACAGCGCCTGTCCTTCGGAAATCGCACCCACAGAAGGCAGAACCGCATCGGCCTCGTCCCGGATCACCGCATAGCCACGCTTCAACACATTCTTGTAGGACAGTGACAGCAGGATGCGCTCGTGCGCAGCGAGCGCCGAGCGCTCGCGCGACAGCCGCGTCGCCAGCGCCGTATCGGCCCTAAGCGCCAGACCCTTGAGCCTGTCGCCTGATCGGCCGATTTCATGCGCGAGGCGGCCGGGAAGGCCCGCCAGCGCGGCATCGGCGCGATTGACCCGCGACCGGCTCCGATCCACAAGCCGCTCAACCGAGCGTTCCGCCCGCGCCATGCGCTGGTCCAGCATCTGGCGGCGCTCGGCAATGCGGTTCGCCAGCATGTCCGGGCGAAGCTTGCCGGCCGCCGCGTCGAAGGCGCGGCGCTTGTTCAGCGTGTTGAGTTCCAACCCACGCCCAAGGCTGGAAGCGGCGCGGTCGAGCCGCTGTTGCGGCAGCGCCAGCAATTGATCGAGCGAGGGCAGCGCTCGCACGAGTGCGCGCACCGACTGGCGGTTTGTCTCCATCTGGCGCGTCACCGCCGCCTTCAGCCGCGCCGAAAGCGTCGCCACCTGCGCTTCGAGATCGGCCTTCACCGGAACCGCCATTTCGGCAGCCCCCGTCGGCGTCGGGGCGCGGACATCGGCCGCGTAATCGATCAGCGTCCAGTCGGTCTCGTGCCCGACGGCGGAAATCAGCGGGATTTCGCTCTCGGCGGCGGCGCGTACCACCGCTTCGTCGTTGAAGCTCCAGAGATCTTCCAGCGAACCCCCGCCGCGCGCGACGATCAGAAGATCGGGTCGCGCAATCGCACCGCCGTCTTCCAACGCGTTGAAGCCGCGAATGGCGTTTGCTACCTCGTCGCCCGAACCTTCGCCCTGCACCTTCACCGGCCAGACGATGACATGGACGGGGAATCGATCGGAAATGCGATGCAGGATATCGCGGATGACCGCCCCCGTCGGCGAGGTCACCACGCCGATCACCTTCGGCATATAGGGGAGCAACTGCTTGCGCCCCTCGTCGAACAGGCCTTCGGCGGCAAGCTTGCGCTTGCGCTCCTCGATCAGCGCCATCAGGGCGCCGGCACCTGCAGGCTCGAGGTTTTCAATGACGATTTGGTATTTCGACGAACCGGGGAAGGTCGTGACCTTGCCGGTCGCAATCACTTCCATGCCCTCTTCGGGGCGAAAACGCAGCTTGGAGAAATTGCCCTTCCAGATGACGGCATCGATGCGGGCGCGGTCATCCTTGAGGCTGAAATAGGCATGACCCGACGAGTGTGGCCCCCGATAGCCCGAAATCTCGCCGCGCAGGCGCACATGGTCGAAGGCATTTTCGACCGTGCGCTTGATCGATCCGGACAGTTCCGAGACCGAATATTCGTAGAGATTTGTCGCCGAATCGGCATCGAAGAGATTGCTCATGACCGCAAGAGATACACGCTGGCGACCAGATCGAAAAGCACGCGCGGGGCGTTTCTCCGGGGAAAGCCGGGGACGAAAAATGGGAAGGCATCGACGAAACGAGGCCGAGGTAGGGCTGATCGGAAAGACAATTCAACGACTTGAGAAATCTGTTTCCGACCTGTCCGCCTGTTGCCGGGAATTGATTGTCCCCGCAACTGCACCTGCCGTCACAATGAAGGCCCTTCATGCCAAACAGGAAAGGCTTCACCATGGCAGATCGGTTTTCAGACAATACGCCGTCCATCACCGGGCCGGCGACCCATGCATTTCCCATCGCAGCCAGTGACAGCACCAACGTCGCCGAGACGACGCGCGCCATCTATTGCGGTATCGGCGGCGACATCGTCGCGATCCTTTTATCGGGGGCAAGCGTCACCTTCGCCAATGTCGGCGCAGGCGCACTTCTGCCCATCCGCGCAACGCGCGTCATGGCGACGGGAACTACAGCCAACGGTCTCATCGGCCTGGTGTGATTTCGGAATGGCAGGCGCAAGCGTGATCTGTCAGGATGCAATCCGGGAGAGGTGGCGTCTTGCGCTGTGCCACAATGCAACAGCGCCAGGGCGGGAACCGGGGTTGCGTTAGGTATTTCTTCAGAGGCTCGGCACTAAGTTCGAGCCTCTAGAAACCTTCGCTCGAGAGGAGATGGCAGTGATTTCCGTGACATCGATCGCTTTGGGGATGATTGCCGTCCAGCTCCGTTCCGCAGTCGCCTATGCCCTCATTTCGACCTTCATTTTCGCGGCCTTCGGCGCCGCTGTTCTCGTCTCCGCCGGTGCGGCCCATTGGTTGCTGCTGTTACAGTCCGTCCTGATGTTCAATCTCGGCATCGCGGCCGAGATTGTCGTTCTGACCCTGATCGAAACCGCGCGCCGCCGCCGGTTGGCGGACTGAAAACCGTCAATCTAGCGTGTAGAGGGCGAGTTCCCCGTAGTCCCTGATCTCATGTTCGCCGATCCCGCGCAGCGTCAGGCTTGAGCGTTTTCCTGCGGCAGGGCCGATGAGGATGCTTGTCTGGTGTCGCTTGTTGGCCTCCTGAAGGCGGGCAGCCAGGTTCACCGCCTCGCCATGCGCCGTATAGTCCAGCTTGCCGCCAAGTCCGATCTCTCCCAGAATTGCCGGGCCGGTTTCGATCCCGATGCGCGTTCGGCCAAAGCTCACGGCTGCAAATGCCGGACGCTGGCGCATCTCTTCGGTCAGCAATCTGATCTCTCCAGCGCAACTGATCGCAATATCGACATGGCCCTCCAGATCTTCGGGCGCATTGAACAGCGCATGAACCGCGTCGCCGACGACCTTGTCGATCATGCCGCCACGCTTTTCGATCAGCGCATTCACTTCGGAAAAATAGGTGTCGAGGAGCCCCACAAGCATTTTCGGGTCTATGCGGCGCGCGAGCGACGAGAAGCCCTCGATATCGGTGAAGAGTGCGGTGACCTCCCGCGCCTCGCCCGCCATGCGCGCGGTTTCCGGCGCATCGAGATATCGGTCGACGACCGATTTTGGCAGGTACTGCCCGAAACGCGCGCGTGCGCGCCGCTCGGCCTGCCGGACACGGGAATATTGTGAACTCGTCACCACGGTAAGGATCGCGGCCGTCGCAAGCGACGCTGTCATGCCGTCGAGAAGGAGGCCGCTGGCCGCGTAAACAGCCAGCGTCAGCGCAAAAGTCAGGCCGGTCATCGCAAGTCCCGAGGCCGCCAGACCGGATGGGCGGAGGCGGGCTGCTGCGAGCGATAGAAGCAGCCCGCAGAAGAGGACATAGAGCGCTTCGTATCTGACCGCTGAAGATACGCGCTGCGGCAGACTGCCGGCCAGCAGGCCATTTGCGAGGTCGGCATGAATTTGAACGCTCGGTTCCAGCGGCATGGAGGCCGTGGCGCGCAATCCTCCAAAGCTGGGCAGGCTGCTGCCGACAAAGACTATTCGTCCCGCAAGCCGCTCCCCGGCCACCTTGCCGGAAAGCACGTCCGCTGCCGAGATGGTGCGGGACGCCTGCGCCTGCGCTCCGGATGCCACAAAGCGGAGATTTCCGCCGTCCGAAAGGTCGAAACGGCCGGTGCCGACCCGCAGCCCCGGCGACGTCCCTTCCAGAACCGGCGGCGCTGCCTTCAGCACGCCAAGTTGCACGGCGGCGAGGCTGAGCGCCGGATAGGCACCGCCGGCGATGATGGAATAGGGCTGTACGCGCCGGACGCGGGCATCCCCGTCACCGATCAGAAACGTGCCGGCTGACACCTTGGCCGCGGCCAGGAAGGACGGGCAGGCTGCCTCCACCCCGTCGATGAACCAGCCGGAAGGCAAGGATGCCTTGCGCGCGGCCACCAGCGGCAGGGATGGACCTGCGCCAATGCCCGGCCGGTCGGAGACCAGAAACCCGAGCGCGGTGGGGACTGCCGCGAGGGCCAGTCCAAGCTCTTCATTGACCGAATTTGCCGTATCGCAATCGGCGCTGAACACGAGATCAAAGGCCAGCGCGGCGGGTGCCGCTGCCGCAATCGCGCTCGTGAGCCGGGCGGTCTCGGCGCGGCTCCAGGGACGGCCGTTGAGTGCCGCAAGCGCTGCACGGTCGATATCGACAACCACGATCCGGTCGTCATGCTGCTGCGGCAGAACCTGTGTCAGCGCGTCGAAATAGAATTCGCGTGCTCCCTCCAGCGCCGTCTGCGGGAGGAAAAATACCGAAAGCGCCAAGGCAGCGGTCGTCCACACCCCGAACTGGATCGGCTTCAGCGCTTGTCCTGTCCAGAAGCCCCGCAAGCCGGTTCAGTCCTCGTCCGGTTCGGCGATCGCGAGAAGCCGTTCCGTATGGCAATCGATGACGGCGCCCTTTCGGCGGATCGCGCCGCGTTCTTCCAGGCTGACGATGGCGCGGTTGATCTTCGGGCGGCTGGCACCGAGAATGCCCGCAATATCCGTCTGGCTGAGTGCCAGCTGCAGACTTGCACTGTCCGGCAGGTCTTCACCATGGATCTGTCGCAGCGTCGCCAGCAGGAAGCGCGCCACCCGTGATTCCAGATCGTAAAGCGCAATCGTCTCGAGCTGATCGGTGGTCTCGCGCAGCCGCCGTGTGAGATAGCGGATCACTGCGCGCGCCGCCTCCGGATGCGCGTCGAGCAGCCCCAAAAAATCGCGCTTGGAGATGATGTAGCCTTCGCTGGCGATGGCTGCGGTCGCATCGGCCGATCGGGGTTCGCCATCCAGCAGAGCCATCTCGCCAAGGATCGTGCCGGGCTCGACATGGCGCAGCACGAGCTCCTTGCCCTGCTGCGTCACCAGCGAAATCCGGATGCGGCCCGAGGCCAGCGCGATCATGAAGCCGCCCTCGTCGCCACGCTGGAAGATCGATCCGCCGGCAGGCCACGTTCGCGACAGTGCCACGTCACCCACAAGCCCGATCAGGCTGTCGCTGAAATCCTCGAAGATCGGAAACGAGCGCCAGAATGCAGCGCGTTTCGGTGCCCCAGCCATGTCCCTGCCACCGGATGATTTTCCCCGCAACGACTTTGGCCGAGGGGCGGCTGGCATGCAACAGAAAAGACGTCGCAAGCCGCGGTCACCCGCGCGGTCCAGCCGCCCCGAGAGTGGCCTTGCATTCCTGCTTGCGGGAAGACTTGCAAATCTCGTCCACAAGGCTGCGAGCCTTCACAGGAGCTAGCCCGCCCGCCGCAAGACTGCGCGTCTTGATGACCGGAAGCTGGGACGACGTCTCCGGTCCCGGTTGCGGAACAAAGGCAATCACCACCGCGGCGAAAGTTGAAACGAAAAAGAGGGAGAATCTGGTCATGGGACCTCCGAAAGCGGCGCTCGTTGTGTCTCCACCATCGCCTTTTTGTCCTCGGCAGGCAGTTACCCAGGAAACGGGCTGCCTCTGGCCGCGTCCCTGATGGATTTCGCGAGGTAAGCTTAACAAATCGCTTACCGCTTCGGCTTAGTGTTCAGCCTGACGACAAATGCCTCTCTGTGGATATCCCAATGAATATTGATGGCCTGCTCTCGCGTTTCAGGATCCAGACCAAGATTTTTCTCATGGTCACGCCCTTTGTTCTCAGCATCCTGCTGGTGGGTGTCGTGAGCCTCTATTCCAACCAGATCCTGCGCGGACGCATCGAGATTTCGAATGTCGTCCTGCAGTCGATGAACGGCTACAAGCAGGTCTTCGCCAGCATCAGCGGCTTTCTGCGGGAACCTGTGAAGGCGAATTTCGACAAGGCGGCGGCCGATGTGGCGCAGCAGAAGGCCCGGCTCTCCGACGTGGTCGCAACGCTGAAGGCGCAGACGGATGTGTCCCTGCTCGATCAGGCGCTGACCCAGACGGACAAAATCGCCGAGAACAACGACAAGCTCTGGAAGCTGGAGCAGCAGCGGACCGGGGTTCTCGCGGACATCTCGAAATATTTCCAGGCGATGAGTGATGTTCAGAATGCGGCGTCCAAGGCCGTCTTCAAACTGGTTGCAGACGCCACCCGGTCACAGAATGCGCAAAAGGCGGTCCTGAAGGCGAGCGTCGATGTCGATGCGCAGGCCAAGAAGATTTCACTCCTGCTGACAAAGCTGAATGTGGCCCAGGACATACCGACCCGTGTCTCTCTCATTGACGCGCTTGGCGCCGATCCGGAGATGAGCGGACTGGCGGCTCTGCTGCCGTCCGAGCAGAAGGAAGTCGCCGGCAAGGTCAACACGGCGCTGAAGAAGCTCAAGGAAGACAATGAAGCAGGCGCCGGCGACGTCAGCCCGGCTGCAACCGACCTTCTCCTGCTTTCCAGCAAGATCACCAAGATCGCCGGCGACATGATGCACAGCGCAGTCATCGATTTGACGAGTACCGACAAATCGAGCGCGCTTGCCAATACGATGAACCGCAAGATCGCCGCGCTGACGGCCACGCGCAGCAATATCGATATCGGCATCGCAAAGCTGACCGCAGCGCCCACCAAGGAGCAGCTGGCCGCAACGCAATCGGATATCTATCTCTTCGGCAAGACGCTGGACGACATCGCGGCCACGGCCACCGATGACGCATCTTTCAAGGCGATGGATGAGGGGTTGAAGCCGACACTCGCCAAGTTCTCTGACAGCGCCCAGGCACTTCTCGATATTTTCAACCGCAAGAACACGGAGTTTGCAGCCGCAGCTGCCCAGATCGACCAGACCTGGAGCCAGCTCTCGGAATTTGCCGACCAGCAGAAGGACGCGGCCAAGGAAGAAAGCACGTCAGCCAGCAGTATTTCGATCGGCGTGGTCGTTGCCGGCATCATCGTTGCCATCCTCGCCGGCATCGGTCTGATCCTGATCTTCCGCCATCCGATCGCGCAGATCACATCGGCCATGCGCCGCCTTGCGGAAGGTGTGCTCGATACGGCGATCCAGGGCGACAAGCGCCGCGACGAAATCGGCGACATGGCCCGCGCTCTGGGCATCTTCAAGGAGAATGCGCTGGAAAAGCTCCGGGTCGAAAGCCTCAGCGAAGAGCAGCGCGTTGCAGCGGATGCCGAACGCCGGCGCAATGATGCGGAAAGGCAGGCAAGCCAGGAGCAGATCGACTTCGCCGTGCGCCAGCTCGCCCAGTCGCTGCGCCAGCTTTCCGATGGTGATCTCACCTGCGCCATCTCCACGCCCTTCAGCGGCGGACTCGACCAGTTGCGCCAGGATTTCAACGGCTCTCTGGAGCGGCTGAACGAAACGCTCGCGCAGATCCGTCAGGATGCCTACAGCATCCAGGCCAATGGCAACGCAATGCGCTCTTCGGCGGACGAACTGTCCCGCCGCACGGAATCCCAGGCCGCCTCGCTTGAACAGACGGCCGCCGCCGTGGACCAGATCACCGTCACGGTTCGCCAGACCGCGGGCCGGGCAGGGGAAGCCAACGCCATCGTCAGCGAGACTCGCAAGAATGCCGAAGCCTCTTCCGGGATTGTTGCTGATGCCGTCGATTCGATGACCCGGATCGAGGACGCCTCGCGCAAGATCGAGCAGATCATCGACGTGATTGAGGACATTGCCTTCCAGACCAACCTTCTGGCGCTCAATGCCGGCATTGAAGCTGCGCGTGCAGGTGAAGCCGGCAAGGGCTTTGCGGTCGTGGCGCAGGAAGTGCGTGAGCTTGCGCAGCGCTCGGCCGGTGCGGCGAACGAGATCAAGAGCCTGATCGATACGGCAACACGCGAAGTTTCGACCGGGGTCCATCATGTCCAGCGGACGGGAGAGGCGCTTGGCGATATCTCTGGCCGCATCGCTCAGCTTTACGAGCACGTTCAGATGATCGCTCAGGCCGCACAGGATCAGTCTGCCGGACTGCAGGAAGTCAACACGGCCGTCAACCAGATGGATCAGATGACCCAGGCCAACGCCGCGATGGTGGAAGAGGCCAATGCCATGTCGCAGCAGCTTGCGCATGAAGGCGACCACCTGATGCAGCTCGTCAGCCAATTCCGCCTCAATCAGGAGGAGCGCAGCGCCTACGCCGCGTGATGGCTGATGTCATCGTTCAAACGCAAAATGCCCGGGTCAGTTCACATCGCCCGGGCATTTCTGTTTGTTGCAATCGCTGTGTCATCAACGCGTCAGGGGTAGATAACGCCCTTGCGCAGAATGATATTGCCGTAGAGGCGCGGCTCGCTGGTCTGGACGACGGTGTGAGCGGCGCGCACACGGTTGTAGAAATCGGCAGGCGCCAGCGGCACGACCTTTTGTTTCGGTTCGTGGCGGGCGCAGCAGGCGACCATTTCCTCATGGACCGGATCGAGTGCATTCATGTCGCCGCGCGGGATCGCCCGGAAAATGGCTTCCGGCACGAAATCATCCACCGGCATGACGGAAAGAATGGCATTGAGCACCGGAATGACGCCGTGGCCGTCGGTGCGCACCAGCCGGCGCGCATGCTCCAGCCCCGGATAGTTGCCGTCAACGATGGCGATTTCGTCCGTATGGCCCATCGCGCGCAGCGTGAACAGCAATTCGGGACTCAGGATGGGATCAATCCCCTTCAGCACTGGATAACTCCTTGAACAAGACAGTCTGGTCGGTGAGGTAGCGGGCAAAGAGCGGCAGGCTGGCAGCACCGATGGCGCGCGCCTGGTCGCCAACCTTGCCCTCGATGATGTCGGGAACGATGATCCCCTGCAGGTCGTAACGCTCCAGTGCGATGCGCGTGGCCGCCACAAGACGCGTGCGCACCCAGTCCGGAAATCCGCCATCAATAATGGCGGCGGGGAAATCGATGATGGATGCTGCCGCGATGATGGCCTGCGCAAGCGCCTCCGCGCTCATCGAAATCCAGCGCTCCAGCGGTTCGCCCCAATCGGTCCAGCCGGAGGAGGAATACCAAAGAGGGCGCGGGTCGATTCCCCTCTCCTTCAGCAGGCTTTCAAGCACGAAGATCGAGGCGACGTCGATGAGCTGGCGCGGCTTCCCATGTTCGTCGCGCACCGGCAGCGGACCGATCGCGCCGGCCGTTCCTGTACGACCTGTGAACACGGAAGAATTCAGCACGACGCCGCCGCCGATGAAGGTGCCGATGAAGTAATAGACGTAGTCAGGATAGGCCTTGCCATGGCCGAACATGAGCTCCGCACCGCAGGCGCTGGTCGCATCATTCTGCAGGTAGACCGGATATTGCGTGAGTTCCTGAATTTCCGCGCGTAGGTCGAAGTCGCGCCAGGCATCCATCTCGCCCCGTGGCGCGCCGACATTGTCGGCCCAGTTCCAGAGTTCGAACGGGGTCGCGACCCCAATGCCTGCCAGCCGCGAAAGCTGCAGCGGTGTCAACGAGGCTTCGAGTGCCGCAACGCTTTCCTTGACGAAAGCCAGGATTTCCTGGGGCATCGGATAGGCATAGATGCGCCGGAGCTTTGCGCGGACGCCGCCCACGAAATCCATCAGCACCATATCGGCGCTGCGGCGGCCGATCTTGAGCCCGAAGGCGAACACTCCCTCGGCATTGAGCGACATCGGCACGGAGGGCTGACCGACCTTGCCACGCACGGGTTCGCCCTTAATGAGGAGACCGTCCTTTTCCAGCGCACGCATGATGACGGACACGGTCTGCGCCGAGAGGCCCGACGCACGCGCGATATCGGCCTTGGACAAGGCCTCGTGACTTCGCACGAGTGACAAGACAAGCCTTTCGTTATAGGCTCTTACCCGCACCTGATTTGCACCCCCGGAAGGGATGACAATCCGCGCGGCTTCGCCTTCACCCGGTTCTGGTGCTCGCTGGTTCGACATGCCGATGCCTCCTCCCGTTGGCAAAATCAGCTTCCCCTAACGTGCCAGATGTTTTTTAATAATTCAATTCGATTTATTTATTGACAAGTGCTTTTTTTAGCGTTTTGATAGCGACCATCCCGCCCATGGATCGGCCAGGCCTCCTGCGGGACCACTTTATGGCTGGGAGGCCATCAAACTGCCGCAAGGCAACTTTGTTCTCGGGAGGAACAATATGAAAAAGCTCAACATTTCTGCTGCCGTCGGTGCGCTTGCGCTCGGCGTTGCCTTCAGCGCTCCGGCCATGGCCGCCGGTACGTCCGCCTGCCTTATCACCAAGACCGACACGAACCCCTTCTTCGTCAAGATGAAGGAAGGCGCGACGGCCAAGGCCAAGGAACTCGGCGTCAATCTCAAGACCTATGCCGGCAAGATCGACGGCGACAGCGAAAGCCAGGTTGCAGCCATCGAATCCTGCATCGCCGACGGCGCCAAGGGTATCCTGATCACCGCTTCCGACACCAAGGCCATCGTTCCTTCGGTCAAGAAGGCACGCGACGCCGGCCTTCTGGTCATCGCTCTCGACACGCCTCTTGAGCCGCTTGACGCTGCCGACATGACCTTCGCGACCGACAACCTGCAGGCTGGCAAGCTGATTGGTCAGTGGGCCAAGGCAACGCTCGGCGACAAGGTCAAGACCGCCAAGGTCGGCTTCCTAGACCTGACGCCGTCGCAGCCCTCTGTTGACGTTCTGCGCGACCAGGGCTTCATGATCGGCTTCGGCATCGACCCGAAGGACCCGAACAAGATCGGCGACGAAGACGACAAGCGCATCGTCGGCCACGACGTCACCAATGGTAACGAAGAAGGCGGCCGCACGGCCATGGAAAACCTTCTCCAGAAGGATCCGGACATCAACGTGATCCACACGATCAACGAGCCGGCTGCTGTTGGCGCCTACCAGGCCCTCAAGGCTGTCGGTAAGGAAAAGGACGTTCTGATCGTGTCGGTTGACGGCGGTTGCCCGGGCGTCAAGGCTGTCCAGGACGGCCAGATCGGCGCGACCTCGCAGCAGTACCCGCTCCTGATGGCCTCCAAGGGCATCGAAGCCATTGCAGCGTTTGCCAAGGACGGCACCAAGCCGAAGGCAACCGACGGTAAGAACTTTTTCGACACCGGCGTGAACCTCGTCACCGACAAGGCTGCGAAGGACGTTCCTTCGATCAGCGTCAAGGATGGTCTGGCGAAGTGCTGGGGCTGATGCCCGGCCTTTGACGGCAAGCGCATAGGAATGAGGGAAAGGGCGGTTCCGGCCGCCCTTTTCTATAAAGCGATCCCGTAACCAGCGCTTCGGCGGCCTTGGTTTCGGAGTTGCGGTAAAAACAGATCAAGCAATTCCGCAAGAAGTGTGTCACGCTGACCTTCCCGGAATTGCTGATGAGAAGAGGACGCGCACTTCGTCCTGCCAGGCAAGGTGCGCATTCCCATAACAAGCGAAGACAGCTCCGGACAAAAAAGAAGGGGAGGATAATTCGCCATGGCAGCGATGCAGGAATTCGAAAAAGTCATCGAGCAGAGCGACAAGAATGTCGCGAGCTTCAAACAGCATACACCCATCCAGCGCCTGCAGCATTTCCTGCATTCGACGCCGGCTGCGGTTCCGGCCATCGTTCTGGTGGCTGCCATCGTCATCTTCGGTGTGCTGAAGGGCGAACGCTTCTTCTCCACCTACACGATGACGCTCATCCTCCAGCAGATCGCCATTGTCGGCATTCTCGGTGCGGGGCAGACGCTCGTCGTTCTGGTCGCCGGCATCGATCTGTCGATCGGCGTGGTCATGGTGATCTCGACGGTGATCATGGGCAATTGCGCCGTGGTCTACGGATTGCCGACGCCGATTGCGATTGGTGCGGGCTTTGCGGTCGGGGCTGTTGCAGGTCTGCTGAACGGCTTCCTGGTCGCCTATATGCGATTGCCGCCTTTCATCGTGACGCTCGGCACCTGGTACATCGTCATGGCGACGAACTTCATCTATTCGAATAACGCCACGATCCGCGACGCCGATATCACGGCCAATGCGGAGTTCCTGCACTTCTTCGGCAAGAGCTTCTCGCTCGGCGGCGCGGTATTCACCTTCGGCGTCGTCATGATGGTGGTTCTCGTGCTTGTCCTCTGGATCGCGCTGAACCACACCGCCTGGGGCCGCCACCTTTATGCGGTCGGCGACGACAAGGATGCGGCTGAACTGTCCGGTATCCGGACCAAACGCGTCCTGATGTCGACCTACATGCTGGCCGGCATCATCGCAGCACTCGCCGCCTGGGTGTCGATCGGCCGCAACGGCTCGATCTCGCCCTCGTCCGCAGTCACCGAATATAATCTGCAATCCATCACCGCAGCCGTGATCGGCGGCATCTCGCTCTTCGGCGGACGCGGCTCCATCCTCGGCACGCTCATCGGCGCCATGATCGTCGGCGTCGTCTCGATGGGTCTGAACATGATGGGTGCAGACCCGCAGTGGAAGGTCTTCCTGACCGGTGTTCTCATCATCACGGCTGTTGCCGTTGACCAGTGGATCAGAAAGGTAGCTGGCTAATGTCTCAGGAACCCATTCTCAAGGCCCGCGGTCTCGTCAAGCGCTATGGTCGCGTGACCGCTCTGGATCAGGCCGATTTCGACCTTTATCCAGGCGAAATCCTCGCCGTCATCGGCGATAACGGTGCCGGCAAGTCCTCGCTCATCAAGGCGCTCTCGGGCGCCGTGAACCCGGACGAGGGCGAAATCCATCTCGATGGACAGAAGGTGCAGTTCACCTCGCCGATGCAGGCCCGCGAGGCCGGTATCGAAACGGTGTATCAGAACCTCGCGCTCTCGCCGGCCCTGTCGATTGCCGACAACATGTTCCTCGGCCGCGAAATCCGCCGCAAGGGACCGCTCGGCGACATTTTCCGACTGCTCGACCACAAGGAAATGCAGCGCGTGGCCCGCGAAAAGCTCTCCGAGCTTGGCTTGATGACCATCCAGAACATCAACCAGGCGGTGGAAACGCTCTCGGGCGGCCAGCGTCAGGGCGTTGCCGTGGCCCGCGCCGCAGCCTTCGGCTCCAAGGTCGTCATCATGGACGAACCGACGGCCGCTCTGGGTGTGAAGGAATCGCGCCGCGTTCTCGAGCTCATCCTGGACGTCCGCTCGCGCGGCCTGCCGATCGTGCTCATCTCGCACAACATGCCGCATGTGTTCGAAGTCGCCGACCGCATCCACATCCATCGGCTGGGCAAACGGCTCACGGTGATCAATCCGAAGGAATACACAATGTCGGATGCCGTGGCTTTGATGACGGGAGCCATGGCCCCGAAGGAAGCGGCGTAATAAGCGTCAAATATCGAGAAGACTCCGTCCGGTTCGCGCCGGGCGGGGTTTCAAACTGAAGGGTCCAGCTTTTTTGGCCAGTTGCCATTGACGGCCCCGTCCCGCCGATTATCATTTGAACGATAATATCGTTTTCTGTTTCAGGTGATGCCGGCGTGAAATATGTGCCTGGCTACGATGGCGTCCGTGCAATCGCTATCATCTCCGTCGTTGTTTCCCACCTTTTCCCGAATAGCCTGCCGGGCGGGTGGGCAGGCGTTGATGTGTTCTTTGTTCTCAGCGGCTTTCTGATCACGACGATCCTGCTGGACGAAATCAAGACGACCTCCGGAATCGACATAAAGTCGTTCTATATCAAGCGAATGCTGCGCCTCCTGCCGGCATTTGCGGTCATGCTGATCGTCATGACGGCTTTCCTGCTGATCACCAAATCCGGACGCGAGCTTTACAGATTTCTGGGTTCCGTCGTGATCTCGGCAGCCTATCTGATGAACATCAACCGAGCTTTCAACCTATTTGAACAAGGATATCTCGGTCATACGTGGTCGTTAGCCATGGAGGAACAGTTTTACCTGATCTGGCCGGCGTTTCTCCTTTGGACATTCAAGCGTAAACCCGTCGCCTGGATCGGCGGACTGATTTGTCTCGTGACAGCCCTGCGCGTGTATCTGACGATCCGTGGAGCGGACGTGGAAAGGGTCTACAACGGCTTCGACACACATTCAGACGGCCTGCTTATCGGAAGCCTTCTCGTCTTTTTCCCGAACGCCATGCGAATGCGGGAACTCGCATCCTGTTTTGTTCTGATCCCACTCGCGCTGCTCACCGGGCTCCTGGCTTTAGCCGAACAAAGAACGTTCTTCGCGCCCGTCTTCGGCTGGGCCTTGAGCGCCCTGTCGGCAGCGTGGATGATTTATGCGATCCCTAAGAACCGGATGCTCCGGGCTCTGCTCTCGCTAAAGCCGCTCGTCTATGTCGGAAAAGTCTCCTACGCCTGGTATCTTTGGCATTTTCCGGTTCTGGTGCTCTCGTCCCAGTTCCTGCCCCGGTCCCAGGCAATCCTTCTGACCCTAGCATCATTCGGGATAGCAGCGTTGAGCCACGAGTTTGTTGAGAAGCCTTTTCTCAGCCTCAAGGCGCGCTTCAAGAGAAGGCCGGGACGCGAGGCCCCGGTCTGACGATGTGCCGCTTCTATCAAGCAGCAGCCTTTATCCGGCCCGCGAAGCTATGTCACATGAACAACCGGGTGCCTAAGCATCAGCAGAAGGCCGGAGCGCCATGCTTACCCAAACACAGCACCTTCCTTGATGAACTGCCCTGTCTGCAGCTCCTCAAACGCCTTCATCAACTCCTCTCGGCTGTTCATCACGATCGGCCCATGCCAGGCAACGGGCTCCTCGATCGGCTTGCCGGAGACCAGCAGGAAGCGGATGCCCTGATCGCCCGCCTGAACGGTGACTTCATCGCCAGTGTCGAAGACGACAAGCGTGCGGTTGCCGCTCATGTCGCGAATGTTCAGCTCCTCGCCGTTGAACTCCTTCTCCACCTTCACGCCAATCGGCGTCGAGGCATCGCGGAACGTGCCCGAGCCGGCGAAGATGTAGGCGAAGGCTTTCCGATAGGTGTCGACCTTGAAGGTCTTGCGCTTGCCCGGCGGTACGGAAATGTCGAGATAGACGGGCTCGGCGGCGATGCCGTCGACAGGACCCTTTTTGCCCCAGAACTCGCCGGTGATGATGCGCGCGGCCGTCCCGTCGTCGTCAACGACAACGGGGATATCGGCCGATTTCACGTCCTGATAGCGCGGGCTCGTCATCTTCATGGAAGAGGGCAGGTTGGCCCAGAGCTGGAAGCCGTGCATCTTGCCGGCAAAATCGCCGCGCGGCATTTCCTGGTGCATGATGCCGGAACCGGCCGTCATCCACTGGACATCGCCGGCGCCGAGCGTGCCGTGATTGCCGAGGCTGTCGCCATGTTCGACGGAGCCGGCCAGAACATAGGTGATTGTCTCGATGCCGCGATGCGGATGCCACGGGAAGCCCTTGAGATACTTCGCCGGGTCATCGTTGCGGAAGTCATCCATCATCAAGAACGGGTCGGTCAGCGACGGATCGCCGAAGCCGAAGACGCGATGGAGGTGAACACCAGCTCCTTCGCGGGCGGGAACGGCAACGCTTTCATGTTTCACGGGACGTATGGACATTCATCTGATCCTTTCCCTGGCCGAAGGCTTAGCGCGCCTTGGCTCTCCAATTTCGAGGTCGTTCGAGAAAATTGAACGAGCAACTCTGTTCGTGCAGAATATGGCGAGGCAGAGCCTTTGGCAAAAGGGCAGGCCGGGAACGCAGTGTTCACAAAATTCCGTTTGGCTCACATCTAGTGTTTCGCTCGGAAACCATTTGTGACTGTATTGTTAACACAATTTTACCCATGTTTCGGGATCATAAGTGCTTCCGTCGGTCACAAGGTCCGGCGCCTTGATTTTGTGGACGTTTTTCATGTGTCGTTGGGCTGCCTATAGTGGCGAACCGATCTATCTTGAGCATATCGTTTCCTCCCAGACCCATTCGCTGATCGAGCAATCGCATCACGCGACCGAGGCGAAGACCTCGACCAATGGCGACGGCTTCGGCATCGCCTGGTATGGCGACCGTCCCGAGCCCGGCCTCTTCCGCGATATCCTGCCCGCCTGGTCCGACTGCAATCTCAAGTCGCTTGCCCGGCAGATCCGCTCCGGCCTGTTTCTCGCCCATGTGCGGGCGGCCACCGGCGGCGGCACACGGCGCGACAATTGCCATCCCTTCGTCCATGGCCGATGGTCCTTCATGCATAACGGCCAGGTCTCGGGCTTCGAGCGCCTGCGCCGCCCGCTGGAAGCGCTCTTGTGCGACCGGCTATATTCCGCGCGCGTTGGCACGACCGATTCCGAACTGCTCTTCCTGCTGGCGCTGCATTTCGGCCTGGACCGTGACCCGGTCGCCGCCATCGAGACCATGCTGAAGCACGTCGAGACTGAGGCCGACCGGCTTGGCTTCGAGACCGTCATCCGGTTCACCGCAGCTTTTTCCGATGGCGCGCGCCTCTATGCCGTGCGCTACGCGTCTGACCGCAAGGCCCCGACGCTCTATTCTGCCCCGCTCGGGCGCGGGCATTGCCTCGTCTCCGAACCTCTCAACGACGACCGCGACGCTTGGGTAGCAATCCCGGACGGCAGTGTCGTACTCATTGAAGGTCACGAGATTGCCGTTCAGCCTTTCGGCGGCTGGGCAATCGAGCGCCGGGTGCCGGAGCTTCAGCTGGTCGCGAAGTAAGTCGCGATCTTTTCAGCCAGCTTCTCGGCGACGTCGCCCTTCGGCATATCCGGCCAGACATCGACGCCGTCGCGGCTGATCACGCGCACGGAATTGCGCTCGCCGCCCATGATGCCCGTCTCGGCGCTGACGTCATTGGCGACGATCATGTCCGCGCCCTTGGTTTCCAGCTTCTTGCGGGCGTTTTCGATCACGCTTTGCGTTTCGGCCGCAAAGCCGCAGACGAGCTTCGGCCGCATGGCGTGATGGCCGACGGTCTTCAGGATATCCGGGTTTTCGACGAGATGCAGCGGGGCGGGCGCTTCGCCCGGCTGCTTCTTGATCTTCTCGCCGGCCGATGAGGCAACGCGCCAGTCGGCAACAGCGGCGACCATGACGGCGATATCGGCGGGGAGTGCTGCCAGAACCGCATCGCGCATCTCCTCGGCGCGCTCGACATGAATGGTGCGAACGCCGAGCGGATCGGGAATGGTCACAGGGCCGGAAACCAGCGTCACCTCCGCGCCGAGTGCGGCCAGCGCTGCGGCAATGGCGTGGCCCTGCTTGCCGGAAGACCGATTGGCAATGTAGCGCACGGGGTCGATCGGCTCATGCGTCGGGCCGGAGGTGACGATCGCCTTGCGGCCGAGCAGCGGCTTGGGATTGCCGTCGAGCAGCAGCGTCGCGGCCTGCAGGATCTGCGTCGGCTCGCTCATGCGGCCAAGCCCGGCCTCGCCGCTTTCGGCCATTTCGCCGCGCTCCGGACCGATGAAATGGATGCCATCGGCCTTCAGGGTCGCGACATTACGCTGCGTCGCCTTCGCCGACCACATTTTAGGGTTCATCGCGGGGGCGACCAAAACCGGCTTGTCGGTCGCGAGCAGCACGGTTGAGGCAAGATCGTCCGCCAGCCCGTTCGCCATCTTCGCCATCAGGTCGGCGGTCGCGGGGGCGATGACAATCAGGTCGCAATCGCGCGCCAGTCTTATGTGGCCGACATCCTGCTCGTCCTCGCGCGAGAAGAGCTCGGTGTAGACATGAGAGGCCGAGAGGGCACCGACAGCGAGCGGCGTCACGAATTCCTGCGCCCCCGCCGTCATGATCGGCCGCACACTGGCACCCTGCTCGCGGAAGCGGCGGATCAGGTCGAGGCTCTTGTAGGCCGCGATGCCGCCCGAAACGATCAGCAAAATCCGCTTGTTCTTCAAAATCATGGGCCGCTCCCCGACGCTTGCGGGGGGCAAACTATCGCGCTATCCCGCAAATGAAAAGGGATTGGCCGGTGTGAGAAGCGCCACGGTTGCGAAGTGGGTCTTTCCCGCTAACATCTCGCAGACATTGCAGGCGGAAAGGTCATCCCATGACAGGCGGCATCATCATCAAGCGCGCAGCGGCTTCCGATTGGATGGCGTTCAAGCAGATTCGCCTGGAGGCTCTGAAAACGGAAGGGGAAAACTTCGGCAGCGCTTATGAAGAAGAGATCAACCTTACCGAAGAGGGATGGCGCCATCGACTGGAAATCCCAGTTTTCCTGGCCTTTCGCGGCGAAGAGCCGGTCGGGGTCGTCGGACTCCTGCGGGAGCGGGGCGTCAAGGTGAATCACCGGGCGCTGGTGATCATGGTCTATCTGCGCAAGGACGTGCGGGGCACGGGCCTCGCCAAGAGGCTGCTCGATACAGTTGTCGAACAGGCATCGCAAGACGGCGTTCGCCAACTGGAGCTGCATGTGAGAGCCGAAAACGCCGCCGCGATCCGCCTTTACGAGCGCGAAGGCTTTGTCGAGATCGGCCGGATTCCTGCAGCTACGATCTTCGATGGCCGCGAGGTTGATGAATTCCTCATGTGCCGCCGCCTTTAGGGCGCGCCTAGCGCGCCTGCGTCATCAGGATCTTGACTGCGAAGGCTGAGAAGACGCCGCCGAACGTGTAATCGATGGCGCGCAGCACGCGCTTGTTGGCTTGCAGCCAACCGGCGAGCCTGTGCGCACCGAGAATAATCGCGACGGCGAAAGGCAGAGCCAGAACGATGAAGAATAAGCCGAGGAAAATCAGCTTTCCGGTCACATGCGGATCTGACGCCTTCACGAACTGCGGCAGGAAGGTGAAGAAGAAGATGATCACCTTCGGATTCAGGATATTGACCCAGAAGCCGTTGAGCGCCGCATGCCAAAGCGAGCCGCGCACCTGCGGCGCGCCGGCCTGATCGAGCTTGAAGGTCGACCCCTTGAAGATCGCCTGAACGGCGAGCCACAGCAGATAGCAAGCGCCGCTCAGCTTTAGGACGAGAAAGGCGATCGGTGAGGCCACGATCAACGCGGACACGCCGAAGGCAACCAGCAGCGTGTGCACGCAGATGCCGACATTGGTGCCGGCCAGCACGGCGAACGCGGCGAGCGGCCCCTCGCGCAGGGCGCGGCTGATCTGAAGGGTCATGTCCGGCCCAGGGGTGATGGTCAACAGCAACGATGCGAGCGCAAAGGTGGCAAGCGTGGCGAAATCGGGGATGAAGGTCATCGGTGTCAAAGTCCGTTCGACTTGAGGAAGGCGGCAAAGGCAGGCGCATGGTCCTTGTGCCAGCGCGACAGCGGCGGACGGTTGTCGATGATGTCGTGGGCTGCCCATTCGATGCGCTTCTCATCGAGCCTGCGGCTGACTTCGTTGTCCGGGCAAAGAATATAGAAATCGCCGCGCGCCAGGCTTTCCATCATGAACTCGACGGTCTGCTCGGGCGTCCAGGCGCCGGCCGGCTTTTCCGTGCGGCCGTTGGCCGTGAGCGCGGTGAAAACGAAGCCGGGGATCAGGAGATGGGCACTGACCTTGCCGCCCTCGGTGTTGCGAAGCTCATGTTCCAGCGCCTCCGTCAGCGCCTTCACGCCAGCCTTGGCGACATTGTAGGCGGGGTCGCCGGGCGGGGTGGTGATGCCCTGCTTCGACCCTGTATTGATGATGATGGCCGGCTCGCCATGGGAAAGCAACGCCTTGCCAAAGACGCGCGACCCATGAATGACGCCGCCGAGATTGATGTCGAGCGCGCGCTGCCAGTTTTCGAAAGGCCCAAAGAGCGAGGAGCCTGGCTGGATGCCGGCATTGTTCATGGCCACATGGATCGGGCCGAAACGCGTCTCGGCAGCCTTGGCCAGCGCCTCGACATCTTCAATGCGGCTGACATCGCTTGCCACCGCCAGAACCGCATCCGTGCCGCGCGGCGATGCGGAGGCAACTTCTGCCGCCCCCTGATCCAGCCGCTCGCCGGAAAGATCGGCGAGCACAATATTGAGGCCAAGTCCGGCAAACGACTTTGCTGCGGCAAGGCCTATGCCGGAGGCCGCACCCGTGATGACGGCGGTGTTTCCGGTTTTGAAGACGGGGTGGAGGTTTGACATGAGCAACCTGTCTCGTGGCGGTTTGATTGAATGCGGGGACAGCCTGCGATATGATCGGCCATCGGCTCGACAGGAATAGACCATGAGCAAATCCGTTTCCATCCGTCTCGATGCAAAAGAAGACGCCTTCATCGAACGCCAGATCGCTACCGGCCGCTTCGGCCCGACCGACGAGGTGGTAAAGGCGGCTCTCAGCCGTCTGGAGGACGAAGAGGCCGAACTCGATGCCCTTCGGCAGGCGCTGATCGAGGGCGAGGAGTCGGGCGAGCCTGAACCTTTCGACTTCGATGCTTTCCTGGAGCGGAAGAGGGCGGAGCGTGCCAAAATCGCCTGAAGTTCGGCTCTCGCCCAAAGCGCAGGCCGATATCGACGCTATCTTCGACTACACCGACTCCCAATGGGGCTGGCGGTAGGCCGAAGAATATGTTGCGGAGTTGCGGCTTGCGCTCACAAGCCTCACACAGCCGCTTCACACCGCAAGCCAGGCCAAAAGCATCCGAAAGGGCTATTTCGTCCTGCGTTGCGGATTCCATAACGTCTTCTTTCGCAAGACGCAGGACGCAATCCTCATTATCCGAATTCTGCATCAGAGAATGGACCCGCGACGCCATTTGCGCTGACGCGCAGGCCCCACGCCCACTTGCAGTTTTGCCCAATCCGTCTAAAAGACCCGCAACTGAATTTCTCACATTTCCACGGGTTTTATCATGGCGCTTCCCAAAGACGTGAAAAAGGTCGTTCTCGCCTATTCCGGCGGCCTCGACACCTCCATCATCCTGAAATGGCTTCAGACCGAACTCGGCGCGGAAGTCGTGACCTTCACTGCCGATCTCGGCCAGGGCGAGGAGCTCACGCCGGCGCGCAAGAAGGCCGAGATGCTCGGCATCAAGGAAATCTTCATCGAAGACGTGCGCGAGGAATTCGTGCGCGATTTCGTGTTCCCGATGTTCCGCGCCAATGCCGTTTATGAAGGTGTCTATCTGCTCGGCACCTCGATTGCCCGCCCGCTGATCTCCAAGCATCTCATCGAGATCGCGAAGAAGACCGGTGCTGACGCGATCGCCCACGGCGCGACCGGCAAGGGCAATGACCAGGTTCGCTTCGAGCTTTCGGCCTATGCGCTCAACCCCGACATCAAGATCATCGCGCCCTGGCGCGACTGGTCGTTCAAGAGCCGCACGGACCTCCTGAACTTTGCCGAACAGCACCAGATCCCGGTTGCCAAGGACAAGAAGGGCGAAGCGCCCTTCTCCGTCGACGCCAACCTTCTGCACTCGTCTTCCGAAGGCAAGGTCCTGGAAGACCCGGCGCAGGAAGCCCCGGAATACGTGCACATGCGCACGATCTCGCCGGAAGCGGCTCCCGACAAGGCGACCGTCATCAAGGTCGGTTTCCGCAAGGGCGATGCGTGCTCCATCAACGGCGTCGAGATGAGCCCGGCAACGCTGCTCGCCGCGCTGAACGACTATGGTCGCGACAACGGCATCGGCCGTCTCGACCTCGTCGAAAACCGCTTTGTCGGCATGAAGTCGCGCGGCGTTTACGAAACGCCCGGCGGCACGATCCTGCTTGCCGCCCACCGTGCGATGGAGAGCATCACGCTCGACCGGGGTGCGGCGCATCTCAAGGACGAGATCATGCCGCGCTACGCCGAGCTGATCTACTACGGCTTCTGGTTCTCGCCGGAACGCGAAATGCTGCAGGCTCTCATCGACAAGAGCCAGGAACATGTCGAAGGCGAAGTCACGCTGAAGCTTTACAAGGGCAATGTCATGGTGACCGGCCGCGAGTCGGCCAAGTCGCTCTATTCCGACAAGCTCGTCACCTTCGAAGACGACCAGGGCGCCTATGATCAGAAGGACGCTGCCGGCTTCATCAAGCTCAATGCGCTGCGCCTGCGCACGCTCGCCAAGCGCAACCAGAGGGGCTGAGACCCGGCCACGAATCTGGTCCGCCAAGTTTACAGACGATCTGAAAGCGGTTCGCCTCCGGGGCGGGCCGCTTTTTGTTTGGGAGGCACCCGATAGAACTCAGGGATGCGCATAAGATTTCTTTAAGAACATTTCGATATTTAAATATTAGTTACTAATGAATTAAAGCGTCGCCCGCGGCCACCGCGGCATTTTTTAATAACTGTATCGCGACGTCAGGATTGGGCTTTTGGCATGAAGAACCTCAAGATATCGGTGCAGCTGTTCATCCTTGTCGGTGGTCTCATCGCCGCCTTCGCCGGGGCAACCTATTTCGAGGTGAGATCGGCAACGGCCACGATCTACAATGAACGTAACCAGACCCTGCGGACCGAAATCGAAACTGCGCTTTCGGTCATGAAGGATTTCGACGAGCGCTCCAAGGCGGGCGAGTTTCCGGCCGAAGAGGCGATGAAGCGCGCCTTCGCACTTTTGACGAAGATGCGTTACGAGCCGGATGGCTACTTCTTCGGCTACGACTACGACGTCAATCTGCTCTTCCACATCAATCCGAAGATTGTCGGACAGAATTTCAAGGGCAAGGCTGACCAGAACGGCCTCGCCTATCGCGATGAGATCGTGAAAGTGGGCAGGGAGGGTGGCGGCTACGTCACCTTCATCGGCCCGAAGCCGGGCAAGGATCCCAACGACTACAGCTATCCGAAGTCGGTCTACGCCAAGGTGTTCGAGCCCTGGAAGGTCGTGATCGCCACCGGCCTCTATGTCGATGACCTGAAAAGCCAGATCCGCCAGCAGATCATCGAGATCGTTGCAGTTTCGGCAGCAATCTTCGTACTGGCGCTGATCGCGGCCTACGTGCTGATCCGCGGCATTACCCGTCCGCTCGACGCTATCCGTGAAACGCTCCACCGTGTCGCGGAGGGCGATATCGATACACCGGTTCCGCATCGCGACATGTCGAACGAAGTCGGGATGATGGCCAAGGCGACTGCCGAACTGCAGGACAAGGTCCGCGAACGCCGCGCTATGGCGGCGCGCGAAACCGAGCATAAGCGTCAGATCGACGCCGAGCGTCAGCAGAATGCCGACATGCAGGCGGCAGAGGCCGAAACGCAGGCCCGTGTTGTCCGCACCATCGGCCAGGCGCTGGAGCAGCTGGCCCATGGTGATCTGACCGTGCGTTGCAACGACCTAGGAATCCGCTATGCGGAACTGCGCGACAACTTCAACAATGCCATCGACCAGCTCGAGCGGACGATGACGCTGGTTAAGGAGCGCGGCACCGATATCGGCGTCAGCAAGGAAGAAATCCGCCGCGCCTCCAACGAGCTGGCGCAACGCACCGAGCGGCAGGCGGCAAGCCTTGAGGAAACCTCGGCAGCGCTCGACGAGCTCACCGTGGCTGTTCGCCAGACGGCGGAGGGCGCGCGAGAGGCCGCGAGCCGCGTCGGCGAGGTTCGTTCTGAAGCCGAAAAGAACGACCGGGTCGTCGAAAAGGCGATCGGTGCCATGAGCGGGATTGAACAGTCGTCGCAGGAAATCGGCAACATCATCGGCGTGATCGACGAAATCGCGTTCCAGACCAACCTTCTGGCGCTGAATGCCGGCGTTGAGGCGGCGCGCGCCGGCGAAAGCGGCAAGGGCTTTGCCGTGGTTGCCCAGGAAGTGCGCGAACTCGCCCAGCGCTCAGCCGCCGCCGCCAAGCAGATCAAGGAGCAGATCAACAAGTCCTCGGCGCAGGTCGGCGATGGCGTTCAGCTCGTCGGCGAGGCGGGGGAAGCCCTGAAGCGCATCTCCGCGCAGGTCGAAAGCGCCAACGAAATCGTCATCCAGATCGCGCATCGCGCCAACGAGCAGGATACGACGCTTCGCTCCATTTCCTCTTCGATGAACGAACTGGATCTTGCCACGCAGAAGAATGCGGCCATGGCGGAGGAAACGACGGCATCCGCTGAAATGCTGGCCAATGACACCGGCACGCTGCTGGAGCTGATCGAGCGCTTCCGCGTCTCGGGAGGTCAGGCTTCGGCGCAGGGCTACCGCAAGGCCGGCTGATCAAAGCGCTTGCGGACAAACAGAAACGGGGCGGGCTTTCCGCCCCGTCTTCATTTCATGGATATCGGGGCTCAGCCGCGGATCAGAACCTTGCCCTTGCGGCCCGGCTCCATGCTGGCGGCGGCGGCCTTGGCGCCGTCTTCCAGACCATAGATATCTTCGACCGGCAGGTTCAGCTGGCCGTTCGAAGCGAGCGTGATCAACTCGCCGATCATGCGGACGAAATCGACCGGGGCAGTCTTGCCGGAGCGCTTGGCGCCCCAGAAACCGACCACCTTGGCCTGTTTGAAGATGAGATCGCCGGAAGAAATTTCCATGTTTCCGCCGCTCATCGTGCCGAAGGACATGAGCGTCGCACCTTCACCCAGCAGGCTCATCAGCTGGCCGCTTTCCTTGGCTCCGACGCTGTCGATGGCATAGAGGATCGGATCGGAGCCGGGGAACATCTTGACCTTGTCCATCCAGCCCGGATCCTGCGTGGAGACGTTGTTGGAAATCCCGAGCGCTTCCAGTTCGCCGACGCCTGCATCGCGCCGGACGACATTGATGACATTGATGCCGCGCGCCTGGCAGATCATCGCGATGGTCTTGCCGACGGCGCCGGTCGCGGCATTCTGGATCAGCCACTCGCCGGGCTTCACGCCGAGATCGTCCAGCGCCATGAGTGCGCTGATCGGCATGGCAACAAGTTGGCAGCCGAGTTCGTCCGGAACCGAATCCGGCAGCGGAATAGCGCGCTGCGCGTTCATGAGGAAGTATTCGGCCCAGGTGTCGGTCAGCCCTGCGGCCATGACACGTTGCCCAACGGAGAGATTGGCGACGCCGGCGCCCAGCGCATCGACGACGCCTACCGCTTCCGTGCCGCCAATGGCAGGCAGCGGCGGCTTGACGCCATAGCTGCCGCGAATGGTCCAAAGATCATGATTGTGGATGGGCGACAGTGTCATGCGGACGCGAATTTCACCAGGGCCCGGCTGGGGCACGGGACGTTCGCCGGAAACCAGAACCTCGGCCGGATCCCCGAAAGCCTTGTATTCGATCACGCGCATATGCTTCTCCCTCTGCTCTTCAATCTAGTCTGCAACAAAAGCCTAATTAGGGGTTTATGCTGTCAATTGTAAGAACGCAGGAAGCAGGAGAGTTCCTGCAAGACCGAAGGCAGCGGAGAAAACTCATGCAGATCGATGGACAATGCCATTGCGGATCAATGACTTACAAAGCGGAAATCGACCCGGACGCCATCGGTATTTGCCACTGCATGGATTGCCAGCGGCTGACCGGGACCGCTTTCCGCGTCACCGTCTCGACGGCTGCCCGCCAGTTCCAGCCAACCGGAAAACCACCCAAACGCTACGAAAAGCGCGCCGATAACGGCGCACGGCGGTTTCAGTTCTTCTGCGGCGATTGCGGCTCGCCGATCTATACGACAGGTGAGGGAAAGGATGCAGAGACCATCGGCATCCGCTGGGGCTCGATCAATCAGCGCAACACACTGACGCCGAACCACCAGATCTGGTGTCGCTCTGCCATCGGCTGGCTGGATTCCGTCACCGGCCTGCCTGGCCGTGACGGAGACTAGATTCTTTGTTTTCGTTTGTCTTTCGGGAAAACCGGCTTCCACTTTTCCCTGACAAACTCGATATCACGCCGCCTTCTGGACGTGATATTCCTTGATCGCCACCATCTTGATCGCCGGCGCACGCTCGGCCTCGTAGCGCAGCGAGAAACTGTCCTGCGCGAGGAAAACCGGATCGCCATCGAGATCGCGGCAGATATCGCCGCGCTTCGTGGTGATGAACTTGTCGAGGTCCAGCGGATTGTCGGCCGAAATCCAGCGGCAGACGGAGAAGCGCGACATTTCGAAGGAAACCGGCAGACCGTATTCCTGCTGCAGCCGTTCTTTCAAAACGTCGAGCTGCAGCGCGCCGACCACGCCGACAATGGCCGGCGAACCGTCTTCCGGCGAAAAGAGCTGCACGACACCCTCTTCGGCCATCTGCTGAAGCGCTTCCTTCAGCTTCTTCGCCTTCATCGCGTCTTCAAGACGCACGCGGCGGAGAATCTCCGGCGAGAAATTCGGCACGCCCTGGAACACCAGCGCCTCGCCTTCCGTCAGCGTATCACCGATGCGCAAGGTTCCGTGGTTTGGAATGCCCACCACGTCGCCGGCGTAGGCGGTGTCGGCAAGCTGGCGCTGCGAGGCGAAGAAGAATTGCGGCGCGGTCAGCCCCATCTGCTTGCCGGTGCGAGCGAGCCGTGCCTTCATGCCACGCTCCAGCTTGCCGGAGCAGATGCGGGCAAAGGCGATGCGGTCGCGATGGTTGGGGTCCATGTTGGCCTGGATCTTGAAGACAAAGGCCGTCATCTTGTCTTCTGCTGCATGAACGGTGCGCGTATCGGCCACCTGATCGCGCGGCGGCGGCGCATAGGCGCCGAGCGCGTTGATGAGGTCGCGCACACCGTAATTGCGCAATGCCGAGCCGAAGAAAACCGGCGTCATGTGCCCTTCAAGGAAGCTTGCGCGATCGAACGGGCGGCAGGCCTCGCGGGCCAGTTCCAGCTCGTCGATAAAGGCAGCGCGCTCGTTTTCCGGCAGGCGATCTGCAATGGCTTGCGGGCCGTTGACCGACAGGGGCTCGATCTGCGTGTCATTGCCGCGGAATGTCGAGTTGGCAAGGTCGAACGAACCGCAGAAGGTCTTGGACCGGCCGACCGGCCAGGTCACGGGCGCGGTGTCCAGCGCCAGCTTTTCTTCCACTTCATCCAGGATTTCAAAAGGGTCGCGGCTTTCGCGGTCCATCTTGTTGATGAAGGTGATGATCGGGATGTCGCGCATGCGGCAGACTTCGAAGAGCTTGAGCGTGCGCGGCTCGATACCCTTGGCGGCGTCGATGACCATGACGGCGGCGTCCACGGCGGTGAGCGTGCGATAGGTGTCGTCCGCAAAGTCCTCGTGGCCGGGCGTGTCCAGGATGTTGAAGACATTGCCTTCATATTCGAAGGTCATCACCGAGGTCACGACCGAGATGCCGCGCTCGCGCTCGATCTTCATCCAGTCGGAACGCGTCTGGATGCGGTCCTTCTTCGCCTTGACTTCACCGGCGAGCTGGATCGCGCCGCCGAACAGGAGCAGCTTTTCCGTCAGCGTGGTCTTGCCGGCGTCCGGGTGGGCAATGATTGCGAAGGTGCGGCGGCGGGAAACCGCCTCGGCCAGTGTCTCGGTCATCGAATGTCTGAATCCTGTGAATTGGCCGCCTTCTACCGGCTTCGGCGGCAAAGTTCAATTGACCCGTCACATGTGAGCGCTAGACACTGATCACCTATCCTCAAACAGCAGGCGGAGCGCGGCCGATGAACATGCATCCTCATGCCACCCGGACGCTTGAGCCCATCCTGGGCCTTGTCCGCCTTCCCCATGCCGACGGTCTCGATCTGCCGGCTTATGAAACCGAGGGTGCCGCCGGCATGGACTTGCGCGCCGCCGTGCCGGAAGATCGTCCGCTGATGCTGATGCCCGGCAAGCGCGCGCTGGTGCCGACCGGCCTCGTCATGGAAATCCCGCAAGGCTACGAGGCGCAGATCCGCCCCCGTTCGGGCCTCGCGCTAAAACATGGCATCACCTGCCTCAACACGCCGGGCACCATCGACAGCGATTATCGCGGCGAGGTGAAGGTCCTGCTCATCAATCTCGGCGAAGAGGAATTCTTGATCGAACGCGGCATGCGGATTGCGCAGATGGTGATTGCGCCGGTGACACAGGTGCGGGTGGTCGAGGTCAGGCAAGCCTCCGAAACGGAACGCGGTAGCGGCGGGTTTGGCTCGACGGGCGTGTGATGGAAGGGCTCACCTTCCGGCAAGGCTACTTCTCCGATGCTGCAGCTCTGGCCGCATTGGCAGACCTGCTCCGAGACACTTTTGGCATCGATATTTCTGTCCAGAACGGTTTCGGCGGGCCTGATCCATCGAGCATGCCGTTTGGCTATTTTGACAAAACCGGACGCTGTGTCGCAAACTTCTCTGTCTTCACCATGCCCATGATGATTGGCGGGAGAGAGGTCAAAGCTGCTGGATATCAATCAGGTGCGGTCAGGCCGGAGTATCGGGGGCGTGGTCTCTACAGAGGGCTGATGAAATCTGCATTAGCATGGGCTGCACAAACGGAGCACGAGGCCGGAATTCTGCTGACGGACAAGCCCGCGCTTTACGAGCCTTACGGATTTCAAATTGTTGATCAGTTCATCAGTGTGGGCTCGCCGCCGCCGGTGACGGACAAGAAGTTCGGCGGGCGGACGCTCGATATCCTCAAGTCGGAAGATCTTCAGCGCATTATCCAAAGTCTCGACCGCCGTAAACCGGTCTCCAAGGACTTTGCGGTTATCCGCCAGAAAGAAATGTTTCTTCTGAATGCATGCCTGGACCGGCAAACAGTCCTCAGCCATGTGCCGGAGCTCGATGCGATCGTTGCATGGAAACGCCGAGACGACGGAACCCTCGTTCTGCTGGATATCGTGGCTCAGCAAATTCCAACGATGGCGGAAATGTGTGCGGCCCTGGGCTGGTCAGGCGATCGTATTGAAGCGCATCTGCCAACAGATCAGCTCGATTGGGAAGCGGCCAAGGTGCACTACCGACACGGTTGCGAGCTGATGCTGACCGAGAACCTGAAAAACAAATTGTCGAAGGGCCCGATGCTGTCACCCATGGCTGAGTTTTAACAGAACACGCCAAATGGCAGCAATCAACGCTGGCTTTCGAGCGCCATGCGCGCCGCAAGGCCGGCGAGAACCGTTCCCATCATCCAGCGCTGGACCTGAGCCCAGAAGGGGCGCTCTTTCAGGAAAAGGGCCACTGAGCCGGCGGAAACGGCGATCATCGAGTTGACAGAAACACTGATGGTGATCTGTTCCAGTCCAAGTATGACCGATTGCGCCAGTACATGCCCCTTCGAAGGGTCGATGAATTGCGGCAACAGCGAGAGATACAGAACCGCGACTTTCGGGTTCAGGAGATTGGTCAGAAGTCCCATCAGGAAAAGGCGGCGCGGGCCATCGATGGGCAGGTCGCGCGTTTCGAAGATCGGCCGCGCGCCTGGTTTCAAAGCACTCCAGGCGAGCCACGCCAGATAGGCCGCGCCGACCAGACGCAAGGCATCGTAGGCAAGCGGGACCGTAAGGAGGATTGCCGTGATTCCGAAGGCGGCGGCGACCACATAGAAGATGAAGCCGCATGCGACCCCACAGAGTGAAATCAGTCCGGCTCTCGGTCCCTGGCTCAGTGATCGCGAAATGAGATAGAGCATGTTGGGTCCGGGCGTGAGAACCATACCCAGCGCAACGAGGGCAAAGGCGGCAAGGGTTGCGACTGACGGCATGTGTGGCTCCGGTGCTTGATGTTGCGGACCGTAGAAGACCTTCATTTTGCCGCAAGCAAGGAATTGCCACGGGTACAAGATTCCGGCATCCGACAAATTAGTTAAGTCATCGCTTGACTATTTGCCGGAGGTGTGAAAACTTAAGTGCATGCTTAACTTTCATCCAAAACTCGCCGGGCTGATGACGGCGCTTTCCGATCCGACGCGGCTTGCGATTGTCGAGAAGCTCTCGCTGACACCGCTTTCGGTGAGCGAGATTGCGGCGCCTTTCGACATGTCGCTGGCCGCCATCGTCCAGCACATTCAGGTGCTCGAAAAAGCAGGTGCGGTCCGAACCTTCAAACAGGGGCGCACCCGTCGCTGCATCATCGACACTGCGGGAATGGCGGTGCTGAAAAACTGGCTGACCGACCGTGAGCGGTTCTGGCAGGGCCAGTTCGACAATCTGGAAGCCATTCTGGACGCCGAAGCACCTAAAAGCATAGAGGAGAGAGACACATGACCAGGATATCCGAGCGCATGAGCGCGATTGCCTTCGACAGGTCGTTCAAGCACCCTTTGGAAAAGGTCTTTGCCGCGTTCTCCCAGGAGAACAAGAAGGCTCAATGGTTTACCGGTTCCGTGGATGCTCGGGTGCAGGAACGCAAGGTCGATTGCCGCACCGGCGGCAGCGAGATTCTTGATCTTCGCTGGGCGAGCGGGACCGTCACACGGTTCGAAGCGCGTTATCATCGGGTCGAAGAGGGCGCCCGCATCGTCTATAGCTACGATCTTTTCATCGATGGCGCCCTCTTTTCGACCTCGCTGGCAGACGTCGCGTTCAAGTCAGACGAACAGGGCACCTTGGTCAGCTTTGCCGAGACGACGGCCTACTTCACCGATACAGATCTCGGAAACATGACCGACAGCCGGCTGCACGGCACGAAGGCGCAATACGACATGCTGGCAATGCTGCTCGACGGCAAGCCGGTCGCGAGCCAGATAGACGACTGCCATTAAGAACTGTCTCATCCGGAACCTGTCGCCGTGACAAGTTCCGGATTGTCTTGGCGGCGCCCGTGAGGCATGAAGTGTGCGGGAGACACATCATGACCGCCGCCAATCTTCTCACCTATGCTTTCGCGCTGTTCGTTGCTGCCGTTATTCCGGGACCGGGTATCACAGCGATTGTGGCGCGGGCACTGGGTTCCGGCTTCCGACCCACCTTTTTCATGGGGCTCGGCCTCATCCTCGGCGATGTCGCCTATCTCACCGCCGTTGTCCTCGGGCTCGCCTATGTGGCGCAGACCTTCACGACCGCCTTCATGGTGCTCAAATTCGCCGGCGCGCTTTATCTGGGCTACATCGCCTGGAAGCTCTGGACGGCCGGGCTGCTTGGGCAGAAGATCGAGGCGAAGCGGGCAGGGAGCCTCTGGTCTTCGTTTCTCTCCGGCCTGCTGGTCACGGCCGGCAATCCTAAGACGATGCTGTTCTATGTGGCGCTGGTGCCTACGCTGATCCCGCTCGCTGAGATCGGGAGGGAGGATTATGCCGCGCTGGTCGTTGTGACGGCGGCCGTGCTCCTCATCGTACTCGTTCCCTATATCCTGCTGGCGGCCAAGGCGCGTGAGTTTCTGAAGGAGCCGTCTGCGCTCAAGCTGCTCAACCGTACGGCCGGCGGCATTCTGGCGGGGACTGCCGTCTATATCGCTGCCCGTGCTGCCTGATTATCATATTGTTTTTAAGCAATTTTTCTGGTGCATCGTTCGGACGGCTTTGTGAGATTTACTCCAAAACAGGCCCGAATTAGCAGAATTTTCTCTTGGCTCTCCCACGCCGGATCAATCGGTTCTGGCGAGATACGGCCTTTGCGCCTATCTTGTCGTCCAAGAGGTTCAATCAGGGAGAAACATCATGGCTGACAAGAAGCCGGGGCGCGGTCGCGTCTACAATTCCATCATCGAGACGATTGGCGATACGCCGATTGTTCGCCTTGACAAGCTGGCGAAGGAAAAGGGCATGAAGGCGAACCTTCTTGCCAAACTGGAATTCTTCAACCCGATCGCCTCCGTCAAGGACCGTATCGGTGTCGCCATGATCGAGAGCCTCGAAGCGCAGGGCAAGATCACGCCCGGCAAGACCACGCTGGTCGAACCGACTTCGGGCAATACCGGCATCGCGCTTGCCTTCGCCGCCGCCGCCAAGGGTTACAAGCTGATCCTCACCATGCCGGAAACCATGTCCATCGAGCGCCGCAAGATGCTGGCGCTGCTGGGCGCCGAACTGGTGCTGACGGAAGGCCCCAAAGGCATGAAGGGTGCGATCGCCAAGGCCGAGGAATTGGCCGCAACACTGCCCGACGCGATCATCCCGCAGCAATTCGAAAACCCGGCCAACCCGGAAATACACCGCAAGACGACGGCGGAAGAAATCTGGAACGATACCGATGGCGGCGTCGACATCTTCGTCTCCGGCATCGGCACCGGCGGCACGATCACCGGCACGGGCCAGGTGCTCAAGGCGAAGAAGCCGTCGGTGAAGGTCATCGCAGTCGAGCCGGCCGATAGCCCGGTTCTCTCTGGCGGCGCGCCCGGTCCGCACAAGATTCAAGGGATCGGCGCCGGCTTTGCCCCGAAGATCCTCGATACGACCGTTTATGATGAAGTTGTCACGGTCACCAACGACGAAGCCTTCGAGACCGCCCGTCTCGTCGCGCGTCTGGAAGGCGTGCCGGTCGGCATTTCGTCGGGTGCTGCACTAAGCGCAGCCATCAAGGTCGGCGCACGTGAAGAGAATGCCGGCAAGACGATCGTCGTGATCATCCCGTCCTTTGCCGAACGCTATCTGTCGACCGCTCTCTTCGACGGTCTTGCGTAAGCTCGAAATCAGCCCGGAACCGCCGGCACTTCGCGCCGCAAATCGGGCTCGTTGTGAATGAACGTGACATTGAGGCTTGCCGGGAGTTCTTCGGGCAGGCCTTTTTCTTTCGCGATCAGATCGGCGAGCGTCGTTTCACTCTCATCATCGAGGTGGACGTTGGCTGCGACGACGAAATTGCGGAACCGCGCCAGCCCCTGTGGGGCCAGCACCATACGGAAATTCGTCGCGATGTTGGAAAAGAAGGTGTGGTCGGTGACCCAGCCGCCGGATGAGACGACCGCATCGTTGATGTCCGCCGTCACCTGATGGCGGTTGGCGTGGGTAACGCCTGTCAGCATGATGATCCGAGGGCGCATCGCCGTCTCCAATCCTGTCGCGCTGTTATCTCGTCGAAGCTCCCGGCAGCGCCGGGAGCTTCTTATTCAGTTTAAGGACAGCGGTCCTTGATCTCAGGCAACCCAGCCGAGCCCGAGCATGCCGAAGAGGGCGACGCCGAGAACGATGCGGTAGATCGCAAAGGCCGTGAAACGGTTCGAGCGGATATAGCCGAGCAGCCACTTGACCGAAACGAAGGCCACGACCATCGAGACAACGAAGGCGATGCCGAGCAGCGTCCAGTTTTCCGGCGGTGCATTTTCGAGCTTCGCGGCCTTCAGCGTCTTCAGCAGTTCATAGCCGCTGGCCGCATACATGGTCGGGATCCCGACGAGGAAGGCGAACTCCGTTGCCGCCGCGCGGTTGCCGGTGCCGAAGAGCATGGCGGCAAAGATGGTGGCGCCCGACCGCGAGGTGCCGGGGAAGATGCCGGCAACGATCTGCGCGAGGCCGACGATGATGGCGACGAGCCAGGTGACCTTGGTGCTTTCCGGACGACGGGCGGCGATCTGCTCGGCCACGATCATCCAGATACCGCCGATGATGAGCGCCCAGGCGATCGGCGTGACCGAGGTCGGCAGCTTGAATCCGAGCTTGGTGACAACGAGACCGAGAACCGCGGTGATGAGGAAGGCGGCGATCAGCTTCAGCAGATAGTCCCGGTTCTTTGGATCGTTGATCCCGAGAACGAGCGACAGGATGCGCTGCCAGTAGATGAAAGTGACGGCCAGAATGGCGCCAGCCTGGATGACAACGTTGAACGTGTCGGAGCGCGCGCCCAGCCACTGTTCGGCGATCAGAAGGTGGCCGGTCGATGAGATCGGCAGAAACTCGGTGATCCCTTCGATAATGCCGAGAAGAATTGCATTGATATAGTCCATCGATGTCTCCGTGGGACCATGTTTGCAGAAAGACAGCCGCCTGATTGATGATCGGGAGAGGCAGGTCCAGGGCGGGGAAAGGGGCACAAGGACGCGGCCGGCCGGATCATTCAGGGCGGACTGTCATGAAATGACCTCTTTGTGCGATTTGAAGATGCTAAAGGACGGGCGAATCGCGGAATTGGCAAAAGCTATAGCTTTTCTTAAACCCTGGACGCTAGGATTTTGTAAACGAATGCGGGCGAGCCACCCCAGGAGCGCCGAACCGGACCGAAACGGGATCAATGCCAGTACTTTATCATCACACCATGTCGTCCGCCTCGCGGTTCATCCGCCTGGTCCTCGGGGAATATGGTCTGCCCGTCGAACTGACGGAAGAACAGCCCTGGGAGATGCGCAAGGATTTCATCAAGCTCAATCCGGCAGGGACCCTGCCGGTCATGGTGGATGACAACATGCGGGTCTTATGCGGCCCCACGGTCATCGCCGAGTTTCTCGACGAGACCTCCGGCATCCTCAAGCGCGACAAGCGGCTGCTGGCCGAAGATCCGTTCCAGCGCGCCGAAATCCGCCGGCTGGTCGAATGGTTCCTGGTCAAGATGGAAGCCGATGTCACGAAGCCGCTGGTGCGCGAGCGTATCTTCAAGCTGCAGATGCCGCCGACACTCGGCGGTGGCGCGCCGGACTCGAAAATCCTGCGCATGGCGCGCGGCAATATCCGCCAGCATCTCAAATACATCTCGTGGCTCGCCGGCTCCCGCAGCTATCTCGCCGGCAGCCGGCTGAGCTATGCGGACCTTGCTGCCGCTGCCGCTCTCTCCGAACTCGATTATCTCGGCGAAATCACATGGGCCGAAGCGCCGCAGGCGCGCGACTGGTATCAGCGCATCAAGTCTCGCCCCTCCTTCCGCCCGTTGCTGACCGAGCGCGTACGCGGCGTCACCCCCGTCTCGCACTATGCCGATCTCGATTTCTGATCTCGCGGGACCGGCCTCGAACCGGTAAAGTCCGGTCATGGCCGACGCAAATGACAAGCTCAAAGCATTCATCAGGGCCGAGGCGATCCGTCTCGGCTTTTCTGATGCGCGCTTCGCCGCGGCCGATGCGCCGGAACGGCTGGCAACGGACCTCGCCGGCTTTGTCGGCGCCGGCTATCACGGCAGCATGGACTGGATGGTCGAGACGGCTGAACGCCGCGCCGACCCGAAAGTGCTGTGGCCGGAGGCAAAAAGCATCATCGTTCTGGCAATGAATTACGGGCCGGATGGCGACCCGCTGGCGACGACCTGCATGCCGGATCGCGGCAACATTTCTGTCTATGCCCGCAATCGCGACTATCATGACATTATAAAGGGCAAGCTGAAGGAACTTGCAGGCAAGATCGCCAGCCGCTCTGGCGCTGACGTGAAAGTCTTCGTCGATACCGCCCCGGTGATGGAAAAGCCGCTTGCCATGCAGGCCGGCCTCGGCTGGCAGGGCAAGCACACCAATCTGGTGAGCCGCGAGCTCGGCTCCTGGTTTTTCCTTGGCTCGATCTTCACGACGGCAGAGATCGTGCCCGACGAACCGGAGCGCGACCATTGCGGCTCCTGCTGCGCCTGCCTCGATGCCTGCCCAACGGGCGCCTTTCCGGCACCGGGCCGGATCGACGCGCGGCGCTGCATTTCCTACCTCACCATTGAGCACAAGGGCATGATCGATGCCGAATTCCGTGCGGCGATGGGAAACCGCATCTACGGCTGCGACGACTGCCTCGCCGCCTGCCCGTGGAATAAATTTGCTCGGTCGGCAAATGAGATGAAGCTGCAGGCACGCGCTGATCTGGAGGCGCCCAAACTCGATTTTCTGCTGACGTTGGATGACGCGGCCTTCCGCAGCCTGTTCACCGGCTCCCCAATCAAGCGCATTGGGCGCAATCGCTTTATCCGCAATTGCCTGATTGCCGCCGGTAATTCCGGCGCTGCGCGGCTTGCCGCCCTTTGTCGTAATTTGCTGACGGATGCAGACCCGGTGGTTCGCGCCACAGCGCTCTGGGCAATCAGCCGGCTGGAAGGCGGGGAGGCAGCCCGCGACGCCCTTCCCAAGGACGAAACCGACCTTATAGTGCTGGGCGAATTGGAATCGCTGGGACAATAGGATGACATTGACGATTTTCGGTTGCGGCTATTCGGGCAAGGCGATTGCCGAGGCCTGTGGCGGACTCTTCGGCGCCGTCGCCGGAACGACGCGCTCGCCCGAGAAGGCGCAGCATCTGAAATCGATCGGCATCCACTCTTATATATACGGTGGTGGCGAACCGGATGTGGCACTGTCCGACCAGCTCTCTGAAAACACGCATCTTGTGCAGTCCATCGCGCCGGGTGCGGAAGGCGATCCGCTCTTGCAATTGGGTGCGGAGCGGCTCTCAGCCCTCATGCCGAAGCTCGAATGGGTCGGCTATCTCTCGACCGTCGGCGTCTATGGCGACCATGATGGGGCTTGGGTGGATGAGCAGACGCCCTGCAAGCCGGTGTCGCGTCGCTCGGTCGAGCGCGTGGAGGCGGAGGAGGGCTGGCAGGCCTTTTCGCAAGCTATGGGTCTCCCTGTCGCCATCCTGCGCCTGTCCGGCATTTACGGTCCGGGCCGCAACGGCTTCGTCAATCTGGCGGAGGGAACTGCCAAGCGCATCGTCAAGAAGGATCAGGTGTTCAACCGCATCCGTGTGGAAGATATCGGCGCGGCCACACGCTTTCTGGCAGAGCGCAAGCTGGGTGGAATCTATAATGTGACGGACAACGAGCCCGCCCCACCGCAAGACGTTGTGACCTACGCGGCCGAACTGATGGGAGTGGCGCCGCCGCCGGAAACCGACTTCGAAACGGCTCAGTTGAGCCCCATGGCGCGCTCCTTCTATGGCGAGAACAAGCGCGTGTCGAACGCGAAAATCCGCGCCCTCGGCTTCGATTTCGCCTATCCGGATTATCGGGCCTCGCTCGAAAACCTCTGGAAATGTGGCAATTGGCGGCCTTAATCTCGTTTATGAACTACTTTAACGAGAATTTATCGATTCTTTAACTCTGAATATATTCCCAATGCGCTTTTGGAGCAAGGAATTGCGGGTTTTTCCGTGAATGACGGCCGGATTGGAAGATTCGTCTCGTCTGGTCTGCCTCACGTATAGGAAACATTGAATTTTCAGCAAAAATTTCCACAAGGTATTTGCGCGTGATCTTTTGCCGCCGCAATTCGATTGCGCAAAATATTTCACGATGTAACAGTCCGTGAACGGTTGTGGCACTTTTCGGCCATTTTTGACCCGTTGAAGCTCACTCCAGAGAAAAGTTTTCCTCATCTGGAGAGATACAGAAATGGCATTCCGATTTCGCACTTTGGCCACGGGCCTTCTCATGGGTCTTGGCCTGGTGTCTGCAACCGGAGAGGCATATGCCCGCGGCTGTGGCGGCGCTTCCTGGTATGCGGCGCATTCGAAGACCGCTTCCGGCGAACGCATGAACCCCTCCCGACTGACGGCAGCGCATCGCTCGCTCGCCTTCGGAACCAAGCTCAAGGTCACCAACATGCGCAACGGCTCCAGCGTCGTTGTTCGCGTCAACGATCGCGGCCCCTTCGTTCGCGGCCGGGTTCTCGATCTGTCGAAGGGCGCGGCTAGCTCCCTCAACATGGTCAGCAGCGGCACCGCCAAGGTCTGCTATGAGGTCGTCGCCGAGCGCTGAACGTCTCCGCTGCTTGCTCTCAGGCTGTTTCACCGCTAACGAAGCGTTGAACGCCTGACCGGGCGATAGTGGAGACGGGCAACCATGCGACTTGGCGGACGGCTGGCAGGAGCGATCGAAGTTCTTGAAGATATCGAAACGCGACGTCGCCCTGTTGCGGATGCGCTGAAGGACTGGGGTCTGTCGCACCGCTTCGCCGGTTCCGGCGACCGCGCCGCGATCGGCAATATCGTCTACGATGCCCTGCGCATGAAACTGTCCCACGCCTGGCTTCTGGACGATGATAGCGCCTTGACGCTCGGCTATGCGGTCATGTTCCGCCAATGGGGATTCACCCCGGAAGCGCTGGCCGCCGAACTCGACGGCGACCGCTTTGCCCCCGCGCCGCTTCCCGAAGAACAGGTCAAGGCGCTCAGCGACCGCGCCATCGAAGATGCCCCGCTTCACGTCCAGGGCGACATTCCGGAATGGGCGGTGTCTTCCTTCGAGCGCAATTTCGGCGATAACTGGCTCGCCGAGGCAAAAGCGCTCACCGCCAGGCCTTCGCTCGACCTGCGCGCCAACACGCTGAAAGCCGATCGCGACAAGGTCGTGAAGGCGCTGGAGCGTGCGGGCGCCGAAGCCTGTCGCCTTGCGCCGCAGGGTGTGCGCGTTGCCGCAGGCAAGCTTTCCGACCGTCTGCCCAATGTCACGGCTGAGCTTTCCTTTGCCAAGGGCTGGTTCGAGGTGCAGGACGAGGGCTCGCAGCTGGTTGCCGGGCTCGTAATGGCTCAGGAAGGTGAACAGATCCTTGATTATTGCGCCGGTGGCGGCGGCAAGACGCTGGCGCTCTCCGCCATCGTCCGCAACAAGGGCCAGATCCACGCCTATGACGCGGACCGCAAGCGGCTTTCCCCGATCATCGAGCGTCTGAAGCGCGCCGGCACGCGTAATGTGCAGGTTCATGACGGTCTGGCCGCGCTCAAGCCCCTCGTCGGCAAATTCGACCGGGTGCTGATCGATGCGCCCTGCACGGGCACGGGCACCTGGCGCCGGCGTCCCGACACCAAATGGCGGCTGACCGAAAAGAACCTCGGCGAGCGCGTGACGCAGCAGCGCGAGGTGCTGGAAGCCGCCGCCGCCTATGTCCGTCCGGGTGGACATCTCGCCTATGTCACCTGCTCTCTCCTGCCGCAGGAAAATCAGGAACAGGTGAAAAGCTTTCTCGCCGATCATCCCGAATTCGAGCTGCGCTCCTCGCAGGCCGACTTCGCCAAGTTGACGGGCCAGAACGAGATCAAGCCGATCGATACGGCCGGCACCGGCATCACGCTTTCGCCTGCCACGACCGATACCGACGGTTTCTATTTCTGCATGCTCCAGCGCAGGGCCTGAAAACGCCTCCGGACTCTGGAATCGTTCAAAACAAGAGTATTTGACACAAGTTTATTTGTGAGTCATGAAAGCGCCGTACGAACGAGGCCGTCCGGCCCTCGCAAGGAGCTTTCACGATGAGACAATTCCTGGCTGGCGCGGTCCTGGTCGCCGCTGCCGCGACGCAACCCTTTTCTGCTCAGGCAGCCGGCGCAACACCGGAAGCTGTTGTCGCGCATTACCGCGAAATCGCGCATGCCGATTACGAGGACGCGCTGAACGGTGCGAAGGCGCTCGACAAGGCGGTCAACGCCTTCCTCGCCGCTCCATCCGAAGCCGGTCTCAAGGCCGCCCGCGCCGCCTGGATCGCCGCCCGTCCGGCCTATATGCAGACCGAGCACTACCGCTTCGGCAATCCGGTCGTCGACGATTGGGAAGGCAAGGTCAATGCCTGGCCGCTGGACGAAGGTCTGATCGACTATGTCGACACGGCTTCCTACGGCACCGAGCGCGATGAAAACCCGCTCTACACGGCGAATGTGATTGCCAACAAGACGATCACGATCAACGGCAAGCCGGTAGATGCCTCGCATCTGACGCCGGACTTTCTCGCCAATTCGCTACACAAGGCCGGCGGCATCGATGCCAATGTGGCGACCGGATATCATGCTATTGAATTCTTGCTCTGGGGCCAGGATCTCAACGGAACCGGCCCCGGCGCCGGCAATCGGCCCTACACGGATTACGACCTGAAGAATTGCACGCATGGCAATTGCGACCGCCGCGCCGAATATCTCCGCTCCGCCTCGTCGCTGCTGGTCTCCGACCTTGCCGACATGGTCAAGAATTTCGAGCCGGATGGCGATGCCGCCAAGGTGCTGACCGAGAACCCCAAGACGGGCCTCACAGCGCTTCTCACCGGCATGGGTTCGCTCTCCTACGGCGAGCTTGCCGGCGAGCGCATGAAGCTCGGCCTGCTGCTGCACGATCCGGAAGAGGAGCAGGACTGCTTCTCCGACAACACCTTCAATTCGCACTACTACGACATGGTCGGCATCATGACCGGCTATACGGGCGAATACACCCGCCTCGACGGGAAGAAGATGACCGGCCCTTCGATTCGTGACCTCCTGCAGGCCAAGGATCCGGCCGTGGCCAAGGAGCTGCAGGGCAAGCTCGACACGACGATGGCTGCCATGGAAGCGCTGAAGAAGCGCGGCGAAACGGTCGAGGCCTATGACCAGATGATTGCCGAGGGCAACAAGGAAGGCAACGCCACCGTCCAGAAGGCCATCGACGGCCTCATCGACCAGACGAAGTCGATCCAGCGCACCGTGACGGCCCTTGGCCTCGACGAGATCAAGGTCGGCACGTCGAAGAGCCTCGACGATCCGAATTCGGTCTTCAAGTGAGATCGGGAGAGCGGGCCTCTCGCAGGCCCGCAGCATATTCAATGTCAAAAACCGCTTCGTCCAAGGCCGACCGGCCCCCCCGCCTCCGTCTTTGGGCGTCAGCCACGGCCCTCTGCTTCACAGCAGGGGCCGTCGGCGTTTTTGCGACTGGCGTCGCGACCTCATTCGCGGCCGACAGCGGCTATTCCGCAGCCGATGCTGCGCGTGTTGGGGCCGTCACCGCTCCGACCACCGATTTCAGCCGGCCTGAACCGCATGAGAACCTCGCGGGCGGGGCGGGCACATTTCCGGGCAAGCCGGACGCCAAGTCGATGAGCCATCCGGATGCGACGTTGGACGATCCCGGCGTCGAGCGTTTCCGGCTCGGTTTTGCGCTGTTCAAGAAGATGTGGGCGCAGGCCCCGTCCTCCACGCAGGCCTCCGATGGTCTCGGGCCGCTCTTCAACGCGCGCTCCTGCCTCAGCTGCCATGTCAGTGATGGACGCGGGCGACCGCCAGAGGGCGAGACGGAAAGCCAGTCCTTCCTCTTCCGGCTGGCCCGAACGCCCGTCACCGATGCCGAGCGCGCTGCGCTCGCCGCACACGAACACCTCAACTTTCCAGATCCCGTCTATGGTCAGCAATTGCAGGACCAAGGGGTCACCGGCCTGAAAGGCGAGGGGCGCCCCGTCATCACCTA
Organism: Limnomicrobium aquaticum; assembly: GCF_040545545.1. Classification (NCBI taxonomy): domain Bacteria; kingdom Pseudomonadati; phylum Pseudomonadota; class Alphaproteobacteria; order Hyphomicrobiales; family Rhizobiaceae; genus Limnomicrobium; species Limnomicrobium aquaticum. The sequence goes on from NZ_JBEPMB010000002.1 coordinate 93,662, forward strand.
TGCCGAAAAGGTGGTCACACTTACCGGCGGTGACATCGTCCCCCTTCGCGTTCCCTCCTACGCCATCACCGATCTTGCCTACGGCCCGCTCGATCCCGCCACGACGCTTTCACCGCGCATCGCCCAGAGCCTTCCCGGTATGGGCCTGCTGGAATCCATTCCGGAGGCCGCGATCCTGGCGCAGGCCGATCTTCAGGCGAAGGCGAACGACGGCGTTCACGGCCACCCGAACCGTGTCCGCGACCCGAAGACCGGCGCGGTCGTGATCGGCCGCTTCGGCTGGAAGGCGCAGAACCCGACGGTGCGCGCGCAGACCGCCGCCGCCTTGTCCAGCGATATCGGCATTTCTTCGCCAGACGCTCCCGATCCATATGGCGATTGCACAGCGGCCGAAACCGCCTGCCGCAAGATGCCGACCGGCGTGCAGAAGCGGCTCGGCGACACGGAAGCGCCCGATCCGATCCTCGAACTTCTCACCGCCTATACCGCCAATCTGGCAGTGCCGGCGCGTCGCGATGTCGATCAGCCGGATGTGCTGGCCGGCAAGGCGATGTTTTATCAGGCCGGCTGTGCCACCTGCCACACACCCAAATTCGTCACTGCCCGCAACGCGGCAGATCCACAGCATGCATTCCAGTTGATCTGGCCGTACAGCGATCTTCTGCTGCATGACATGGGGGAGGGATTGGCCGATGGGCAGCAGGTCGGCGAGGCGACAGGTCGGGAATGGCGCACGGCCCCGCTCTGGGGTATAGGTCTCGCGCAAACCGTCAACGGCTATCAGGCGTATCTGCATGATGGCCGGGCGCGCACGCTGGAAGAGGCCATTCTCTGGCATGGCGGTGAGGGCGAGCGTGCCCGCAATGCCTATGCCGCAATGGAAAAGTCAGACCGGCAGAAGCTGTTGAAATTTCTGGGATCATTGTGATGAAAAGACTTGTCGTTCTCCTCACCGCCGCCACGTTCACGGCGCTCGCACCGGCCGCAAATGCCGCGTTCGTCAGCGATGCGGAGATCCAGCCCGTCATGCAGCGGGCTGTCGATGAGGTGATCGTCCCCGGTTACAGCAACTTCCGCATGGCGGCCGAGGCCTCGGGTGCTGCCATGAACAAGCTCTGCATAGCCAACGATGCATCGTCTTATGAGGGTGCGAAAAAGGCTTTCGCCGATCTCGTTTCCGCCTGGTCGCATATCGAGGTTTTGCGCGACGGTCCCGTGCTCGATAACAACCTGTTCGAGCGCATCCTCTTCTTCCCCGACCGCAAGGGCCTGGCGCTGAAGCAGATCCAGGCCATGCTGGCGGCCAAGGATGAAAGCGAAATTGCCGGAGCCTCGATGAAGGGCAAGAGCGTGGCCGTGCAGGGCTTGACAGGGCTCGAATACGTGCTGTCCGGCACGGGAAGCGAAGAGCTCTCCGCCGGCAAGGACAATTTCCGCTGCCATGCCGGGCGCGCCATCGCGTCTAACATTGCGCTTCTGGCTGGCGAACTCTCCGACGCCTGGAATGCGCCCGACGGCATCGCGGATAAGTGGCGCAAGCCCGGCGCCGGCAATCCGGTCTTCCGCAACGGGGAGGAGGCGCTGATTGCGCTTCTCGGCATTCTCGTGCGCGGTCTCGAGACCACCAACGAAAAACGCCTCATGATCTTCACATCCGGCGAGGGTGGCGCAAACCCGAAGAAGGCGCTTTACTGGCGCTCGGGCCTGACGCTGAAATCGGTCGAGGACAATCTCAAGGGCCTGCAGGCGTTCTGGGACCAGAGCGGCATGCAATATATCATCCGGGGCGAGGGCTCCGCGATCACGACGAATATCAACTTCGAATTCAAGACGGCGATTTCGACAGCGGCAAAGCTCGATGAACCCGTTGACAAGATACTCAACGATCAGAAGTTGCATTCGCGCCTGGAATTCCTCATCATGACCGTGGCCGATCTTCAGGCGCGGCTGAACAATGATTACGGCAGGGCCATGGGCCTTGCCGCCGGGTTCACTTTTTCGGACGGAGATTGAGATGCGCAGCCCGCTTCTCAGCCGGCGCAGTTTTATTCGCGCTGCCGGCAGCGCCTTTCTCGCCGGACTGTCGCCGAGCCAGCTCTACGCGCTCGAGCAAACGGACGCTGTTTTTGCAGCAGCCTTCATGGACCCGGCGGGACATTTCGGTCTGGCGACTCTGGCCGAAGACGGGACGATCATCGATCGCCGTCCCCTGCCCAAGCGGGCGCATGGGCTGGCCTTCGACCGGAATTTCAACCGCGTCGTGGCTTTCGCTCGCCGCCCCGGAACATTTGCGGCCATCTTTGATCTCAGCGGTCTCTCCGCACCCATCGTGATTGCCTCGCCCGAGGGCCGGCATTTCTATGGGCATGGCACGTTTTCCCGAGACGGACGGCTGCTCTATGCGAGCGAGAACGACTTCGACAATGCGCGCGGTGTGATCGGCATCTATGACGCGACTGACGAATTCTCTCGCGTCGGGGAATATCCGACCTATGGCGTCGGGCCGCACGATCTCTCCATTACGCCGGACGGCGAGGCACTGATTGTCGCCAATGGAGGGATCGAGACACATCCCGATTTCGGACGTACGAAGCTCAACCTCGACCGCATGGAGCCATCGCTCACCGTCATCGACACGCTCTCCGGAACGCTGATCGAAAAGCACCAGCTGCCGCCCGATTTCAGTCAGCTTTCCACCCGCCATATAGCACTCTCCGGCAATCAGGAGATCTGGTTTGCCTGCCAGTATGAAGGTGCCCGTGAGGACCTTCCGCCGCTGATCGGCCGCTTTCGGCGCGGCGAACCGCTTGACTTCATCTACCTGCCCGAACAGACCGCGCGCAATATGGCCAATTATGTCGGCGCCATTGCCGTGAATCGCAAGGAAGGCCTGGTCGCCGCGACATCGCCGCGTGGCGGAACCTATGTCGTGCTCGATGCGATATCGGGCACGCTGGTTCACGAGGTCCAGCTTCCCGGAGCATCCGGTATCGCCGCCGGTCCTCACGGTTTCGGCGTATCGACGGAAGGCGGCCTGTTCAACGGCCGCCAGTCGCCGGTCAACTGGGATCAGCACGTCGTGCGAATCGGCTGATGTTTTGACGCTGTCAACTTGCCTGTGTCATGTTGACGTGGCACCGTCCGCGCGATTTCAACAGGCGGCATGATCCATGGATTTCGAACTCAAGACTGTAGCGGACAAGCGCATCCTTTACGTCATGGCGGTGGATGCGGAATATGGAACGCATCTGCGCGCTCATATCTCCCCATTGATGACAGGTGTCGGCCCGGTCGAGGCCGCCGTGGTCCTGACCGCATCGCTCGCGCGGCTGGAAGCCTCCGGCCACAAGCCGAACCTGATCGTCTCGCTTGGCTCGGCGGGTTCCGCAACGCTGGAACAGACAGAAGTCTATCAGGCCTCCTCTGTCAGCTATCGCGACATGGATGCCTCAGCACTCGGCTTCGAGAAGGGGCTGACACCGTTTCTCGACCTGCCGAAGGAAGTTCCGCTGCCGCTTCAGGTGGCTGGCATCGCGTCGGCCCGGCTCTCGACCGGGGCCAACATCGTCTCGGGCGCGGCCTATGACGCGATCGACGCAGACATGGTCGATATGGAGAGCTTCGCGATCCTGCGCGCCGCCCAGCATTTCAACATCCCGCTGATCGGGCTTCGCGGCATTTCCGATGGCAAGGACGAGCTGAAACATGTCGGTAACTGGACCGAATATCTCCACGTCATCGATGAAAAACTCGCAAAAGCGGTCCGCGCCATCGAAGAGGCCTTGGACAACGGCAGTCTGATGCTGTAAGGGCGGGTTTTGGAGCCCCTGCCCGGTGGCGCACGCCTCCGCGGCCTCTTAACAAAGGCTGTTCATGTCACACGACGCCCATTCTGATTCCATCCTCATCATCGATTTCGGCAGCCAGGTCACGCAGCTGATTGCACGACGCATTCGCGAGACGGGCGTCTATTGCGAAATCTGGCCTTACCAGAAGGCGAGCGAGGGCTTTCAGAAGCTTCATCCCAAGGGCGTGATCTTCTCGGGTGGTCCGGATTCCGTCACCCGCGAGGGCAGCCCCCGCGCGCCGCAGGAAGTCTTCGATGCCGGCATCCCGATCATGGCGATCTGCTACGGCCAGCAGACCATGGCCGTGCAGCTCGGCGGTGTCGTCGAGGGTGGCCATGCCGCGGAATTCGGTCGTGCGGACGTCAAGATCCTCAAGAATTCGCCGCTCTTCGACGGCCTGTGGGAAGTCGGCAAGGAATATCCGGTCTGGATGAGCCATGGCGACCGCGTGACTCAGGCCCCGGAAGGTTTCGAGATCATCGGCGTTTCGGAAAACGCCCCGTTTGCCATCTGCGTCAACGAAGCCAGGCGCTACTACACGACCATGTTCCACCCGGAAGTGGTGCATACGCCCGATGGCGGCAAGCTGCTGGCCAATTTCGTTCACAAGATCGTCGGCCTGCATTCCGACTGGACGATGGCGGCCTACAAGGCCGAAATGGTGCAGAAGATCCGCGATCAGGTCGGTTCCGGTCGCGTGCTCTGCGCGCTCTCGGGCGGCGTCGACTCATCGGTCGCAGCCGTCCTCATCCATGAGGCGATCGGCGATCAGCTGACCTGCGTTTATGTCGACCATGGCCTGATGCGCCAGGGCGAAAGCGAGCAGGTCGTCGGCATGTTCCGCGACCACTACAACATCCCGCTGGTGCATGTGGACGCTTCCGACCTCTTCATCGGCCAGCTGGAAGGCGAGGCGGATCCGGAAACCAAGCGCAAGACCATCGGACGGCTCTTCATCGAAGTGTTCGAAGAACAGGCGAAGAAGATTGCCGGCGACGGCAAGGGTGCGCCGGAATTCCTGGCGCAGGGCACGCTCTATCCGGACGTCATCGAAAGCGTTTCCTTTTCGGGTGGCCCCTCCGTCACCATCAAGAGCCACCACAATGTGGGCGGCCTGCCTGACCGCATGAATATGAAGCTCGTCGAGCCGCTGCGCGAACTTTTCAAGGACGAAGTCCGCGCTCTCGGTCGCGAACTCGGTCTGCCGGAAAGCTTCATCGGCCGCCATCCCTTCCCGGGTCCGGGCCTTGCCATCCGCTTGCCTGGCGGCGTGACGCGCGAAAAGCTCGACATCCTGCGCAAGGCGGATGCCATCTATATAGAGGAAATCCGTAAAGCCGGTCTCTACGACAAGATCTGGCAGGCCTTCTCGGTCCTGCTCCCGGTCCAGACCGTCGGCGTCATGGGCGACGGCCGCACCTATGACCGCGTTCTGGCGCTGCGCGCCGTCACCTCCGTCGACGGCATGACCGCCGACTTCTTCCCCTTCGACATGGCCTTCCTCGGCCGCGCCGCAACGCGCATCATCAATGAGGTCAAGGGCGTCAACCGCGTCGTCTACGACGTGACGTCGAAGCCGCCGGGCACGATCGAGTGGGAATGATTCAGAGCCACTCAAACATACTCTACGATACGCCAGAATATCATGTAAGTCAATGATATAAAACGAAATTTCCGTCATAGACTTTCGCGGGCTATCGAGGGGTAAGCGTCGCGAGTGACGGACTTTTCGACGGATCGCCTGCGCTTGATCAATTGACCTTTTGAAAGTACCGTCAGCGGAATGGAAGCCGCTGACGGTCTTTTTTTGAGCTTATGCCATTGAAAATAAATACAAAATTTTCAAGAAAATGGCTCAAAAATCGCTGACGGACTTTTTGGTGGTTTTCCTCCCTATTTTACCGGATTCAGGAGGCCGCAATGCTGACCGACGCAGCGATCAAGTCATTGAAACCAAGAGATAAAAGCTATAAGGTGACGGACCGGGATGGAATGTACCTGCTCGTGCAGCCGTCGGGGGTGCTGACATTCCGTTTCGACTACCGTCTGAATGGTCGCCGCGAAACGGTCGTCATAGGGCGATACGGGCCGACAGGCGTGTCACTGGCGCGAGCTCGAGAAAAACTGCTGGAAGCCAAAAAAGCGGTTCAGGAAGGACGCTCTCCGGCAATCGAGAAGCAGAGCGCAAAACGGAAGCTGAAGGAGGCCAAGAGCTTCGGCGAATTTGGCGAGCGCTGGCTCCAGGAGGGCCGGATGGCCGATAGCACCAAAGCCATGCGGCGCGCCATCTACGAACGCGACATCTTGCCGAAGTTTCGCAAACGCCTTCTGACGGAGATTACCGCCGAGGATTTGCGGGCGCTTTGCACGAAAGTGAAGGAACGCGGCGCCCCCGCTGTAGCAATTCATGTCCGCGACATCATCAAACAGATTTATGCCTTCGCGATCCTTCACGGCGAGAAAGTCCATAATCCCGCCGATGACGTCGGTCCTGCATCGATTGCTCAATTTGTCGCCCGTGATCGTTCGCTGTCGCCATCGGAAATCCGGGTCATGTTCGGCCAGCTCGAGCATGTCCCGACCCTCCCGACCATCCGCCTCGGCATGAAGCTGCTTCTCTTGACGATGGTCCGTAAAAGCGAATTGCAGGACGCTGTCTGGGATGAGGTCGATTTCGAGAATGCCGTTTGGTCTATCCCGAAGGAAAGGATGAAGCGGTCTCGTCCGCACAACATCTATTTGTCACAGCAGGCGTTAGACATTCTGATCGCACTGAAAACCTGCTCGGGCAATTCGCGCTACCTGTTGCCGTCTCGCTACGATGCCGACGCACCGATGTCGCGCGCCACCTTCAACCGGATTACGACTGCCGTCGTGGTTAGGGCCAAGAAGGAAGGCCTGTCGCTTGAGCCGTTCACAGTGCATGATCTACGGCGAACCGGCTCGACACTCTTGAACGAGTTGGGATTCAACAGCGACTGGATCGAAAAGTGCCTGGCCCATGAAGACGGCCGCTCGTCGCGGGGCGTCTACAACAAAGCGGAATACGAGCACCAGCGCCGACACATGATGCAGGAATGGGCCAACATCGTCGATGCCTGGATCGCAGGGCAAAAATACGCGCCGACGATCTTTCCGCCCACGATGGACCTGTTGTCGCCAGGGACGGACGATTGACCGCATAGACGGTCACTTGTTTAGGCGGTTGATGAATTGAGTAATAAGTCATATATGAGGAGTTATAAGGCGAAACTGTTTAAATCTGGATTGTTGACATGGGTTCGCCGAAGTCGCGACAGGCTCTGGAAAGACTGGGGCAGGATATTCGCAAAGCGCGCCTGTTGCGCGGTAGCACCGTGGCGGATCTGGCGGTACGTGCAGGTACGTCGTCAAGCTCTATTGCACGCCTTGAAAAGGGCGACCACGGAGTGGCGATTGGTATGCTTGCCGATGTTCTCGTCGTCCTTGGCCTCATCGACAGGCTGAGCGATTTGATCGACATCCGCAAAGATGAACTGGGATTGGCATTGGCATTAGATCGATTGCCCAAGCGAGGGCGGCGAGTGGCCACCAATTCGCGAGACCAGAAGACCGTGATGGAGCAAGGGCAATATGATGGGAAGACGATTGATCCTGAAGGAGTTGCCTTCTAATGCCCAATCTCTTGATTGAGTTGCGGCTTTCTGACGTATTGGCTGATACTTGAGGTGTTGTCGGCTGTCGAGCAGTTGACTACTGGTGTGGAAAGCTGATCGATATGGTTAAAAGGCGCTGCCGCCATTTTGAGGTCGAAACTCTGTGGTAAGAAATACGAAATAATCTACCGCTGGTGGTGAGGGGTGAAAAGACGGTTACATGTCCAAGTCGGCGAACATCAATCCGGCGATTCTTGTCTGGGCGCGCGAGCACGCCGGCCTGACTGTGGCCGACGCCGCGCACCAGCTTGGGTTCAAGGATTCTGAGAAAAAGACCGCCTCTGACAAACTCGCGGAGTTCGAGTCTGGAGAGAAGCTTCCGACCTATCCGCAGCTTGACAAGCTTGCAAAACTTTATCGTCGGCCGCTGATTACCTTCTATATGACCAAGCCGCCTGCGCCTGCCAAAACTGGTGAGGACTTCCGCCGCCCCACCGCAGAGGTGACGCGGCGCGACAACGCCATTCTTGAGACGCTGGTTCGAGATGTACGCGCCCGCCAAGAGCTGATCCGAGACGTCCTCGAGGATGATCCTGATCGCCTCGCCGTGAGCATCGTCGGTTCCGCATCAATACGGGAAGGCGTGCCGGCGTTTGTTGCCAAGATTTCCCGTGTACTCGATTTTGATCCTTCGGATCGCAGCAAACGTCGGGGCAATGCGGAAGATCTGTTCCGAACGCTCCGAACTGCCGCGGAGATGGCGGGTATATTCGTCATCGTCGCTGGCGATCTGGGTTCGCATCACTCCGCCGTTAGTACAGAGGTCTTTCGAGGGTTTGCGCTCTCTGACGACCTCGCACCATTCGTCGTCATCAATGACCAAGACTCCAAGGCTGGCCAGAGCTTCACACTCGTTCATGAGCTGGCGCACATTCTAATGGGGCAGTCGGGCGTAAGCGGCCCGCCTGATGCAGACGATGTGGTCAGCGAGCATGACCTTATCGAACGGTTCTGCAATGACGTCGCTGGGCAGTTTCTGCTGCCAGATGCGGCGCTAACAAACCGCCCGACATCGGACGCTGACATCGACCTGATACGGAACATGATATCAGGGACGGCAGAGCTGTGGTCGGTCAGTGAATCAATGGTGGCATATCGCTGGCGTCGACTTGGCTGGATCGGGCACCGCGTCTACACGGCCCTTCTGACTGGTTATAGGGCGAGATGGCTGGCCTACCGAGAACAGCGCCGCGCGGATCGTTCGCCTCAATCTGGCGGGCCGAGTTATTATGTCGTTCGACAGTCCAAACTTGGGAATGCGCTGCTAGGAGTGGTTTATCGCAGTCTATATGACAATGCGCTGAGCCATACCAAGGCAGCGAAAGTCCTTGGTGTAAATCTGAGCAATGTCGAACCTCTGCTTCGGCAGTTTGAAAAGACTCGTCTCGCCGGTGTCGCAGCGGGGCGTCCGTGATCTATCTGCTTGATGCCAATGTCCTAATACGCGCCCATGAAGACTACTATCCCCTGGATGGAGTCCCGCAGTTCTGGGACTGGCTTTTGGTCACGGCGGCGGCGGGTCAAATCAAGATGCCGACTGAGATCCATGCGGAAATCGAGATTTCCACCGGGGAACTGGGCAAGTGGGCCTCTGACCAGACTGTCATCGACGCCCTTGTGCTTCAGGAGGACGTTGATCCCGTCTTGCTCAATCAGGTTCTGGATCAAGGATACGGTCCCGACCTGACGGAAGCCGACATTGAAAAAATCGGTCGCGATGGCTTTCTGGTCGCCTATGCATTGGCTGCGCCCGATAATCGCACGGTGATTACCAAAGAGAACAGTAAGCCGTCAGCGCAAAGGGGCAACCGCAAGGTTCCGGATGTCTGCGATGCGGTCGGCGTTCAATGGAGGCGTGATTTCCCAGTTTTCAAGGAGCTTGGGTTCAAGATTGGCAAATAGTTGCAATCGTCTGAAGTGTAGCTTGTGTTTGGCCCAAACAGCTTCGGCATTTCGCATGCTCGAGCATTGTCCATTTGATCATCAAATAATTTTGCGGAGGCTACCTGATATGGAAGCGTGTACTATCCTGGAGGCTCGCGATGTTCAATTTCCGTGACAGGCTCGCACTAGTTTAGCCGCCAATTTTCTCGGCGCTCTTTTCTCATTTTGATTTTGATGATACAAACTCTCGGATAATATCATCTATCTTATATGATAATGTATCATGTCTGACGCCGGGTCACAGCGCCAAATCGCCCACACCGTATTGACGGAACGCGGGATCGCACGCCTCTCCGAGCTTCGGGCGGCGGGCGTAACTGCGGCCACTATGAGCCGTATGGAGCGAACCGGTGAGGTTATCCGTCTTGCAAGGGGGCTTTATCAACTTCCTGATGCCCCTCTCGAAGTTCACCATAGTCTCGCAGAGGCTGCAAAGCGCCTTCCGAAAGGGGTTGTCTGTCTCGTCTCGGCGCTCGCGTTTCATGAACTCACCGATCAAATGCCTCGGCATGTCTGGATGGCCATCGGTCAAAAGGACTGGGCATCGCAGGCGAAGGGATTGTCGATAAGGTCGGTCCGCTTCACCGAACGCCTGCTTGCCGAGGCTGTCGAGTTCCATAGCATCGAGGGAGTGCCTGTGAAGGTGTTTGGCGTCGCCAAGACAATCGCAGACTGTTTTCGATATCGGAACAAGATCGGGCTGTCGGTGGCCATAGAGGGCCTACACGAAGCTCTGCGTCAACGTAAGGCAACGCCGGACGAGATTGCTAGGCAAGCCGAGCGCGGTGCCGTCGCGACGGTCATACGTCCATATCTCGTTGCACTCACCGCCGTTTGGTAGAGAAAAAATATTACAGCGTTTGCACGTCACTTCTGCCTTACCGGCCTATTTTTCCGCAGTTGCACGTCCGGCATTGGCGCGCGGGTGATCGCCTTTTGTTTGGATGCACGCTTACGCGCCTCAAGCCAGGCTTCGACCTCGGCCAAATCCCATACGACGCAACGGGACGTCAGATAAAAGCGCGATGGGAACTCGCCCCGCCGCTCCATTTCATAGATCGTGGTATCTGCCAGCGGCACGATTTCCTTGAGTTGTTCACGGCGGATCGTTCTGGTTTGCCCTGTTGATGTTGATCGCATTTTCATGGCCCTCGCTTTTCAAACGAAAGCAATAGAAGCCGATAAGCACGGAACTTCGAAGTCAAAAATGTTGTCGGCGTAGATGCGGATAGCATGGCGTGCAAAACGGATGGTTGTTTGTCGTCAATACAAAAACTCCGGTTGCCAAATTTTCGCCGGGTGCTCGCCGCAATGTGCTGCAACCTTTGATCTGAACTTGACGCCCCTGTCTGCAAGGCGGAATTGTTCTGAAGGAGTACGCGTGCCGGGATCGAGTATCGAACTTCGCCACATCAGTTACGTTGTCGCCGCTTCCGAACACGGTAGTTTTCGTCGGGCGGCGGCAGCGCTTGGAGTGCAGGAATCGGCGATCAGCCGACGGGTGCGCGATCTGGAAATCCGACTTGGAACGGCTTTATTCGTCCGCTCACACTCTGGTGTTACCCTGACCCTCGCGGGTAAGCAGTTCGTAGACCGGGGACGAAAGGCGCTGTCCGAGATTGGTCTTGCGCGAACGGAAGTTGCCGCTATCGGGAGGGTGGGCGATGGAGAGTTGCGGATCGGCATTCTATCGTCATTGGGTTCCAGCTTTCTTGCCGACCTCATCCAGAAATTCTCCGAAAGATACGCGGCCATCCAAATGTCATTTGCGGATGGCGACCAGGCAGAGCATGTCGCTGCGATCCGTCAGCGTCAGCTTGATGTGGCGTTTCTGACGGGAACTCTTGAATGGGAAGGCTGCGAATGCCGCCATCTCTGGTCAGAGCAGGTATTCGTGGCCATGCCGGAACAGCACATGCTCGCTGAAGCGGCGCAATTGGATTGGGTCGACGTCATCGGTGAGCGCTTCATCGTCAGTGACGCAGCCCCAGGACAGGAGATTTACAACTACCTGGTCCAGAGGCTTGCCGGTCTGGGCCGCCAGCCCGAGATCCTTCCGCACAGTGTCGGGCGGCATAACCTTCTTTCGCTTGTGGCGCTCGGCCAGGGACTGACGCTGGCAAGCGAAGGTGTCACGGCGACGCAGGTTCCGGGCGTTGCGTTCCGTCCCATCGGCAACGAGACCTTGCCCTACAGCATGGTCTGGTCGGCCCAGAACGACAATCCGGCTTTGCTGCGGTTTCTGGACATCGCGGCCTCTTTGGAGACCCAAAACGTTTCGCTTGTCACGTCGAGGGCATAGTATGGGACACAGATTTCTTGGCCTTGGCAAAGCCTCGGTCCGTGGCGATGAACCGCTCCAGCATGGGCACGATCAGGCGGACGGGATCGGCGGGCGACTGACCTGCCTCGCGGGCGAGGATGTTGGCATAGCAAACGAGATCGCGGTGCAGACTGGCGGGTAGTTCCAGCGTGACCTTGACGGGCTTATCATCGACGATCACCGAGAGTTTCAGCTTCGCCATATCAACCTCCATACGGTTCGAGGACAAGATCGCGCGTGACGATCACACGGACCGGAAATCCGGGCCGGATGGTCAGCGTTGGCGCGATGTTGAGTTGGCGGCTGACGACCTGTTGGCCGGTCTGGTTGATGCTCTGTGACGCGCCTTGACGCAGAGCCTGCACGATATCGCTGTCGTTTCCGGACGAGCCGGCCTGTGCGCCGACGCTGAGCAGCGTGGACAAGGCCGCCGCCTTGAACAACTCGCCCCAATGGTAATCGACTCCATCCTCAAGACCGGCATAGCCTTCGGCGTCCGCGCCGGGCTGGCGCTCTAGAACGATCGAGCGGCCATTGGGAAAGATCAGCCGGTTCCAGACGAGGAGCACGCGACGCTGACCGAAGCCGACGCCATTATCGTATTGGCCTATGACGCGGGTACCCTGCGGGATGAGCAGGATCTTGCCGGTCGGGCTGTCATAGACATTCTCCGTCACCTGCGCGGTGATCTGACCGGGAAGATCGGAGCGGATGCCGGTGATGAGCGCGGCAGCAATCACCGCCCCAGCCTGAAGGATGTTCGGCGATGCCGGGGCGGCGACGCGATCAGTCGAAACCGTGCGCTTGTTGGGCATCTGGTTGAGGAAGGCAAGCTGGCGGTCCTGTGCAGAGGGCGTTGAGGGCTGCGGTGCGAGACCGAGACTGGCGAGGTCGGGCTGCGGGGGCATCGCCGCCGCCGTAGTCTGCGCTGGATCGGTCGTGCCCGTATTGGTGGAACGTGCATCGGTCGGCGAAAACAGCCGGGCGGTGCGGGCGGCCTCAATCTCCTGCGCGCGACGCAGCTCTTCCGGGCTTGGGCCGGATGACGCAGAGGCGACAACGCCGGGCGTTGCAACCGGCTGACCGCCGTTCTGAGCGTTCAGGATGGGCCGTCCGAGATCGCCGGGCAGCGGGGGACCGAGTTTCGGCACACCGCTATAGTCCTTGGGCAGTCCTGCCAGGCCATCCGGCGTGGTGCGATTGTCGGTCGAATAGAGTTCCTGTCCCTGATTACCGCCATTCCTGGTCTGAAGGGCATAGATCAGGGCACCGCCGACGCCGAGGCCTGCGGCGAGCCCCAGACCGGCCAGAACCTTGCGTGACAGCCGCGTGACACGCGGCGGATCGGGGCGAAGGCGCATGGAAGAAACGGGCTCGCCGGTCAGAGGCTTTGCGTCGTCCTCAGCCGCATCCGGCTTCCGGCCTTCCTCCTTTTCGGGATCGATTTCGGTGTTCACGACGCAGGCCTCCCGTCGGTTCGGGATATGCGGACACGTTTCTGATCCTTGCCAGCGCCGAAGCGCAATTCGGCGGCGGCGAAAAGCCGATCGACGATCATGTAATTGCCACGCACGCGGTAGTTTACGAGTTCGGACGTGTCGCCCTCCGGACCGACGACGAACAGCGGCGGCATTTCGCCCTGACCGATGCCACGCGGAAACTCAATGAACACCTGCCGCCCGTCGTCGAATGCGCGCAGCGGTCGCCACGGCGCACGGTCCCCGGTCACGTCGTAGCGGAAATTGACGCTGGCGAGATCGACACCACTGGCGACCGGCTGCTGAGCCTCGGCCTGGCTGTTCTGGCGGCGCAGTGCGATGAGCTGATCCTGCGGATACTGCCAGGAGACCGAGGCCATATAGGTCTTCTCGGTCGAGCGTAGCTCCATGTGATAGGTGCGCCGATCTGTGTTGATGACCAGGTTCGTCGTGAGTTCCGGTCGCGTCGGCTTGACAAGGATATGGACCTGTTTGGTGGCGCCTGAGCCGCTTTCGGTATCGCCGATGATCCAGCGCACCGTGTCACCGGCGGCGACCGGGCCGGAGCCGACAAGCTGTTCGCCAGGTTGCAGGCTGATATCGGTAATTTGTCCCGGCGAGGTATAGACCTGATAGAGCGCGCCATCGACGAAGGGATAGACCTGCATCGAGTTGATGAAGCCGTTCCTGACCGGCTGCATCCGGGCAGCGGCGTTGGCTTCGCTCACCCGGGCGGCCGGGTCCGCCAGTTCAGGTGCGGGCTTGCCATCCTTGCCGACCGGCTTCAACTGGCCGGGGAGCGGCAGGACTTTGGGCAATTCGACCACCTGAACCGGCTTTGGCGGATCGGCCGCCAGGACTGCGGGCGCGGCATCGTCATAGGAAATTTCCGGGGGCTTTTGCGGTGTCGCGCACCCGGCAAGCGCAGAGGCATAAAGCAATAGAAGCGGCAAGCCGGATTTACGGAAAGGCGGAAGTGCGTTGCTACGCGCCGCCGGATGTCCGGCGGTCAGATGAGACGGCCGGATCATGATCCAAGCTCCTTCGACCAGTTGATGGCGTTGATGTAGATCCCAAGAGGATTTTTCCTGAGCGTGTCGGCATCGCGCGGCGGCTGCACGGCCACGGTGAGGATGGCAGACCACCGCTCGGTCGCGGCCAATGATCCGTCCTGATAGCGGCGCTCGATCCAGGCGACGCGGAAACTCGACGGCGAGGCGCGGATCACGCTGGAAACTTCAACAGCGATTTGTTGCTTGCCGACCTTGGCGAAAGGATCATTGGCGCGCGCATAGTCGTTGAGCGCCAGGGCGCCGCCCTGCGTCGTAAAGTCATAGGCGCGCAGCCAGTTCTGACGGACGATGATCGGATCGGCGGGAATGCTCCTGACCTGTTCGATGAAGCGGGCGAGGTAGAAGGCAATCTGAGCGTCGTTGGGCTGATAGTCGGCGGTCGCGGGTGCAATGGCTTGCGCCTGACCGAGCTTGTCGACCTGCACCACCCAGGGCACGACAGAGCCGTTCATCGACTGCCAGACCAGCGCACCCGACAATCCCGCTGACAAGGCGAGCGAGCCAAAGGCCATCAGCCGCCAGTTCTTTGCCTGAACGCGGGCAGAGCCGATGCGGTCGTCCCAGACCTGGGCAGCGCGCTGATAGGGCGTCTCGGGTTCGGGCGATTTGCCGTAATGGGTGGAGGGTCGCTTGAACATGGTCAATTGCCTTCGGAGAGATTGACGGACGATCCGCCGCCATGGGCGTCACCGGATTTGACAGCGTGCGCGGCCGCTTGGACCCCGTGCCTCATGGTCTGGGAGCGTTTCATTCGCTTCGCCCAGGCGGGCGGGCTTTCGGATGGAGAGGCGGAGCCTGACGCTGCTTCCGGGCTATCACCGCCCACAGTGCCGACCGTCGATGATCCGCCGCTGGCCTCGAAGGCGGCGCGAGCGCCCGACTGGTAGCTGGATTTCAGGCTTTCGGACGCGCGGCCAGCGGCTTTCTTCAGAGGCGAAACGGCAGCCTTGGCACCCGTGGAAGCGATATTGCCAAGACCGGACGCAACCGCGGTTGCGCCGGTCTCACCGGCGGCACCGAGGCTGTAAGCGGTCGATGCGCCACCGGCCAGCGCCGCGCCACCGCGCGCGGCGGCCGCGGCTCCGCCGAGAAGAGAGGCACCGCCGGAGGCGACGGCGCCAACTGTTGCCGCGCCCGCAGCAACCATGCCGCCAGCAGCGAGACCGGTGCCGATGGCGGCGCCCGCACCGAGCTGCGGCCCGCCCGACACGAGGCCGCTTGCAATGCCGGGACCGAAAATGCCGAGACCGAGCAGCGATAGCGCTGCGAGAACGATGGCCATGGCTTCGTCGATGGTCGGCGTTGCGCCGCCAAAACCGGCGGTGAACTCGGAAAACAGCGTCGAGCCGATGCCGATGATGACGGCGAGCACCAGCACCTTGATGCCGGAGGAAATGACATTGCCGAGGACGCGCTCGGCCATGAAGGCGGATTTGCCGAAGAGACCGAAGGGGATCAGTACGAAACCGGCGAGCGTCGTCAGCTTGAACTCGATCAGTGTGACGAAAAGCTGGATGGCGAGCACGAAGAAGGCGAGCAGTACCAACGCCCAGGCGAACAACATGCAGGCGATCTGAATGAAATTTTCGAAGAAGGCCCAATAGCCCATCAGGTTCGAGATGGAATCGAGGAGGGGGCGACCTGCATCGAGGCCGGTCTGCGCCACCTTGCCGGGGCGAAGGAGATCACTCACGGTAAAGCCGGTGCCGGAGGCCTTCAGGCCGAGACCGGCGAAGCTTTCGAAGACGATACGGGCAAGGTTGTTCCAATTGCCGATGATATAGGCGAAGACGCCGACGAAGAGCGTCTTCTTGACGAGGCGGGCGATGATGTCCTCGTCGGCGCCCCAGGACCAGAAGAGGGCTGCCAGCGTGACGTCGATGACGATCAAGGTAGTGGCGATGAAGGCTACCTCGGGCCGGAGCAGTCCGAAGCCGCCATCGATATAGCGGGTGAAGACCTCGAGAAAATGATCGATGACGCCAGTATTGCCCATGGTCAGCGCGCTCCATTCTCAGGCGACGACGGCTGCGGGCCTGGAGCTGACGAGGCCGGCTGGCCGAGGAAGCGGCGGCGGTTCTCCGCCCATGCCTTCAGGCAAGCCGGATCGCGGCTTCCGGCTTCGCCAATCCCGCTGCATCGGGCAAGCTCGGTATCGAGCGGGTCCGGCCTCGGGGCGGATGGCGGAAAGGTCACGGACGCATCTTGAGACACATCGCGGCGGTTCATCTCGATCGCTGTCGCAATGATGGCGACGGCGACAAAAATTACGGCCGCGAGACGCGCGAGGGTCTTGCCGTCCATCATGCCGCCCTCAATTGCCGTAGAACATCTGGGCACTGCCAGCCTGATAACCGGAGCCCGGCGTCAGGAAGCGGCGGCGTTGTTCCCGGCCTTGTTCGGCTGCGGCGGCTTGTTCGGCCGATTGCAACGCCTGCGCCCGCCCATTGGCGGCAACGACCGCCGTGAGATCGCTCAGTTGCTGGGCTTGAAGGGCGAGGAGCTGGTTTCCGGCCTGGGTTGCTTGCAAAGCGCCAGTGGCGGACTGGCTGGCGCCAACAAGGGATGACATCTCGGTGCGGTTGGTGTCGATATTGCCAACGACGGTGGCCTGCACGCGCATGGCGTCCTGAAGACCGCCAACCGTGTTCTGCCAACGGGTCTTGGCATCTGAAACGAGTTGCGCGTCCGAAGCCGACATGGAGACATTGGCGTATTGGGTCTGGAAGGCCTGGTCGATCGCTTGCACATTGTAAGCAATGTTCTGGGCCTGGCCGAGAAGCTGCTGGGTGCGGCTCACCGATTGCTGGAGCTGTTGCAGCGACGAATATGGCAGGCTCGCCAGATTGCGGGCCTGGTTGATGAGCATCTGTGCTTCATTCTGAAGCGAGGTGATCTGATTGTTGATCTGTTGAAGCGCCCGCGTTGCCGAAAGCAGGTTCTGGGCATAATTGGTCGGATCGTAGACGATCCATTGCGCGGACGCTGGTGTTGTCAGGATGGGCGATGCCGAGAGCGGGATGGCTAGGGCGGCGGCGATCATCACCGCGCGGGTGTGGCCCGGGAAATGACGAAGCGTCATGGCAGTGTCTCCAGGTTGGTGAGGTTTGGGATGAGGTCGGCAGCCCAATCGACGCCACGATGGCGCAACCAGGCGTCGAGGAAGCCGTCTGCGCCATGCTCGGCGACGATCTTCGCGATGGCCGCCTGATCGGTCTTGGAAGATGCGGCGCAAAGCGCCAGCGCCACGTCCGACAAGCCCAGCTCGAACAGCCGGTTGCCACGCCGCGACTGGCAGTAATAGTCGCGCTTCGGCATGGCGCGGGCGAGGATCTCGATTTGGCGATCGTTGAGGCCGAAGCGGCGATAGATGGCGGTGATCTGCGGCTCGATGGCGCGCTCGTTCGGCAGCAAAAGCCGGGTCTGGCAACTTTCGATAATCGCGGGTGCGATGGCCGAGCCATCGATGTCCGATAGGCTTTGCGTCGCGAAGATGACCGACGCGTTCTTCTTCCTGAGCGTCTTCAGCCATTCACGGAGCTGGCTGGCGAAGCCCTCGTCGTCGAGCGCCAGCCAGCCTTCATCGACAATGATGAGGGTCGGCGAACCGTCGAGCCGGTCTTCAATCCGGTGGAAGAGATAGGCGAGCACAGCGGGTGCCGCGTCCGTGCCGATCAGCCCCTCGGTCTCGAACGCCTGGACCGTTCCGGTGCCCAGATGTTCGATTTCGGCATCGAGCAACCGGCCCCAGGCCCCGCCGATGCAGTAGGGGCGGAGCGCCTGCTTTAGATCATTGGACTGCAACAGGACGCAAAGCCCGGTAATCGTGCGTTCCTCGACTGGTGCAGAGGCCAATGAGGTCAACGCGGTCCAGAGATGTTCTTTCACCTCCGGCGTGATGGCGACGCTTTCGCGGGCGAGGATCGCGCCGATCCAGTCGGCAGCCCAGGCGCGTTCGGTGGCGTTATCGACTCGGGAAAGCGGCTGAAGGCTGACGGAGGCATCTGATCCCTCCGTCAGTCCGCCGCCAAGATCATGCCAGTCGCCGCACATGGCGAGTGCCGCGGCGCGAATGCTCCCGCCGAAATCGAAGGTGAAGACCTGTGCGTCCTTGTAGCGCCGGAATTGTAAAGCCATCAGCGCCAGCAGGACGGATTTACCCGCACCGGTCGGGCCAACGATCAGCGTGTGGCCGACATCGCCGACGTGAAGTGAAAACCGGAACGGGGTCGAGCCTTCGGTCTTGCCGAACAGCAATGGGGGCGCTGTAAAGTGCTCGTCCCGTTCCGGCCCCGCCCACACGGCGCTGAGGGGGATCATGTGGGCAAGGTTCAATGTGCTGATCGGAGGCTGCCGCACATTGGCATAGACATGGCCTGGCAAGGAGCCGAGCCAAGCGTCCACCGCATTGATGGTCTCAGGCATAGCCGTAAAGTCGCGGCCTTGGATGACCTTCTCGACCAGCCGCAGCTTCTCGTCGACGATGCGCGGGTCGGCGTCCCACACCGTCACGGTGGCAGTAACATAGGCGATACCGGCATAGTCAGCGCCGAGTTCCTGAAGCGCGAGATCGGCATCCGCCGCCTTGTTCGAGGCGTCAGTATCCACCAGCACCGATTGTTCGTTGGTCATCACCTCCTTCAGGATCGCGGCAATCGACTTGCGCTTGGCGAACCACTGGCGGCGGATTTTGGTCAGCAGTTTCACCGCATCGGTCTTGTCGAGCAGGATGGCGCGTGTGGACCAGCGATAGGGAAAGGCGAGCCGGTTCAACTCGTCGAGCAGGCCGGGCGTTGTCGCTGTCGGGAAGCCGGTGATGGTGAGGACGCGCAGATGGGATGATCCCAGCCGCGGCTCCAGCCCGCCGATGAGTGGCTGATCGGCGAGTAGCGCGTCGAGATAGATCGGCGTCTCCGGCACGCGGACGCGATGCCGGTGCGTCGAGACGCATCCATGCAGGTAGGTCAGGGTCTCGCCGTCATCGAGCCAGCGGCATTCCGGCATAAAGGCTTCGATCAGGCGCAGCAGCCGGTCGGTGCGGTCGGCGAAGCCCGACATCACCTCGTGCGGATCGATGCCGGTTTTCTCGCGGCCCTCGTAAAGCCATGTCTCGGCGCGTGCGGCGTCCTCGGCTGGCGGCAGATAGGTGAAGGTCAGGAAATAGCTGGACTCGAAGTGGCTGCCTGCTTCCTCGAAATCGGCCTTGCGCTCGGCATCGACCAGAGCCGATGCGGGATCTGGAAAGCGGCTGTCGGGATAGCTGTTCGACGGATGGCGCTGCGCCTCGACGAAGATCGCCCAGCCCGAGCCGAGACGGCGAAAGGCGTTGTTCAACCGGCCCGCCACGGCGACCAGTTCAGCGGGTACGGCCGAATCCAGATCGGGACCGCGAAACCGCGCCGTCCGCTGAAAACTGCCGTCCTTGTTGAGGACGATGCCAGTACTGACCAGCGCCACCCAGGGCAGGAAGTCAGCGAGGCGGGCGCTTTTGTTGCGGTATTCGGCGAGGTTCATCATGGTGGCGCTCTCCTCAAACTGTCAGGTGCGCCGGGATGCGCAGATGGCGGCGACCGACCTCCATGAAGAGCGGGTCGCGCTTGGCTGCCCACACCGCCGCGAAATGCCCGATTGCCCAGATGAGGATGCCGACCAGCCAGAGGCGCAGGCCGAGGCCCACCGCGCCGGCGAGCGTGCCGTTCAGAATCGCGATGGCGCGCGGCGCGCCGCCGAGCAGGATCGGCTCGCTGAGCGCACGGTGGACCGGCACGGTGAAGCCTGGAACCTCGTCACCAGCTGTTATCATCAGACCAGCGCTCCGCCGCCGAACGAGAAGAAGGACAGGAAGAAGCTCGAAGCCGCGAAAGCGATCGACAGGCCGAACACGATCTGAATGAGACGACGGAACCCGCCTGACGTGTCGCCGAAGGCCAGCGTCAGGCCCGTGGTGATAATGATGATGACGGCGATGATCTTGGCGACCGGTCCTTCGATCGATTGCAGGATCTGTTGCAGCGGCTGCTCCCATGGCATGGATGAGCCGGAGGCGTAAGCGGGCGCGGCCATCACCACAGAGAGTGCGGCGACCGAAACGGTCATGGCGAGGCGCTGGCGCGGCAGGCGCAAGCCCACGGGGCGGGAAGGCTGAACAACAGGCATCATTAGGAGGCTCCTTCTTCTGGCTGGTGGAAAATCGTGGCGGAGACGATGCGGTAGTCGCCGTCCGGGCCGAGGCCCTCGACGCGGGCGAGTTCGGTGAGCCGGCGCGCGGACCCGCGGCCTGAGAGCACGGCGACGAGATCAATCGTTTCGGCGATCAGCGCGCGTGGGACAGTGACGACAGCTTCCTGAATGAGCTGTTCCATCCGTCGCAGTGCGCCGATGGCTGATCCGGCGTGAATCGTGCCGACGCCGCCGGGATGGCCAGTGCCCCAGGCCTTCAACAGGTCCAGCGCCTCCGCGCCGCGCACTTCGCCGACCGGGATACGGTCGGGGCGCAAGCGCAAACTGGAACGGACGAGATCGGAGAGCGAAGCGACGCCATCCTTGGTGCGCATGGCAACCAGGTTGGGTGCGGCGCATTGCAGTTCGCGTGTGTCTTCGATGATGACCACGCGATCGGAGGTCTTGGCGACTTCCGCCAGCAGAGCGTTGGTCAGTGTCGTCTTGCCGGTCGAGGTGCCACCGGCGACGAGGATGTTGGCGCGAGAGGCCACGCCTTCGCGTAGCGTCTCTGCCTGTGCCGCCGACATAATCCCGGCCGCGACGTAGTCTTCGAGCGTGAACACAGCGACGGCGGGCTTGCGGATGGCGAAGGCAGGGGCTGCGACCACGGGCGGCAACAATCCCTCGAACCGTTCGCCTGTCTCGGGCAGTTCGGCCGAAACGCGCGGGGCGCCGGAATGGACCTCGGCGCCGACATGGTGCGCGACCAGGCGGACGATGCGCTCCCCATCGGCGGGCGACAGGCGTTCTCCCGTATCTGATAACCCTTCAGAGAGTCGGTCGATCCAGATGCGTCCATCAGGGTTCAGCATCACCTCGACGACAGAGCCATCTTCCAAAAACCGGGCGATGGCCGAGCCAAGCGCCGTGCGCAGCATCCGTGCGCCGCGCGCGAGGCCTTCCGAATTGTGATGTGAAGCGGCCATCCGATCCCCATTTCTGCCGCGAGCGAACAAACGCTTTCGGCACGGGGATGATTAAGAGAGCCAGATTTTGGGCGGGCTCAACAGATTTTCGTCGTCGTAGGGATGTGGCGTGCAAATACAGGAGAACGGCGGGCCTGCTTGCCCCTTGTTTTCGGAAGGCGCCTCGTCAAGGATGGGCTATGGTCGCCTTCGTCTATCTTGTCATCGCTATCGGGAGCCTTGCGAAGGCCGTACGTACATAAAAGTGCCCGATATAAACTTCATAAAGGCGTTTTGTGACGTCCATAGCGGTCATTCATTGAAAATTCGAAGATTATGTGTTATGTGCCTTTTATATCAGGCATGAAGGATATTCATGACCGGCATAAGAGGCAATATTGATGGTTTCCACCATTCGAACCTATTCGCGTGCAACGCAGGAAGCGCTCGTCCTTATGGGCGGGCAGATCAAGCTTGCCCGTAAACAGCGCAAGATGTCGGAAGCCGATCTTGCGGAGCGCATCGGCGTTGCCCGCAGCACCTTGCAGATGATCGAGAAGGGAAGCGCCAAGGCGGAAATCGGACTGGTGTTCGAGGCGGCTCATCTGGTTGGAGTGCCGTTGTTTGTCAGTGAGCCATCGGCCCTTGCCACCCAGATTGCCCGCGTCGAGGACAAGCTGGCGCTGCTGCCTCAGTCGATCCGCCGTCCGCGCACGGAGGTGAAGGATGACTTCTGAGCGGAAGACAGGCGATCGGCAGAGTTCAAGAGCGCTGCCGCGTGAGGCCTATGTGTGGATCTGGTTGCCGGGAAGCACGGAACCTGTCGTCGCCGGACGTCTTGCCCGCGATGGCGACCTTCATGTTTTCAACTACGGCCGATCCTATCTGGAACGCCCCGACGCGATCCCGATCTATCTGCCGGAATTGCCGTTGCAGCGCGGCGCGCTCGTCCCGCAGGCGCCGCTCGACATGTCCGGCGCCTTGCGCGATGGATCGCCCGATGCATGGGGGCGACGGGTCATCATCAATCGACTGACGGGTCTGAAGGGCGTTGACGCACAAGCGGTCGAATTCGATGAGTTGACCTACATGCTGAATTCCGGCTCGGACCGCATCGGCGCTCTGGATTTTCAGGCGTCGCCGGATCGTTATGAGCCACGCGAAGCTGAAAATGCAACGCTTGAGGAGTTGCTGGAAGCGGCCGAGCGCGTTGACCGGGGCGAGCCTATTCCGCCAGCCCTCGACAGGGCATTGTTTCATGGCAGTTCCATCGGCGGTGCCCGGCCAAAGGCATTGATTGCCAATGGCAACGAGAAGTTCATCGCCAAATTTTCCGCGACGAATGACACCTATGCCATCGTCAAGGCGGAATATGTGGCGATGCGGCTGGCCGATGTGGCAGCCGGGCTCAACGTCGCCCCCGTCAGGCTGGTCAAGGCCAATGGCAAGGACGTGCTGCTGGTCAAGCGCTTCGACCGCACACGCACAGACAAGGGCTGGGCGCGGCGCGCGATGGTCTCGGCACTAACCATGTTCGGCTTGTCCGAAATGCAGGCACGATATGCCAGCTATCGCGATCTTGCCGAGATCATCCGTGCGCGTTTTACCGAGCCGAAGGAAACGCTGAGGGAGTTGTTTGGGCGTATGGTGTTCAATGTGCTCTCGGGCAACACCGACGACCATGCCCGCAATCACGCGGCATTTTGGGATGGCGCATCACTGTCGCTTACGCCCGCCTACGACATCTGCCCCCAGCCGCGCACCGGTCGCGAAGCAAATCAGGCTATGCTGATCGGGGAGGACGACCGTCGTAGCCGCTTGGAAACCTGCCGCGCGGCAGCGTCGGCCTTTTTGCTGCATGACGACGATGCACGCATCATCATAGGCGCCCAGGTGGACGGTATCCGGGCAACGTGGAACGAAATTTGCGATGAAGCCGAACTCAGCGCTGTTGATCGGGCGTTTCTTTGGGAACGACAGTTCCTAAACAAGTATGCCTTTGACGGATAGAGATCAAAAACCTTTCGATCGACGAATAGCTGCGTTTTGAAGTTTTGGCAGCGAAAGAGCGAATCGCTGAAGTGGGGCCGACTGCGGTCTGCTGACATCGGCGATGTCAGTTTCCTAGCAACTGTCGGGGCCGCCAGTATTTCAACGCTGGTCGTCATACGCGATCGAAACTATTCCTCTTGACGTGTCACACGGTTCTGAACTTCTGTCTCCACCGCCGCAAGCGCAGCCTCCTGCATCGGTGACAGCTTGTAAGCGCTTCGGATGCTGCTCACACGCTTGCGCGCATCAGCTTCCGCTCCAACTATTTCACCGAGAATTTGGGCGACAAGGATTTGCGCATCGATCCAATCGGGGTTGCGGTCGGCAAGCGGCCCCGCGATCTCGAAAGCGAAGCGATGATCCTTCTTCATAACATAGCTTATGGCGAGATGACGGCTCGCTTGATTGTTGGAGGCCGCAATAATGGTTCCTCGGCAGCAGGCATCGACCAAAGCTGCGTAGAGCGGATGGTTTTCGCCGCTATTGAGATTGATCGCGATATGAACGCTCACCCCCACGTAGTCGTGAGTTTGAATGAGTTGTTTAAGCATGGCCACTTTGGAGTTGGCGTCGTCGTCGTTCAAAAGCGGCAGGATGAGCATCTCAAGCTCGGCCTGGAGGGCCGTGTAGTTACTGTTAAACGGGGTCGTGAACACACCCGCGAGAGGCCCGGTGTGAACGCTAGCAAAACCGAGAAGGCAAATAAGCCGCTCATCCGGTGACATGGCTTGGGTCATGGATGCGACAAGCGCATCGTGCTCGACCTTCGTCTGGCCTTTGTGGTTGGTACGAAAGACCCCTTCGTTCTTAATGAAGGATTTATAGCGAGCCATCACCGCTTCCAGGCGAACCGCCCAGGTTGGCGAGTGGGCTTGCGCGTCGAAGAAGTCGGAGACGCTCTCGTGCGGTTCGCTGCCGATTTCGCCGAGGACGTGGCAGATCAGGTATTGCCGAAAGACGGGTGCGTGTGGCGCGCAGCGGACGAGCACCTCCGACAATGGATAGGGCGCGCCGCCTCGGCATGACATAACAAGATCGAGAACACCCTTGAAGTCGAAATCGGAAAGGCCATCACTCAAGGCGTCGAGAAGGAATTGATGCGCCTTGCGGAACTGGTGTGAGTGATAGCGTGTGCCGCTGCCGAAGTGCTCCGTCTCCTTGATGTCTTCGATGCTGTCGGAGCCCATGAACGCTTTCCAGAAAAAATCGCGTGCAGTTCCCTTCTGGTTTTCATCGCCGTCGAGCCAGCGCCTCAGATTCTTGGCGTATTCCTGCTCGTCGTTGATGAGTGGTAGCGCGGGCGGAGCAGCGGGGGGTGGCTCGGCGACTCCCGCAAAGGGTTTCACTGCCGAATGACCCATGGTAACGCCGTAGAGCCGGGCGCCGTCGGCGGCATACATACGCAGGAAAAGAACGGCGAAGCACTGTTTGTTGAAGGCAGCGGCGACCCGATCGTAAAACGCGAGCGCCTTGTCGAGATCGAAGGCGTTGAGGTCGGCGAGAAGCATGGGAAGCGTTTCCGCCTCATCGATTTCAAGATGAGCGCCGATCTTGTCGCGAACCCTGCGGGTGGCTGCGAGATCGGTTTCAAAATGCGATGCGGCGACAAAATCATCAATCGCTGCTGATGACTGGTTTTCTGCCTGCACCAGTTTGTTCAGCCCGTCCATCGCCTGCAAGGCGTCAGCTGCGACCGGGCGCGTGACGAGGCAGTCGCAGAAGCTGACGATGTCGGTAACGATGCGTTCTTTGAAAAGGCGCGCGATCGCGGGATACGCGGCGAGTTTGCCGCGAAGTTCCAGCTGTAGCGCGATCCAGCGGCGGATCAGGGCCAATTGGCCGGCACGAGCATGAACAGGTGTCGTGTTGAGAACGGCGGATGTGTTGCCGCGCGCCATCGCAAGCGAGTCCGTCCCCATTTCGACCCAGGTGCGGGCATCGAGCGAGCGCTGGATTTGGTGAAGGATCTCTACGATCTTCGGATCAGAAAGCTCAGCCGGTACGGCATAAGGAACGTAACCGGGCACCGTAAGCGCCGCGAGACCCTCATAGATTTCCCGCGCGCCATCGACAAAATAGCTGAGCTTAACAATCTCGATATCGTTCCAGAGCTCGATGCGTTTGCCGAAATCGAAGTCTTGTACATGGGCACCAATCTTGTGCCGCGCGACCTTGAAATATTCTTCAAATTCGGTGGCGTAGGCCTCCTTGGCCGTGTGGAACGCGTTTGTGTCAAAACCGGCGTCGCGAAGTGGACGACGAAGACCCCGCGCATGCGCGATTAAATTCTCGGCCCTGACCAGGATATGCCGCGCGATTGTACGCGCAAAAAACGGATCGGTGAGGTTCGTCGCTAGATGAAAGGCGATCTGCATCTCTTCGGCGATAAACCGTAGTTTCTCAATCCGGCCTTGAACCATGACGCCACCGTTAGCAAAGTTTCAAAGAGCCTACTTTTTACAATTTTGTAGGCGTTCATTCCATCAGAAAGCGAGCCGCGACCGTTCGCACTAAAACACGGACCGTGCCCCAAGCGTTATCAACGTCCACTTTCGGTTTGAGACCAGGCCTCCCGCAATGGCCGTTTTGACGGCGCAAAACAGCCATGTTTTGTGACTGGTTGCAATGTGGCTGTGAACGCAATTCAAATCGACCGTTAAAGTTGATTATGTTTGGCTGAATAGTCTGCCACTCCCACGTCCTCCGAAATCTCCTGCCGCAGCTGCGGCCCCTTGGCGAGCCTCCGTCCGAGCGCCGTAACAAACGCCTCGTAACGCTCGCCGGTCTTCGCCCGGGCGGCTTGCGCCGCAGGTTCCGGCAAGGCCGGGGTCGTGGAGAGCCAGAAGCGGACAAACACCGCCAGAGTCTCGACCGAAATCCCGACATCGCGTTCAAGGCGTGCGATGCGACGATCGATCTGATCAAGGCGCTTGGTGAAGGCCGCTTCCTGCCGTTCAGCGGCATCCGGTGACAGAAAGGATTCGATCGCGGCTTCGGCGATGAGCGACCGGGATTGGTCCCGTCGCGCCGCATGTTCTACGAGACGTTTCATGACGGCGGGTTCGAGATAAACAGACAGACGTTGCTTGCAGGGTGATTTTGTCATGTGCGCCTCACAGGTCCATGCCATCGTCGGGATCGAGCGAGACCTGACGCGCCACGCCCTGCATGACACGGGACAGGCGGCTATTGCGGACGGCGTCTTCGTCCGTCTCGTCCGGCAGGTCGATCTCGAATTCATTGCTGATCGGGGCTTTCTTCTCGACCGGCGCGACGCGGGTGAGTTCCGGCTGGTGCCGATGCTCGGATTCGGTCGGATCTTCGTCGCCCTGATCGTCGTTTGGCACATGAGGTTCGAAAAGCGCGGCCCTGTCAGGTATCGGCAGGCTGGTCCAGTCTTCGGGCCGACCTACGTCTGAAGCGGCAAGCTTGGGCGGGGGCATCAGACGCTCTTTGAAACGGGCGTCCTCGTAATACCGGGCCTTTTTCGCGCGGATGGGCGCGAGGCCCGCCGCCATGACGATCTCGTCGGTCGGCGGCAGTTGCATGATTTCGCCGGGGGTCAGCAGGGGGCGCGCTGTCTCGGAACGCGAGACCATCAAATGCCCGAGCCAGGGTGACAGCCGATGCCCGGCATAGTTCTTCATCGCCTTCATCTCGGTCGCGGTGCCGAGCGCGTCCGAAACGCGCTTGGCGGTCCGTTCATCATTGGTGGCGAAGCTGACACGGACATGGCAGTTGTCGAGGATCGAGTTGTTCGCGCCATAGGCCTTTTCGATCTGGTTCAGCGACTGGGCGATCAGGAAGCTCTTGAGGCCATAGCCCGCCATGAAGGCCAGTGCGCTCTCGAAGAAATCCAGCCGCCCTAGCGCCGGAAACTCGTCGAGCATCAGGAGAAGGCGATGCCGTCCGGCCTTAGCCTGCAAATCCTCGGTCAGACGGCGCCCAACCTGGTTGAGGATCAGGCGAATGAGCGGCTTTGTCCGGGCGATGTCGGACGGCGGCACGACGAGATAGAGGGTTGCCGGCTGTTTCGCGGCGACCAGATCCATGATCCGCCAGTCGCAGCGGCGGGTGACTTCAGCAACGACCGGATCGCGGTAAAGCCCGAGAAACGACATGGCGGTGGAGAGCACGCCCGAGCGTTCATTGTCGGACTTGTTGAGGAGTTCGCGTGCCGCGCTGGCAATGACGGGATGCGGACCGGCTTCTCCCAGATGTGCGGTTTTCATCATGGCGGCGAGCGTCGACTCGATCGGGCGGCGGGGATCGGAGAGAAAGGCGGCGACACCGGCCAGTGTCTTGTCAGGCTCGGCATAGAGGACATGGAGAATGGCCCCGACCAGCAGGGCGTGACTGGTCTTTTCCCAATGGTTGCGCTTTTCAAGGGAGCCTTCGGGATCGACGAGGATATCGGCGATGTTCTGGACGTCGCGCACCTCCCATTCCCCGCGGCGGACCTCCAGCAGCGGATTGTAGGCTGAGGATTTGGCGTTGGTCGGATCGAAGAGCAGAACGCGGCCATGCCGGGCGCGGAAGCCGGCCGTGAGCTGCCAGTTTTCGCCTTTGATGTCATGAACGATGGCGGAGCTGGGCCAGGTCAGCAGGGACGGGACGACAAGACCGACACCCTTGCCGGATCGGGTCGGGGCAAAGCAGAGGATATGCTCAGGCCCATCATGGCGCAGATAGTGCTCGTCATAGCGGCCAAGCACGACGCCATCGTGTCCCAAAAGGCCTGCGGCCTTCACTTCATCGGGTTCAGCCCATCGGGCGGAGCCGTAGGTCTCAACCTTCTTGGCCTCACGCGCCCGCCAGACCGACATGCCAATGGCGACGGCTGCCGCGATAAGCCCGCCGGATGCAGCGATGTAGGCGCCTTCCACAAAGATCGGCGGTGCATAGGCGTCATAGGCGTACCACCACCAGAAGAAGGCGGGCGGCAGGTAAACTGGAAAACCGAACAGCCGAAACCAGGGCTCGCCCAGCTCTGGCTGGAAGGCCAGCCGCCATGCCACCCACTCGGTCGCGCCCCAAATGCAGATCAGAACAATCGAAAGGACGGTGAGGATCTGGCCCCAGAGAATTTTGGTCGCGGACATCGGTTTCGTCTTTCGTCAGAAGTTCAAAGGCTAATCCCGCGCTTGCGGGCAAAGCTCCAGTCTATGCCGCCATCGGCGCGCGCGACTCCGGAGACATGGCGGTCGAGATGCTTTTCGAGTGAGGGCGTCCAGGGCACGAGCTGGAAGCCGAGGCCGTCATCGATCATGGCGAAGCGGCCGGAGGCGAGCGTAAGCCGACGGCGATAGTCGCCGGTCACATAATCGCCAGTCCCTAAAGCTTTGAACGGTCGGCCGGTCTCGGCTGCGATCGCCTGACCTGCCTGTTCAAGTTCCTGATTTCGCAGGGTCTCGATCAGACCGCGCGGAAAGATCATCTGGCTGCCGCGACGCTCGGCAATGCCTTGCGCGAGAAGGTGATCGGCACGGGCTTGCAGGGCCTGACGCACCTCCGCACCGAAGCCGCCGTCGGAGAGCGCATGCGGATCACGGGCGATTTTCTGACGATCGAGCCAAGTCGCACCGGACGCGGTGATCTGCCGATCAATGTCGTAGTCCGATCGCACCGCGAGTGCTGCGCGACGCTGGCCGTTGGCGTCATCGAATTTGCGCAGCTCGACGATGGAACCAGGCGCGCTGTCGCCAGCAGCGTCGAGGTTGGAAAGCTTGATGTGGTGGGTGCGTCCGTCCACACCATCGATCACGGCATAGGCGGTGCCCTTCAGCTCGTTGTCGAGGCCGCGGGCGACGAGCCGCCCGACGATGGTATCATCAAGACTTTCACCGGCGAGGACGAAGCTCGCTGATCCGCGTTCGATGCCGCGATCTGTCAGCGCCCGGTGCATGCGCTTGATGATGTCGCCGCGCTCACCAAGCGCGCGCAGTGTGGCTTCTGCCTTGCCGTCAATGACCCATTGCCCCGCGCCAACCTCATGGGCGAGGCCGAGTGTTTCGAGCTTGCGCAGCCGCCCGATTTTTTGGGGGTGGAATTCGTCGGGCCGCTCGGCACTGGCGGGCGCCATATCGATGATGCCATGGGCGTCACGATCACGGGACAGCTGGCGATCGAGCTGGGTCCAATGTTCGGCGTCAATCTGGGCGATCAGGTTGCGGCGGATGTCGAGGTCTGTACGCGGCCCCAGCTCCTGAGTGACGATATCGGCCGCGCGGGCGCGCATGCCATCTTTGATATAGTCGCGGGCGATAACGAGGTCCTGGCCATCGTCAGCGCATCCACGCAGGATGACATGCACATGCGGATTGTCGGTGTTCCAGTGATCGACGGCTGCCCAGTCGAGCTTGGTGCCGAGATCCTTTTCCATCTGGCCCATGAGGTCGCGGGTGAAGGATCGCAGATCGGCCATGTCCGTCGCGTCCTCCGGAGAGACGATGAAGCGGAAATGATGACGGTCGCCATCTGCCCGCTCGGCAAAGGCCTGCCCATCCACCTCTGTCTCGCCCGGACCGAAGAGATGCGCCTTTTCCCCGTCTCGGGTCACACCATCGCGGCGTAGATAATTAAGGTGGGTGGTGAGCGGTGTGGCGCGGGCGCTGTGGCGGACCACACGGGTCTTGATGACAACGACGCGGGAACGGCCGGTCAGAAGGTTATTGGCGCGCACGCTCGCGGTCCGGCCGCGGCCAAAGGTCGAGCGGGTGCCGGCGCTGATGCGGCCAGAGCGGGACACATGGCCGCCAGCCTTCTGGGCCGCTGCCAGGGCCTGAGCGATGAAGGGCCGTGTGGCTTGCGTGCCGGAACTGCGCACGCGGCCAGGACGGATACGGAAGTCCTCGTCTCCACTCATCGCAAAACTCCAGCACATCGCGACAAGGTGTTGATTTTACGAAAGGAATGGAGGTTCTGCGAGGTGCTAAACTTCATCGCACCTCGCAAAAGTGATGCGTAACCCACTGAAAACAAACGACCGACAAAGCCCGCACATCGCGGCCTTTTATCTCGCCATCCTTCGGTCGTGTTGCCAGGCCTCGACCTCTGCGCCCGCCTCTCTACGCCGGTGTCCGATATCGTGCGATCAGGAACCCGGGCGCTCATGGTGTGCTTCCTGCACTGGCGCGGGCGACAAACAGGCCTTCGGACTGCGGCTCGATGGCGGAGACATCGCGCACATCCGTTGTCGCCTGAGCCTGCGAAGACGGACGCTTTTCCGTTACGGGAATGGCGATTTGGCGGGCGGCGTTCTGCGCGATGAACAGCGGCGCCTGTGTCCAGGAGGCGGCATTCGAGGGGCTCGCCAAGGTGCTGTCCGATGATCCACTGGCGTCGACCGATTGCGCCACAAGTGCGACATAGGCGCGGGTTTCGCTGGGCAGCGTTCGGCCATTGAGAGAGGCTTCATAGCGTCTGGGGCCAGCACTATAGGCGGCGATCCAGCCGGGCGAGCCGTAACGGTCGAACAGTTCCCGGATATAGGCAGCGCCTGCGATAATGTTGTCATGCGGATCATAAGGATCTGCGCCCAACCGATGCCGCCCGCGCAAGTCTTCCCAAGTCGCAGGCATGATCTGCATCAGGCCCATGGCGCCCTTGGGTGAGAGCGCTCGGCGGTCACCCGCGCTTTCTGCCGTCATCACTGCGCGTATCCAGCGCGGGGGAAGCTCAAACCGGGCAGCGGCCTCGGCAATATGATCGGCATAGGCACCGCCGGGCGATTGGGCAACCGGCGTCGGCGGATCGGCAAGCGCACGGCTTGGCGGCGCGCTGATAAAGACCAGGCCGGAAAGGAGAAGAGGGAGCAGGCGCATGGCGTCAGTCCCGTCCTTCGCGCTTTTGCGGGCGGTTCCAATGCAGCGACCAGGCGTGACCGGCGTCATCGTCGCGGAACAGATTGGCGCGGATCGGCTGCGGAAGCAGCGGATCATCGAGAGCCAAGGCGATGAATTCGCCCGCGCGTTCGCCGGTGCGCTTCCATCCGGCTCCGGCTTCAGGGCCGTCCTCGGTATCGAGGTGGACACGGTAGTCTGGCGCGCCTTCCGTATCGGACGGGGCAATGGCGACGATCACCAGTTCGGCGCTCAGCATAAGCGTGCGGATGTGGCCGGAAAACCCCGAAGGGGTACGCGTAAACTGTCCGATCTGTGTCATGGAAATCTCCTTGGAATGGTGGAAGAAGACGGCAACGCGGGCGCTCAAGGCGCTGTTGCGCGCCAGATGAAGCGGCCCGTTCCGGTAGGATCGGTGTAGAGAGGCTGCGCGTTGCCGAGCACATCCGTGACCGGCAGCGGGCCGAAATAACGGCTATCGAGGCTATCACGGGCGGCGGGGTTAAGCAGAAAAACCGCGTTCGGAGCGATGTGCTGGCAGCCCTGCCAGACCGGCAATTCACGACCGCGCCTGTCGCGGTCGAGTGCCGTGGCGGCGAAACGTCCATCGATCATGATGTCGCGGCCGATCCGGCAGACCTGTTGCCCGGAAAGGGCCGAGATGTGTTTCAGAAGGGGGATGCCACGACCGATATAGCGGCGCTCGACCATGAAATCTTCGAGCGCCTCGTCTGGTTTGACGACCACCAGATCGCCGACTTCTAGCTTGTCGGCTGGGCCAACAGCATAGAGGCCGATGGGCGCACTGGCTGTGGCGTTCCAGAGGAGTTGCATCGGCATAACGGAAAAGGTGGTGATGCCGATCGCTGAAAGGGCCGTGGCCGCCGCGAGAAGATAAAGGACGCGCTTCATTGGCTGGCCTCCAGTCGTTTAAGCCACGCCCGATGACGCGCCAGCGTGTAGGGGCGTGGCGGTTCGCCGGTCGCGAGGCGATTGTGGAGATGACGCCAGTGATCGGGCGCAACAGCGCACGGGTCGATCCGCAAGGCCTCAATGGCGTCGATGTGGCTCAAAACCCGTTCGACCTTCGGCCAGCTCGCCACATGCAGCAGGATGTCGCCACCGGGCACCACGGAAGGCACGGTCTGGAATACGTAGCCGGGTCGCACGGTGCGCACGACGTAGAGATGCGAACTCACCGTGCCGAACCTGTTCGCCGCCCAGCGGATGAGCGCGAAGACGCTCTCCGGCGCGAAGCTGACGCAGCGTCGGCGGCGGTCGATCAGGCGTTCGGAGGTCTCATGGCCGAAGCGTATCCAGTGTTCGATCTGCTTCTCGATCCACACCAGCTCGACCTCGGTGAGTTCTGTGGCCTGCGCAGATGCTGGCCCAGCCTGGCGGATCGCTTGGCTTCCGGCTATCACGCTCATGACGGCTCTCTGGCGTCGTCTGGAAACTCCCGCGCGAGGAGATCGCGCAGCATGTCGGCAACGGTCATGCCCCGGCGGAAGGCGGCGATCTTGATGCGCCCGCGCATGTCCGGCGTGACGTCGATGGTCAGACGTGCGGTGTTGAGCGCGCTATCAGCGCCGCGCGCTGGCGCATCAGGCGCCTTGATCCAGCTCTCCGGATCGGCTGGCCGGGCGGCGAAGCCGCGACGGGACGGGCGCTCAGCCATGACACACCCTCCCGGCAGCAAGGCTCGTGATGTCATCGACGAGCTGGGCAACTTCTCGCGCGGCTGGCCCTTCAGGGTCGAGTTCCTGCACCAGCTGTCCAGATTGGGCGGCGGCGGCAAAGACGATGCGCTGGCCGATGGTTGCGCCGAGCACCGGCGGGTCATGATCGGCAAGACCGTCAGCGGTTTCACGCGCCAGTATGGTGCGCGCCGCACAGCGATTGAGGACGAAACGGGCGGCAAGCTCCGGACGATAGATGCGGGCTTCCTTGAGCAGGGCGAGCATTTCAGCGGAAGCCCAGCCGTCGAGCGGTGAAGGCTGTACCGGGATCAGCACCAGGTCTGCCGCCAGAAGCGCCGAGCGCATCAATCCGGCGACACGGGGCGGACCATCGATGACGACGTGGTCGGCGCTGCGGGCAAGTTCCGGTGCTTCACGGTGGAGCGTATCGCGGGCCAGTCCGATCACACCGAAGAGCCGTGGCAGGCGTTCATGCTCGCGTTGCTGCGACCAGTCCAATGCCGAGCCCTGCGGGTCGGCGTCGATGAGGGTGACGCGCTGGCCCTTTCGCGCCCATTCGCCTGCCAGATGCAGCGCCAGCGTCGTCTTGCCGACGCCACCTTTCTGATTGAGGAGAGCCACGATCATCGCGCTTCTCCCGAACGGTCTGGAGACTGGCTCTTGGTGATCGGTTTTCCGGCGCTTTCCTGGGCGTCAAAGGCATCGTCAGATGGGTTTTCCCCATCGCGCGCGCGCATCAAGAAGTTAGATTCTGAGTTAGATTCTAAGTTAAGGGGGCGATTTCCGCTTTTATGTCCGTAGTTTAGACCCTGTTTGGGTTCCTGATAGCACGAGAGGGCGGTTCCTGATGGCACGTGTCCGAGGGTTCCCGATGGCACGAGGCTATCCACAGCCTGTCCACAGGCGGGATGAGGTTCGAAGGCGAGTAGCATTCGTCCGCCAACCTCGACCTCCAGAAACAGCGTGTAGCCCGGCAGGGGCTGACGGCGCACGATGTCACGCAGCTCGAAGGCGAAGCGCTTGAACGG
The DNA here is from genome assembly GCF_040545545.1 of Limnomicrobium aquaticum. Classification (NCBI taxonomy): domain Bacteria; kingdom Pseudomonadati; phylum Pseudomonadota; class Alphaproteobacteria; order Hyphomicrobiales; family Rhizobiaceae; genus Limnomicrobium; species Limnomicrobium aquaticum. Next base: position 127,771 of record NZ_JBEPMB010000002.1, read on the forward strand.
CGATAGAGCGCCGGATTTCTGGTGCAGGTGACGGAAGTCGAACCGCCAGCCGTTGCGCTGCCGGCCGCCATGCTTGCGCACAAGGCGATAGAGCCAGCGGTCAAGCCCGCCAGTCAGATCGAAATAGGCCCGGTCAATGGTGAGGATGAGGGCGTTGTCGAGCACGGCCTGATAGAACCAGTCAGGAACAATCAGCTCGATGCCGTCTGGGCGACCGGTCCGATCCGTGCGCTCCTTCCATTCGTTGATCCAGGAGAAGCGATGGCGGCGGCCTTCCGCCGCCTGACGGATGGAGGTGCTGACCGTCGTCGATTGCAGCCGGTCCAGCGCCGCCTTGAGGCGCTGATAGTCGCGAAGTGATGTTCCACGACCGATGAAGGTGAGAATTTCATAGGGTGTCGCCGCCATGAGCCGCGAGGTCCGCAAGCCGGAGTCGCGGGCTTCAACGATCTGGCTTGCGGCCCAGATCAGGATGTCGGCGTCCCAGATGGTGGCCATGCCATGGTCTGGCACAGCCTCGACGCGGATCGAGATGGCGCCCGCGACGAAGTCGATGGGCGTCACACGATGCGATTTGGACAGGGAGAAGAAGGGATAGGCCATGAGATCCTGCGCATCTCTTGGCGCGAAATCGCCAGGGAGTGCCCGAAAGAGATCGAGCTGCCCACGTTCCGAAAGGGTTCGATGCCGCGCCGACATTGGACAACGACGCCGGGTCAGCGCGCGAGGCGGCTTGGCTGGCCGTCCGACGGGAAGCCATGGCGCTTGGCTGGAAGTACCTTGCCGCGCGGATCGGTTGTCGACGTCACCGCCCCGCGCTCGGCCCAGGCCTGTAGGTCGTCGACGGCGTAGACGACGCGGCCCCCGAGTTTCTTGTAGGCCGGACCGGTGCCATAGGTGCGGTGCTTTTCGAGGGTCCGGGCAGATAGGCTGAGGAATTCGGCGGCTTCCTTGGTGCGCAGAAAGCGCGGCGGCAAAACGGCGAGATCGGGGCGCATGGATCGGCCTTTCGTGGTGTGCGTTGGAACCGTCGGGAACAGACGGCGAATGCAGGCCACGATGGCGAAGGGAAGCGGGTTGGATGGAGGAGGAATTTGCGGGGGTCGAATTTCCCACACCGCGTCAGTACAAGAGTTTCAGGGTTTGCGACGGTGGCGAAGGAGTTTGCGATAGCCGCCGGAAATCATCGAGCGGGCGTCGCGGAGGAGCGACATCACCGAATGGCGGATCGGGGACACTTGCCATTCGCTTCGGCCCAATCGTTTGAGGCGGAAGAGGCTCTGGGCGATCTCTTGCTGGGTGGCGCCGGAGCGTAATCCATCGATGGCCTGTAGCATGCGCCGTGCCCGGGCGCGTTGCTGGCGCGTCAGACGTGCGTCGGGCGGCACGGACCGGCCATGAAGGTGAGCGAGGAGGCGATAGACGGCTGCAAGCCGGTCGAAGCCTTCCAGCGTCAGGGGAATGATCGCGGCAAGGGGTTCGGCGTCCAGGCTGAACACTTGCAGCCTTTGATCGTCCAGCAGAGGCAATAGCGCATGGAAACCGTCAATGTTTTGCTGGTCTGCGGGCAAGGCGATCGGCAAGGGACTGTCTTGCGAGCGCGCGTCTTGCAGCACCGGCGGCGGTGACGATAACAGAACCACGCTGGTATCGGCTTGCGGCAGCCAAAAGACAGGGGCGTCAGGCAGGTCGAGGGCTGGATCGACGGCGAAATCGCAACCCCCAGTGCTGGCGGATTTTTTCCGTCAGCTGTTCGCGGTCAGCGCCGGGGTCGCTCAGAGCTTCATAGTCCCTGTCGTAGCCTTCGTTGCGGCGCAACCACTCCCAGGCGAGATCAGAGGCGCTCAGGGTGTCGACGTGTTCGTAATTCGCGGCGGATCGCCAGCGAGACGCATCTGGCAGCATCAGAACCCTCCATCAATGGTGCCGAATTGAGGGAGGGGTAAGATTCCCGGATGGGTTGTCGGGTGGAAGACAGAGAGTCGGCATCGCCTGATGCCGTAGAAGCATCACCCCGTTAAGCGGGTGGGTTCTTGCCGATCAGCTCCCGATAGCCGTGCTCGCTCATCCATTGGGCGCGAGCGAGATGGGCAGCATGAACACGGCGACATCGTTCCGGATCGGCGTCTGGATCAAGGTCAAACAGAACCTTCATGACATCTCGCCAGTCAGCCCCGTCGCGCGCGGCGTCCAGGAGGCGCAGATAGAGCATCATATGCTCCTGGTCATAGACTGTGAGCGAAGGCCCCGCCGGTGGCTCGTCCTGAAAATGTTGGGTTGATTGCGCCATTACCTGACACCGTAGCAGATGATTTCCACGCCGTTAACTCTATGCACCCTGTCAATGACCCGGGCATGATGAAGTACGGGGAAGGCAGGCATGGTATTCTCAGCGGTCAATCAACGATTATCTTTGCCGAGACTGTTCATGATGCAGAAGCACACCTTCACCCTTGTCGGTCAGCAGGAGCACAATGCCTGCCGCCTCCAGTGCCCTGCGAACCTGATCGCGCGTGGTTTCATACACCTCGAGGCCGCTTTCGGATTCGAGGCGCTTGAGCGCGGTCAATGATACTCGGGCCTTGTCAGCGAGCGTCTCCTGCGTCCATCCCAGCAACGCGCGTGCGGCCCGTGATTGTCGGGCGGTGATCATGCATGATCACCTCCCACCGGCAGCAACGCATATGCCAGAACTACGACTATAATAGTCGCTCTTGGCGCGCGGTGCGAGTAAAAACCGTTGAAGATCGCGGCGCTAACCGGAATTGACCAGCAACTGATTCGGTTGTCAGGGGAAAGACCCCGGCCGGAGGGCCGGGGTCTTGGCGCCGGGGTCAGTCGCCGCGGCGGCCGTTGGGGCGGGACCAGATCAGCGAGTAGGTCTCGCCGTCCTCATCGTCGAAGAGATTGGCGTAGATGGGGGCGTTGAAGCTCGGATCGTCGAGCTTGAGGCCGAGATAGGGCCGGTCGTCGTTGGAGCGCTTCGACCAGGCGGCTCCGATTTCGGCCCGGCCGACCATGACGCGGTGGCTGGGGGCGTTCTCGCCGTTGGCGCGAAGGTCTGGGACGATGCGAACGCCCTTGGCCTGGACGCTCAGAGTAACGATCTCGCCGGTGAACTCGTTTGATCCGGTTTTCTTGAAGGTGCCGATGGTAGCCATTTTAAAATCTCCGTTTTTCGTATTCGAGCCCGCTACCGCAGCGGCCTCGATGGCGATCGGGAGGCCGGAGGCGATCGACGCCGCATCGACAAATCATTCATGATGGCGACCGGAGCGAAGCGGAGGATGGTGACGGAGCGGTTTTCTTGGCTCGCGAGGAATGGGTGAAACCCAGGGGAAGAAAATTGCGTTGCGCCATTGCGGCTTAGGCGGTCGAGGCGAAGCCGTCCTTCGGCCAGATCAGCCCATTGGAGAGGCCGTGCAGGTGGCGGTTCTCAACGAGTCCGAACGGAGATAGATGGCTGCCTTGGTTTCTCATGAACCGGCATAGGCAGTGACATCGAGATCAATTGCCAGTGCCTGGACCTTAGGCTTGCATCATCCTGACCGATGCCACCTGATAGCCCGCCGCAGTGCCGTCTGGTCGGCAGCGTCAGTCTGAGGCTTTTCTGTCGCGTGGCAAATGGGGATCGTGTTTCATCGGCTCACTTGATGATCGTTCACACCGCCCGTCCCAAATACCTTGAGGCACAAGGCGGCGGAAGTCTTCGCTTGGCTGGGTCGACCTGCGTTGATCACGATTGCTACGCCCGCGCCACGGTCCCGCTCGACGGCGGGGACGCTACCATGCCCGCCACCCTCAGAAACGCAGTGATCCCCACGACGACCGCGCCGACAACGGAGAAGATGACCTGCCAGGTTTCAGACGGCATGGTGTGCTTGACGATACCATGCGTGGCGTGAAAGCCGGCGATTGCCGCCGGAAGCACAAAAGCAGCCGCAATCAAAAGCCTGATCCAGAGAGGCCGCACGACGATCAGCAGAAATTGGCCGATGCCCAGTGTCAGCGCCGCGCCAATAAGGCCGATGAGGATTGCGCCAGGCCATCCAGCGCCCGTGCCATAAGCCCACGTTCCGATTGAAACGCCGGCGAAAAGCGGCAGTGCGAAGACCGCGAGCGTGAACAACAGCCAGCACAAGAAGCCTATGGCGGCGATGGATGCGAGAATGCCGAGAAAGAGCATGGTGGTATCTCCGGGAGATGAACTCTGACGGTTGCGCCTCCACCACCACCACGGCGCAGCTGCATTATAGCAAATCGACAATGATAAGAGGAGTGGAAACCGGCGGGTTTCCGCCATTTGAGGCGAGGCGTTCGCCCCGTTAAGGGGCGAAGGGATCGATTTCGCGCAGGATCGAGGCCTCGTCGCCGTCGAATTCGGCGGCCGGCGTAACCGAGAGCGTGCCGTCGCCGGCGCGGAAGATGATGATGGCCACCATCAGGGTTGAGGCGAGGCTGAGAGCGAAGGCGTAAGCGTCGGTGGAGGACATTGATCCGGCTCCTGTTTGAAGCGGAGGACCATCCCCCGCTGACAGGCGCCCGAAGCGTCCGGCCAAAGGCCGCAATCACCGATGAAGGCGAAGCCGCAAGCGGCGGCACGCGCATGCGTAGTCCGACCCTTTACGGGTTGATGGCGTCAGGCCGTTGGATGGATCAAGGATAAGCGCAAATGAAGCGGGGTGGCTCCTGCTCGAATATTCGCCGGAATCAGTTGCGTTCGGTGATGCTATTGGCTTGTTAAGTTCGTTGACTGCGCCTTGACGCATGGCCTTGGCTTCGGCATCGTCCTTGCTATGTCCTCAGCGCCTAACGCCGTTCGCCTTCGTGTATCGATTGATGGTATCCAGCCAGCCATCTGGCGGCGTTTGCTCATACCGGCACACTGGAATCTCGAACACCTCCACCTTGGAATTCAGGCCGCGTTCAATTGGTGGAACTACCATCTCCACGAATTCCACATCGGCGGACTGCGCTTTGGCGATGTCGCCCTTCTGGAAGATGGGGCGGGTCCAGATGATCCGCGTGTTTTCGATGAACGGGATGTTCAACTTAAGGATTTTTCTCGATCCGGAAGCACTTTTACCTACACATATGACTTCGGCGACAACTGGCGACATACGGTTGAACTGGAGGAATGGCTTTGGCTTGATGTATTTCCCAAAAAGGCCATCTGCGAGGACGGTGCCTTTGCAAGGCCGCCTGAAGACGTCGGCGGGATCTCGGGATATGAGCATTTCCTCGAGGTGATGGGGGATCCTGGCGACCCTGAACACGCCGACATCAAGCGTTGGTGCGGTGGGCACTTCGATCCCGAGTGGTTTGATCTGGACCTCGTCAACAAGGATGTCGGCAACGCACTGAAACCAAATGTTCGCCGGAGGTTGCATCAGCCCAAGCCAAAGCGGGTGTAGGCGTTCCAGCGGCGCTCACGCACCGCTTCCGCCGAATCGATAAACCGGGATGCCCAGCTTGCGGGCCTTGTCGGCGAGATTGTCCTGAATACCGGTGCCGGGGAAGACGATAACCCCGATTGGCATGACAGAGAGCATCTGATCGTTGCGTTTGAACGGTGCGGCCTTGGCGTGCTTCACCCAGTCGGGCTTGAAGGCGACCTGTGGCACATTGCGATGATCGGCCCAGCGCGCAGCGATCTTTTCGGCGCCTTTGGGAGAGCCGCCGTGCATTAGGACCATGTCGGGATGCTTGGCGTGGACCTGATCGAGTTTGGCCCAGATCAGCTTGTGGTCGGCAGTGTCGCCGCCGGTGAAGGCGATCTTCGGCCCGGCGGGCATCAGCACTTCGGTCTCAGTGCGACGTTTGGCTGCCAGGAAGTCGCGACTGTCGATCATCGCTGCGGTAAGATTGCGATGGTTGACCATCGATCCTGTGCGGGGCCTCCAGCTTGATCCGGTATGGCGCTCGAAATGGTCGGCGGCTTGGTCGCGCATCAGTTCGAAGGCGTCGCGGCGCTCAAGAAGCGTCTGGCCCTCGGCGGTGAGGCGCTCCAGTTCGACGGATTTCACCTCGCTGCCATCCTGTTCGCGCTGAAGGCGGCGCTGTCCTTGCTCGTTGTCGTCCAGTTCGCGTTCAATCCGGTGGCAAGCGCGGTGGAAGAGATTGACGGTTGACCAGAGGAGATCGTCGAGATCGGGTTCCAGGCGGGTGTCAATAAGGGTTGCAATCAGGGCGTCGAAGATGTCGGCGATAGCGCCGGTGACGCGGGTTGCTTCCGGCAGTGGGCGGGGGTCTGGTTCGCCCTCAAAAGGGCGATAGCCGTAAAGCTGAAGCTCCTGGAGGAGATGGTCTGTGGGAGAGGATGCGTGGTGGGGCTCGAAATCGTCGCGCTCGCTCATGGGATGCTCCATCGTTTGGACCGCGACCCTCGCGGCCTTCATGGCGACGAAGCGCATGGGCGGGACGGGACTGCACCCGCAGCAAAGCGCAGGGCCGGAGCAAAGCGGAGGATGGCGACAAGCCGGCTATTTTGTTTCGCGATGGAAAGGCGGCCCAACTTCTCTTTTGGGGCCGCCGCCGGAAAATAGCCGGCGGCGGCCATTGCCGCCCCGGCACGCCTATGGGCCGATCGCCCTCTCGAAGGCCGAGGCGTGGCTCTCTTTCGATGTAGGGGCATCCGGGCGGGCATGGCGATGACGTCGCCACTTTCCTCCCTGCCGGTTATGCCGCCAGCGCCATGAAGCGGGCGACGTCCTGTGGTGCGAGTTGGCCCCTGAGATTAGCCCGGAGTGTATCGAGGCCAAGGCGCCGGAGATCCTCGTTGAAGTCCTCCAGTACTGGTGACAGCACGATCGCCTCGATTCCGACCGCGTTCGCTCGTTCGATCAAACTGTCCCGCGCGCCGTCGCCCGCCGGGTCGTTGTCGCGGATGACATAGAGCCGACGCAGCGTTTCCGGAAACAGAACGGCGGCGAGATGGGCAGCGGACAATGCCGCCGCCATGGCCATGTCCGGTATGGCCTGGCTTACCGAAAGCACGCTTTCGATGCCTTCGCCCGCGGCCATCACATCACCCGGCACACCAAAGCGAACGGCGTGACCAAGCAGGTCTCCCATCGCCTTGCGCTGCGTTTCGACAGGCGCCTTGTCGGTGCCGTCAGGGGCGAGCCATGTCCGGTGGGCGCCAGTAATCCGGCCGTTGAGATCGGTGACGGCGGCGATCATCGCTGGCCAGGTTTCAAGCGGGCCATGGTCATCTGGCCGATAATAGCAGCGTGGATGGAAGCGCAGGTTTCCGGTTCCGTGCAAAGCCGTAATGCCGCGTGTGCGGAAATACGTCTCTACGGGGGTGCCGCTGATCGGCTTCGACATGGCGAACAATCGCCTTGCCGCCTCGGCCGAGCCTGACGGAGCTGGTTTGCCCGGTCGCTCCTTCGGTGCTGGTGCGGGTTCAGGACGCGGCAGACTGAGAAAGGAACGCGCCTCGCCGATGACATCGGCGAAGTCAATGAGGCCGCAACTTTCCCGGATCACGTCGAGCAGGTCGCCATGCTCGCCGGTGGCGGCGTCGGTCCATTTGCCGGCTGGGCCTTTCACCGTCTCCTTGAGCCGCACGAACATGGAGCGGCCGGGCGTGTTGCGGGCATCGCCAACCTGCCAGTAATTGCCCTGGCGACGGCCAGCGTCGAGATAGTGGCGGCACACCGCCTCGGCCTCCCGGCCGAGACGGGTCGCCAGATCGGAAGCGTCGAGCCGGGCCATCACGCCGCCTCGCGCTCGCCGATGCGCTGCACCGGATAGTGTCCCAGCACGCGCTCCAATACAGCCGGGCCGGCGGCATCTGTTGGCACGAACATCCTGAGCTTCCAGGAGATGATCTCGTGGAACAGGCCATAGGCGGTAAGCCGCTCGCGCATCGTGTCGGTGAACCCCGACAATTCGATGCGATCTGCGCCCATGACGCGGACGCGGCGAAGCTGAAGCCCCTCAGCGAGATCGAGGATGGTGCGCCCATCCATCAGCGCCATGAAGGCATCGGCAGGCGTGAGCGTGGCTGCGCCGGTCGTGGTTGCGTTGGCCGCCCATGCCGGCGAGACCTTGCGGCCAACGATCCGTTCGCCATCGTCGGTCTGGAGCCGATAGACACGTGTGGATTCGTTCGGCAGCCGTTTCCAGATTGGCAGCAACAAGCCGGCGACGATGTGGATCGTGCTGTCGGAGAACTCCGGCACATCCGCAACCTCGGCGGCCCAGGCCGTGGCGAAGGCGCTGCGCTCCGCCTCAATCCAATGGGTCTCGCCCATCATCTTCACCGGAACGGTGTGCGATTCCATCGGTCGGATCAGCCGGACGCGGCGTTCGATCTCGCCATCGTCGAGCATGATCGAGGTGGCGGGGATCTGCACGGCGGCGCGGCCCGAGCGTTCGTTCACCAGCAGCTTGGCGCTGGATTCGCCCAGATGGGCGAGCGCGTCGTCCAATGTGACCGGGCGGTTGCGGGTCCGCTGCGCGATCGTGAGGAGCCGGGTCTCGGCACCCGTGCCCGGATGCGTATAGATGGTCTGGCGATCGGTGACGGTGAAGCCTTCCGCCGTCAACGTTTCCAGCCCGACATCGTAGACGCCGCTGGCGATGGCCCCCTCGATCTTGGCTGTTAGAAGCTGCTCGAAGGCGGTAAACAGCACGCCCTGAAGCTCGATCGTCAGCGCCAGCAGCCGATTGAGGAATGTGGTGATGGGCGGCAGTTCGTCCTTGATGCCGTTCGCGTCCATCAGTTTCAGGCCGGTGGCGGTTTCGAAGCGCTCGAGTGTGCAGCCTTCGACCTTGCCTCGCACCAGCAAGAGATAGAGCTGGCGCAGTGCATCGCGAGCATAGGGGCTTTCGAGATTGTCCTCGGGACGGAACAGGCCCTGACCGCCAGTCTGACGCTGGCCGCGCGTAATCGCCCCGAGCGTATCGAGCCGCCGGGCGATGGTGGAAAGAAAGCGCTTCTCCGCCTTCACATCCGTGGCGATCGGCCGGAACAGCGGCGGCTGCGCCTGGTTGGTGCGGTGCGTGCGGCCGAGGCCCTGGATAGCAGCGTCCGCCTTCCAACCGGGTTCGAGCAGATAGTGGACGCGCAGCCGCGTGTTCCGCGCCGACAGTTCGGCATGGTAGCTGCGGCCGGTGCCGCCGGCATCCGAGAAGATCAGGATGCGCTTGCTGTCATCCATGAACGCCTGGGTTTCGGCGAGATTGGCGGCGGCCGCGCGGTTTTCGACGACGAGACGGTCGCCGCCCGAAGACGCGCGCTTGCGGACGATGCGCCGCGAGCGGCCCGTGACCTCCGCCACCAGCTCGGTGCCGAAATGCTGGACGATCTGATCGAGCGCGCCGGGCACCGGCGGCAGCGAGGCAAGCTGCGCGATCAGCTCGTCGCGGCGTGCCACGGCCTCGCGGCTTTCGACGGGCTGGCCGTCGCGATAGACCGGCCGCGACGACAGATTGCCCTCGCTGTCGGTGAACGGCTCGTAGAGTTGCACCGGGAAGGAATGGGCGAGGTAGTCGAGAGCATATTCCCTTGGCGTGATGTCGACGCGAACGTCGTTCCATTCCTCGGTCGGCAGCTCGGCCAGCCGGCGCTCCATCAACGCCTCGCCCGTGGAGACGATCTGGATGACAGCGGCATGGCCGGCTTCCAGGTCGCTGGTGATCGACTGGATCAGGGTCGGCGTCTTCATGCTGGTGAGCAGATGGCCGAAGAAGCGCTGCTTGGCGCTCTCGAAGGCCGAGCGGGCGGCGGACTTGGCCTGCCGGTTCAACGTGCCGGACGCGCCGGTGATATTGGCCACCTCCATCGCCGCGTCGAGGTGGTTATGGATGATGGCGAAGGCCCCGGCATAGGCATCGTAGATGCGGGTCTGCTCGAGGGTCAGCGCGTGCTCGACCAGCTCGTATTCCACACCGTCGAAGGAGAGCGAGCGGGCGGTGTAGAGGCCGAGCGCGCGCAGGTCGCGGGCCAGCACCTCCATCGCCGCGACGCCGCCGGCCTCGATTGCCTCGACGAACTCGCCGCGAGTGCTGAACGGAAAATCCTCGCCGCCCCACAGGCCGAGCCGCTGAGCGTAGGCGAGGTTGTGGACCGTCGTGGCGCCGGTCGCCGAGACATAGACGACGCGGGCGTTCGGCAGCGCGTGCTGGAGCCGCAGACCCGCGCGGCCCTGCTGCGAGGCGGCGACGTCGCCGCGTTCTCCCTTGCCGCCACCGGCGTTCTGCATCGCGTGCGCCTCGTCGAAAATGAGGACTCCGTCGAAGTCTGAGCCCAACCATTCGACGATCTGCCGGACGCGCGAAACCTTCTCGCCACGGTCGTCGGAGCGTAGCGTGGCATAGGTCGTAAACAGGACGCCTTCCGGCAGCGTGATCGGCCGCCCCTGCGGGAAGCGCGACAGCGGCGTAACCAGCAGCCGCTCCATGCCGAGCGCCGACCAGTCGCGCTGCGCGTCCTCGATCAGCTTGTCGGACTTGCTGATCCACACCGCCTTGCGGCGGCCCTGGAGCCAGTTGTCGAGAATGATCGCGGCGGACTGGCGGCCTTTGCCGACACCGGTGCCGTCACCGATCATGAAGCCGCGCCGGAAGCGCACGGCATCTTTCGCATCCTCGCGGGCAGCACTGACCACGTCGAAGGTGGCGTCCACCGTCCACGATCCGGCAAGATGATCGGAGTGCGCCTCGCCGGCATAAATGACGGTCTCGAGCTGCGCGTCGGACAGCAGCTCGTGGATATTGGCCGGGAGGTTTGGCCGATAGCTCGGCTTTGGCGGGGCGACCGAAGCCATCGCCGCCGATTGCACCAGCCTGGTGGGGTGCGCCTGAGAACCGGCAATACGGATCGCTTGCAATCCGTATTCTTCATAGATGCCGTCGGACAAACGGCCGTCTTCGCCCGCTAGGCCGTCCTGGGTCTCGTAGGCGAGTGGCAGGCCCTCCGGCTCGGCCATCGGCACGGCCGCAGGGACGGCCTTGGCGGTGCGGTTGATATAGCCGCGCACGCTGCGAGGGGCGGAAGCAGCGACAGTTGGGACCGTGAGGGAGGGATCGACGGCGAGCCGCGTCGGCAGATGATCGTCGAGCCAGCCCAGCAGCGTGGCGGCGTCCGAGGCAACGCCGGGTGCGACCGGGAACACGGCTGGATCGTCAGCAGGCCGCTTGTCGATGACGGTCAGCCGCGTCGGAAACGTCGTGCCGTGTTTGGCATAGACCGCGCCGTCGATGGCGGCGGAGAAGACGATGCGCCCGCGCTCCTGCAGGCGAATGAAGGCGTCCCGCCAGGCCGGATTGTCGGGCGCGAAGCTGGCGCCGGTGATCGTAACCAGTCGTCCGCCGGAAGCCAGACGCGCCAGCGCCGAAGCGACATGGCGATATGTGGTGTCGGCGACGCGGCCTTCGACATTGGCCATTGTGGAGAACGGCGGGTTCATCAGCACGACGCTGGGCGTCACGGCGGGATCGAGATGATCGTCGATCTGGGCCGCGTCGAAGCGGGTGATGGGAATGGCCGGGAAGAGAAGCGACAGCAGGCTGGCGCGGGTGTCGGCCAGCTCGTTGAGAACGAGCGCGCCGCCGGCGATCTCGGCCAGGATGGCCAGCAGGCCGGTGCCCGCCGAAGGCTCCAGCACCCGGTCGGCCGGAGTGATTGCCGCGGCGTGGGCGGCGACCAGGCCGAGCGGGATCGGCGTCGAGAATTGCTGGAAGGTTTGGCTCTCCGTCGACCGCCGCGTATGTGTCGGCAGAAGGCCGACGATTTTCGTCAGCGCGGACAGCCTTGCCGCCGGAGTTCCGGCTTTGCGGAAAAGCGTATGTCCGTACTTGCGGAGAAACAGGACGGTTGCGGCCTCGCAGGCGTCATAGGCCGTCTTCCAGTCCCAGGCGCCAGCCGCATCCGACGCGCCAAAGGCGGTTTCCATCGCCGCACGCAAAACTGCGGCGTCGACCCGCTCGCCACGTTCGAGATGTGACAATAGCAGACCAGCTGCTGAGAAGATGGCGTCGGCGTGCTCGGGGGTGGGGCCAAACGGAAGCGTCACGGCAGCGGCGGCTGTCGCGGATGCGGAGATCAGGGTCATGATGTGAGCCTCGGGAGAGCGGGACGGACGAGCCGCGCGGCGCTCTCTCTCGACCGCACCGGCTCAAACCCGTCCCGGCCGCCCTCTCACTCTCGGAACGCCGGCATGGAAAAAGCGCCCGACCGTGAGGTGGGGCGCCTTTCGAGGTTTCAGTTCCTGAGCCCGTCCGCGATCTCGGAGGCGACGAGTGTGCGGGCTTTGCGGATCAGGTCGTCGCCGCAGGTATAGACATGACCGAAGAACCGGGCACGCGCGCCATTCTCGGTCCAGTCGGCATAGGTGCAATATTCCCGAGCGTCGGATCGAAACGCCCGCATGTCGCTTGCCCAATGCGGCTTGGGCTCGATGACCACGACGGTGAGGCCGCCTCGGGTTTCCGGCCAGGGTAGAGACCGTTCATGCGGCGGATTTTGGCGATCCCCCGCGAAGATGGCGTCGATATCGATCATGGCGCATCTCCTGGCTCGGGGCGCACGAAGCCTTCGGGATCGCCTGGATCGGGCGGCAGATAGGCGTCATAGGGGTTGCCGTCGGCGAGATGGCCGAAAGGCGTGAAGAGGCAATCACCATCGTCTCGCCCCACGGCGCAGATGACGTAGCGCGGATTGCCCGTCGCCGCGTCGAGACATTCCATGAGGGCGAGATTGCCGTCGCCCGCTGCGCGCAGCAGGGTCTGGAAATTGGTCCGGGCATAGGCGGGGATGCTCATAGTGGACCTCCCGCGCCGGCGATGGTCTGGTCGAGCCAGCCATCGGTGTAGATCCAGTCCACGGTCTCGCCGGTGGCGAGGTCGAGGACGTGAGCGCCGCCGCCGAAGCCGTCGAGACGCGGCCGCGAGCAGGTGTTGGCGTATTGGAAGCCCCATCTGCCGGTGAGGCCGAACTTGGCGGCGCACTGCTTGACGAAGTGGATGAGGCGCTCGGGATCGCCGGTCACGTCGTCGCGCATCCAGAGCTGGCTGCCGCCATGCTCGGGCTGGATCGAGAGGAGGAAGCCTTCGGAAGGTGGTTCCTCCGATGCGCCTTCCTCGGACAGCGTGTTGTAGAGATCGAGCGCACGGGCGGCGTTCTCGGGTGTGCCGACGTCGAGCAGGCACGAGAAATGGGTGAAATAGTCGGCCATGACAGGCTCCTGAAACGAGAAAGCCCAGCCCGGGCGGAATCGCCGCGCAGACTTTGGATCTTGACGCCGGGCTGAGAGGGGGGAGAAGGAGGGTGCAGGACGGCCAGAGCCGTCCCGCATTGCCCGCTATTCGGCGGCGACGGCGTGCGAAGGCCCGTCCTTTTCGTCGGAGGGCGCCTCGTCGTCATCGAGGAACGCGGGAAGCGCTTCGTCGCCTTCGCTGTTCGTAGCCGGTTCGTCCTGATCGATCAGGCGAAGTGGCTCGGGCAGCCAGCCGGTGTCGGCCAACAGGCGTTCGGCTTCCTTTGCCATGTCGCCCTTCTTCAGATGGTCGATGAGCCCTGCTGCCCGCTCGCCCGCGCCCTCCCGAACGGCTTCGAGAATGCGGGGCTTGGTGACGCGGCCGAGATAGTTGCCAACGGTCGGCTTCCAGCCCGTCGTCACCATGTTGAGGCCGGTGGCTCGCGCCAGCCGGTCGGCTTGCGCCATTCGCACGTCCAAACCATGCTGACTGATGCCCGATCCGTAAGGGTTCGGCCGCTCGAACAGGGCGTTTACGCCGAAGCTGACGCAATGAGCCAGCAGATCGAGCCGTGTGCCATCGTCGAGGTGAGCCAACCAATCCCAGAGCGCCTGATCGTCATCAGGAACATGATCGCCCCAGCGCTCGTGCCGTTCGGCGACCTCACGCGCGGGTGCGCTGTCTTTCAATTCCTCGGACTGCGCCGAGAAGAAGACATGATTGACGCGTGCCTCGAGGCAGCCAGCGGGCGCGGTGCGCCGGAACGTGTCGCTGACCAGCTTGTGCAGCAGCATGGTCATGGCGACATCCGGATTTTCGGCGACCGCGTTGCGCAGAGCCAGGGTGCGATGCGCGGTCAATTCGATGACGAGGCGCTCGGGCAACGGCTTGATGCCTTCCTCTTCATCGTCTTCCGGCTCCGCAGCCTGGCCGCCAATCGTGATGACGGCGCGCTGCACGGCAGGCGTGGCCAGATCGTCGGTATCACCGCCAGGCTCCGGCGCATCGCTGCCATCGCTCCCGGAGGATCGTTCATCCTCGGGACGGACATAGCCGCGATCCACCGACAGCGTGCCATCGGCGTTAAGGCTGACGAAGACGCCGGCGATGGCGATGTCGGCCGGATCGTAGATCGACGGGCGCTGCTCGAAGGCGTTGAGCGCTTGTTCGATCTTGCTGAGCCTCGCGTCGATATCGTCGGGCAACTCGTCGGCTTCAGAATATTCGGCTTCAAGCCGGTCATATTCCTCGCGAAATGCCTCACGAGTGGCACGTTCCTCTTCGGTCAGGTCGACCGTGACACCGACAAGCGCCCGAAGTCCGTGCTCGTGGCCGTAGGGAAAGCTCAAGCTGGCTTCGACCCATTTCCAGCCTTCACCCGCGATCTCATCGGCGACGGTCTTCAGCTTTTCGGCCACCAGGCGGTCGAGCAAGGCGGCATCTTGAAACCAGCCGCCATCGTCGGACTGGAACAGGTCGCGCAGCACCATGCCGCCGGCTGACTCATAGGCTTCGATGCCCACAAAGACGGCGCGCTTGTCGGAGGCCCGTACCGTGGTTTCGGTCAGCATCCGGCGGATGTGATAGGGTTCTTTCTGCCAGCCATCCTTGATCGCGTCCCAGACCTGTTCCTGGCGGGCATGGTCGGAACTGACGGTGAAGGCCATGAGCTGTTCGAGAGTCATGCCGTCGTCGGCGTAGATTTCCAGCAAGGTCGGCGAGACGGATGCGAGGCGCAGGCGCTGCTTGACGATATTGACGCCGACGAAGAAGGCGGCGGCGATGGCCTCCTCGGTCATGCCCTTGTCGCGCAGCCCCAAAAAGGCGCGAAACTGATCGAGCGGATGCAGAGGCGCGCGTTCGATATTCTCGACCAGTGACACCTCATCGATGAGGATGTCACTGTTGGGGTCGCCGACGATGCAGGGGACCGGCGCCGTCTTGGCCAGGCGCTTCTGCTTAACCAGCAGTTCAAGGGCGCGAAAGCGGCGGCCACCAGCGGGCACCGCGAACATCCCGGTCTCAGTGCCGTCGGCGTCGAGGACGGGACGGACATGGAGGCTCTGGATGAGACCGCGCCGGGCGATGGACTCGGCCAGCTCTTCGATCGAGACGCCAGCCTTGACGCGCCGAACGTTGGACTGGCTCAGCGCCAGCTTGTTGAAGGGGATGTCGCGCGCCGACGATAGGATGATCTTCTGAATGGCAGTCGCCATGTTCGTTACTCCGCGACGGGCGGCCGGGAGCCTCTCTCTCGACCTCCAACCCGTCACGAAGCGAAGCGCCGCCCTCTCACTCTCGGAGGGCAGCGCCAGGCGGGCGGCAAGGCGTAAAGCCGGAAGCCCGCTTCTCCGCCTTTCCGGTTTTCAGGCTCGTTACGCCGCTTGCCGTTCGTCGTCGGCCGCATCGACATCGGCGCCCGGCAGGAACCCGAGCAGCCAGTCGGCCGCCTTGCTGGCCTGGGAAGCGGCGCGCACGATGGCGCGATTGTCCTCGCGCAGCACCTCGAGCCAGGAGCCGATATAGTCGGCATGGCGGACGGTGGGTGTGATGCCGAGCGAGGCGCAGCAGAAGGCCGCGTTGATCTCGGCGACCAGCTCCTCGAAGGCGTATTTCTTCGAGCCGAAGGAACCAGAGAGATCGCGGTTCAGGCGCGAGGGGTGGCCTGTGGCGTGTCCCAGCTCGTGCAGGGCCGTCCTGTGCCAGTTGATCGGCTCGAAATACGCCTGGGGCGGCGGCACCTGCATATAATCG
This sequence comes from Limnomicrobium aquaticum, assembly GCF_040545545.1. Lineage (NCBI taxonomy): Bacteria > Pseudomonadati > Pseudomonadota > Alphaproteobacteria > Hyphomicrobiales > Rhizobiaceae > Limnomicrobium > Limnomicrobium aquaticum. The sequence continues at coordinate 143,734 of NZ_JBEPMB010000002.1, forward strand.
AGCGCTGGGACATAGAAAGCGCGGTCCCCGCCGATGCGGATGTCGATGCCGGTCGCCCGGATCAGGGCCTCGACCTGTGGTTCGATGAGGATGGGCGGAGGCGGCGGGGCGACGATGGCGACATCTTCCGGCAGCCCGTCGCATTGCGCTGCATTGAACACCGTGAAGCGCTTGAGAAACGGGATCGCCGCAGCTTCCTCGCCGGTCTCGCGGGCACGGCGCTTTTCGTCCTCCGGGGTGAAGCGATCGGCATAGACGACGGTCGTGCCGCGTTCGCCCCTGCGGACGTTGCCGCCGAGCGACAGGGCCTGGCGGAAGGTGAGCCAGCTCTGGCCGGGGAAGCCGTACTGGATCACGGCGCCCCAGAGGATCAGCACATTGATGCCCGAATAATGCCGTCCGGTCGCGGCATTCCTCGGCATGGCGAGGGGCACCTTGGCCGCGACGGTGCCCCAGGGTTGGACCCAAGGGAAGCGGCCCGCCTCCAGCTCGGCGATGATTTTGCCGGTGATGTCGTCGTAAAGGCTCGTCCGGTCCGAGCCAGCACGCCCGCTGCGGTTATTCCTGAACATCGTCGTTCTCCGCGACGGGCGCCGGAAAGCTCTTCTCCGGCCCTCAACCCGTCACGGAAAACCCGTCCGCACTCTCACTCTCCAGGGGGGCGTTGCGGGGTATCCTCGCAGAAGGGGTCGGCCGAGACCAGGACTCGGCCGCTGGGGAAGGCTTTCCCCTTCCTGAAACATCTCCGATTTCCTTGGAAACTGTCAGAAATTAAGATACATTTCTAACAGGAGAAATGTGATGACGCGATTAGCCGATCAGATTTTGGCGCACGCGGAGAGTCTGCCCGACGGCGTAGCTATCTCAGCCAAAGGTTTGCTTCATCTCGGGAATCGAGCGGCAATCGATCAGGCATTGTCGCGGCTGACCGAACGCGGGCAGCTCGTTCGCGCCGGTCGTGGTATTTACCTGCGTCCCGTAACCAGCCGGTTCGGCACGCGGCCGCCGTCGATCGAGCAGGCTGTGGAGGCCCTTGTGACCCAAAAGGGCGAGGTCATCGTCTCGACCGGCGCTGCTGCGGCTAATGCTCTCGGCTTGACGACGCAGGTGCCCGTCCGCTCGGTCTATCTGACTTCCGGGCGTAGCCGGAAAATGCACCTCGGCAGACAGGTCGTAGAATTTCGGCACGCCCCGCGCTGGCAATTGGTCTTGGCCAACCGCCCGGCAGGGGATGCCGTCCGGGCGTTGGCCTGGCTGGGACCGGAAAAAGCCGAAACCGCGCTGAGGACATTGAAGCAAAGGATGTCACCCAGCGTATTCGGCGAACTGGTTGCCGCCGCATCTCAGCTTCCGACATGGCTTGCGCAGAGCGTTGGAAAGGTGGCGTATGAATCCGGGGAAATGGCGCAATGATGCTAAGGTTGATTGAAAATCGTTCGGGAGGGCGCAATGGCTGAAACCCAAATTGAATGGACGGACGCCACTTGGAATCCCGTCGCCGGCTGTTCAATTGTCACGGCTGGCTGCACGAATTGCTATGCCATGGAAATGGCCAAGCGCCTCGAGGCCATGCACATCGAAAAATATACTGGCCTCACTCGGAAGACTGGTCGACGCACGGTCTGGAACGGGGTCGTCCGCGAAGATCGTGACGCACTCGCTATTCCCTATAGTTGGCGCAAACCTCGAAAGATTTTCGTCAATTCCATGAGCGACCTGTTCCATGAGCGGGTCAGTGACGACTTCATTCTTGACGTCTGGAAAGTCATGCGTGACACACCGCGCCATAACTACCAGATCCTGACCAAGCGACCTGAGCGCATGGCCGAACTTGTTGATGCCAAGATTGGTGAAGTTTTGCCGAATGTCTGGCTGGGAACCAGCATAGAGGATCGGAATGTCGTTGACAGGATCGAACATTTGCGCGCCGCGCCGGCGGCCATTCGCTTTATTTCATTCGAACCGCTGATCGGTCCGGTGGGCTCCGTCGATCTTAGTGGTATCCATTGGGCGATCGTAGGCGGCGAGAGCGGAAAATCCGCACGTCCAATCCGCGAGGAATGGATCGACGAAATCTACGGGCAATGCCTTTCGGCCGACACCGCCTTCTTTTTCAAGCAGTGGGGAACATGGGGCAAAGACAATAAGAAGCGGTCGAAAAAGGCGAATGGCCGCGAATATCGCGGTCGGACCTGGGATGAAATGCCCGCCGCTGCGCAAGCGTTTGCATGATCGCGCGATGCATCTTGAGGGGGCGGTATGGTCGAGAAGCGATACGAATGGGCTGATGGGGCGAAACTCGAGGATCACTCCCGGCGCAAGCACAAGATTCTTCGTGAATATGTCTTCGACTATCTTACCGTCCGCTGCAAGCTGCCGCAACAGGAGCGCTTTCGCCTGGCTATCGTGGATGGCTTTGCAGGGGGCGGTCGTTATCAGTGCGGGACATCAGGCTCTCCCCTGATTTTCATCGAAGAGCTGAAGCGCGCCACCGAAGCTGTAAACACACATCGCGCGGCGCAGGGCCTGAACGCAATCGAGGTCGAGTGCCTGCTTGTATTCAATGATGCCAGCCGCGATGCGATCGAACTTCTCAAGACCCATGTGGCGCCGCTCCAGGCGGACATCATCGCAACTTTCCCGAAGCTTCATTTGCGCGTTGAGTATCTGAACGAGTTCTTTGAAGCCGCCTATCCTACGATCAAGAATTTTCTTGAGCAGGGGCGTTATCGGAGCGTGATCTTCAACCTGGATCAGTGCGGTCACAGCCATGTCGAGCGAAACACGATCCTCGACATCATGCATTCCTATCCGGCGGCTGAAATCTTCTACACCTTTGTCATCAGCTCATTGCTGGCCTTCCTTCAGAAGGATCAGCCGGAGCGGTTACGGGTTCAACTTGATTATCTCGGCCTGCCCAGCAGCGACGTCCAAGCGCTCGATAGTTTGATGAGCCAAAAGGATTGGCTTGGCACTGCGGAGAAGATTGTCTTCGATGCCTTCCGCCTTTGTGCGCCTTATGTCAGCCCTTTCTCGATCAACAATCCCGGTGGCTGGCGATATTGGCTGATCCATTTCGCGAATGCCTACCGTGCACGGCAGGTTTACAACAACATACTCCACGACAACGCCAGTCTTCAGGCGCATTTTGGACGGTCTGGTCTCAATATGCTGTCCTATGATCCGCGACACGATGAAGGGATGCTCTATCTCTTTGACGACACTGGCCGCGCTTCGGCCAAAACCCAGCTTCTGGGAGACATCCCGCGCCTTGTGAGCGAAGCTGGCGACGCTATGTCGGTGATGGAATTTTACGAGAGCATCTACAACGTGACGCCGGCCCATGCCGACGATGTCCATGCCGCGATCATCGAAAATCCCGATCTTGAGGTGATTACCCCTGGGGGTGGGGAGCGACGTAAAGCCAATACGATCGGCGTGAACGACATCATCAAGGTGAAGACGCAACGCAGCTTCTTTCCAATGTTTTTTGATGCATCCGGAAAGAAGAGCAATCGCGACAAGTAAGTTCTGTTCAGGCGCAGATGACCCGAACCTTGACTGGCATTTTTAGGCGCAATCTGGCATTCCTTGCCAAAGTTTAACCTGAGGCCCAGTTGATGCCTGATGAAATTCTGACATTACCGGAAGTGGCAGACCTGCTGAAAGTTGCAGAAAAGACTGTCTATACAATGGCGCAACGGGCGGAAATTCCAGCCTTCAAAGTGAGGGGGCAATGGCGATTTACGCGGGTTGATATTGACCGCTGGATTGAGGCGCAGAAGGCCGCAGCCAAATCTTCAGGTGTAACGGAGTGACGTCGTGGGAGGCAGCATGATCACTGACTTTCATGCAAAATACCTGGCTTACGAGCTGACAAAGCGGTGCGCGCCAGATAGCTCGGAGCGTCTGGCGGGAGCAGTTGCAGGTGCGCAAGTCGATCTCAATCCTCACCAAGTTGACGCGGCGCTGTTTGCTTTCGCATCACCTCTTTCAAAAGGTGCGTTGCTCGCCGACGAAGTCGGTCTTGGGAAGACGATCGAAGCCGGATTGGTCATTGCCCAGCGATGGGCGGAGAGGAGGCGACGCATTCTGGTCATTGCGCCGTCAAACTTGCGGAAGCAGTGGCACCAAGAACTCAGCGAAAAATTCCTATTACCCTGCGCAATTCTTGAGTCTAAGTCTTATAATCAAGCCATTCGAGACGGGAATTTTCAGCCGTTTGAAGTCCAAAACGCTGTGGTGATCTGCTCCTATCAGTTCGCCCGTTCCAGGGCGTCCGATGTTCAAGGAGTTCCTTGGGATCTTGTCGTGATCGACGAAGCCCATAGGCTTAGGAACGTCTACAAGCCTTCCAATGTTATCGCAAACACCCTCAAAAATGCGCTTGCTCAGAAGAATAAGCTTCTTCTGACGGCAACCCCGCTTCAGAATTCGTTACTCGAACTGTACGGTCTTGTCAGTTTTATCGACGAACACGCCTTTGGCGATGTCAAGAGTTTCCGCGAGCAGTTTGCGAATCCCGCTGACAAACAGAGTTTTGAAGCGCTGAGAGAGCGCCTAAAGTCGATCTGTCACCGGACGCTTCGGCGCCAGGTAACAGCATACATACCCTATACACGCCGCCTGCCTTTGGTTGAGGAGTTCACTCCTGAAGATGGCGAGGATCGCCTTTATCACCTCGTCTCAGAGTATCTACAGCGCGAAAATCTGCAAGCACTGCCCTCTGGCCAACGCTCGCTGATGACGCTCGTTCTTCGCAAACTTCTCGCATCTTCGACATTTGCTATCGCGGGAGCATTGAATTCGATTTCGCAGCGGCTGAAAGCTAAGCTCGATGCGCACCCTATTACAAGTCCATTAGAAGAAGAGTTATCTGAAGATTTCGAGGCCCTCGATGAGACCGCTGACGAGTGGTCCGAGGACGCTGTAGAAGCAGGGCTGACTGAGGCAGACCGCAAAGCTATCGAGGCCGAAATCATTGATCTTGAAGCATTCGCTGAGCTGGCAACCTCAATCGAACACAACGCCAAGGGAAAGGCGCTGCTAAAAGCTTTAAATGTGGCCTTCGCCAAGGCTCGCGAACTAGGCGGGGCTGAGAAGGCGATCATCTTCACTGAATCTCGGCGAACTCAGGAGTATCTTCAAAGGGTACTTGCCAGCAGTCCCTATGGGAGCGGCATCGTCCTGTTCAACGGAACGAATACGGATCCGTTGTCGCGGGAAATATACGCACGTTGGATCGAAAGACATGAAGGATCAGATCGTGTCACAGGGTCACGTACCGCAGACATGAGATCTGCGCTGGTCGATTACTTTCGCGACGAAGGTCAAATCATGATCGCGACGGAGGCTGGAGCCGAAGGTATTAACCTGCAATTTTGCTCTCTCATCGTGAATTATGATCTGCCATGGAATCCGCAACGTGTGGAACAACGAATCGGCCGTTGCCATCGTTACGGTCAGAAGCACGACGTCGTTGTGGTGAACTTCATCAATCGAAGGAATCAAGCAGACCAGCGCGTCTATCAGCTCCTCTCTGAAAAGTTTCAACTTTTCGAGGGCGTATTCGGCGCTAGCGACGAAGTTTTGGGCGCGATCGAGTCCGGCGTCGATTTCGAGAAGAGGATAGCGGGAATCTACCAGGAGTGCCGTCAGCCTGATCAAATTCGCGCAGCGTTCGACCGGTTGCAATCAGAACTCAGCCTCGAAATCGATACGGCGATGAGCCAGACACGACAGAAGCTCCTCGAACAGTTCGATGACGAAGTTCGGGAGAGGCTCCGGGTTCGGGATGAGGATGCGAAAGTCCATCTTGACCGTTATGAGCAGTGGCTGATGCGTCTAACGCGCCATGAGCTTGAAGGCGTGGCTACGTTCCACAACAGTTCGTCATTTACCCTGCCAGCACGACCCAAATGGGCGGACAGCGAACCTATTCCTACCGGGCTTTATGAGCTGCCGCGACGATCCCGCGAAGCGCACACCTATCGGCTTAATCATCCCCTTGGCGAGGCTGTGGTTGAGCGCGCAAAGGCACGCGCCCTCAATCCCGCGCAGGTACATTTCGATTACACCAATTATTCCGGCAAGATTAGCATTCTCGAACCGTTCATCGGAAAGGCTGGCTGGCTCGTCGCATCTCTGATGACGGTGGAAACTCTGGATGAGGCCGAGGATCACATCATTCTTTCGGGGATTACTGACGAAGGTAATTTACTGACACGTGAAGCCTGCGATCGTCTCATGACGATTCAGGGGATACTTGAACAGGAGGTCATTCCTGATCACGACGCGCTATCGTGCCTTGAGGCAACGCAAACCGAAAGCCAAACACTGATAAATAAGGTGGTTGCTGAACGAAATGCGCGGTTTTTCGAAGCCGAAGCCGATAAACTTGATGGCTGGGCGGACGATCTCAAGATTGGACTGGAACGCGAGATCAAGGAAATTGATAGGCTTATTAAAGAAGCTCGCCGTGGAGCCACGACTGCGCTTACACTCGAGGAAAAGCTGGCCGGTCAAAAGCAGATCAAGACGCTAGAAGCGACACGTAACCAGAAACGGCGCTCGCTTTTCGAGGCACAGGACAACATAGACACGCAACGCGAGAATCTGATAGCTGAAATAGAGGCAAAACTTGAGCAAAAGGTTGAGGTCTCGCGCCTTTTTGCCATGCGCTGGAGATTGGAATGACCGCTAAAACGCCATCTCAGATTCTCGCTGAAACTGTCGTCGATAAACTCTTTGACGCAGGCCTGATCAGAGAAGTTGCTCGTAAAGGGATCGAGTCAAAATTGGCGTCTGGAAAAATCAAAGGCGAAGACTGGAAGTTGGAGCTTGAATTGGCGGTGGCCAAGGAAAGTGAAAAATGACCAAGTCCCACCTTAAGACACTACACGTATCTGGCTTCCGCGGCGCATCAAGCCCGCTCACATTGTCATTTGCGTCAGACAGCCGTCTGACGATGATCTATGGCGAAAATGGAAGCGGAAAGACGACCATCTGCGACGCCTTCGAATTCCTTGCCAAGGGCAAAGTTGGGTCGCTCGATGACAGAGGCATAGGCAGCGGGCTTGAAAAATATTACCCGTCCGCAGGCAAGGCGCCCGCTGATGTAACGGTCAAATTGGAAAGTCAGGGCGGCGCATGCGAAGGCCGATTGAACGGCAAGACCGCCCAAATCTCACCGGTGGGCTCATCACCTCAAATTGAAATCCTTCGCCAGCGTCAAATTGCGGGATTGGTCGAGGCAAAACCGGCCGATCGCTATGAAGCGATCAAGCGGTTCATTGATATTTCGGAATTTGAGCAATCGGAAAAGGCCCTTTCCGACTTAGCCAAAGGCTTAAAGGCAGAAGAAAAGGCCGCGAAACTCTCGGAAGGCCAAAGTCTTGACACCCTACAGGGCTTTTTTGATGCGGCTGGAAAGCCATCCGGCCAGAATCCTGTTTCATGGGCAAAGGACCGGTTAGCCAACTCGAGCATCAACCGTGATGCGGATATTACTGCCATTGGACGGCTTCGTGATGCCTACTTGAAGTTAGTCGATCTGCCGCAACGATTTGAAGCTTCACAGAGGGCTGCCCGGGACGCCGAAAGTGCTTTTGAATCTGCGACGATTGAATTCAATGCAGCGGCTCTTCAGGTCGGCACAGGAGCAAATGAAATCCTCGATTTGCTTGAGGCTGGACAAAGGTATCTTCACGTTCATTCAGACCCGACCGAATGCCCCCTGTGCAGCAGTGCGGAAAATGCGAAGGAACTATCGGCGAACATCCCGGCCCGGCTAGAGCAATTAACTGCTCTTCGCAAAGCAACGGCTCAGAAGAAAACGTGCGAAACATCCCTAACCAGTTCCTCGAATTCTCTTCAAAAGATCAAAGAAGATCATAGGCTTGCAGTAAATGGATTTCGTGAAGTCTTGTCTGAGTTCGATTGGAAGGAGGGGCTCAAATCCCCCAAAGCTGACGTTCCTGGAGTTATTGAGAACCTTTCAGGTTGGCTCGCAGAAACCGACGATTTGCAAAAGGCATGGCAACGGAAAGATGAAGAGTGGCGTGGCGAAAAGCAGTTTGTCGCAGCTTTGAACGCGGCAATCGACCAATATGAAAGCAATCTATGTCGAAGCAAGGAACTGGAAGGACTTGTCCCCAGAGCGGAAAGTGCCTTGGCAATCTGCATCGGGGAACGGCGAAAATTCACCGATGGGATTTTGGCTGACATCGCTGAGAAAGTTGGCCAACTTTACGAAATGGTTCACCCCGGCGAAGGGCTTGATAAAATTGCTCTTCCGCTTGATCCGGGTAAGCGGGCGTCCCTGGAACTAAAGGCAGAGTTTTCCGGTCTGGAGGTCCCTCCGCAGGCTTACTTCAGCCAGTCGCACCTTGATACCTTAGGACTGTGCGTCTTTTTCGCCCTGGCCCTGCGCGAAACGCCCGAGGAGAAAATTCTTATCCTCGATGACGTATTGGGTAGTGTCGACGAGCCACATGTGGATCGAGTTATCCAGATGGTCTACGAAACGTCGAAGAAATTTCGACACACCATCGTTACAACCCATTATCGCCCGTGGAAGGAAAAGTACCGTTGGGGAGCGCTGCGTCCAGATCAGCCGTTCCAATTTGTAGAATTGAAGCGTTGGTCCATGGGGTCAGGAATCTCTACTGGCGACATCACTCCCGAAATCTCGTTCCTGAAGGCATATCTAGCGGCCGATCCCATTGACCATCAGACCGTCTGCGGCAAGGCCGGTGTGATCCTGGAAGCTATTTTGGACTATCTGGTGCAAAAGTACGAATGTTCGGTGCCACGCAAGAAGGACAACCGATACACCCTTGGCGAGTTGTTGCCCGCCATAAATGGCAAATTGAAGTCAGCGCTGGCGGTGGTACAGGTCGTCGATGGCGTGGAAGGAAGCCGGACGAGCCTAAAACCGGTTCTCGACGAACTTGAAAAGATTGTGCAGGTTCGCAATGCAGCGGGCGCCCATTTCAATGAAATTGCCCATCATCTTCCTGAAGATGATGGTCTTTCATTTGCCAGACATGTAGAGACCTTGTTTGATACAATTGTTCACCCCGATCATGGATGGCCAAACAACGACAAGTCAGGAAGTTATTGGCGCAACAGTGGTGATAGTCGACGTCTCCATCCATTGAAGAAACCAAACTAGTAAAAAACATCTAATTTAGCCTTCGTGGATCGGGATATTGGAATGGCTCCTCTTAGCGCACACAACATGTCTCTCTTAGAAATCGCGCTCGGTCGAGATTTTGTGCCGCATCTGCCTCCGCTGCTCGACTCGAGCAAACCAGCTGAGCAACAGGCCAAGAAAAATTTGTCTCGCGCATTCAGCGCCTATACTCTTCGAAACTTGTGCGAGATAGCGGCTGTAGATGCTGCGACCTCGGTGGTGGATGATTTCGATGATTTCGGCATCGACGCTGTGTTTTACCACGCAGGATCCGAAACGCTATACCTTGTCCAAGGCAAGTTGAAGGCGTCCGAGACGTTCAGCCAGGACGAAGCCAATGCGTTCTGCCAAGGTGTCAGGCGACTAATCAAGCAGGACTTTACTGGATTCAACGGACACGTTCTGAGCCGACAAGCGGACATTGAAGGGGCCTTGGAGGCGTGCTCCCACATTCAACTTGTTGTCGCGCATACCGGTTCTGGTATCAGCAATCATGCCCACACGGCGATCAATGATCTGCTGATTGATGACGACCACGGTGAAGAACGGCTGAAGAAGACGGTCATCGACTATGATGCTTCTCGTGTCGTTGTTGGTCTTCAGGATGGGCAGGCCTATCCTCGCGTGGACGCAACACTGACACTGCGCGATTGGGCTTGCTCAATGGAGCCGCGGAAAACTTACTTTGGATTGATGAAAGTCGCCGACCTTGTTCGCCTTCACGACACGCACGGCAAGGCGCTTTATGCAAAGAATATTCGAACCTTCCTTGGGCAGACGACCGAGGTAAATCGCTCGATCCGAGAAACGCTTGCGAATACGCCCGCCAACTTTCTGTACCTCAACAATGGGGTCACGGCCCTTTGCGAACAAATTGACGCGAAGAACGGCACAAGAACTGAAAAGCGGTTCAAGGTAACAGGAATTTCCGTGATCAACGGAGCGCAAACTATTGCTTCTTCAGCGCGGTACCTAGCAGAGAACACTGGCGCTGATATCTCGGCAGCTTCGGTGATGGTGACGCTCATCAAGGCCGATGCCGACCAAGCGTTTGGGAAGGCAGTCACGCGGGCGCGCAACCACCAAAATCCAGTCCTACTTGCGAACTTCGCTGCGCTTGACGATCAGCAAGAACGGCTTCGGCGAGAGCTCGCCTATTTGAACATCCACTACGCATACAAGGCCGAGGGGCCAGAAAATGCACAGGACGCATCACGCATCCGAATCGACGAGGCTGCTCAGGCGTTGGCGCTCCTTCAGTCCGACCCGAGGTATGTCGTTTGGTTGAAGAAAGAGCCAGCCCAGCTTCTTGATACAGAATCCGCAGCATATCAAAGTCTTTTCGGCGGTGGCCTGACAGGTATACAGCTGGCAAATGCTGTACGTGCGCTCCGCTACATCCAGCAGCGCATGCTCACCGAAGCAATCGTCGCCAGCGGCCTTGAGCGGTTGACGTACAAGCACGGGGTCTATGCCCTCGGTTTTATTCTGGCCAAGCGAATCAAACAGGTGATCATCAGCGCAAACCTGATTGATGAAGCCAAGCTTCGGACCGAGCTGGGGGCGCCGTTTGATGCTGCTCGACAGACACTCTGGGGCGCGGTCCAGCCCAAGACTGTACTGAAGGGGCCCCTGGCGATTTTCCGCAACCAGACGGACGCCATTCCGCTCCTCCGGGACGTAATGATTGCCCACTATGGCCTTGACGCCGATCCAGCGATTGCGCCGCTTCAAGCCAAGGTGGTCGCGACCGACACGTATCCACAAAAAGCCCTGTTCGACTATCTGTCGGTGAAGGCGCCGCAGATTGGAAACATCACATGACCAAGAAACAAAAACTTGAACTGACCTGGGTGGGCAAAGAGAACCGACCGCGGCTGGAGCCGCGCATTCTGCTGGAAAACCCTGAGAAGTCCTATCACGCCAAGCATCGCGTGAGCGATGACGACATTTTCGATAACCGGCTGATCTTCGGCGACAACCTGCTTGCGCTGAAGGCGCTGGAGCAGGAATTCGCCGGCAAGGTGAAGTGCGTGTTTATCGATCCTCCTTACAACACGGGCAACGCGTTTGAGCACTATGATGACGGAGTGGAGCACTCAATCTGGCTTGGCTTGATGCGTGATCGTCTGGAAATTATTCGACGATTACTGTCCGAGGATGGCTCGCTTTGGGTTACGCTCGACGACAACGAGGCGCATTACTTCAAAGTAATGTGCGACGAGATTTTTGGTCGGGCTAACTTTGTATCATCATTTGCATGGGAGAAAGATCAGGGGCGTCGCGGCGATACAGATATTTCTTCTGCTCATGATCATGTTCTACTCTATGCAAAAAATAGAGAGATTTGGCGGAAAATCAGAAATCTTCTCCCCAGAAGTGCAGAACAGGAAACCCGTTACCGTAATCCCGACAACGATCCGAGAGGGCGCTGGCTTCAAGGTGACAACGGCACAGCCAAGAGCGGTTCCGAGGGAGCGCGGTTTCCGATTACCCTCCCTTCCGGGCGCGTTGTAACGCCGCCTAGCGGAAATTATTGGCGTTTTTCAAAGGAAAATTTTGAGGCAGCACGTGCCGAAGGTCGAGTGCACTTCGGGAACAAAGGTGACAGCATGCCTGTCATCAAGCGCTATCTGACCGAGGTGCAGCAGGGCGTTGTGCCTCGGACTTGGTGGGCAGCGAGCGATGCTGGTACTAACCAGAGCGCAAAGAGGGATCATCTGCGCAAACTACTGCCGGAAATCGAACCATTTTCAACGCCAAAACCTGAACAGCTTATTCGACTCATCTTGCAGATTTCTACTATGCCCGACGATCTTGTCCTGGACTCCTTTGCAGGCTCCGGCACGACCGGTGCGGTCGCTCACAAGATGGGCCGACGCTGGATCATGGTCGAGCTGGAGGAGCCCTGCCACACGCACATTATCCCACGCCTGAAGAAGGTGATCGACGGTGAGGACAAAGGCGGCGTGACCGAGGCGACTGGTTGGCAGGGAGGCGGCGGTTTCCGCTACTTCAAGCTTGCCCCGTCCTTACTTGAGAAGGACAAGTGGGGCCGTGAGGTCATCAGCAAGGCCTATAATGCCGAGATGCTGGCCGAGGCTTTGTGCAAGATCGAGGGCTTCACCTATGCCCCGAGCGATAGCGTCTATTGGCAGCACGGCACCTCGACCGAGAGCGACTTCATCTATGTGACGACGCAGACGCTGTCGCCCGAGCAGCTCGACGCAATGAGTGAGGAGGTCGGCGAGGGAAGAACGCTACTCGTGCTCTGCGCCGCCTTCCGCGGCAACACCTCTGCCTGGCCCAATCTGACGGTGAAGAAGATCCCGAACCACATTCGCGAGCGCTGCGAATGGGGCCATGACGACTACAGCCTCAATGTCGAAAATCTCCCCAAGGCGCCGCCCACGACGAAGGCTATCGACACAGCAACACCTCGTTCCGCCTCCCAGCCGGGCCTGTTCGATCTTGCGGGAGATGATCAATGAACCGTCACGTCAACGCCATCGCCGGCCGTCTCAGCCTCCGCGCTCCGCAGCGGCAATCTCTCGAAATTCTCGATCGCGTCACCGAGCTGGTTCCGCCGCGAAAGGACGCCGATCTTGAAGCCGCGCTTGCGGCGATCCGAACCGAATTTCCGAGCGTCACCGATTTCGAGGAGCGTGACTTTCCGAGCCTGTGTTTCGCTCTGGCGACAGGCGTCGGTAAGACCCGCCTCATGGGCGCGTTCATCGCCTATCTGCACTTAGCGCACGGCCTCAACAACTTCTTCGTGCTCGCGCCGAACCTGACGATCTACAACAAACTGATCACCGACTTCACACCCAACACGCCGAAATATGTCCTAAAGGGCATCGCCGAGTTCGCGATTTCGCCCCCGGTCATCACGACGGGCGACAATTTCGAGCGACAGATCGCCAGCGGCGGCAATCTGTTTCCGGTCACGATCAACATCTTCAACATCTCAAAGATCAATTCCGAAGTCCGCGGCGGCCGCAGCCCACGTATGCGTAGCTTCAAGGAAGAGATCGGCAACAGCTATTTCGACTATCTCGCCGCCCAGAAGGATCTCGTCCTGATCATGGATGAATCCCATCGATATCGGGCGACGGCGGGCGTTCGCGCCATCAACGAATTGAAGCCGGTGATGGGGCTTGAGCTGACCGCTACCCCGTTCGTCGAGACGACACGCGGTCCGGTGCCGTTCCAGAACGTGATCTTCGACTATCCGCTCGGCCGCGCCATGGCTGATGGCTTTGTGAAAGAGCCCGCGGTCGTCACTCGCGAGAACTTCGTCGCGACCGGCAAATCGCCGGAGCAATTGCAGCAGATCAAACTGGAAGACGGCGTGCGTCTACACGAAAGCGTCAAGGTCGAACTGGAGACCTATGCGCGACAGGTCGGCGAGCGGATCGTCAAGCCCTTCATGCTGGTGATCGCGCGCGACACCACGCACGCTGCTGAGCTGATGACGCTGGTCAAGTCCAACGCCTTCTTCGAGGGGCGCTATGCGGACAAGGTCATCCAGGTCGATTCCAGCGTGAAGGAAGAAGAGACGATCGAAAGGCTGTTGAAGGTCGAAAGCCCCGATGAGCCGACCGAGATCGTCATCCACGTCAACATGCTGAAAGAGGGTTGGGACGTCACCAACCTCTACACGATCGTGCCCTTGCGCGCTGCTAATGCGCGGACGCTGATCGAGCAATCGATCGGGCGTGGCCTGCGGCTTCCCTATGGCCGGCGGACGGGTGTCACCGCTGTCGACCGGTTGAACATCGTCGCGCATGACCGCTTCCAGGAAATCGTCGATGAGGCGCGCAAGCCGGATTCGGCCATCCGCCTCCAGCAGGTCGTCATCACCGAAGGCGAGTTGCAGCAGAAGACAGTCACCGTCGAGTCGCGGCCTCAGCTCGCCGCCAAGCTTGGCCTGCGCTCCGACGCGCCGGCTAACGGGGCATCTGGTTTCGAGGAAGCGTCGGCCGAATTTACGCACGAAGAGCAACAGGTGGTTCGGATCGCCTATGATGTGATCCGCAAAATGGAGACCGAGCCATCGCGGCTGCCCAGCGTCGCACACCTACAGAAGCCGGAGGTGCAGGCAGCCGTTCTGCGCGAGGTTCAAAGCCAGTATCGGCCTGCCCAGTTGGAGCTGGAGGGGATCGCTAAGCAACCCGATCTCAGGGCGATCGTCGCCAAGACCGTCGATCTCGTGGTCCAGCAGACGATCGACATTCCCCGTATACTCGTCACGCCGAAGGGCGAAGTGAAATCCGGCTTTCATCACTTCACGCTCGACCTGTCCCGCATGCGATATGAAGTGCCGAATGAAACGCTATGGGCGGCGCATTTGCGGACGGGGCAAGTGGACCGGATCGGCCTTGGCGCTGGCAATATCGATGAACAGCGGCTTGAAGACTACATTGTCAGCGGCCTGATCGACTTCGATGACGTTGCCTACGACGAGCACGCCGATTTGCTCTACGGTCTCGCGGCCCAAGTGGCGAACCATCTGTTGGCGACGCACCCGGAGGACGGCGTCCGTAAGATCCTTCGCCTTCACCAGAAAGAAATCGCTCGCTTCGTGCATGCGCAGATGCAGACGCACTTCTGGCAGGACACGGCAGTCGAATACGAGGTCGTCGTCACACGTGGATTCACCGAATTGCGAAAGAGCGCTTACACGGCAGCGGTTGGCGAGGCACCGCTCGATTTTCGCCTATCACCGTCCGACAAGGCAAATATGGCGCGTTACCTATTTGGCGGGTTCCAGAGGTGCCTCTATCCGACGCAAAAATTCCAGTCGGATGCCGAGCGGAAGCTATCGGTCATTCTCGATCGAGAAGCGCAAAAGTGGTTCAAGCCGGCGCGCGGGCAATTTCAGTTGTTTTACCGTAGTGGGACTGACCTGCAGGAGTACCAGCCGGATTTTGTCGCGGAGACTGATGAAGCCATCCTAATGCTTGAGCCCAAGGCCTCAAACCAGATGAGCGATCCGGATGTGCTGGCAAAGCGCGACTCGGCGCTCGAGTGGTGCCGACATGCGAGCAACCATGCTGCGAGCTATGGCGGAAAACCTTGGTGCTACGCCTTGATCCCACATGACGCGGTCGCCGAGAACATGACGTTGGCTGGTCTTCTGCAGCAATTTGGAAATGCCTGATGAGTGGTTCATCGGGTCGTTTGCCAGGAAGCAACAATCGCGGCGGATTTCGAGCATGACAAATCTATGTGTAGATGGTAGTGCTATAGCGTATTGGATGCGACATGCACGTTGTTCGGTGCATAGTTTCAATGTTCCGTCTGTTGATGATAGTCTCCGAAAGTATCATTTTGGATGACTATTTGAAAAATCCTTGAAAATCAAAAGCGTAGAATTTCGCCGGTTTTGACGACGGTCGTTTTTATGCACAAAAATATTTATTCTTTTCATTTCAATGCCTTGGTATAATTGTTAACAATCGAGTGGGAATGAAAATGTACCTTTGACACGCTGAGGGCCGCGAGAGCGGCCCTTTCTGCTTTGTGGCGGAGGAAATCCTTGCCGCTCGGGTGGGCAGCGATTCAGTCTGGTAGGTTCAGGCTGACATCCTGATGCTGGTGCAGAATGCGGATGACTTCCACATAGCCAACATGGTCGCGAAAATAGAGCATATGCGATCCCGTAACATATTTCAGATAGCCAGTTCGCACATCGACCGGGCGACCCCGCTTCTCGCCCGCTGCAAGCTGCCGACAGGCATCCTCAATTTCATCGGTGTAGCGGTCCGCCTGATCCGGACCCCAATTGGCCGCGCTGTAGTCCCAGATGTTGGCAAGATCGAGTTCGGCCGCAGGCGAAAAGACGAGCGCTTTCATCAGCCTTCGAAGTCGGCGCGCTTGCGGGCCTTGAAGGCCGCGAAGTCAAACGGTCTTGGGTCGCCGGACTGCTCGCCGGCAATCAACTCTGCCTGCAGGGCCTTGACCTTGGCCTCGTGTTCTTCAAGAAGTCGAAGGCCTGCGCGCACCACCTCGCTCGTCGATCCGTAGCGGCCGTTTTCGACCTGCTGATCGACAAAGCTGGAGAAATGTTCTCCCAAAGTCACGGACGTATTGCGAGCCATCAACAGTCTCCACGCAGCATCGAACAGCACCGGTACCAAAATGTATTACAAATGGTGTCTGGCTTCAATGTCCGCAAACGCGCTTGGACGGCCCCGCCTGGAGCCGTCGTCGTCGTTTTATCGCTCAGCCCCTCAGTTCCTTGCGCAGGATCTTGCCCACATTCGACTTCGGCAGGCTGTCGCGGAACTCGACATGGCGGGGCCGCTTGTAGTTGGTCAGGCCCTTGGCGCAATGCGCCTTGATGTCGGCTTCGGTGAGGTTCGGGTCCTTCCTGACGACGAAGAGCTTCACCGCTTCGCCCGAATGCGGGTCCGGTACGCCGATCGCGGCGCATTCCAGCACGCCGGGCAGCGTCACGACGAATTCCTCGATCTCGTTCGGATAGACGTTGAAGCCGGAGACAAGGATCATGTCCTTCTTTCGGTCGACGATCTTCACATAGCCGTCCGGCTGCATCACGCCGATGTCGCCGCTGCGGAAGAACCCGTCCGGGGTCATCACCTTGGCGGTTTCTTCCGGACGGTTCCAGTAGCCGGCCATGACCTGCGG
The DNA here is from genome assembly GCF_040545545.1 of Limnomicrobium aquaticum. Classification (NCBI taxonomy): domain Bacteria; kingdom Pseudomonadati; phylum Pseudomonadota; class Alphaproteobacteria; order Hyphomicrobiales; family Rhizobiaceae; genus Limnomicrobium; species Limnomicrobium aquaticum. The sequence continues at coordinate 160,583 of NZ_JBEPMB010000002.1, forward strand.
GCCGCGGATGCAGATCTCACCGGCCTCGCCTATCGCGACGCTTTTGCCGTCGTCGTCCCGGATGTCGATATCGGTCGAAGGCAGCGGAAGGCCGATCGTGCCGGTATATTCCGTCCCGTCGGCGCGGTTGGTTGTGGCGACCGGCGAGGTCTCGGACAGGCCATAGCCTTCCGCAATGAAGCAACCCGTCACCTTCTGCCAGAGCTCGGCCACAGGGCGCTGCACGGCCATGCCGCCGCCGAGCGTCAGCATGAGGCTCGAGAAGTCGAGCTTCCTGAAGTCCTCATTATTGGCCAGCGCGTTGAACAGCGTGTTGAGGCCCGGCAGGACGTTGAAACGGTAGCGGCTGATTTCCTTGACGAAGCCGGGAATGTCGCGCGGATTGGCAATCAGGATATTCAGGCCACCCTGTTCGAGCGCCATGAACATGTTCACCGTCAGCGCGAAGATGTGATAGAGCGGCAGCGCGCAGACATAGATAAGCTGGTCGGGAAATGCCTTGCGGGTTTCCGCCGGCTTCATCCACATGACATTCTGCGTGATATTGGCGACAAGGTTCGAATGCAGGAGCGTAGCGCCCTTCGAGACGCCTGTCGTGCCGCCTGTATATTGCAGGAAGGCGATGTCGCCGGCGGCAATATCGACGGGCGAAAGCGGGCGGTTTGCGGCCATCACCGACTTGAACGGGATATGGCCGGGAATGGACCATGCGGGCACCAGCTTCTTCACGCGGCGCACGACAAAATTGACGATATGGCCCTTGAGCCCCATCAGGTCGCCCATCGAGGCGACAACGACTTTCTTGACGCTGGTGCGCGCTACGACGGCAGACACGGTAGTGGCGAAATTTTCCAGAACGAAGATGGCGCTCGCGCCGGAATCATTCAGCTGATGCTCGAGTTCGCGCGGCGTGTAGAGCGGGTTGACGTTGACAACGACCATGCCGGCGCGAAGGATGCCGCTGACGACAACCGGATACTGCAGGATGTTCGGCATCATGATGGCGACGCGGTCGCCCTTCTTCAGGCCCTGCGCCTGCAGCCAGCCGGCGACCTTGGCCGAAAGCTTTTCAAGCTCCGCAAAGGTCATCGTCTTGCCCATTCCGTCATAGGCGACGCGGTTCGCATATCTGCGGCAGTTGTGCTCGATCATGTCGGCGAGCGAACGATAGGGTGGGGGGGCAATCGTTTCGGGCATGCCCGGTGGATAGGACTTCAGCCAGGGACGGGCAGTTTCCGTACCTTCTGCATTCGTGGCAGCCTGCGACATGTCAACTCCCATATGACTTGCCCCGCCTCCCCGGCGTGGCGTTTCCTCCCGTCTACAAGCTAAAATAGATGCTTGCAGCGGCCATTCAAGCCTTCTTTCAGTTATATAACCTTGACGTAAACGTCAATTGGAATCAACCGCCTTCGTCTTCACGCAATGGAGCAGTGTCAGATACGAGCAGGCAGGACCCGATCCGGCGGCCTGTGGCCGTCGCAGAAGGTACGGATGTTGATGATCACCTTGTCGCCCATGTCGATGCGGCCTTCCAGTGTCGCAGAACCCATATGCGGCAGGAGAACCACCTTTCCCTGTTCTGCGAGCTTCAGCAGCTTCGGGTTGACGCTCGGTTCCTTCTCGAACACGTCGAGCCCGGCACCGGCGATCTTGCCTGACCTTATGCTCTTGATCAGCGCGTCCTCATCGATCACGTCGCCGCGCGCGGTGTTCACGATGAAGCTCGTCGGCTGCATCAGCTCCAGCCGGCGTGCCGACATCAGATGGAAGGTGGCGGGCGTCGAGGGGCAGTTGACGGAGACGATGTCGACACGCGCGAGCATCTGGTCGAGGCTGTCCCAATAGGTCGCGTTCAGCTCCTCTTCCGTCTGCGGGCTGACGCGCTTGCGATTGTGGTAGTGGATCGAGAGACCGAAGGCCTTGGCGCGCCGGGCAACCGCCGTGCCAATGCGGCCCATGCCGATAATGCCGATGCGCTTGCCGAAGATGCGCCGTCCGAGCATCCAGGTCGGCGACCAGCCGGCCCATTCACCGTGATTGTCGGTGAGCACACGCGCGCCCTCCGTCAGCCGGCGGGGTACGGCGAGAATCAGCGCCATCGTCATATCGGCCGTGTCTTCCGTCAGCGCGTTCGGCGTGTTGGTCACCGTGATGCCCTTGCGGGCTGCGGCCTCGACATCGATGTTGTCCACGCCGTTGGAGAAGCTGGCGATCAGCTTCAGCTGCGGCCCGGCCTGTTCGATCAGCGCGGCATCAATACGGTCTGTCACTGTCGGTACCAGAACGTCGGCGCTCTTCACCGCAGCCACCAGTTCCGGCTGCGTCCGCGGACGATCGTCGAGATTGAGTTCGGCATCGAAAAGCTCGCGCATGCGCGTCTCGATCGCCTCGGGCAGCTTGCGCGTGATGTAGACCTTGGGCTTTTTTCTTGTTGTCATCGGCTTTCGTCGCCTTGTTCAGAGGTCTTTAACCAAGTTATCGCAACCTTGAGAGCGGAGCGCGGCCAAGCCGCAGTCCGGACCGTTGGTGTCGTCCCGATTTTTATCAGACCCGTCAGCGAAGACAAACCTTTCTCGCGATTGAACGTGACGATGGGCGTCTTCACACAGGTCTTTCGGTCACACCCTTGTCAAATGTCAGAACACAGGCAATTCAGCGCAATGGCTTTCAATAGCGTCTCCCGGCAGATCTTCGCAACGGTTCTTGTTCTTGCCGCCGGATGGAGTGTGGTTCAGGCCGCGGATGCCAGCGCCCAGACCGCCTCGAAGACGGCAACCGGCCTGCCGCTGCCGCGCTTTGCCAGCCTCAAGGCCAGTCGCGTCAACATGCGCGTCGGTCCCGGCACCGAATATGCGGCCTCCTGGCTCTATACGCGTCCCGGCCTGCCGGTGGAAATCATTGCGGAATTCGAAAACTGGCGGCGCATTCGCGACGCCGAAGGGACGGAGGGCTGGGTCTACCACTCCATGCTGTCGGGCCAGCGCACAGCGGTGGCCGCCCCGTGGATGCGCGAGAAGGGCGAGAACATCTATGTCAACCTGCGCCGCTCCGCCCTGAAGGACGCCAATGTGGTTGCCAAGCTGCAGCCGGGCGTTCTTGTCAAGCTCAAGGAATGCACAGGCGACTGGTGTGAGGCCGAGGTCGATGGAACCGAAGGCTGGCTCCACCAGGGCGAGGTTTGGGGCGCCTATCCCGGCGAAGCCTTCAAATAAGGCCGATCTTTCTCGCCTCATCCTTCAGCGAAAGGCGCGGGCGCGGGCCGATCTGCTGGATGACGATGCCGGCGGCAAGGCTGCCGAGCGCGCCGCAAGTGGCAAGATCGCGACCCGTCGTATAGCCGAAGAGGAAGCCGGACGCGTAAAGATCGCCGGCGCCCGTCGTGTCCACCACCTTGTCGACAGGGATGGCCGGCACATAGGTGCGCTCATCGCCTCGCACGATCACGGACCCTTCTTCGCTCATGGTGACGGCGGCAAGCTTGCAATCGCGCGCAATGGCGCTCAACGCCGCTTCAAAGTCTTCGGTTTCATAAAGCGCCAGCGCCTCGGCGCGGTTCGCAAACACGATATCGACCGTGCCGGACCGCATGAGGTCCAGGAACTCGTCGCGGTAGCGACCGACGCAGAAGCTGTCGGACAGCGTCATCGACACTTCGCGGCCGTTTTCATGCGCAATGCGGGCGCATTCGCGGATCGCATCCTTGGCGCGCGGCGGATCCCACAGATAGCCCTCGAAATAGGTCACCTTGGACTGCGCCACCACGCTGGCGTCTACATCTTCGGGGCCGAGCTCCACGCAGGCGCCGAGATAGGTGTTCATCGATCGCTCGCCATCCGGCGTCACGAAGATCATCGAACGTGCGGTCGGCTGCGCGCCTTCCAGAGGCTTCGTCTCGAAATGAACGCCTTGCGCATGAATGTCATGGGCGAAGATGTCGCCGAGCTGGTCGCGCGCGACCTTGCCGAAATAGGCGGCCTTGCCGCCGAGATTGGCGACTCCGGCGGCGGTATTGCCGGCGCTGCCGCCGGAGGCTTCGAGGGCCGGTCCCATCTTCTTGTAGAGAAGCTGCGCCCGCTCCGCATCGACAAGGTTCATCGCGCCCTTCACGATATCGTTTTCTTCAATGAAGCTGTCCGGGCAGGAGGAAATGATATCGACAATCGCATTGCCGACCGTCAGCACGTCGAACGTGGTCATGGGACGCCTTTGTTGAAATGAAACCCGGATTTGTCATAAGCATTTTTCGCCGCTTGGGAAGTCTCCGATCTGCCCGACCGCCGATATATCGACCTGACCGAAAGGGTTGCAGCCATGACCGATAAGCCGCGTGTGACGATTCTCTATTGCACCCAGTGCAACTGGCTGCTGCGCGCCGGCTGGATGGCGCAGGAACTGCTTTCCACCTTCGGGCAGGACTTGCGCGAAGTCGCCCTCATTCCCGGCACCGGCGGCCATTTCGAAATCCGCGTCAATGATGCACTCGTTTGGGAACGCAAGCGTGACGGTGGCTTTCCAGGCCCGAAGGACCTGAAGCAACGCATCCGCGACGTCATCGACCCGGACCGCGATCTCGGCCATGCCGACCGTCATTCGGCCGACCGGGGCGATGGCTGAACCCGAAATCGCACTTTGTCGCACAAACTTCAAAAACGCTGTTGACAGACAAAGCCAGCCCCACTACATCGCAACCCGTCGCCCAGATGGCGGAATTGGTAGACGCGCCAGCTTCAGGTGCTGGTACTCGCAAGGGTGTGGAGGTTCGAGTCCTCTTCTGGGCACCAATTCCCGTTTCACGTTTGATGAAACAGCCCAAAAAGCCCGGTTCTCCGGGCTTTTTTGTTGTCTGCTCTCAGGTGACGGGTGACCTCAATTGGGCGTTCCCGGAAAACCGTTCATGTTCTCGCCATGCACATAAGGATCGCCGGCCGGCGGGTTGAAGCCGGGCGAGATCGTGCTTTCGTAGGTCACCAGGCCGTTCTTGCAGGAATACATCCTGACCGGGAGCTGCCGCCTTCCGTGCTCATAGGGCGAAACAAGCTGCGAGGTGCAGTCCGTCCGCTCTTCCGACTGGGTGGCGAGACCCTTGGGCGGGATAACACCCGGCAGGTCCTTGAACATGTTTTTCTCTGCGGCAAGACAGATCGATGTGCCGGTAAGAAGGAGAATAAGGACGGCTATGGCGCGCATGGTCAGCTTCAACATGGTCTCTTCCTGTCACCGCTGCCCGCCCACACCGATGTTCAACAAGATATGGGGATTGAACGCGCACTTGTCCAGCCGATTGGACGCGAACGGTGTTTCGGATTATAGCCGTGTCGAACACGCAATCGGAGACGAGAAATGACGAGCCCCATCCGCTATCACGAAGGCGACATTTCGGCAGAAGACGCAGCCCGCTACACCGGCGCGATCGCCATCGACACCGAAACGCTGGGGCTCATTCCGCGCCGCGACCGGCTCTGTGTCGTCCAGCTTTCGCCCGGTGACGGCACGGCCGATGTGATCCGGATCGCGCCCGGCCAGAATGAAGCTCCGAACCTTGTTGGCATGCTCGCCGATCCCGCGCGCGAGAAGATCTTCCATTTCGGCCGCTTCGATATTGCGGTGCTCTTCCACACGTTCGGCGTGACGACCTCGCCGGTCTTCTGCACGAAGATCGCTTCGCGCCTGACGCGCACCTATACCGACCGGCATGGTCTGAAGGACAATCTCAAGGAATTGCTGGACGTCGACGTTTCCAAGCAGCAGCAGCAGTCCGACTGGGCCGCCGAAACGCTGAGTCAGGCGCAGCTCGAATATGCCGCCTCCGACGTGTTGCATCTGCATGCGCTGAAGGACAAGCTGACCGCGCGGCTGGTGCGCGACGGCCGTGTTGAAATGGCGAAGGCCTGCTTCGAATTCCTTCCCACCCGCTCCAAGCTCGATCTGCTCGGATGGGAAGAGACAGACATCTTCGCGCACAGCTGAGCGAACGTCACCGATTTCGCCAAACATGACGGACAGGTTAACGCCGGAAGGCGGCGTTAACCTTTTGTTAACTTTTGAGGCCTAGCCTCAAGAATCAGATTTTGCTTTTCCGGATGCCGTGACGGCACCAGTGCGACTGGTTCGCGGCGGAAGATCGCAAAAAGTGAAGTTTGCGGGCGACGTTCGCTCCTCGCTCAGGCGTGTGATCCATGCGTTTCCTTCATTAAAACGAGGACGAGGGCGCCCATGCTTCCTCCCGTCAATGCCTCGATAGCGGCGCAGCCGATTACCGCCCCTGCCATCGGGCAGAGGGAAGCGCGGCCTGACGGGCCGACTGCTGTCGGGCAGACGCGGAGCCCTACAACAACATCCATTCCGACGACGTCAAAGCAGGGCGCTGCCAGCGAAACGCTTGCCTCGCTGCACCAGCTTGCCGATCTGCTCGCCTCTCAGCAGGTGGATGCCGAAGATATCCTGACGCGGCTCGCCATCGATTTTGCAACCGCACTCGGCGAGGCGCCACTGCCCGAGGAGGCGCCGCGTGACTTCTCCAACCGGCTGGCCGCGTTGATCCGCCAGCTGCCCGCCGCGACGCTTCTGGCTGCACAGAAGGCTTCGAACCTCGGTACGCTCAACATCCAGCCGCAGGCCTTTGCCGCGGCCCTTGCCGATCCGGCCTCGCCGGCCGCCGCGCGCATCGTTGCCATGGCGGAAGATCCGGGCGCGCATGGCCTGCAGCAGGTGCTGAAGGCTGCGATCGAAAGCTACGAGCAGAATGCGGCACCGGTCCCGACAACGCCTCAGCCCAACACCCCCGCGCCAAACACCATTGCCGCACAGAAGGTTGCTGCCGTACCGGCGGTGCCAGCCAATGCCGCAGCACCCGCAGAGGCCGAGGCGACGGCCACCGGAACCGCCGCACCACGGGAACATGGCCGTGCAGCGGCGCCGGAGGCGGGCGGTGCTGTCCGCCAGGCAGCAATCCTCCCAGCAAATCCACTGAGGCCCGAGACCGTCGCCGCGACCGCTGCCCGTCCAGCCGAGGCTGCGCAGCAGGTCAAGGCTCAGGCCGCTGCCGATCTTTTGCAGCGTGTGTCGGCCGGGCGCGAGGAGGGGCAGCCGACCATGCAGGTCCTGCGCGGCTTCAATGTCGTGGTGGCCAACGTCGCGAGCCGCGCTGCCGATGTGCTCAAGTCCGTGGCCGCACTTGCCCTCGAGGCCGAGGCAACGCAAGTCTTCGCGCCCGCTGCCGTGGCGACCTCGGAGACCGCGCGCAAGCCGGTCACCCCTGCGCCAGCGCTGAAGCCCGATCTCCCCGTCGAGCCGGCCCCGGTCATTGCCGGGAAGGCGCATGAGGCCGCGCGCGCCATGGAGGGCAGGGTGATCCCACTCTTCTCGCGGCCTGTGATGGCGGAGGATGCCGAGACGGTCGATATCGATCACCTCATCCGCATTGCCCAGCAAGCCGCAGCCAAGGCAGACCCGGCGCGCCTGCCCGAACTGGCACTCGCCGCGCAAGCCCGACTTCCGGAAGCCGTTCCCTTCGCGCAGGTGCCTTATCCCTTCGTCCGCGAGGAGGAAGAAAAGCGTCGCCGCCGCGGCTTCGGCGAGCCTGCGGGCCGCGATGACGAGGGCGAGGAGATGGCGGGCGAGGACGGCCAGTCGCTCTGGCATGGCGATGGCGAACAGGCCGAACGTCGCGAGGAGCCCGAAATCGAGGAACGCCCCTTCGACGCCGAAGAGCCGCTCAAGCGCAATCCGACGGATGCCGAGCGGGCGCTGCACATGTATCAAAGGTTCGGCGGGTTCTGAGGGCGTGGCGAAGACCCCTCCCCACCCTCCCCACAAGGGGGAGGGAGACTGTGCCGCACCGGTTTCCCGCCTCTTGACCGTTGCCTCTCGGATAACGCTGAGAACATGAAGACGCTGCGAGAGGTCTCGGCGGCGCGTCTTTCCGTCTCCCCCCTTGTGGGGGAGATGGCGGCAGCCAGAGGGGGACTTAGCGCCACCGCAAAACAGCAAAAAGCCCGCGTGGATCGCTCCACGCGGGCTCTTCAATTCTTGTGAAACGCGAGAACCTTAGTTGTTGTCGCGGTTCTTCAGAGCGGCACCGAGGATGTCGCCGAGCGAAGCGCCCGAGTCGGACGAACCGAACTGTGCGACGGCTTCCTTCTCTTCTGCGATTTCCAGAGCCTTGATCGACAGGCCAACCTTGCGGTCCTTCTTGGAGAAGTTGATGACGCGGGCGTCGACAACCTGACCAACCTGGAAACGCTCGGGGCGCTGCTCGTCACGGTCACGCGAGAGATCGGCGCGGCGGATGAACGAGGTCAGCTCTTCGTGGTTGACGAGCTTGACTTCGATACCACCGTCGTTGATCGCGGTCACTTCGCACGAAACGACCGAGTTCTTGCGCAGGTCGCCACTCGTTGCGGCATCGCCGACGGCATCCTTGCCGAGCTGCTTGATGCCGAGCGAGATGCGCTCCTTGTCGACGTCCACATCGAGAACGACAGCCTTGACGACATCGCCCTTGTTGAACTCTTCGATGACCTGTTCGCCCGGACGGTTCCAGTCGAGGTCGGAGAGGTGAACCATGCCGTCCACGTCGCCGTCGAGGCCGATGAACAGGCCGAATTCGGTCTTGTTCTTGACTTCGCCTTCGACTTCCGTGCCAGCCGGATGGCTGTGGGCAAACGCCTGCCACGGGTTCTCAAGCGTCTGCTTGAGGCCGAGCGAGATGCGGCGCTTGGACGGATCGACTTCGAGAACGACAACGTCGACTTCCTGGCTCGTGGACAGGATCTTGCCGGGGTGTACGTTCTTCTTGGTCCAGGACATTTCGGAGATGTGGATGAGGCCTTCGATGCCCGGCTCCAGCTCGACGAATGCACCGTAGTCGGTGATGTTCGTGACAGTGCCCTTGATCTTGTTGCCATCCGGATACTTGGCCGAGATGCCATCCCACGGATCGGACTCGAGCTGCTTCATGCCGAGCGAGATGCGGTGGGTTTCCTGGTTGATGCGGATGATCTGAACCTTGACCGACTGGCCGATGTTCAGGATTTCCGACGGATGGTTGACGCGGCGCCATGCCATGTCGGTGACGTGCAGCAGGCCGTCGATGCCGCCGAGGTCAACGAACGCACCGTAATCGGTGATGTTCTTGACGACGCCCTCAACAACCTGACCCTCTTCGAGGTTCTGGACGATTTCCGAACGCTGTTCGGCACGCGATTCTTCGAGAACCGTGCGGCGCGAAACCACGATGTTGCCGCGGCGCTTGTCCATCTTGAGGATTTCGAAGGGCTGCGGGTTGTGCATGAGCGGCGTGACGTCGCGGATCGGACGGATGTCGACCTGCGAACGCGGCAGGAAGGCGACGGCGCCGTCGAGATCGACGGTGAAACCACCCTTGACCTGGTTGAAGATGACGCCTTCGACGCGTTCGCCGGCTTCAAACTTCTGTTCCAGGCGGCCCCAGCTCTCTTCGCGGCGAGCCTTCTCGCGCGACAGAACGGCTTCGCCGAGTGCGTTTTCGATGCGTTCGATGAAGACTTCGACTTCGTCGCCGACCTTCATGGAGCCGTCACGCGCCTTGGCGCCGAATTCCTTCAGCGGTACGCGGCCTTCGACCTTCAGACCGACGTCGATGATGGCGACGTCCTTTTCGATGGCCGTGATGATGCCCTTGGCAACGTAACCTTCAGCGAGGTCGTTCTTTGCAAAGGATTCTTCGAGGAGGGACGCGAAGTCCTCCATCTTGGATGTAGCAGACATTGAAACTCCAAAATGTGCCAGTCAAAGGCACTGCGCCGGGGGTTAGCGTTGTTGACAACCACAGGAACACGTCCGCCCTCTTAGAAGGGCAATCCGGCGCGGGGACGCTCTGCGGCTCATTGTATGCAATGCAGACAAAAATGCCTGAGCACTTTTGCCGAATGTTTTCTTCTTCGCAATTCCGGACGCAAAACCGCGAGGCACTTTTGCTGGAATTGCTCTTACAAGACAGCGTCGATAAGACGTTTCGCCGCCTGGAATGCGGCCTCTATACCCATTTCGGTCGTATCGATCAAGTGCGCATCGTCCGCCGGTTTCAAAGGGCTGTCGGCGCGGTTCATGTCGCGCTCGTCGCGCTTGATCACATCGGCCAGAACCGCCTCGAATTCAGCCTCTCCGCCACCCGCAACAATCTCGTCAAACCGCCGCTTGGCCCGCACCTCCGCCGAAGCCGTCACATAGAGCTTCACGGCCGCATCCGGGCACACAACAGTTCCGATATCGCGCCCATCCAGCACCGCGCCGGGCGCCCGTTTCGAAAACGCCCGCTGCGCTTCAACGAGTGCACTCCGCACAGACGGCATCACCGCAATCTTCGAAGCCGCCTCGCCAATCGCATGCGCCGAAAGCACCGACCGATCGAGCCCCGAAAGATCGACCTTCAACGCCATCTCCGCCGCTTGGCGCTCATCGTCCAGCGGCAACCCGGCATCCAGCAGCGCCTTGGCACAGGCCCGATAGGTCAGCCCGGTATCGAGATGATGAAACCCATAATTCTCCGCAATCCGCCGCGAAAGCGTGCCCTTGCCTGCGGCGGCGGGTCCGTCGATGGCGATGACTGGCATGGGGCGGTCTCCGGTTGCGGTGGTGCGGAGGGATTTAGTGGGGAGTGGGCAGCAATGCAACGATAGTCTTGATGCCTGGCGAGCGCGGCCCCTCCAAACTCCGTCATGCCGGACTTGATCCGGCTCGTGGGATACGAATGGGAGGGCTGGTTTGGGAATAGGGAAGCGAGCGCAACAGCAGCCCACTTAAACTTAGAGCCACCCACTCGGTAGACGTGCGGTAGCTGGTGCAAATCTAAAATGAGGTGTTTAAATTAGCTGGAACTATTGAGTATTTCTCGCCACTGAAAATAACAGAAGCTGGGACGACATGACCATTTTTGAAAGCGCTTTTCGCAAGCGCGTTAGCGGCCTTAAGTCGCCCTCTTCGGCTGAATATTCACAGAGTCTATGGGATTCAGCGTACGCAAATGTTCATCCAACGCTGGATGACACCAACTTGTATCAATCGGCTAAGTGGATAGCCGCAGAGTTCGCATTCGCTCGTGAAGTCTTCAAGTCACCCTCGTTTGGTCCTCTCAGCCCCGAGTGGGCGACTATACTGGCGATAGCCTCCCTCAATCGGGAATATCTCACGGCAATTCAGCTAAGAGATGAAAAGGCAAACGAGATAAAAAAAACGCAATCAGTTTCTTTTGATGCTCATTTGGAAATTCGAATAGAAGGACCAGGAGGACAGCATTTCACGATTGACGATTACGTGGAGAGCGCCACCGACCTCACCGAAAGCTGGCTTTTCGACGCGTTCAAAGCATCTGGTCCAAATCCGCCACCTCAAGAACTTTCAGTATACGCGGTCGAAGCGGGAGTGTCTTACAGTTTTCGAAAGGCAATGAACTCGCTTTGGAATCAAGTTTGGCACGAGGGTTGGTATTGCGAACTGAGTCCAGATAGCAGCTTCAACTGGAAGCCCGCCGATCCTAGCGCGAGGGTTCTCAACCAAACTTGGCTAAAGCGGCAGCAAAGAAACTTGTTGAATTACGCACATATTGACTCGACAGTTTGGCCAGCACTCACGCCAAGCGAGCGCAAGAAGCGCTCAAGGCAATGGGCGGTGACGTCGGTCAGGCGAGTTTCTGGAAAAGTAAAAATTAAAGTATCTTCTCCGTCATATATTTCCCGAAAACTACCAATTTATACAATTGAAAAAGGCGCAATCGAATATTCTTATTTGTATGAATTTTTTGATACAGAAATGCCAAAGCAAAAAGGAGTGACCGCCGCAAAATTGCTTTCCGCGTGGCATCTACTAGTCGATATAGCTAACGGGTTGAAACAAGGCGTGGCACTTCCGACAACACTTTCTCCCGAGCAGGCCAGAATGCTGGCGCTTGAAGTTCCTGCTGCTGCGCTTTGCAAAGCAATTGAAGACGGACTGAACGTTGATAGTGCCACATCGGCCGCAATTATCGATTTCCTCACTTTTGAAATAAAGACGGGCAAAAACCAAAAAGGCCATCGGGGGCTCTGGTCTGCCCCACTCGTTAGAGTGCCGCAATGCAACGATTACGTTCTACCTTTACCTGCCCTAATGACGAGCAATCCGTTAAGAAAAATGGAAGCGTGGCTTGAGAAGGGTGGGATTGATGACTCAAATCCGATCACGGCTCGCGGAGAACGTTATGAGGCGAGTTATCGCAAAAAAATAAAAGAAAGCGTCGCAGCGAATAAAAAGTTCTCATCGGCATCGTTTGCAGAACACGGTGTAAAGAAAACAAAAAATTTCAGCGAGCAAATTGACCTATTGGTTTCATTTGGTGGGCTTTGTTTGGTAGGCGAGATAAAGCTATTTCTTATGCCTGCGGATCCAAGTGAGCGGGCGAGATATGACAAAAAGCTGGAAGCTGCAGCTTTACAGACAAAGAGGAAGTTGGAGATATTGAAGACGCGGCCCGACGTAACTGCTGCGACTCTAGGAATTTCTGCCGGAAATGCGGAAAAACTTCGATATCTTCCAATAGTCGTCACCGCACAAGACTATGGATTTTCGACAAAAGTAAGGGATGTTCTTATTGTCGAGGCCGGATTCTTGGAAATGTTCCTTAGCGGCAACGAAATCGTGGTGGGTCGCACTATGCAGAGAGGTGGTAGACGGGCGGCCAATCACGAAATCGAATACTACCGGAATGAGCTTGAGGCTGCAGATCGTTTTGAGGAGGAGGCCTCATCACCTTACGTTCTGAAAAGAATTTTGGAGCGATATTCTTGGGGCCGTACGCCATTTCCAAGCTTGGCGCATGCCAATGTAACCCTCGCCGTCCCTATTTATAAGGACGGCAGCGACCTGTAAAAGCGTATAGCTGGTTCCATTGCTTCAAGTTGAAAGGCGTTTGGAATTGGCAGTTACTAGCGCTGGGCATCGCCACTGCACCTCGGCTCAAGGCCGACATGATGCAGGAGGGGCCACCCCCAAAATCCCTGATGACACTCCCGCCCCAATCGGCTAACCCTTCTCGCATGACGAACACCCTCTCCGATCCCGCCGAAAACCTCAGCCTCCTCATTCGCTGCCCGTCCGTCACGCCTGCCGAAGGCGGGGCTTTGTCGGCGCTGGCGTCCATGCTGGAACCCTTAGGCTTCAAGGTGACGCGGGCGGTGGAGCGGGAGGCGGGGACGCCGGATATCGAGAATCTTTATGCGCGGCTAGGCACGTCCGGGCCGCATCTGATGTTTGCGGGGCATACCGATGTCGTGCCCGTGGGCGATGAGAAGGCCTGGACGCATCCGCCTTTTGCGGCCGAGATTGCCGATGGCATGATGTATGGCCGCGGCGCGGTCGACATGAAGGGCGGCGTTGCCTGTTTCGTCGCGGCCCTTGCCCGCGTGATTGCGAAGGACGGCGCACCGAAGGGTTCCGTTTCCTTCCTCATCACCGGCGACGAGGAGGGGCCGGCGGTCAATGGCACGGTCAAGCTTCTGGAGCGCATGGCGGAAAGCGGCGAGCGCTGGGATGCCTGCCTTGTCGGCGAGCCGACCAATCCGGATGTCTTGGGCGACATGATCAAGATCGGCCGGCGCGGCTCGGTCTCGGGCTATCTCACCGTCCATGGCGTGCAGGGCCATGCGGCCTATCAGCATCTCGCCGACAATCCCGTGCGCGGCATTCTCCAGCTGACACAGGCGCTGATGGACCCGCCGTTTGACGCCGGCACCGACGCCTTCCCGCCGACCAATCTGGAAGTGACCAGCATCGATGTCGGAAACACGGCGACGAATGTCATTCCGGCGCGCGCCAGCGCCATCTTCAACATCCGCTTCAACGACACCTGGACCGCAGACAGCGTGAAGGCGGAAATCCTTCGCCGGCTCAACAAGGCGGCCGCCGAGGGCGCGCTTCGCGAAGGCCGTCCGCCCGTGCGCTACGACATCACCTGGTCGGAGCGGCCGAGCCATGTGTTCCTGACGCGCAACGAACCGCTGATTGCTTCGCTCTCTGCGGCGGTCGAGCGTGTGACGGGCCGCAAGCCGGCGCTGTCGACCACCGGCGGCACCTCGGATGCCCGCTTCATCAAGGATTACTGCCCGGTGGTGGAATTCGGTCTTGTCGGCCAGACCATGCATATGGTCGATGAATGCGTGGCGCTGGCCGATCTCGAAACGCTGACGCAGATCTACGAGACCTTCATCCGCGAATGGTTTGCCGCGCATGCCGCCGCTTGAGGAAGTCCTGCATTACCTCAAGGGCATCCGGCTGCTGGTCAGCCTGAAGCCGCAGGGTTTTCAGTGGCTGGATCTTTCCGAGCGCGGGTTTCGCCGCTCCTTCTGGGCGATCCTCTGGTGCTTCCCGCTGATGATCCCCAACTGGATCTGGTGGCACGGCATCTTTGCCGATTATGCCGTCCCCGGCGCGGTTTCCGGCGGGCTCTTCTATCTGCGCATGGCGCTGATCGAACTCAGCCTCTGGTTCCTGCCCTATCTGACGGTGGGGCTCGCCATGTATCTGAGGGGCACGAGCCGCCTCTTCGACCCCATGGTCGTGGCGATGAACTGGCTCAACGTCCCGGTCTATCTCGTCACCGGCGGCATCGCGATCCTCGAACTCATCCTGCCGCTCCCGCTCGCCTTCTGGTACTACGTCCTGCAAATGCAGCTCATCGCCATCGTCGCCGCGCAATTCGCGGTGTTCTATATGCTGGCGAAACGGAACTGGAGCGAGGCGGCCGTGCTGACGGCTGCGTCGGTCATCCCGTCGATGCTGGCGTCGGTATGGCTGAATGATTTTCTCGGGGTTTCGCTGTAGGGGCAGAGCGGCGCTCCATCCGTCTCCCCCCTTGTGGGGGAGATGGCGGCAGCCAGAGGGGGACTTTGCCGCGAGCGCTGAGCAAGCAATGAAGACCCCTCCCCAACCCTCCCCACAAGGGGGAGGGAGAGCGGCCGTCAGCGCAAATCCGGCGTCCGCAAATCCAGCCCGTCCCGATAATCCACCTTCAGAAAATAAAGCCCCCACGGCGGAGCCACCGGTCCACAGCGGGTGCGGTCGCGCGCCTCCAGCGCCGCCGTCACATCGTCCGGCGTCCATTTGCCCTCGCCGGCGAGCTTTAGCGTGCCGGCGAAGGAGCGGATCTGGTTATGTAGGAAGCTCTGCGCCGAGGCGCGGATTTCGATCACCTCGCCGTGGCGCTTCACGTCGAGGAATTCCATCGTCCGTTCCGGGTTCTTCGCCTGACAATGCGCCGAGCGGAAGGTGGTGAAGTCGTGATGCCCGACAAGCCGCTGCGCCGCTTCATGCATCGCCTCGTGGTCGAGATGCTTCTTCACCCACCACGCCCGGTTCGCCTCGACCGCCAAGGGAGCAGGGCGGTTGATGATGCGGTAGAGATAATGCCGCTTGGTGGCGGAAAAGCGCGAGTCGTACGTCTCCGCCACCTCCGCCGCTTCGAGGATCGAGACGCGCTCTTCGGCAAGCTGCAGATGCGCATTCAGGGCATTGCGCAGCACATAGGGCCGCCAGGGCTTGGAGAGATCGCAATGCGACACCTGTCCCAGCCCGTGCACGCCGGAATCCGTGCGTCCCGCACCGCCCAGCGTCACCGTCTCGCCGGTCGCATCCAGAATGGCCTTCTCGATAACACCTTGAACTGACTTGCCATTGTCCTGCCGCTGCCAGCCGACATAGGGCGTGCCGTCATATTCGACCGTAAGGAAATAGCGTGGCATCAGGCGAGCCTCAGCCCGACGTGCAACGGCGTCCCACGCAGGAATTCACCCGCTTCCAACGGCTTGCCGCCCGCCTTCTGCAGGCGCACGAGCCGCACCGCGCCGTCGCCGCAGGCAATCATGGCATCCTCGCCGATCACCGTGCCAGCCGCGCCGGAACCCTCGGCAACGGCAGAGGCGAGAACCTTGATCCGCTCCGGCTTGCCGCCGATCTCCGCCTCGAACCATGCGCCGGGAAAGGGCGAGAGGCCGCGAATGTGGTTATGCACATCCTTCGCGGGCTTCGAGAAATCGATGTGAGTCTCTTCCTTGGAAATCTTGGCGGCGTAGACCACGCCGTCCTCCGGCTGCGGCGTCAGCGGCAGGTCGCCGGCTTCGAGCTTCCCCATCGCCTCGACCATCAGGCGCGCGCCGGTTTCCGACAGCGCATCATGCAGCTCCCCCGCCGTCATCGTCTCGCCGATCGCCACGCGCGCGGTCAGCGCCACCGGGCCGGTATCGAGCCCGACATCCATCTTCATGACCATCATGCCGGTCTCGGCGTCACCCGCCATGATCGCCCGCTGGATGGGGGCAGCCCCCCGCCAGCGCGGCAGCAGCGAGGCGTGACCATTATAGCAGCCAAGCCGCGTCCCCTCGAGAATTGCCTTCGGCAGCAGCAGCCCATAAGCCACGACCACAGCAACGTCGGCATTGAGCGCGATAAACGCCGCACGGTCTTCCTCGGCCTTGAAATTGAGCGGCGTCCGCACCTCGATCCCCAGCGCCTCAGCCGCCTCATGCACGGGCGAAGCCTTCAGCTCCAGCCCTCGCCGCCCCGCTGGTCGCGGCGGCTGCGAATAGACCGCCACGATCTCGTGGCCCGCCGCGTGCAACGCGTTTAGCACCGGAACGGAAAAATCGGGCGTGCCCATGAAGATGATGCGAAGCGGCATAGGGTGGCGTCCAGTTTCGAGTTCAGCGCTCTTCAAACGGATTTACCAGCGACAAATCAAGCCCTTCGAAGTCTTTTATGTTCCGCGTGGCGAGCGTTCCGCCATGCACCGCGCAAATGGCGGCGATCATCGCATCCTGAACATGGAGCGGCCGCCCATCTCGTTCGCGTTGCGCGCGGAGCTTGCCCGCCAGCAGTGACGCTTCCAGATTGAGGTCGTAGATCCGGCCAGCGAATGCTGTTTCAATCAATGTTTTTAACCCGACAAGAAAACGACCGCTGCCATCACGGAGCCAGATACGCTCCGCTCCAAAAGCCATTTCCATAACGACAACCGAACTGACGACCAAATCCTCGGGCCTCTGCTGAAGAAACCACGCCCTGACAATGGGATCGCCGTTTCTGCGTGCGAAGTCGGAAAGAACGTTCGTATCCAGGAAGATCATGAGAAATCCGGCGGCTGGCGCTCCGAGCCCGCTTTCCGGCCGGTCTCAATTGCCTTCATGAGTTCCGCATGTTCTGAATCATCCAGTTGCGAATCCGAGAACGCCGCCCGCATCCGGAGATACGCAGCTTCGGCATCGTCAAAAGGCTTTAACTTCTCCGCAGCAAGCCCCCGCCGGATCAGTAGCTTCAACTCGTCGGACAAACTGCGTCCGGCGCGCTGCGCCGATTGCTGCACATCTCGCTTCAAATTTTCCGGCACATCCCGGATCAGCATATCGCCCATCGCTCACCTCGATTTGATATCAATGATATCACGGCGTCGGCGGCTATCAAATCAAAACTTCGGCAGCCCGCCCGTCTTGCTGGCCTTGGTGAATTTCTTCACCACCATGTCGCGCTTCAGGCGTGAGATGTGGTCGATGAAGAGCACGCCGTCGAGATGGTCGATCTCGTGTTGCAGGCAGGTGGCGAGCAGGCCTTCGGCGGCGAGCTCCTGCTGTTTGCCATCGCGATCGATGTAGCTGACCGTGATGTCGGCCGGGCGTTCCACTTCGGCGTAATAGCCGGGAATGGACAGGCAGCCCTCTTCATAGGTCGAGCGCGTGTCGGACGAGGCGACGATCTGAGGATTGATGAAGACCTGCGGTTTGCGGCCTTCCTCTTCCTTGGCGACGTCGATCACGAGAAGGCGCAGCGGTTCGCCAACCTGGATGGCCGCAAGGCCGATGCCGGGCGCGTCATACATGGTTTCCAGCATGTCGTCGGCAAGCTTGAGAACACGCGAATCCACCTTCTCCAGCGGTTTGGAAACCTGGCGGAGAACCGGATCGGGCAGAATGATAAGAGGCTTGATCGTCATGGGGCCTCAATTAGCTCATGAAAGACAGGCTTTCAACTGGAGCATCTGCAAATCCTCAGCCCGCCCGGCGCAGCGCCGATGGCGCGTTGCGGCTCAGTTCCTGCGGGTCGCGCGTCTTCAGCCCGTGCAGCGATTTTGCCAGCTGATCGATCAGCTCGCTGAGCTGATGCGTGCTGTTGGAGGTGCTTTCCACCATATGGGCATTCTTCTGGGTGATCCCGTCCATCGAGGCGATGGCCTGATTGATTTCCTGCAGACCGCTCGACTGTTCGGCTGCGGCAACCGAGATGCCGGAAATGATGCCGTTGAGCTCCGAAATCCTCTCGGTAATATTCTCCAGCGCAGTGCCCGACCTGTTGACCAGCGCCACGCCGGTGCGCACCTGGTTGGAACTTGCCGAAATGATGGTCTTGATTTCCTTGGCGGCGGAGGCCGAACGCTGGGCAAGCTCGCGCACCTCCTGCGCCACGACCGCGAAGCCGCGGCCTGCGTCGCCGGCACGTGCCGCCTCGACCCCCGCATTCAGCGCCAGCAGATTGGTCTGGAAGGCGATCTCGTCGATGACGCCGATGATCTTGGAAATGTTCTGCGAGGATTGCTCGATCTCGCCCATGGCCGAGACAGCCTCGGCGACGACGCGGCCGGATTCCTGCGCCACATGCAGCGCGTCGGAGGCGACGCGGGCAGCTGATTGCGCGCCGCTGGCGCTGGTGGCCACGCTCTGCGTCAGTTCGTGCAGCGCGGCCGAGCTTTCCTCAATCCCGGCGGCCTGCTGTTCGGTTCGCTCCGAAAGCTGGTCGGCGGATATGGAAATGCCGGCGATGGAGCTGCTGGCCTCCTCGGTGATCATCTGCGCAAGGCCCAGCGTCTGGCGCAGCCGCTCGGCACTGGTGTTGAAGCTCTGCGCCATGCGGCCGAACAGCCCGTCGCCATCTTCCGCCATGCGATATTCGAGGTCGCCACTCGACATTGCGTTCAGCGCAACGTTCAGCGCGGCAATGGCGATATCCTGTGCTTCTTCATTCCGTCGCCGCTCGGCTTCGGCCTCGGCGCGGCGTTTTTCCAGTTCGGCGAGGTAGACGGAAATGGCATAGTCCATGTCGAGCAGCGCCGACTTGACCATCACAGCCACTTCCGCGCCGATCTGCTCCGCACCGCCCTTGCTGAAGCGCGACGGCCAGCGCGCCTTCACGACATGGCCGATCATGCTTTCCAGAAGCAGCGCATAGCCGGCAATATACCAGCGTGGCTCCAGCCCGATACGGGCATGGGCATGCCCAACGGCGGTAACGCCCTCCACATAGGACGCGTCGAAGGCGCCCGCGGCCACCTTGCCCCAATGCTCCTTCTGCCGGCCCTTGGCGAATTCGATATGCCGGGCATCACGGAAAAAGGCCGCCATCTGCGGATGTTTGCTCATCAACCCGTAAAAGCGGTCAAGTCCGGGAGCGAGCGAAGCGACAATGTCGCCTTCCATGGCGCGTAGACGTGACAACGCTGCCTCGTCCATGCCGAGAAACGCAAGCCGATCGCGAAGTTCGGCAGTGGAATTCTTGTCGCTCATCTTGCGTACCTAGCCCCAGTAAGTGAGCAAACAATTCGGGGAATGCAATTAACATTCCTCTAATTTACGGTGCCAGAAATCATGACCGGCTGAAAATACATCAACAATCACATATTCATCCGATGCGCAGACGAGACTTTACAAAGGTTGGCAATAACGAGAACAGAGGTGGAACATCGATCCGAATCTGTTAATGTCTGTCTATGCAAACAGAAACCTCGCCCCTCTTCATCCCGCTCTTTATGGTCTCCGGCGTTGCCGTCAGCCCCGCGCTCCTTCTGGGCGCCGGTGCGGTGTTGCTCCTTTTTGTTCTGCTCGCTGTTATCATGGTCGCGGGGCGAAACCGCCGTGCGGCGGAAGAACTGAGCGCTGCGCTGGCCGCCCAAGCCCATGCGGCAGAAGCCCGGCTTGCCGAGATTGTGCGCGCGCAATCCGAAATGCAGGGCCGCATGTCCTCCATGGCGGAGATTTTCGGAACACGGCAAGCCGAGCTCAACAAGGCGATCGGCGACAGGCTCGACGGCATGTCGCATCGACTGGGCAACTCCATGACCGAGCAGACCAAGGCAACGCATGAAAACCTGCGCCGCCTTCAGGAGCGTCTCGCCGTCATCGACACGGCGCAGAACAACATCCAGTCGCTCGCCAAGGATGTCGTCGGGCTTCAGGCAATTCTCTCCAACAAGCAGACGCGCGGCGCTTTCGGCCAGTCGCGCATGGAGACGATCATTGCCGATGGCCTGCCCATGGGTGCTTACGAGTTCCAGGCGACTCTTTCCGACGGATCGCGCCCGGATTGTCTCGTTCGCATGCCCAACGGCCAGCCTTCGCTCGTTGTTGATGCCAAGTTCCCGCTTGAGGCCTACAATGCGATCCGCGACGCAGGCTCCCCGGAAGCGGCCAAGCTCGCCGCGCAGAACTTCCGCCGCGACCTCGAGAAACACATTTCCGATATCGCGCAGAAATACCTGATCAAGGGCGAAACGCAGGACATCGCCTTCATGTTCGTGCCCTCGGAATCGATCTTCGCCGAGATCCACGAGAATTTCGAAGGCGTCGTGCAGAAGGCGCACAAGGCACGCGTCGTCATCGTCTCGCCATCGCTGCTGATGCTGTCGCTCCAGGTCATCCAGTCGGTGCTAAAAGACCAGCGCATGCGCGAACAGGCGCATCTGATCCAGGGCGAGGTGGTTCGCCTGATGGAGGACATGAGCCGTCTCGATGACCGCGTGCAGAAGCTACAGACCCATTTCGCCCAGACGCAGAAGGATGTCGAGCTGATCGCCACCTCCACCACCAAGCTGATGAAGCGCGGCGCGAAGATCGAGGAAATGGAATTCGAAACACTCTCGCCGGCACAGGCAGCCGAAGAACGGGGCACGGCATCGCGCCCGGTCGAAAGCCGCACCGCCATGCTCAAGCTCCGTGTGGTTGACGAAGAGTAGGCCGAAATGCAATCTGCCGCGCATTCATCATAAAAGAGTACGCGCATGATTACCGTTTTCGGCTCCATCAACATGGACCTCATCGCCACCACCGACCGCCTGCCGAAGCCCGGCGAGACCGTTTCCGGTCGTTCCTTTGCCACGGCCGCGGGCGGCAAGGGTGCCAATCAGGCGCTCGCCGCCACCCGCGCCGGCGCCAGCGTGAAGATGGCTGGGGCCGTGGGTGGTGATGCTTTCGCCAAGGATGCTCTGGCGCTTCTCTCTGAGGGCGGCGCCGACCTCTCGCTCACCAAGACCGCAGCCGTACCGACCGGCACTGCCCATATCCTCGTCGGCGGCGATGGCGAGAACGTCATCGTCGTGGTTCCGGGCGCCAATGGCGAAGTCTCGGAAGATGATGCCGAGAAGGCGGTTGCTGCGACCGAGAAGGGCGGCTATCTGATGCTTCAGCTCGAAATCCCACCGGCCTCCGTCGAAAAGGCGCTGGCCTTGGCCAGGACCAAGGGCGTGACCACGGTCATCAACACGGCCCCGCTGACGGCGGATGCTGCCCGGCTTTCAGCGCTCGCCGATATTGTCATTTCCAACGAAACGGAATTCGAACTGCTGATCGGCAAGAGCGGCCTTTCGGCAGATGAACGGCTGACCGCGATGCAGGCGCTTGCGACGAAAACCGGCCAGACCCTCATCGTTACACTCGGTGCCGATGGCGTCATCGCCGTGCGCGACGGCAAGGTCCACCATGCTGCCAGCCTGAAGATCACACCTGTCGATACGGTGGGGGCAGGAGACACATTTTGCGGCTACCTCGTCGCCAGCCTCGACGCCGGCTTCGATTTCGACGCCGCACTGGCGCGTGCGGCCAAGGCCGGTTCGCTCGCCTGCCTGAAGCCCGGCGCGCAACCGGCAATCCCGGTGGCAGCCGAGGTGGATGGCTGAACGAAGCCGGAATTCGAGAAAATTTGATAGTTAGCCATTGATCTAACTAATTTTGTGCGTATAGTTAGCTGTATGGATAACTATACGCACTCACTCGACCCCGTTTTTCACGCGCTGGCCGACCCGACCCGCCGGGCGGTCGTCCAGCGATTGGTCCGTGGACCCGCCGCCATTGGCGAACTTGCGGCCCCATTCGACATGGCTCTACCGTCCTTCCTGAAGCACATCTCCGTCCTCGAGACCGCGGGCCTCCTGACGTCCGCCAAGGCGGGCCGCGTCAGGACATGCCAGCTCAATCCCGACCGATTGGCCGCTGCCGAGCGCTGGTTCGACGAACAGCGCGCGATCTGGGAGAGCCGCTACGCCAACCTCGATAACCTCTTGATGACATTGCAAGGAGCGACCGATGAAACCTGATCTGCTATTCACTTTTGCTGCGGACATGCAGCAGCACACCTTCACTGTGAAACGGGAATTCCCCGGCAAACGGCAACTGGTCTGGGACTGCTATACAAAAAGCGAACTGCTCGATCGCTGGTTCGCTCCGAAGCCGCTGACCACGAAGACAAAATCGATGGACTTTCGCGAAGGCGGACATTGGCATTACGCCATGGTCGATCCGGGTGGTGCCGAGTATTGGGGCCGCCTGGACTACAAGACCATCCGTCCGATCGAGAGTTATACGGCTCTGGATGCCTTCTCTGATGAGACCGGCGCGGTCAATTCGAACCTTCCCCAGGCGGAATGGGACGTCTCTTTCCTCGATGAAGGCGCTCGCACGAAAGTCGTGACGGTCGTGACCTATGCGACGGCGGAAGACCTTCAGAAGGTTATCGACATGGGCATGAAGGAAGGTCTCGTTTCAACGCTCGAACGGCTGGACGAATTGCTGGAAACCTTGGCAAACCGCTAATCATTCACTTGGCCGCCAAACGACAAACGGGCAGGCTCCTGAGAGCCCTGCCCGTTTGATTTTACCAGAGTTTTTTCCACGCTCTGCGCGCGAAGAGAGGCAAATCCGGCGAGTGCGCGCAATCAATCCCGCAGCAGCTCGTTGATGCCCGTCTTCGAACGCGTCCGCTCGTCCACCGTCTTGACGATGACGGCGCAGTAGAGGCCGGGGCCGGGCTCGTTGTTCGGGAAGTTCTTGCCGGGCAGCGTACCGGCGACGACGACGGAATAGGGCGGGACTTCGCCGTAGAAGATTTCGCCTGTGGCGCGGTTCACGATCTTGGTCGACTTGCCGATGAAGACGCCCATGCCGAGTACAGAGCCCTCGCGCACGATGCAGCCTTCGACGACTTCCGAACGGGCTCCGATGAAGCAATTGTCCTCGATGATGGTCGGACCGGCCTGAAGCGGTTCCAGAACGCCACCAATGCCGACGCCGCCCGAGAGATGCACATGCTTGCCGATCTGCGCGCAGGAGCCAACCGTCGCCCAGGTGTCGACCATTGTGCCCTCGCCGACATAGGCGCCGAGATTGACGAAGGAGGGCATCAGGATTGCGCCGGGGGCGATGAAGGCCGAGCGGCGCACGATGCAATTCGGCACGGCGCGGAAGCCGGACTTCTCGAATTCCAGCGCCGACCAGCCGTCGAACTTCGAAGGCACCTTGTCCCACCAGCTCGATTCGCCCGGACCGCCCTTGACGATTTCCATCGGATTGAGACGGAAGGAGAGGAGCACGGCCTTCTTCAGCCACTGATGCACGGTCCATGTGCCGTCTTCGCCACGCGTGGCGACGCGGAGCTTGCCACTGTCGAGCAGGTTCAGCGCTTCGGCGACCGCATCGCGCACTTCGCCGCGGGTCGACGTGTTGATGCTGTCGCGGTTGTCGAAGGCGGCTTCGATGGTCTTTTCGAGCCCGGCAAGATCGGCTGCGTGCATGGGAAATTCCTTAAACTTCGCTGTCTATCATCGACCGGATCGACGTCCGGGATATCGGGCGTCAGTCCTATGCGACGGGGGCTTGCCCGTCAATCTTGAAGAGAGTGCAGCAATGGCGAATGGCAGCAGGAACGGTAAGGCAAAACAGAAGGAATGGGCGCCGCTGCGCGACAACCGGGAGGACCGCGCGCATACCGAAGCCGTGCCGGTCACCGCCCAATCCGCCTCGCCCTCCTATCGGCTGGCTTATGCCGACGACGACTTTCTTTGCCGGCGCGAGCTGCGCCCCGTGCGCCTGCAGCTCGAACTCCTGAAGGCGGGCATGATCCTCGACGAGGCCGGCATCCGCTCCACCGTCGTCCTCTTCGGCGGTGCGCGCATTCCCGAACCCGGCCGCCCGGCCTGGGCGGCGAAGAACGACACGCAGCGGCAAAACCTCGAGGCCGCCTCGGTCTATTATGATGAGGCGCGGAAGTTCGCCCGTCTCTGCTCGGAATATTCGGCCACTTACGATCACCGCGAATTCGTCGTCGTCACCGGCGGCGGGCCTGGCGTCATGGAGGCCGGCAATCGCGGGGCGCATGACGTTCAGGCGCCCAGCATCGGCCTCAACATCGTGCTGCCGCACGAGCAGGCCCCGAACCCCTACGTGACGCCGGAACTCAGCCTCAACTTCCACTATTTCGCCATCCGCAAGATGCATTTCATCATGCGCGCCAAGGCCGTCGCCGTCTTCCCCGGCGGCTTCGGCACGATGGACGAACTGTTCGAGACGCTGACGCTCATCCAGACAGGCCGCATGGATCGGATCCCGTTGATCCTCTTCGGCGAGAAGTTCTGGCGGACGATGGTCAATTTCGACGCGCTGGCCGATTTCGGCACCATCGCGCCGGACGACATCAAGCTCCTGAATTTCGTTGAAACGGCGGAGGAGGCCTGGGGTATCGTCGAGCGCCACTACCGCCCGACCGGCAACGGCGGGGCGTGAAAACTACAAAAGCGCCTTGAGGAAACCCTTGAGGTCGTGCGTCATGTAGCCGATATGGGTGTCGTCCTCGCCCGCCTTCTCCCAGGCTTCGACGAAGCCCGTCTCGAAGACTTCCGGCACGAGCAGCACCGTCTTCATGCCCAGAGCATGCGGCACGAGGAGATTGCGCGGCAGGTCCTCGAACATGGCGGCGCGGCGCGTGTCGATGCGATGCATGGCCATGAACTTGTCATAGGTCTCGCCCGCCGGCTTCGGCACGTAATCGGCCGCCACGATGTCGAAAATGTCGTCGAAATGATCGAGAATGCCAAGCGCCCGGGCCGTGTCCTCGGCATGCGCCACGGTCCCATTCGTCAGGATGAACCTGCGCCCCGGCAGCGCCTTCAGGAGGTCACCGAGCTCCGGATCGGCCGGAATGCCGGAATAATCGATCGCATGTGCGGCTTCCAGAAAGGCGCTCGGATCGGCGTTGTGATGCAGCATCAGGCCTTTCAGCGTGGTGCCGTGATCGTGATAATAGCGCTTCTGCAGCGTCTTCGCCTCCACCGGATCCATGCCGAGCAGATTGGCAACAAACGCCGTCATGTTGCGGTCGATCTGCGCGAAGAGATTGATCCGGTGCGGATAAAGCGTGTTGTCGAGATCGAACACCCATTCGCGCACATGGGCGAAATCGGCAGGGCTCGGCAGGGAAGGTCTGGGGAGTGTCGCGGTCATGCGAGCCTTATGACAGAGGCGGGGCGGGAAGAAAATGGGATTCTTCTCCGGCCCGCCTTCGTCATGACCGTGACCGGCCGCAACCGCTCCGCGATCACGCCGCCCGCGCCGCAAACACCTCCATTGCGGCATTCAGCCCGTTGATCGCCGCCGGCATGCCGCCATAGACGGCCATCTGGAAGATCACCTCCGTGATCTCGGTCTCCGAGGCTCCCGCAGCCAGCGCGTGGTCGATATTGATCTTCAGCTGCGGGCCGGTCTGCCCGCCGAGCGCAGTGAGTGCGGCCACGGTCGCGATCTGGCGGGTCTTCAGATCGAGGCCTTCGCGGGCATAGAGCCGGCCATAGGCGAATTCGATCAGCGTGTCGGTAAAGCCCGGAACGAGGCCATCGTAACGGGCTTCGAGCACGGCGCGCAGGTCCGGGTTGAGGCGCTGGCTCAGCGCCTCGCCCCGTTCAAGCGGGGTCGGGCTCGCGTGGGTCTTGGTGGCATGGGTCTCGGTCATCGTGTCTGGCTCCTTCGGCCGGTGCGCGTGGCCTTGGTCTCATCGGCAAGGTCATGGGCGCGTTCGATGTCGTGGTAATTGGCGATCTTGTAGTCGAGGAGCTTGAGGCAATCCGTCAGCTCCGCGATCCGCGCTTTGACAATCTCGCGCTGCTTCTCCAGCATGAGACTTCGTGGCGCGGCGGTGGCATTGCCGCGTGCCCGCATGCCGGCATAGGCCTGCATGTCGGACAGCGGCATCCCCGTCGCCTTCAACGCCTTCAGGAAGTCGATCCAGACCAGAATATCGGGATCGTAGACCCGCGTGCCGCCGGCATTGCGCCAAGGTGGCGTGATCAGGCCGATCTTCTCGTAATAGCGGATCGTATCGATGCTGAGCCCGGTGCGTTCCGACAATTCGCCGATCTTCATGGCTGTTTCCCGCCTTTCAACGTTGAGACCCGCCTTTGATAATTTCTGGAGCGCACTCCAGATCAAGCGGAAAAGCGTCGTTGGTCGCAAAAACTTCGTTTGACTTTAAATTCGGAATCAATCAATTGATTGATTGATGACGGAACAAAGCCCAAAATATGTGAGCACAGACACGCGACGCCGCGAGATTGCGGCGGCGGTGCGGGCGCTCATCGTCGAGAAGGGAATCGATGGCCTGCGCACTCGCGATGTGGCCGCGCGTGTCGGGATCAATATCGCGACGCTCCACTATCACGTACCGAGCAAGGAAGCCCTTCTGGGCCTCGTCATGGACACCCTCCAGGAGGAATTCATCGAACAGGGCCAGCGCGTGAACCAGATTGCGCTCGACCCGCTGGGCCGGCTCAAGCTGGAAATTGCGGAATACAAGAGCTTGCTGGTTCACAAGCCCGATCTGCTGCCGCTGATCGAGGAAATCGGAAAGCGCGCGCGTTTAGACCCGCTGTTGGAACCGAAGGTGCGCGCCATGCGTATCAACTGGCATCGCCGCTTCGTGACCATCCTGGAGGAAGGCCGCGCGGCGGGTCAGTTCCGTTCAACCCTCGACCCGGAGGCCGGCGCGCATATCGTCATCGGCGCGCTCGTTTCCTTTCAATACAAGCCTCGCCACCTGCTGTCACTTTTTGACAGCGTTGCCGAAGAACTTATCCGCTCCTTCACTGCTGCACCGATCTGAGAGACCCCCATGACATCCGCGCCCCCGAACGACCATCAGCCCTATCCGACCTATGAAAAGCGCTGGTCGGCGATGGCCATCATTCTGATGGCGAGCTTCATGAACCTGCTCGACGTCACCATCGTCAATGTCTCGCTGCCGACGCTGCAGCATGACATGGGGGCGAGCTCCTCCGACATCGAATGGGTCGTGGCGGGCTTCATCCTCACCTTCGCGCTCGGCCTGCTCCCCTTCGGCCGCTATGGCGACATCGTCGGCAAGAAACAGATGTTCCTGATCGGCGTCGGCTGCTTCACCGCGGCGTCGATCATGTGCGGTCTCGCGCCGAACATCGAATTCCTGGTCATCGCACGGCTCCTGCAGGGCATGGGCGGCGCGGTCATGACCCCGCAGGTGCTTTCCATAGCCCAGACGATCTTTCCCCCGCATGAGCGCGCCACGGCCTTCTCGCTCTTCGGCCTGACGGCGGGCCTCGCATCGGTCATCGGGCCGGTGCTCGGCGGCCTCATCATCGGCGCCGACCTCGGCGGCCTCGCCTGGCGCCCGATCTTTCTCATGAACGTGCCCATCGGCATTCTGGCACTGATTCTGGGCGCAAAGTTCATTCCGAAAATCCCCGGTAACCCCGGCATGAAAAACGACTTCGGCGGTATTCTGATAGTCTCTGCCGCCATGTTCCTGCTTGTCTTCCCGCTGATCGAGGGCCGCAACTATCACTGGGCCACATGGTGTTTCGCCATGCTCGGCGCCGCCGCCGTGCTCTTCGTCGTCTTCGTCCTGTGGGAGCGTCGCCAGAGCCGCACAGGCGCGCCGCAGCTTCTGCCCGTCGACCTGATGCGGAACCGCAACTTCATGATCGGCGCGTTCATGTCGCTGATCTTCTTCTCGGCCATGCCGCCCTTCTTCCTGATCTTCGCGCTCTATCTGCAGTCTGGTTATGGGCTGGCGCCGCTCTGGTCGGGGCTGACCACCCTGCCGTTCTCGGTGGGCGTTCTGGTGGCTTCCGCCATTTCCGGCCGTCTCGGCTTCCGCTGGCAGCGCCAGCGCATCGCGGCCGGCGTTGCCCTGATGTTCGTCGGCATCTTCGCGCTGCGCATGATTGTCGGCAGCCTCGAAGGCAGCCTTCACTATGGGGTTTTCGTCGCGCCGCTCCTGGCGGCCGGCGTCGGTCTCGGGATTTCGATCTCCTCGCTGTTCCAGACCATCCTTGCAGGCGTGCCGGTCAAGGATGCCGGTTCGGGCTCCGGCGCGCTTCAGGCGATCCAGCAGGCCGGGGGCGCGCTGGGCGTGGCCATCGTCAGTGAAATCTTCTTCCGTGCGCTGACAGCACAGCTGGCAGCCGGCGCTCAGCCAGTCGCCGCTTACAGCACATCGCTGATGACCGCAGTCCTCTATAACCTCGTCGCTTATGTCCTTGTCATCCTGGGCGTCCTCGTCCTGAAAAACCCGCCGCGCATCCAGATGCCGGGTGCGGCTCCGGTCATGGCCGATTGAGTATTTCGGACAGCAGAAACGAAAAAGGCCGCGGAGCGATCCGCGGCCTTTGCTATTCCCGAGCCAGTAATGGTGTCAGGGCACGATCAGCGTACCGGCGCCCTGTTCGCTGAAGAGTTCGAGCAGGACGGAATGGCTGGTCTTGCCGTTGAGGATGACCACGCCCTGCACGCCGGCCTCGATCGCTTCGATGCAGGTTTCGACCTTCGGGATCATGCCGCCGGAAATCGTACCGTCCTTGATGAGGGCGCGGGCTTGAGCAACCGAAAGTTCCTTGATCAGCTGCTTGTTCTTGTCGAGAACGCCGGGAACGTCGGTGAGGAAAAGCAGGCGTGTGGCGTTGAGCGCACCGGCAATCGCACCTGCAAAGGTGTCGGCGTTAATATTGTAGGTATGCCCATCGCGGCCCGGTGCGACCGGCGCGATGACCGGGATCATCTCGGACTTCGCCAGCAGATCGAGCAGCGTGCGATCGACTTCGACCACTTCGCCGACAAAACCAAGATCGAGAACCTTCTCGATATTGGAGTCCGGGTCGATCATCGTCTTCTTGGCCTTTTCGGCGAAGACCATGTTGCCATCCTTGCCGCACAGCCCGATCGCCCATTCGCCGGTCTGGTTGATCAGCGCGACGATTTCCTTGTTGATCGAGCCGGCCAGAACCATTTCGACGATCTCGACCGTCTTCTGGTCGGTGACCCGCAAGCCCCCCTCAAAGCGGCTCTCGATGCCCATCTTGGTCAGCATCGCGCCGATCTGCGGCCCGCCGCCATGCACGACGATGGGATTGACGCCCGATTGCTTGAGCAGCGCGATATCGGCGGCAAAGGCCTTGCCGAGTTCGGCATCGCCCATCGCGTGGCCGCCATATTTCACGACGATGGTCTTGTGCTCATAGCGCTGCATGAAGGGCAGGGCCTGCGCCAGGAGCCTGGCTTGCATTTCGCTTTCTGTTTCGGACATCAAATGGCCTCTTGGGAATTGGTCGGCGATTGTTTAGTGTGTTTCGAAGACGATGTGAATAATCCAGAGCGGAATATTCTCGGGGG
The DNA here is from genome assembly GCF_040545545.1 of Limnomicrobium aquaticum. Classification (NCBI taxonomy): domain Bacteria; kingdom Pseudomonadati; phylum Pseudomonadota; class Alphaproteobacteria; order Hyphomicrobiales; family Rhizobiaceae; genus Limnomicrobium; species Limnomicrobium aquaticum. The sequence goes on from NZ_JBEPMB010000002.1 coordinate 190,312, forward strand.
CTTGGGATGAGGTATTCTTGGCGGCGAACGATGACAGGGATGAGGCAGACGTCGCCCGGCTGATTGCACAGGTGGCGCTTGGCGATCGAAAAGCCTTTGCGGCGCTCTATCAGCAAACCAGCCGGAAACTATTCGGTGTCTGCCTGCGTATGTTGCAGGACAGGGCAGATGCAGAGGAGGCGCTGCAGGAGATCTATATCAAGGTCTGGAACAATGCCGGCGCCTATCGTGCCGACATGGCCCGGCCGATGACATGGCTGATCGCGATTGCGCGCAACCATGCGCTGGATATGCTGAGGCGCAGGCGCCAGGCGGCCGTCGAACTGGACGAGGCCGGCGAGATTGCCGATCCGCAGGCAGGACCGGAAGAGACCGCTGTGCTGAGTTCGGAAGGCAGGCGGATCGACGATTGCATGCGTGAACTCGAAGAGGATCGCGCGGCAGCCGTCCGCAGCGCCTATGTCGAGGGCATGAGCTATCTGGAACTGGCCGGCATGCACGGGGTTCCGCTGAACACGATGCGAACCTGGCTGCGCCGCAGCCTGATCAAACTGAGAGAGTGCATGGACCGATGACGACGCCGGAAAACAAGAGGAGCGACCGCAGCCGCGACGAAGTGCTGGCGGGCGAGTATGTCCTCGGCGTCCTGCCGTTGCCGGACCGGCTGCGCGTTGAACATCGTCTGCGCCAGGACAAGGCCTTCCAGGCAATCGTGGCGCGCTGGCAGGAGAACCTGGCGACCTTCAACACGGAATATGCCGCCGAGGCACCTCCGTCCTGGCTTTATGGGTCCGTTGAGGCCAAACTGTTCAGCAAGGGTGTGGCCGATCAATCGAAGGGGCTGATCTGGCAGTCGCTCGCTTTCTGGCGCGGGCTGACACTGGTCACACTCTCCGCCGCCATCTTCTTTGCGGCCAGCGCGGAAGGAGTGTTCCGCAAGCCGGCCGCCAACGCGCCCGTGGTGGCCACGCTCGGCTCCGGAACCTCTTCCATCAGCCTCGTGACCCTGTTCGATCGCCAGAGCGGACAACTGAAGGTCACGCCCGTGGCCGCGGGTGCTGGAAAATCGAACTCGCTCGAACTCTGGCTGATCGAGGGCGATAGCGCGCCCGTGCCGCTCGGTGTTTTCCCCGAGACCGGCGATGGTTCAATCGTCATTCCGCCCGACATGCGCGGCCGTCTCAAGGACGGGGTCACGCTCGCTGTCTCGCTCGAGCCCTTCGGCGGTTCCCCGACCGGCAAGCCAACCGGCCCGGTGGTCGCCAGTGGCAAGATCGGCGCTTAGGCCCTTCAAAAGCTCCAAAAGAGCCGCGTTACGATAAGGTGGCGCGGTGGATCAGTTTCAATAGAAAAATTTATTTCGAATAATTTTGAAACTTGTTGCGCGGTCTCTGCGTAGAAGCTCCCGTAACCCCAATGCAGAAAGCGCTTGCGACAGATGTCGTAAGCGGAGGCGCTCTGTATTACTAGAAAGTACTGCGTCCGATTTTGTTCAATTTGGCAAAATTGTGAAATTGCGGTGGGGGAGGAAGAAAATTGAAACGCAGGACTTTGGGTCCGCTTTAAACAGGAGTCGACAATGTTGCAGAAACTGATCCGTATTCTTACCGTGACCAGCATCGCCGCCATTCCGGCCGTTGCACTTGCCGCCAATCCGATGGTCGGCGGAGCGCCGATGTATCCCGAAAAGAACATCGTCGAGAACGCCGTCAATTCGAAGGATCACACCACGCTCGTGGCTGCCGTCAAGGCTGCCGGTCTCGTCGATACTCTCTCGGGCAAGGGCCCGTTCACCGTGTTCGCGCCGACCAATGAAGCCTTCGCAAAGCTGCCGAAGGGCACGGTTGAAACGCTCGTGAAGCCGGAAAACAAGGACAAGCTGACCAAGATCCTGACCTGCCATGTCGTGGCGGCTGACGTCATGTCCTCGGCGCTCGCCACGATGATCAAGGACGACGGCGGCACACATGACATCAAGACAGTCGGCGGCTGCATCCTGAAGGCCAAGGCCAAGGGCGGCAAGATCACCATCACCGACGAAAAGGGCGGCGTCGCCAAGGTGACGATCGCTGACGTCAAGCAGTCGAACGGCGTGATCCACGTCATCGACCACGTCCTTCTGCCGAAGTAATCCCGGTCAGCTGAACTGACACAATCGAGCCCGCCGCAATCCGCTTGCGGTGGGCTCTTTGTTTGCATTGAATGCGATGGAACTTTATTGCTTCAGGTGCGCAACGCCGTCACGATCGCATCGCGCAGTTCGATCATCCCGTCGCCCTTTTCGGAAGAGGTGGAGAGAACGAAGGGATAGGCTGCGGGGCGCTTCTTGATCTTCTCGGCCGTGTCGGCCAGAAGCTTCGTGACCGCAGGCGGCTTGATCTTGTCGCTCTTGGTCAGCACGACCTGATAGGAGACGGCCGCCTTGTCGAGCAGGTCGAGAACTTCCTCGTCATTCTTCTTGATGCCGTGGCGGCTGTCGATCAGTACATAGACCCGCTTCAGTGTGGCGCGGCCGCGCAGATAATCGAAGATCAGCTTCGTCCAGTTGTCGACCGTTTCCTTCGGTGCCTGCGCATAACCATAGCCCGGCATGTCCACCATCGCCGCCGGCGGCAGATCGCCATCCTCGCCCGAGTAGCCATCGGGTACGAAGTAATTGAGTTCCTGCGTGCGGCCGGGCGTATTGGAGGTGCGCGCCAGCCCCTTGACGCCCGTCAGAGCGTTGATCAGCGATGACTTCCCGACATTGGAGCGCCCGGCAAAGGCAATCTCCGGCGGACCTTCAGGCGGCAGGAATTTCAGCGCCGGTACGCCGCGGATGAAAACCCACGGCTTGCCAAAGAGAACGGCATCTCCAGCAGGTGCTTGCGTTTCCATGTTTCTCTCCAGCGGTAACGGCATGTCAGGCGGGAATTGATGTTTTGACCGGAAATGTCAAGCAAAACCGGCTCCCGATACCCCTTGCGATTTCTGGTGTAGATTGAAGCCGGCGAGTCGCATTCCGGTAAAAGGGCACGGTTTAGGAATTGCTAAAGATTTTAGGGAATTATCGCACCTGTAAATTTGAGGGCATTTCATGGGCACCGTAACGCGATTGCCGGAGGCAGCGCGATATCTTGAGGGCGTAATTTTCGTACTTCGGAAGGAGGCCGAGGATACGTATGCGCTTGACGAAGCTCAGGGTGCTCTTGGTCCTCTGGTGTTTGACGATCCTGCCGCTACGCAGACGCTTTACCAGGCGGCTCTTGCCATGATGACGCCACGCCGGCGCCGGCTTTTCCTCGACAGGATGCGTGACATCTTTCGCCGCCGTGGCCCGGTGACGGAGTTTCTGGAAGTTGTTCTGGGCGAAACCATTCTCAACATCGAGATTCGCGGTGAAGTGACAGAAACCGCCGAAGGCGTATTCCTTGCGGGCTATGCGCGTGATTGCACCGAGACTGAGCGCCTGGGTGCCCAGCGCAAGGCTGAAGCGATCCTCAGCGCAACCGTCCAGCTGTTTCCCGATATGGTATGGCTGAAGGACGAAGACGGTCGCTACGTTCTTTGCAATGAAATGTTCGACCGTTTCAACAACGTGCCAAGCGCTCAGCTTGTCGGAAAGACCGCCAGCGAGACCGATCAGGGTAAACGCGCGCCGATTCACGACAGCACCGATCGCCAGGCGCTGGTCACGAACGATATCGTGACGTTCGAACATGCGGTGCAGGGTCCCGATGGTGAAACCCGGTTCTTCGACGTGCGCAAGCTTGCCCTGCGGGACGACGAAGGCAAGCCGATCGCCATCCTCGGCACGGCTCGGGAGACGACGCAATGGCGCAGGCTCGTCAATGAACTGGGTCAGCGTGAAAACGCCTATCGGACGCTGGCCGACAATTTGCCCGACAGCCTCATTCGTGTGGCCCGTGACGGCCAGCTGCTCAATATGAACCGCCCCATGCGCGAATTCTTCGAAAGCGCAAACCTGCCACCGCTCGAGGATGCGCTGACCCGGGACCTCAGTGGGGTGACCAATGGGCCGGCCACGATGGAGATGATGCGATCGATCGGTAGTGTCTTCGAGACCGGCGAGGCCTGCACGATCGAACTCGACCTCACGGACGGGACCGGCCTCGTCTACACCCACGAAATCCGCCTCTTTCCTGAATTCGGGCAGGATAGTGTCGTTGAGTCGGTTCTTGCCATCGGCCGCGATGTGACCGAGCGCAAGGAGATGGAAAAGCGTCTCGCGCAGAGCGAGGCCGAAATGCAGGCGCTGGCCTTCCGCGACAGCCTGACCGGTCTGCATAACCGACGCTCGTTCCAGAGCCTTCTGCAGACCGTTCTCGACGACGCTTACATGTGCGGTTCGATCAGCGCCCTGCTGCTTCTCGACATCGACCGCTTTAAATACATCAACGACACACTCGGCCACGCGGTAGGCGACGAGTTGATCTTCCAGTTTGGCCGACTTCTGATCGGGGCCGTCGGCAAGGAAGGCCATGTCTGCCGACTCGGAGGCGACGAATTCGCCGTTGTCATGCCGGCTGTTGCCGAGGCCGCCGATGCGGAGAAGCTGGCGCAACGCATCCATGATGCCCTGCAGTCGCCGATCGATGTCGGCATCGACCGCATCGCCATCACGACCAGCATTGGTGTTGCCTTCGGGGTGGGCGAAACCTTCGATCAGTACGCGCTCTTCCGCTTTGCCGACATGGCTCTTTATGCCGCAAAGGCAGCCGGACGCGCCCGCACCACCGTCTATGACAACCGCATGGCAACCGAGGCGCAGCGCCGCTTCGAGCTTGAAAACCAGATCAACGACGGTCTGCGGAACAATGAGTTCCAGGCTTTCTTTCAGGCCAAGGTCGATCTCAGGACGGGTGCAATCAATGGTGCCGAAGCCCTGTGCCGCTGGATCCGGCAGGACGGATCCTTCGTTTCGCCCGGCGCTTTCATTCCGATTTCGGAAGAAACCGGACAGATTATCGAGATCGGTCGACGTGTACTCCTGGATTCCTGCCGCTTCGCCGTCGCCGTCAATGCCGGACGTGCAGAACCGATCGCCGTTTCGGTCAACGTATCGGCGCGGCAATTGCTCTTCGGTGGCTTTCTCGGCACGCTCGGCGCCTGCCTGGAGGAGACGGGGTGCAAGGGGCAGTGGCTCGAACTGGAAATCACCGAAAGTCTGCTGCTGGGCGACGACAGCAATATCAGCGAAACCCTTCACGCCATCGTCGGCCTCGACGTGTCGCTGACCATTGACGATTTCGGCACGGGCTATTCGTCGCTCAGTTATCTGGCCCGTTTCCCCATCACCACATTGAAGATCGATCAGGCCTTCGTGCGCGATCTGGAGCGGAACGACAAGAACGCGGTGCTCTGCCGGGCCATCATCTCCATGGCGCAGGGGCTGGGCCTCAAGACCGTGGCGGAAGGCATCGAGACGGAAGAAGTCGCTGAGCGCCTGAAGACGCTCGGTTGCGATACCGGACAGGGTTACCTTTGGAGCAGGCCGCAGCCTGCCGACAGGATCATCGCGACCATCCGCGCCGAAATGGCCGCGAATGCCTTGCCGGGACTTTTGGACTTGGCCTTGTAGGCGGACTGCGAGGCGCCGGGCGCAACGCCAAAACGAAAGAGCCGCCCGAAGGCGGCTCGCTTCTCATCTGGAGCAATTTCAGCGAAAGCGGAAACCGGTTTCGCGTCTGAAGTTGCGCAAAAACAAGGAGATAGGTCGCTTCAGCGTTTCTATGAAACGATGAAATGATCCAGGAGCGCCGATCCTTGATCAGGCCATCGCCTTGGCAACGATCTCGCGCAGCTTGCCGAGGTCCTTGGCGAATGCGCGGATGCCTTCCGACAGCTTTTCGGTCGCCATCGCGTCCTCATTCATCATCCAGCGGAAGGTCTTCTCGTCCATCGCGATCTTCTCGACCGATGTGATCTTGTCTTCCGACAGAACGCGCGTCAGCGTGCCCTTGTCGGCGTCCAGCTCGTCCATCAGCTGGGGCGAGATCGTGAGACGGTCGCAGCCGGCCAGCGCTTCGATTTCGCCGATATTGCGGAAGGATGCGCCCATGACGACGGTCTTGATGCCGTGGGCCTTGTAGTAGTTGTAGATCGCGCGGACGGACACGACGCCCGGATCGGTCTCGGACGTGTAGTCCTGACCCGTCGACTTCTTGTACCAGTCGAGGATGCGGCCGACGAAGGGCGAGATGAGGAAGACGCCTGCATCAGCGCAGGCAATCGCCTGGGCCATGGAGAAGAGAAGCGTGAGATTGCAGTTGATGCCTTCCTTTTCCAGCACTTCCGCAGCGCGGATGCCTTCCCAGGTCGAGGCGAGCTTGATCAGGATGCGATCCTTCTCGATGCCACGCGCCTTGTAGTCGGCGATGATTTCGCGCGCCTTGGCGATCGAGCCTTCGATGTCGAAGGAAAGGTCGGCATTCACTTCGGTCGAGACGCGACCGGGCACCAGCTTGGTGAGCTCCGCGCCGACAGACACTGCGAGACGATCCGAAACGGCAGCAACCGCTTCGTCATGCGACAGGCTGGAGGCCTTGCCCCAGGCGATGGCTTCGGCAAACACGTCCTTGAACATGTCCGTGCCGAGCGCCTTGAGGACGATCGACGGATTGGTCGTGCAATCGACCGGCTTTAGCCGTGCCACGGCTTCGATGTCGCCCGTGTCGGCAACAACCGTGGTCATTGCGCGCAATTGTTCCAGCTTGGATGTCATGTTCATCTCCCGTCTGTCGCCGGTTGAAACCGGCCGTCGCGCCAGCATCAGCCCGGCGCTCTTTGAGACCTTATTCCCAACAATGCGGCGCCTGTGTCAATCGATTTATATCGATTGAATGGCAAATTCGGCTGATCCTCAACCTTCGCCGGACTCGTAGGCCTGACGCGCCAGCCGGATTGCGCCGTGATGCATTTCGGCCCATTCGATCAGTATGCCAAGCGGGCTCAGCAGCGACCTGCCGAGCGGCGTCAACTTGTATTCGACGCTCGGCGGAACGGTCGCAAACACGGTACGGTCAACCAGTCCGTCGCGCTGCAGATCCTTCAGCGTCTGCGTCAGCATGCGCTGCGAGATGTCGGGGATCGAGCGTCGAAGCTCACCGAATCGATGGGTCCTCTCGCCGAGAAGCCCGATGATCAGGGTACTCCACTTGTCGCCCAGCTGGCCCAGAACATCGCGAACCGGGCAGTTGCCTGCATCGAAACTTTCATAGCGCGACCGGATGTCGCCCACCGTCCGCGCTTGCACGTCGCTCATGGGTGGTTACCTTTCTGTGCCTAGGGGCCCAAACAATGCCTACTTTACAGACTTACACGCAGATTGTAGCCCTGGTTACTGAAAGAGACAATAGTGCGTTTGTGCATGCATTGTCATCTTCCCGGGGTAGAACACCCCTGGCAACACGATTTTGCTCATCAGCAATTGAAAGGATGAAACCATGTCCGACACGCTTCTCGTTACCGGCGCTTCCGGCCAGTTCGGCCGCCTCGTCATCAAGCACCTCCTCGAAACTCAGGGTGTTGCGCCCGGTTCCATCATCGCCGCCAGCCGCGACACGTCGAAGCTCGCCGATATTGCCGCCAAGGGCGTGAAGACCGTTGCCGCCGACTTCGACGACGCAGCCTCACTGGAAAAGGCCTTCGCCGGCGTCAACCGCCTCCTGATCGTTTCGACCGATTCGCTCGACGGCACCGACCGCCGCCTGCGCCAGCATTCGGCTGCCGTGGCCGCCGCCAAGGCCGCCGGCGTTGGTCATATCATCTACACGTCCATGCCGCTGCCGGACGAATCGCTGGTCACCTTCGCGCCCGACCATCTCGGCACCGAAAAGGCGATCAAGGCTTCGGGGCTCGGCTACACGATCCTGCGCAACAGCTGGTACATGGAAAACCTGTTCGCCTCGATCCCGAACGCGCTGAAGTCCGGCCAGTGGTTCACTGCCGCCGGTCAGGGCAAGACGGCTTATGTGACGCGCGAAGATCTCGCCCGCACCGCCGCAGCCGTGCTCGCTTCCTCCGACACGTCCAGCAACACCTACACGCTGACCGGCGTCGAGGCGCTGTCGAATGACGAGATTGCAGCTCTTGCATCCCAGATCATCGGCAAGCCGATCCAGGTCGTGCATGTTCCGGATGAAGGCCTGCTGCAGGGCATGATCGCCGCCGGCGTGCCGGAATTCGTGGCGCCGACCTATCTCTCCTTCGACACCAACACCCGCGCCGGCAAGCTGGCAACGGTGACGGGCGACATCGAGAAGCTGACCGGCAAGGCCCCGATCACGCTGAAGGCCTTCTTCGAAGCCACCAAGGACGCCTTTTTGGCTGCTTGAATAGGCTAATCTTTGAAACCGGCCCGGCGCGGCTTGCGCCGGGCCGGTTTCAGGCTCACGCAAGCCGCTGTTTCTACAAGTCGATGACAGCGGATGGAACAGATGAGCACGGAAGATCAGGTCGATGCAGTCTTGCAGGCATTCAGCGCAGGCGACTGGCGTCTCTGCCTGACGCGCGCCGCACTCCTGCTGACCGAGGGCAATCCGCCTGCGCCCGTGCTTCTGGCGGCCGCCCAATCCTATTCCCGCCTCGGCCATATGCCCGAGGCCGCCCATTTCTACGAACTTGCCGCCGAACTGATGCCCGAGCAGGCGCAGCTTCTCTTCACGCTGGCCGCCCGCATCCGTGCCCAGCTTTTCGACGACACCAGGGCGCTTGCCTTGCTGCGTCGTGTGCAGGCGCTGGGACCCATGGCCCCCGAGGCTCTGTCCACACTGCGCAAGATTCTGCGCCCGCGCCTCGCACTCGCAGAACTCGCCCGCCTTGATGGCACTGTCCATCAGGCCATGCTGAGGGGTGAGGCCTGGGCCTTCGACCATGAGGACCCGCTGTTCCATCTGATGTGGTGCGGCGACGAGCACCTCAACGGGCTTGTTCGTCATATGCCGGCCGGCCGGCCCTTCACCGCGGAAGCCCGTGCCGCCCGCCGCGCTCGTCCGCATCGCTTCGGCGAGAAGATCCGCATCGGCTACCTCACCAATGACGTTTCGGACCAGCATCCCACGATGATCCTGTTTCAGGGTGTGCTGGAGGCCCATGATCCGGATCGGTTCGACGTCACGCTCTTCTGCTACACCGATTCCGATCTCGCGGAGACCGATCTCGAATTCCGCCGGCGCTACCCCAATCTCGTCGATATCCGCGATCTGGACGACGGGGCGGCGGCAGACCTGATCCGTGCCCGCGGCATCGATATTCTTGTCGACATGAAAGGCCACACGCGCGGCGCCCGCGTCGATCTCGTCAACCGCGGGCTTGCCCCGGTGCAGGTGGCATGGCTGGGTTTTCCGGGCACATGTTACGGTATCGACTGCGATTACATCATCGGCGATCCGATCGTGCTGCCGGATGGGTCCGAGCCGTATTATCACGAGCTATTCTGCCGGCTTCCGGAAACCTATCAGTGCAACGACTGGAAAAGGCGGCCGCACCCGGTGCCCAGCCCGCGCGCTTCTTTAGGCTTGCCGGAAGACAAGGTCGTCTTCGGTTCCTTCAACAAGCCCGCCAAAATCACGGCCGATGTCGCGGCTCTCTGGGCGAGAGTGCTGGAGGCCGTGCCGGATTCGGTTCTCTGGGTGCTCTGCCAGCCCGGCCCGGCGCGGGAGAATTTCGTCCGCCATATGCAGGGTTTGGGCATCGATCCGTCGCGTGTGATCTACATGCCGCGCGCCGACTATGCCTATCATCTGGCACGCATGGCCTGCGTCGATATTGCCCTCGATACGTTTCCCTATAGCGGGCACACGACGACCTCCGACTGCCTCTGGGTCGGCGTGCCGGTGGTGGCGCTCAAGGGAACCAATTTCGCGTCGCGCGTATCGGAAAGCCTCCTCACAGCCATTGGTCTCGGCGAGCTTGTTGCTCGCGACGAGCAGGCCTTCGTCGACATGGCGGTGGCGATGGCTCGCAGCCCGCTGCGCCGCCGCGCGCTGAAGGCAAGGATCGAGCAGAACCGCCTGCGCCTGCCGCTCTTCGACACCGAGCGCTTCACCCGCCACCTTGAGGCTGCCTATACGGTGATGGCGGAGCGTGCCGCAAAGGGTTTGCCGCCCAGGGCATTCGACGTGCCGCCGCTGCCGCCCCGCCAGGGCCCATTCGCCTGATCTGGATGAAGCAACGTGGACCATAAGAAAAACCCCGGCGCCATGGTGACACCGGGGTCTCAAATGGTCCGTCGGCCGTGGCCGTCAGGCTTTCGTTCGTTTCTTGAACAGCCCCTTCAGATTGTCGAACAGCTCGATCTTGACGCCATGGCGCTTCATGATGATCGACTGCTGCAGGATAGACAGCGAGTTGTTCCAGGCCCAGTAGATCACCAGACCGGCCGGGAAGGAGGCCAGCATGAAGGTGAAGACGACGGGCATCCAGGTGAAGATCATCGCCTGCGCCGGGTCCGGCGGCGTCGGGTTCATGCGCATCTGCAGGAACATGGTAATGCCCATGATCAGCGGCCAGACGCCGAGATGCACGATAGTTGGCGCCTCGAACGGCAGAAGACCGAAGAGGTTGACGATCGAGGTCGGGTCCGGCGCGGAGAGATCCTTGATCCAGCCGAAGAACGGCGCCTGCCGCATTTCGATCGTGACGTAGATCACCTTGTAGAGCGAGAAGAAGACCGGGATCTGCAGGAGTACGGGCCAGCAACCGGCGACCGGATTGATCTTCTCTTCTTTGTAGAGCTGCATGGTTGCCTGCTGGAGCGCCATGCGGTCGTCGCCATGCTTTGCCTTCAGCTCTTCCATCTTCGGCTGGATCTTCTTCATATTGGCCATCGAGGCATATTGCTTCGAAGCCAGCGGGAAGAAGAGCGCCTTGATGACGATGGTCGTTGCCAGGATCGCCAGGCCGAAATTGCCGAAATAGCGGAAGAAGAAGTCCATCAGCGCGAACATCGGCTTGGTGAAGAAGTAGAACCAGCCCCAGTCGATCAGGAGGTCGAAGCGCGGGACGTCATAGCCCTTTTCGACCGTCTTGGTTCCGATGAGACCGTTGGTCAGCTTGCCGAACCACGAATCGTCCTTGGCATAGCCATCGACCACCGGCACTTCCTTGGCACCCGCGAAGACGAGGTTCTTGAGTTCCTTCGTCTCACCGGGAGCAAGCGCAATGTCGACGCTCTTGAAATCGGCCTGGAAGCGCGGCGTGCCGTCTTCGAAATGGGTGAAGTGGGGCACGTATTCGATCGACTGCGGCGGAATGATCGTCGTTGCCCAGTACTTGTCGGTCATGCCGAGCCAGCCGGTGGAGGTCTTGTCGTAGGCCAGCGGCTTGTCCTTGGCGGCCTTGTACTTTTCCTCGATCAGACCATTGGAGCCGAGCCAGCCGATAAAGCCTTCATGCAGAACATAGGTCGTGGGCTCCAGCGGCTCCTTGTAGCGCGTCACGCGGCCGTAGCCGGCGATGGTCGATGCCTGCTGGCCGCTATTCGTCACCTTGTCGGAAATCGTGAACATGTAGTTCTGATCGACCGAGATCGTGCGGGCAAAGGTCAGTCCGTCCGGGCTCTGATAGGTGAGCGTGACGGGCGTCGTCGGCGTCAGCTTGGCATTGGCATCGGCTTTCCATTCGGTGGCCGGGCCTGGCAGTGCGGTTCCGCCGATATAGCCAAGTTCGATGAAGTAGCCGTCAGCCGTTTCGGCCGGGTTCAGCAGCGTGATGTTCGGGCTATCCTTGGCGACCGTCTCGCGATACTTTTTCAGCTTCAGGTCGTCGAAGCGTGCGCCGCGGAGGTTGATCGATCCGGACATGTCAGGCGTGTCGATGGCGACGCGGCCGCTCGAGGCAAGCGCTGCATCGCGGCTGACGGCACCGGCGGTCGTGCCGGCCGGCGGCACTGCGCCGCTGGTCGTGGCAGCAGGTGCTGCTGCGTTCGTGCTGGCGGCCGGCTGGGCGGCGACATCCTGGGCGTTCTGCTTGGCGATATCGGCCTGGCGCTGGGCTTCCATGCGCGGGCCCATGTAGAAATACTGCCAGCCGAACAGGATCAGGACCGAAAGCGCGATCGCGACGATATAGTTGCGGTTATTTTCCATCAGATTTTCCCGAGCTGGCCGGTCGCGGCCGCTTCTTGATGTCAGTGCCGGCAATGCGCGCCGACAGGGCCTGGGTCAGCCGCTCGAAGGGAGCGGAAAGCATGTCCCGATGCGCGACGATCACATAGTCGTGTCCGGGCTTCATTGCAAACTGCGCGGTAAGCCGCACAACCTCTTTCAGCCTGCGGCGCATGCGGTTGCGTTCGACGGCGTTGCCCTGGCGGGTCGTCACCGTGAAGCCCACGCGCGGCGGCTCATCGGGTGCTTGCCGGTCGAGTACTTCAACGATGAAGAACGGACCTTTCCGGCGCTCGCCCTCGCGGACACACAAAAACTGGGGCCGGCTTTTCAGCCGCCCCGCAGGCTTTTTGATTTGAATTGAGGCGTCCTGCCCGTGCGTTTCCATCGGGCGGGACCGCTTGTCAGGCCGAAAGACGCTTGCGGCCGCGGTTGCGGCGAGCTGCGAGAACCTTCTGGCCGCCGGCAGTTGCCATGCGGGAACGGAAGCCATGACGACGCTTGCGAACAAGCTTGGAGGGTTGGTAGGTACGCTTCGTAGACATTTATTTTAACACCGCGGTGTGCGGCCCTTCTTGAATTTGCAAGCATTTTGCAAGGAGCGTTTCGCCTGGAACGAAGACGTCAAGCGCCATCTATCCATCGACGTGGCGGCTTATTGATATAAATCCGCCCGAAAGTCAATTCCCGCAGGCGTTCTGCCGCAAATTGTGGACCTGATGCTCCCGTGCAGGGGATCGCCATAGAGCCCCCTGACAATTGAGGGGTAAGGCTAGTCTACAAGTTTAAGCATTTTCTAACCTTAGCGCGCCTAGGTTTTCGTTCATATTGCGACCTGCATCCCTTGCCGTGCAGTCGATTTGGCGGAGAGAGACATTGAACATAAAGGCCAGAATTCTGTCGCTCGTGACGATCATGAGTGTTGTGGCGTGCCTGTTGGGCGGCGTTGGCGTGTTTGTCGTCGAAAAATACGATGCTCGCCTCTCCGAATTCCAGAACGTGTCCGAGCGTGCCTATCTCGGTGAAAAACTGAACCGGCTGGTCACCGCCGTCGTCATGGAAGCGCGCGGCATCTACGCAGCGCCAGATACGGAGAAAGCCAAGCAGTTCGCCGAGGGGCTCACCAAGCGTCTGGCGGATATCGACGCCGTCATCGCCGAATGGAAGCCGCTCGTGTCGGCCGATCAGGCCCCTGTCTTCGAAGCCATGACGGCCCGCGCCAAGGAGTTCCGCGAGTTCCGCTCCGAAACAGTGCGCCTCGGCACGCAGGTTTCGCCGACCGAGGCCAACAAGCAGGGGAATAACGACGCCAACCGCGCCAACCGCAAGGCCTTCCAGGCTGAAATCGACAAGATCGTCGAGGTCGACCGCAAGGCTCTGGATGAGATTACGAATCAGGTCGCGAGCTTCCGGACCCTCATGCTGTCCATCGTCTCCATAATGGCGGTTGGCGGCATCTCCATCGGCCTCATCATCGCCTTCGTGATTGCGAAGCGCTCGCTGGCTGATCCGATCTTGACACTCACCGGCCAGATGACGGACATGGCCGCCGGCAATTACGAGCGTAACGTTGCCTTCGTCGATCGCGCCGATGAAATCGGCGACATGGCCCGCGCCGTCGAGATTTTCCGGCAAAACGGCCTATCGATGCGCGTTCTCAACCTCTCCAAGGAAGAGGAACGCGTCAACGTTGCGCGCCTGCAGACGGCCATCACGGAAGCTACGGCGCGCGCCGCTGCCGGCGATTTCACTGGCCGCATCTCGGTCGATTTCGGCCATCCTGAGCTCAACCGTCTCGCTGAAAACGTCAATCGTCTCGTTGAAAATGTCGACCGCGGCCTCAGTGAAGCCGGCGGGGCCGTTGCGCTCCTTGCCGAGGGCGACCTGACGCGCCGTATGAGTGGCCACTTCGAAGGTGCCTTCGCGGAACTGCAGAAGAACGTCAACGCCACCTTTGATGCGCTGTCCGGTATCATCGGCAATGTGCGCGGCAGCTCGGTGAGCATGGACGACAGCACCCGCGAACTTCGCGGTGCGACCGATGACCTGTCGCGCCGCACCGAACAGCAGGCCGCCGCGCTTGAAGAAACCTCCGCCGCGCTCGACCAGATCACCGCCGTCGTCAAGGCCTCCTCGCAGCGCGCCCAGGAAGCGAGCCGCATGGTGAGCGAAGCGACGTCGGATGCGGCCCATTCCGCCGTGATCGTGCGTGACGCGGTCGACGCCATGGGGCGCATCGAACAGGCATCCAGCGAGATCAGCCAGATCATCAACGTGATCGACGAGATCGCCTTTCAGACAAACCTTCTGGCGCTCAACGCCGGTGTCGAAGCCGCCCGCGCCGGCGAGGCCGGCAAGGGTTTCGCCGTCGTTGCGCAGGAGGTGCGCGAACTGGCGCAGCGTTCTGCCCATGCTGCCAAGGGAATCAAGACGCTGATCACCAAATCCGGCGAGGAGGTGGGCGCCGGTGTGCGGCTCGTCCACAAGACGGGGGAGGCGCTGCAGAAGATCGAGCATCAGGTCAGCGAGATCAACGCCCATATTCAGTCGATCGCCACCGCCGCCCACGAACAGTCGGCAGGCCTTGCAGAAGTGAACACAGCCGTCAACCAGATGGACCAGGTCACCCAGAAAAATGCCGCCATGGTGGAGGAAACCTCCGCTGCGACGCATAAGCTGTCGCAGGATGCCGCCGGGCTCACCGAGATGATCGCCTGGTTCCGCCTGTCGGAAGGTACGCCCAGCACAGAACGCGGGCGGACGGCGCAACCTCCGTCTGCCGCCACTCGCCGGGTCGCGCCGGCGCGCAACCCTGCCGCCGCCCCGCCGCGTCGCCCGCTGAAGGTCGCAGGCGGCGCTGCCGGTCAGGGCTGGGAAGAGTTCTGAGCCCATTCTGCACCGACGGCCCAGAGAGGACGCCCGGCCGCCGCGCCGGGCGCTTTCAATTGCGGTGGCATATCCCGATCAAGTGGTTATAATGTCCGCCATCCGGGCGGGGCGCGCCTTGGGGGGAAAAGGCGGTCAGACGTGCGCGACGGCAGGCAGGAATCGGCAGCGGTAGCGCTTCAGGAGGCGAAAGTTCGCCCCTGGCGTGGTCTTTCCGGCCGTTTGCTCTTGCTGACATTCGCCTTCGTGACGCTGGCCGAAATCCTCATTTTTCTTCCTGCAATCGCCAATATGCGACTGAACTGGCTGTCCGACCGGCTCAATACGGCCGCCGCCGCCTCTGTTGTTGTGGATGGGCTGAAGGATGTCGTGTTGCCGAAGCCGGTGCGCGACGACACGCTGATGGCGACCGACACCAAGGCCATCGTTCTGACCAAGGACGGCATGCGCCATCTGATCGCGATGGCCGACATGCCGCCGACCGTCGACTTTCAATACAATCTCGCCGCTGTCTCGTTGCAGCGCGCCATCTACGACGCGTTCGACGAACTGTTCTTCGGCGGCAACCGGATCATTCGGGTTTTCTGTCCGATCGACAAGACCGACATGAAGATCGAGGTTGTCATGGCCGATACGAGCCTGCGCGCGGCCATGATCACCTATTCCCAGAACGTGCTGCTGATCTCGCTGGTCATCTCGTTGATCTCGGCGGGCCTGATTTTCATGGCCATCAACCGCATCATGATCCGGCCGATCCGGCGGCTGACAAACAGCATCGAGCGCTTTTCGATGCATCCCGAGGACGCCGACAGCATTTTCGAGCCGGGCAGAGGCGGCGACGAACTGGCCGTCGCCGGGCGGCATCTCCAGACGATGCAGAAGGAACTGCAAAAGACGCTGCGCCAGCAGAAGAACCTTGCCGAACTCGGCCTTGCCGTCTCCAAGATCAATCATGACATGCGCAATATCCTGGCGTCCGCGCAGCTGATATCCGACCGCCTGGGCGACACGGAAGATCCGATGGTGAAGCGGCTGGCGCCGAAGCTTCTGCGCACGATAGACCGGGCCGTGAGCTATTCCGACAGCGTGCTTTCCTTCGGCAAGGCGAGCGAGGCCGAGCCGAAGCGGCGGCTGGTGCGCCTGAAGACGGTGGTCCAGGACGTCGTGGATGTGTTGACGGGGATCGGAGCGGAAAGCGGATTGGGATTCGATGTTCGCGTGCCCGACGATCTGACGGTGGATGCCGACCCCGACCAGCTCTTTCGCGTCATCCACAATCTCGTCCGCAACGCCGTGCAGGCGCTGATGAACGAGCCGGAGGACGATGCGGTGATCAAGCAGGTGACTGTGTCTGCCTATCGCACCGGCAGCGTCGTGAGCATATCGGTTGACGACACCGGCCCCGGCATGCCGCAAAAGGCACGCGAGAACCTCTTCAAGGCCTTCCGCGGCTCGGCCCGTTCCGGCGGCACGGGGCTTGGCCTCGCCATTGCCCGCGAACTCGTGCTAGCCCATGGCGGAACGATTGCGCTCGTGGAAAAAGCCCAGCCCGGCACGCTTTTCCGCATAGAAATCCCCGACCGCCCCATCGCCATAGACGGCTTCCGTCGCCATCCTTCGCAGACCTCGCCGAACGCGTAATTGACCGGGAAACGAAAATTTTTCCGATTTCCGCTTGCATTCCGACAAGCAACCCTTTAGGAGAGCCCCACACCGCCGCTTCGACAAGAAGCGCCGCGCGGCACGCACCCGTAGCTCAGCTGGATAGAGCACCAGACTACGAATCTGGGGGTCAGGAGTTCGAATCTCTTCGGGTGCGCCATTCCATCTCTAAGCGATTAGCTAACTCATATATTGCGCGCCCGGTGTGTTTGGCTTCAAGCCACGACAGCCAGTTCGGACGACCGCTCGCGCTGCATTGTTCTGATGGTCGCCATGTAGACCAGGTCGTTCAGATACATGCCGACACCGATACCCTGGTCGTAGCTCGCCCACTGACGTGGTAGAATCTGGACGCGGTTCTTGTCGCGGTTGATTAGCCTGACGAGCCCTGCCGCTTCAGCCTCGATCAGCAGCTGACGGACATGGGTCCGTGAAACGCCGAACCGGTCGCCAATTCCGGCATAAGGAATCGCGGTGTCCGGAAATCCGGGTGCCTCCATCGTCAGCCGCAGCAATTCGGCCTGAACGACTGCGCCGGCGGCATGATTGAAATAGAGCATCACATCGGGCATCGCCAGAAGCAGGGAGGCCGCGTAGGGCACGAAGGCAATTGTGCTTCGCCGGAATGCGACGTGAAAATCCGAATCAGGCCCCATCAGCGCGCTGTAGTCGTGCTCCGGAAACAGCACCATAAGCGGGGCAAAATGCGCAGCAAGCCAATCGCGGTCGTGGGCTTTCAGTTTTTCGGTGGGCTTCAGAATGCGCACGCGGCGATCCTGCTCTGCGGGCTTCATCTGCATGAAGCCGGTCGAGCATAGACGCGCAATCAGGCCATCAATATGTCGCTCACTCGCTACGCCGAACAGCCGCATTTCCTGCTTGAGGCGCTTGACGGTCAGCCATGTCTCCCGTCGATCGGGATCCGATCCCGCATCTATCACTCCCGCGATGTGATAGACGAGAAAACGGCCCGATTCGATCAGCAGCCGAACCGTGTGCGGATCGCCGCTGTAGAGACCTATCAACCGGTCGAGATAGACTTTCCGCGCCTCCGCGATGCGCGGATGATAAATAATGTCTTCAAGCGACAAGCGCGCAGGTCCGCCCGCAAGGCGCTCGATTTCGGTCTGATCCAAGATTGCCTCCAACCCGAAAAGGCAAGATGTCGAAATGCGTTACAGCAAAAAAAGTTTCGCATGCACTTTGTCAACTGCCCGGCGAGTGGCGTGGTTTCGTTCGATTGTAAACGTGCTGCCAAAACACCAGTCGGGGCTGGAACGGCTCTGGTAAGCTTGGAAGCGGGTTGGCCTGACTTGTGTCAGGTCACTCCCACTTCACCGCCGTCTTCCTCGGGCTCACCCAGTAAAACCCGTTCGCCGCGACCGTCTGCCAGTCATCCGCCTCTCCATTCGGCCATATCACGCGGAATTCCACCTCAGTGTCCTTCCCGACGCCGAAATGGTGCCAGCCCAGCGAGCCGCCGGCATGGCCGCCGCCGATCGTGATTTCGCGGCGGAGCACATGGCCGTCATGCTTCACCTCGATCCACGCGCCGATTCCGTCGCGGTTGCCGCCTTCGCTCTTCAGGCCGATCTCGATGAAATGGCCGGCATCCGAGGTCACGTTGCGCCAGACCTGCGCGGGCTTCCAGCGGTTGGTGACGACGAGATCGACCAGGCCGTCGAGGTTGAAATCGACGAGGGCCGCTCCGCGCGAAACATTCATGCTGGCAACGCCGGCCTCCAGTCCCATTTCGATGAAATTGCCCTTGGCGTTCTGCACCAGCAGATCGTTCGGGTCGAGCTTGGCGAAGTCAGGCATTTCCGCGACATTGCCCTTGGCGATGAAGAGATCGACCAGCCCGTCATTGTTGACGTCCTGAAAGTCGGTATGCCAGGCGGTCGAGGGGTGCCAGTCGCCGCCGGTATAGGGCCTATGCGCCGTCACGCCCTTGGCAAAGGCTATGTCCTTGTAGGCGGCCGGCCCCTTGCCGTCCTTCGGCAGGGTCACAAGCGTCTGCAGCTTGTTGTCGGCCATGCTGGTGAGGAAATATTCGGGGTAACCGTCGAAGTCGAGGTCATAGCTGGCAATGCCCATGCCCCAGATGCGCAGGTATTTCCAGCCCTCTTCCTCGCTGTAGAGCACGGGCGCCTTGCCGGGGTCCACATGCCACATCTGCTCGCGCCCGCCCTTGTAATATTCGCGGTCGTTGGAAACGCGCAGCGAGGGTATGCCGGAACGGTTCCAGTCGGTGAAGAGCATGGAGAGTGCGCAATAGCTGGGTTTCAGCGGCAGCGGATTGGCAAATTTGCGCTGCGGCGTCGCAGTCTCGGGGCGATGCAGCCAGTTGTCGGTGCAGGAGCCCCATGGCTCCATGTCGGCCTCCGGGTCGATGTAATTGCCTATGGCAATCGTCGGCCATGTGTTGCCGCGCTCCCAGGTCGCGGCCATGGCGGCCGACCAGGCCTTGCCGCCGTCGAAATTCCAGGTCTCGTTGGCGCGTTCAAACTGGCATTTGCCCTTGCCGCGCATGACGATGTTCTCGCCGAGCCGGAGCAGAATGATGTCCTTGATCCCGTCGCCGTCGATATCGATGGCGTAGGAGCCGAGCAGCTTGTCGACCTCCAGCCCGGACGTCATCGCCTTGAAGCGGATCGGCCCGCCCTTCTTGCTCTCATTGTGATAGAAGACCGACTTGCCAGATCCGCCCGGCAACAGCATGTCCGGAAAGCCGTCATCGTCGCAGTCGAAGGTCGAGACGCCGCCGCCGACCATGAATTCCCAATCGCCATTGTAGACAGCATCCACACCGCTCTCGGCCGCCTGTTCCTCCTGGAAGATCGGCGTGACGGGGCGTGGCGTGGGTGCATCTTCTGCACCTGCCGCCAGTGGCGAAAGCAGAAGAAGCGAAGAGAGGACGCAGAGCCGGATTCCGTTCACCGCCAGCATCTCACTTCTTCGTCTTCAGTGCGTTGACATAATTGGCAATGCATTCGCCCTGCGTCAGCCCGCGCTCGATGGCCGGGCGGAAATGGATGCCGCCATAAAGCCGCGAGATCGCGGCCTCTTCAGCCGCCGCGCGGAAATTGGCGAAGTGGCGCGGCTTGATCCCGTCGGCCTCGTGAGTGGAATCATCGAAGGCCAGCGCATCACCGAAAATATGCGTCATTGCCGACGCTGCCGCGCCCGACTGCGTGCTGTGGCCGCTCGGATATTCCGGGAAGGGTGGCGTGATCAGCAGCGCATCCCATTTGGGATCGATCACCTTCTTGATGTATGTGATCGGACGGATGAGGTCGAAGACGAATTTGGCGTCCCAGCAGCCGATGAAGGCATCCGACAGAGCAATGCCGAGGCGGGCCAGCGTATCGACCGTCGTCGGCAGATCCGCCTTCTTCTGGTCGAGCACGATCAGCGCGATGTTGATCCAGTGGCCGGGCGGTGTCGGCGAGAGCATCGGATCGTCGGACCAGAAGCGGGCAATGGTCCGCTGTTCGTCGGTCAGCGTCTTCACGGTCGTGTAGACCTCGTTGGCGTCCTTGTAGAAGGCGGAGTCCGGCTTCTCGCTATAGTCCGGCGGCTCGGGCAGGCGGCAGGACGAGCCCGTCGGCATGGCGAAGGGGCGCATCTTGCCCCAGTCGGGCAGGAGCGGCGCCTGCTGCTGGCGGATCAGGCTCGTCGGCACCCAGTGGCCCGGCTTGTCGGAGACCTTGTATTCGAGCGGAAAGCCCATGTTCTCGACGCTCGCCCCGCCATCGGTCGAGGACCAGTCGAACACCGCTTGCGAAAGCTTCTGCCCGTAGTCGCGGCTGCGGGCGATGACATCGGCGGCAAGGCCGGCGGAGACCTTTTCATCCATCTTCGCGGCCATCTTCTTCATCACATGCTGGCCAGTCGGGCCGGTGCGGTCGAAGAAGTGCGTCACGGAAAATTCCATCACGGTATTGAGGATCACCGCGTCGTCGTAAGCGACACCCTTTTCGCGCGCCGGCAGAGACTTGAGACCGTTCAGCTGGCCGGCCAGGCTCTGCAGATTGTCCGATCCGCTTGCCACGGCCTCATAGGCGGTCACGCCGATATAGCCGAAGGAACGCGCGGCCACGGGTGGGGAATAATTGGACGTGTGGCGGACAAGTTCGAGGATCAGCTTGTACCAGCCCGTCACCACCTCCTGCGGCGGAGTTGCGGCCTGCGCGGGGGCAGCGGCCAGTGACAGGAGACACGAAAACACGAAAACGAGGCCGAGAATGGCCCTTCTGATCAAGACAGACATTTTTCCTCCCCAAGCCCGATGCCTGGTCCCGGCCGCACTATCGTTGAACATTGCCCCGATGTCCATAAGGGCTCCGGCATACGCGCGATGAGGGCGGCCGTGCCTTCAGGGCGCGCCCGCGCGGCTCCTGAATCGGGCCGGCGGCTCCGCGTGAAAGCCGCTCCAGATGCGGCGCAGGTGGCGGGCAGAGGAGAAGCCCGCGCGGGCGGCGACTTCCTCGACCGCAAGGTCCGATCCGCCCAGCATTTCGGCGGCGAGGTTCACCCGGATCATGTTGACGTAATCCGTTGCCGCCATGCCGGCATGCTCGCGGAAAAGCCGCGAGAGATGCCGCTCGCTCAGATGTGCGACACGCCCAAGGCGGGCCAGCGACCAGGCGGCCGCGGGTTCGGCCATGATGGCATCCTGTGCCCGGTGTATGCCGGGGTGGACATGATTGCGTCCGGTCAGCCAGGGCGAAAGCTGCGGATCGCTGCCGCTGCGGCGCATGTAGACGACCATCTGCCGGGCGATCGCCAGCGCCGTTGCGGGCGAGGTCAACTGGCTGACGATGTGGAGCGCCAGATCGATGCCAGTCGAAATACCCGCGCTGGAAAGCCGGTTGCGATCCTCCACGAAGAGCCGGTTGTCGAGCGGCTGCGCCAGCGGCGCGCGCTGGGCAAGCTCCTCCATGCAGGCCGCATGCGTGGTGCAGCGATAGCCGTCGAACAGGCCAGCCTCACCGGCGAGCATCGCCCCGGAGCAGATGGTCACAAGCGTCATACCCGGCCGAAAACCCGAGCGCAGCCAGCGGGTGATCTGTGCAAGCGCCTCGCGGTTCTTCTCGCGTACCGCAGGGGCGGTCAGACTGCCGGAGATGACGATCCACGCATCATCCGGCAGATGCTCGGGCAGGGGAAGAAGGCCCGAAACGGTCAGACCGATGGATGTCGCCTGTTCAGGCGCCGCCGCGACATAGGTGTAGTCGAACTGCACGGCGCTCTGCTCGAGATTGGCCCGACGGAACACTTCCATCGGGCCGGCAACGTCCAGCAGTAGCGTGTCTGGCGGCAGAACCACAAACATCGGAATGTGGCGGATGTCGTTGCCGGACCGCTTTTGCATCACGCAGCCTTCTTGATGTTGAGCCCGGCCAGCGCCTCGTCGACCGAAACGATCCGCGCGAAGCGGGTGGCCAGAACGAGTTCGGTGCGCCTGATGATATCCGACTGACTGAACACCGTGCCGTCGGCATGCTGCATCGGAAAGGTGAAGGTGGCCGCGCTGACGAAATCGACGCTCCAGCCGAGATCGGATGCATGCCGCGTCGTCGTCTCGCAGCACTGTTCGGTTCGAATGCCGGAGATGATCAGACGGTTGATGCCGTTGCGCGTCAGCCAGATGTCGAGGCCGGTGCCGGCAAGCGCCGAATGCCGTTCCTTGTAGAAGGTGACGTCGGGCTGGATGGAAAGGCCTTCCATTGTCCGCACCAGTCCGCCCTCGCGGTCAAAGGGTGAACCGGCCCGCGTATGGAATATCTGCACGACCGGAATGCCGGCCGCCTTGGCACCATCGATCAGGCGCTGCTGATGTGCGAGATAGGCGATGAGGCCCTCCGCGTTCCAGTAAGGCATGTGGCGAAACGATTCCTGAACGTCTATGACAATCAGCGCGGTGTCGGCATGGGACATTTTCTGCTCCTTTGATTGCAGTTGATAGCGCCATTCTATGGCTTGCACCAAGGCAAAAAAGGCAGGTAGCGGACGAAGAGAGGACGCATCCGGCCATCTTGCGGCGTCTCATGCGAGGACTGTCAAAAAAGCTTCATACCGGACCACTCGACTCGCGGGCCAAACCTCGCTTACACAGCACCCAATCGCCACGCGTTCACCTGATCACTGAGCGGATATCCGACATGCACCTTCCCGCTTCGCAAATTCCCGGCCTCGTATGGGCCTATCATCTCCATGAGGGTTCGACCCCGGCGCGCGCACTGCCTGACGCCGAGGTGAAGGCATTGCCGGGAGAGGGCTTTTTCTGGTTCCATTTCTCGCTGGCGGACGCGCGCCTGCCTGCCTTTCTCGAAAGCCTCGGCGTACTTCCGGAAGCGGCGCTTGTCGCGCTGACGACGCACGAGACCCACCCGTCGGTCAATGTCGACGAAGGCTATCTTTATGGCACACTGGTCGACTACCAGCGCGATTTCGACCAGAGCACGCGCGAGATAGGCTTCCTGCACTATGCCGTCTTCGGCCGCTTCATCGTCACGACCAGGCTGCATCCGCTGGCCAGCGTCGACAGCGTGCGCTTCGCAGTCGAAAAGACGCCAGGCAAGTTCGACAATCCGATCGACATCTTCGAGCAGATCGTCGCCAATTTCCAGCGCTCGCTTTTTGGTCTGGTCAAGGAGATCACGGCTGACCTCAACGTGATTGAAGATGCGGTCTATTCGAACCGCGAGCCCCTGAAGCACCAGAAGGAACTGCAGCCGCTGCGCCGTTCGATTGTGCGCCTGCACCGGCATATGCGAACTCTTTTGACCGCCATGCGCCATGCCGCCGCTGCCGAGGAAGACGAGATGCCGGAAGGCTTTGCAGACGTCTCGGCCCGCAGCACCAGCCGGCTCGAGGCTGCCGGCCACGAGGTCGACGCGCTGCAGGAGCGCGCGCGGCTGCTGCACGAAGAGGTGAACTCGCTCACCTCCATCGAGACCAATCGTCACCTCTATATCATGTCGGTGATGACCGTGCTGATCATGCCGCCGACGCTCGTCACCGGATTCTTCGGCATGAACACCGGCGGACTGCCGTT
Source organism: Limnomicrobium aquaticum (assembly GCF_040545545.1). Taxonomy (NCBI): domain Bacteria; kingdom Pseudomonadati; phylum Pseudomonadota; class Alphaproteobacteria; order Hyphomicrobiales; family Rhizobiaceae; genus Limnomicrobium; species Limnomicrobium aquaticum. The sequence continues at coordinate 214,030 of NZ_JBEPMB010000002.1, forward strand.
CCAACATGACGATGCCGGAACGATCTCGGCCTTCGGCGCGATTGGCGTTTCGGTGCTGCTCGCCTGGTGGCTGCTCCGCCGCGCCGGGATTTTCTGAACCGCTCAGGCCCCGGCAGAATCCAGAAGCGTCATGGCCTGCGCATCCAGCGTCAGCAATGCAGCCTTTCTCAGGCTCTCCAGCTGCGTGAGGCTCGTGGCGCTCGCGATCGGAGCGGTGACACCGGGCTTTTTCAGCAGCCACGCAATCGCGATCTCCGCCGGCGTTGCCCCGTATTGGCCGGAGACCGTCTGCAGCGCGTCGAGAATGCGGCTGCCCTTTTCGTTCAGATAGGCTTTCATCCCGCCGCCTCGCGCCTTGCCCTCGGCATCTGCAAGCGTCCGATATTTGCCACTGAGGAAGCCGGAAGCGAGGCTGAAATAGGTGATGACCCCAATATCTTCCGCAATGCAGAGCTCGGCGAGCGAGCCTTCAAACTTTTCGCGCGTGTAGAGATTATATTCGGGCTGCAGCACGTCGTAACGCGGCAGACCCTTGTCCTTGGCCACCTGGAGCGATTGAGTGAGCTGGCCGGCATTCAGGTTCGAGCAACCGATCGCCCGGATCTTTCCCGCCTTCTTCAGCCCGTCGAAGGCGGCAAGCGTCTGCTCATAAGGCGCCTCCGGGTCCGGCCAGTGCGAGAGATAAAGATCGATGTAATCCGTCTGCAGCCGGCGCAGCGAATCCTCGACCGCCCGGTTGATCCACCCGGCCTTCAGCCCCTTGTTGCCGTTGCCCATGTCGGAACCGACCTTGGTGACGATGACGACATCCTCGCGCTTGCGCCCGCTCTGCTTCAGCCACTTGCCGATGATCGTTTCCGATTCACCGCCCTTGTTGCCGGGAGCCCAGGCGGAATAGACATCGGCCGTGTCGATCGTGTTCAGACCAGCATCAAGCCAGCCGTCCAGAAGTGCAAACGATGTCTTCTCGTCGGCGGTCCAGCCGAAAACATTGCCGCCGAAGACGACGGGCGAGATATCGAGGCCGGTTCGGCCGAGCTTGCGCTTCTGCATGGGGAACTCCGCAATTGCGTTTATAAGGCTGCCGAAGGAATGTAGGCACCTGTCGGACTCGGTCAAGGGTAATACCGGTGGATTGATCCTCGCCGAAAGCGATTGCGCAACGTGCCTCAATTTTCTACCAATCGAAAAAACCCTGAGAGGAGAGACCCATGCTGCGCTTCGGAATCATATCGACCGCCAAGATCGGCCGCGAACTTGTCATCCCGGCAATCCAGGATGCGGAAAACTGCGTCGTCGCCGGCATTTCGAGCCGCGACAAGGACAAGGCGGAAGCGCTCGCTGCGCGCTTCTCTATCCCGCATGTCTTTGCATCGCATGAGGAAATGCTGGCATCCGACCTCATTGATGCAGTCTACATTCCGCTGCCGACGTCGCAGCATGCCGAATGGGCGATCAAGGCGGCCGATGCCGGCAAGCATGTGCTCTGCGAAAAGCCGATTGCGCTCAAGGCTTCCGAGATCGACGGCATCATCGCCGCGCGCGACCGCAACAAGGTTCTCGTGTCCGAGGCCTACATGGTCACCTATTCGCCGGTCTGGCGGCGCGTGCGCATGCTGATCGCCGAGGGCGCGATCGGCAGGCTCCGCCATGTCCAGGGCGCCTTCACCTATTTCAACCGCGACCCGGACAATATGCGCAACATCCCCGAACTTGGCGGTGGCGGGCTGCCGGACATCGGCGTCTATCCGGCAATCAGCACCCGCTTCTCGACCGGCAAGGAGCCGATACGCGTTCAGGCGACGACCGAACGCGACCCGCAGTTCGGTACGGACATCTATTCCTCGGTACGCGCCGACTTCGGCGATTTCGAACTGAGCTTCTACATTTCCACCCAGCTCGCCGCCCGCCAGATCATGGTGTTCCATGGCACCGAGGGCTTCATTGAGGTCAAATCTCCCTTCAACGCCGACCGCTATGGCGCGGAAGAGATCGAGGTGACCAACGTCAGCCACGCCGAATCCCGCCACTACCGCTTCCAGGACGCCCGCCAGTATCGCCTGGAAGCCGAAGCCTTCGCCCGCGCAGCGCAAGGCGAGGACGCGGAAGTGGTAACGCTCGAAAGCTCGAAGAAGAACCAGCAGTTCATTGATGCGATTTATCGCGCCAGCGAAAAGGACGGTTGGGAAGTGGTCTGATCCCTCATCCGAGATCGTCGCGGTATCAACCGCGGCGATTGTCCAAACCAACAGTCCCGCTCAGTTCATGTTCACAATTTCCACCCGCCGATTCTTGGCGCGGCCGTCTTCGCTCTCGTTCGATGCGGCGGGTGCCACCATGCCGACGCCGGCGCTCTTGAGGCGGGCGGCATCCACCTGAAAGCGCTTGGTCAGCGCCGCCTGAACTGAAGCCGCACGGCGCTTCGAAAGGTCTACGTTGTGGTCGAAGCCACCCTGGTTGTCGGTATGGCCGACGACGATGACCTTCAGGTTGGGCTTGGATTTCAGCAGCGTGGCGATCTCCTGCAGCGTCGGGTCGGATTCCGGTTTGAGGTCTGCCTTGTCGGTATCGAAGAAGATGCCGTAGAGCGCGATCTTGCCGGAGGCGTCGATGGATTTGGCCATATCGTCGGCCTTCACGACGACCATCTTCTGCTCGCGGCCCTTGGGCTCGACCACGTTGACGAGGGCGATTGTGCGGCCGTTGAAAGCGTTGCAGTAGTTGCCGCCGTCGGAAATCGTGAAGGTCTGAATCGCAAGATAAGCGTCGCCGCCATCGACGGGAAGCCGGCCTGAGAAATAGTGCTGGTCGGTGATGCCGGATGTCAGCGCGCATTTGCCGTTCGAGAAGTCCGGCTCGGCAATGTCCTTCTCGCGGACAAACTGCATCGTCAGGCTCTGGTCGCCGCCGCCGCCATATGCCGCCCGCGTCGATGAGCCGCCACAGGCCTCGTCCTTGCATTCGAACAGCGTTTCGCCGCCGGCTGCCTTGACGACCTCCTGGTAGTTGCGCAGGATTTCGAGCGGCGAGCGGCCCTCGGGCTCCAGATAGACGAGGCGCGTCAGCGGTCCCTCAAGTGTCTTCGACTGCTTGGGCGCATAGACATTGTTGTTGTCGGAATCGGTCTTGTCGTTCCTTTCGAGCGGCGAAAGCGGCACAGTAAGTTCGGCATAGGCCTGCTGCTTGGCGCTGAGCAGCAGCGAACCCTCGTAGCGTGGCAGCAGCTTGTTGTCCTTCGTGCCTTTTTCGTCCTTCTGCGGGATCGTGGCGTCGGCCATCGCGGCCGTCGTGCCGGCCATGATGAGCATGCCGGTGACAAGGATCAGTTTCTTCAGCATAGGAACCCCCAATTCTTTGCTGCGTGGCGCCGTAGCGCCTGAGCAGACGATGACACGAATGGGGGTTACATGCCATGGCGAGGGCTGGGCGCGCTGTTTCCCTGGTAACAGGCGACGCTCCGGTGAGCGCTACTTCCCGAACACGAACCGCGAATAGCCGAGATAGGAGAACACCATCGCCACTCCGGAACCGATGGCGGCGGCGGCCACCGGCCAGAGCGGGGGCCAGATCATCAGGCAGACAGAGTAGGTTCCGTAATTGACGAGAGCTGCGGTGACTCCGACAAGCCCATAGCGCATCCCCTCGGACGCAACATGGCGACCAGACCGGCCGAAGGTGAAGGTGCGGTTGATCGTCCAGGTATAGGCCATGGCGATCGCAATCGAGAGAACGCGGGCGATATAAGGCCCGACCGGCGTCAGCCACAGGATCAGCGACAGGGAACCGGCATCGACGAGAAAGCCGGTGCCGCCGGCAAAGGCAAACCAGAGAAGCTTTTTCATGCGGCGCGGCGCTTAGACCCTGTGGCCTTATCCTGTCCAGCCTTGCCGTCGATTCCACGCCGCAGCGTCTGATGGCGCGACTGGTGCACCGAGGCGAGCGTCAGATAATGGATCCGCAGTTGCTCGGCGCGCGCCCGTGCTACGCTGTCGAGAATAAGTCCGGCGGTGAAGATCATGAACGAGATCATCATGAGCACCATGGAAAGTATCCAGGTCGGCAGTTTCGGAACCAGACCCGTCGAGACATAGTCTGTCAGGACCGGCAGCATGAAACCGACGCTGGCCGCCAGAAACACGCCGCTGATCAGGCCGAAGAAGGCGAAGGGCCGCGTTTCCTTCATCAGCATGGCAAACATCCAGAGGATCTTGGCGCCATCCTTGTAGGTCGAGAGCTTCGAATGCGAGCCCTCCGGGCGGCGGCCATAGGAGAGCTCCAGCTCGCTCACCGGCATTTTCAGCCGTGACGCATGGACCGACATTTCCGTTTCGATTTCGAACCCGCCGGAAACGGCAGGAAAACTCTTGGCAAACCGGCGCGAGAAGGCACGGTAGCCGGAAAAGATATCCGAGAACCCGGTGCCGAAGATCATGCGGTAAAGCTTGTTGAAGATTGCATTGCCAAAGGCGTGACCTTGGCGGCCCGCATCCTGCGTCACGCCGCGGCGCGTGCCGACCACCATGTCGGCGCCTTCTGAAAGCAGCGTGCGGATCAGGTCCTGCGCCTCTTCCGGATCGTAGGTGCCGTCGCCGTCGGCCATGATGTAGATATCGGCGTCGATATCGGAAAACATGCGGCGCACGACATGGCCCTTGCCCTGCCGCCGCTCGCGCGTCACGGTCGCACCGGCAAGCGCCGCCTTCAGCGCCGTGCCGTCGGTCGAGTTGTTGTCGTAGACATGGATGCGGGCGCCGGGAAGCGCTGCCTTGAAGCCCGCGACGACGTCGGCAATCGTGGCTGCCTCGTTATAGCACGGCAGCAGCACGGCGATATCGAGATCGTCCAGAATGCCATCCGTCGCCATGACTGCGTGTCCCTTGCTGTTTGCGCCTCTGCGGGCGCGTGTTCCTTCCGCTTTACTATTTCTTGAGAAGGTTAAGTTAGCTTGAATTCCGGGCATCCCTGCCGCGAAATATCCACCCCCCGCAAGTTCGGCCTTCCGGTATGAAACCGGGAGCCTTGCGCCATATTGGGATCGACCATGGCCAGCATCGAAACGACCGCCGCGCTGTCTCAAGCGAACGCGAAGGGAAGCGGACGCGCAGGTCCTCTCAATGCGGAGACCAGCCGTCTCGGCCTTGCCGTCCTCATCGCCTTTGCCGTCCTGGTCCTTTTCCATCTGGTCAACCTCGCCTCCAGCTACACGGATTATGTCGGACCGGACAATGATGACGCCATGCGGCTCGTCGAGGTACGCGATTTTCTGAACGGGCAGGGCTGGTTCGATATGATGCAATATCGTCTCGGCATCCAGCCGGGCACGCTGATGCACTGGTCGCGCTTCGTCGATCTGCCGATTGCGGCGCTGATTGCATTCTTCCGCCTGTTCCTCAGTCCGCGCATGGCGGAGGCGACCGCGCTTTTTGTCTGGCCCGTTTCGCTTTCGCTGCCGGTTCTCTATTTCATCGGGCTTGGCGCGCGCCGGCTCGGCGGCGAGCGCGCAATGTTTGCGGCCATTCCGTTCACGGTGCTGTTCCTCATTCAGGTTCATCGCTTCGAGCCGGGCGGCATCGACCACCACAATGTCCAGATGGCGCTGATCGCGATCGTTGCCGCAGCGCTCGTTGATCCGCTCCATCGCGCCACCAGCTATGCGCTGGCTGCTCTCGCGGCCGCCATTGCTCTGGCGGTGGGCGCAGAAACGACCCCGCTTCTGGGTGTTGCAGCCATCATCGTTGCCGTGCGCTGGGCCGTTCTCGGTCAGGCTTACGCAGCAGCTGCCCGCACCTTCGGCCTCTTCTTCGCGCTGCTCACCGGCGCGGCCTATGTCGCGACCGTTCCGCGAGCGCTTTACACGACCGTCACCTGCGACAACCTCTCCTTCGGCTTCCTGGCGCTGACCGTTTACGGTGGCGTGGCGCTATTCGGGGCCGCAAGCTTTGTGAGCCGGGCGCCGATGTCGGTCCGGTTTGCCATCCTGGCCTGCATCGGGGTGGGCGCTGCCGGTCTGACACTCACCGTCATGCCGCAATGCCTGCATAACCCGCTTGCCAGCCTCGATCCGCTGCTGAAGGAAATCTGGCTCGACAAGGTCACCGAGGCGCAATCCGTCTTCCGTCAGGCGCAGCTTGCACCCGCGACCGTCGGCGGCTTCTATTTTGTCGGCTTCATCGCCATGGTCGTTTCGGCTTGGCGGGTGAAGATGGGCGACCGCGCCGGCGTCCATCTGGTGCTTTTCGTGCTGCTGAGTGCTGCCTGGGCCATCTCGCTCGTGCAGGTGCGCGGCGCGACCTTCCCGCAGATGCTCTCCATTCTGCCGCTTTCGGTCCTGGTGGCAGAACTGCATGCCATCAGCCGTCGGGACCCGGAATCCGTGGTTGCAGGTCTGCCCTTCGCCATCATGACGCTCGCAAGCCTTCCCTCCTTCTGGTTCGTCGCAGGTTTCGTGGTGACGGAAGCGGCCGGCAGCGAACAGGCGACCAAGGCCGCTGCAGCCGGCGGCAAGGTCGGCGCCTGCGTCAAGGAAGCCAATCTCAATGCGCTGAACCGTCTGCCCAAGGGCATGATCGCGGCACCCTCCAATATGGGGTCACCGATCCTTCGCTTCACGGGTCACAGCGTCCTGTCCGCCCCCTATCATCGCAATCCGGAAGGCATGCTCGTTGTCCTGCATGCGGGTCTCGGCGCGCCCGAGAAGGCTGAAGCGACCCTTGGCAATGCGGGAACCGACTATGTCGTCTTCTGCCCCGACGATGGCGAAATGCGGGAAATGGCAAGCCACGCGCCGGAGGGCCTTGCCGCAGCACTGCTGAAGGACCGCCCGCCAGCCTTCCTCAAGGATGTCACGCCGACTGAGGCGACGAACCTCAAGGTCTATCGCCTCGTCCGCTGAAACGCGTGTCGGGTTGTCAGAACTGCTTGCGCATCGGATGCGCCTTGTAGACGCCCAGGATGCGGACCTTTTCGGAGAAGAACTTCAGTTCGTCCAGCGCGCGCTTCACGTTCTCGTCGTCCGGATGGCCCTCGATATCGGCAAAGAACTGCGTGGCGACGAACTTGCCACCGATCTGATAGCTTTCCAGCTTCGTCATGTTGATGCCGTTGGTGGCAAAGCCGCCCAGCGCCTTGTAGAGCGCGGCCGGAATGTTGCGGACATTGAACACGAAGGTCGTCACGATGGTCTCGTCGGCTCTCTCCCGAGCGGCATGCTTCTCGTTGGGCGAGAGCACGACGAAACGGGTGATGTTGTTGTCGGAATCCTCGACATTCTCTTCGAGAATCTCCAGCCCGTAGAGATCGGCGGCGAGACGCGGTGCAAGCGCCGCCATCGAGCGGTCACCGGTTTCGGAGACGAGCTTGGCCGCACCCGCCGTATCGCCCGCAACAACCGCCTTCCAGCCGTTGGAGCGTACGATCTTGCGGCACTGGCCCAGCGCATGGATGTGGCTGTGCACCGTCTTGATCTCGCTCTTCTGAACGCCCGGCAGAACCATGAGCTGGAAGCGGATCGGCATGAAATATTCGCCGATGATATAAAGGCGCGACTGCGGCATCAGATAGTGGATGTCGGCGACGCGGCCGGCAAGCGTGTTCTCGATCGGGATCATCGCCAGATCCGCATCGCCGCTTTCCACCGCATTGAAGGCGTCCTCAAACGTCTGGCAGGGGAGCGGCGACATGTCGGGAAACATGTCACGGGACGCCATGTCGGAATTGGCGCCGAAGTCGCCCTGGAAGGAGATGCGGTTGGTTCTTGCGATCATGGTTTTCTGCTCACTTCATGCGCGCCGAAAGAACGCGGCGCGCCTTTTCAAGATCGGCTGGCGTATCGACGCCAAGGGGAACGGCATGGACGATTTCGGCATCGATGCGCATGCCGGCTTCCAGTGCGCGCAGCTGTTCGAGCTTCTCGCGCATTTCAAGAACGGAGGGTTTGAGCGACACGAAGCGCTTCAGTGATTCGCGGCGATAGGCATAGAGGCCGATATGGTGGTAGAGCGGCCCTTCGCCCCAAGGCGCGGTCGCGCGCGTGAAATAGAGCGCCCGCAGCCGGGTTTCGGAGACCGGCGAACCGATGACCTTGACCACGCTCGGCGCGGTCTTTTCTTCCTCATCCGTGATCTCGACGGTCAGCGTCGCGATATCGACGGTCTCGTCTTCGAGCGGCGCAAGGGCTGCGCGCACCGTTTCCGGCTCGATGGTCGGCAGGTCGCCCTGAACGTTGATGATATACCGCGCGCGCACCTGCGGATCTGCCTTTTCCAGCGCCTCGAAAATGCGGTCGGAGCCGGACTGATGATCTTCGCGCGTCATCACCGCCTCGAAGCCGGCGGCGGTGACTGCGTTGAAGGTCTCCTCATGGTCGACGGCAGCAACAACGCGCCCGACATTGGCTTCCATGGCGCGGCGCACGACCTGCACGATCATCGGTGCACCGCAGATATCCGCCATCGGCTTGCCGGGAAGCCGCGTCGAGGCCATGCGGGCCGGGATCAGGACCAGCGACTGATCAAAACGGTTGATCTGCATCAAGGGGGCCTTCATTTCGCGTGTGAAAAGTGGCAAAAGGTCTCAGTCTGGGAGGAACAAGACCTGTTGCGCTTGCGCGCTAAAAGACATACGTTCCGCCCGATTTCAAGATGCGCCGGTCGTGATCACCCGGACATCGCTAAGGGGAGCGTTAGCAGATGAATTCACATGTGAACATGGGCGTAGGTGCTCTTTTGGGGACCGTGTTCGTTCTGATGTCGGTGTCGATCCTGTCGGAAGGCATCTTCAAGTCGGAATCGCCCGAGAAGCCCGGTTATGCGATCGCAGCCGCCGAAGGCGAAGCTGCCGCTGGCGGGGCCGGTGAAGCTGCTAAGGCCGATACGCCGGTTGGTGTCGTGCTTGCCAAGGCTGATGCGGCCAAGGGTCAGGCCATCTTCAAGAAATGCGAAGCCTGTCACACCGGCGACAAGGGCGGTGCCAACAAGGTTGGCCCGAACCTCTACGGTATCGTTGACCGCCCGGTCGCCAGCCACGAAGGCTTCTCCTATTCCGCAGGCATGAAGGAATTCTCCAAGGGCGGTTCGGAAAAGTGGACCTATGACCACCTCTACCACTTCCTGAAGAAGCCGAAGGATTACGTGAAGGGCACGGCCATGGGCTTTGCGGGTCTTCCGAAGGAAGACGAGCGCGGCGATCTTCTGGCCTATCTCCAGTCGCTTGGCGACACCAAGGTACCGTTCCCGGCAGCTGACGCAGCACCTGCAGCCGCCCCGGCCGCCGATGCGGCCAAGCCTGCCGAGGCACCGAAGAAGTAATTCCGCTCAAAGCGAAACATGACAAAGGGCCGGACCTCGAAAGAAGTCCGGCCCTTTTGCTTGTCCAAATCAGTCCTCAACCGCCCAATGTAGCGGGAACATCGGATCGAACACGGTGACAGGACCCGCCCCCGTTTCGATCTTGGCGGGATAGCTGACGGGTTGATCGCGCTTGACCAGCGTGATGGTCTCTTCGTTCACCGGCAATCCGTACCAGGCGGGACCGTTCAATGATGCGAAGGCTTCCAGCTTGCCCAGCGCGCCGGCGTTTTCGAAGACATGGGCAAGGCAGCTCATCGTATTGGTGGCTGTGAAACAGCCCGCGCAGCCGCAGGCGCATTCCTTCAGCGGATCCGCATGCGGCGCGGAGTCGGTGCCGAGGAAGAAACGGCGGTCACCCGAGGTTGCGGCCTCGACCAGCGCCACACGATGGCTTTCGCGTTTCGCCACCGGCAGGCAATAGTAGTGCGGCTTGATGCCACCGACGAGGATCGCATTGCGGTTGATGATCAGGTGATGCGTGGTGATCGAGCCCGCAAGGTTCTTGGTCGCACTGCGAATATAGTTGATGCCATCGGCGGTGGTGACGTGCTCCATGGTCACTTTCAGCTCAGGCAGGCGCTTGCGCAGTGGATCAAGCACGGTCTCGATGAACACGGCCTCGCGGTCGAAAATGTCGACCTCCGGCGTCGTCACCTCGCCGTGGACGCAGAGGGGAAGCCCGATCTCGGCCATGCGCTCCAGAACCGGCATGACCTTGTCGAAATTGCGCACGCCGCCATGCGAATTGGTCGTTGCGCCTGCGGGGTAGAGCTTGACCGCATGGATCAGCCCTTCCGCCTTGCCGCGTGCGACGTCGTCGGCTTGCGTTGCCTCGGTCAGATAGAGCGTCATCAGCGGCTCGAACGTATCGCCCTTGGGGATCGCGGCAACGATCCGGTCGCGATAAGAGCGCGCATCGGCCACCGTGGCCACCGGCGGCACGAGGTTCGGCATGATGATGGCGCGGGCGAAATGCCGCGTCGTTTCCGGCAGAATGCCTTGAAGCATCGCCCCGTCGCGAAGATGCAGATGCCAGTCGTCGGGCCTGCGGATGGTGATTTTCGTCATGACGCGCGTCCTCATGCTTCCAGCTCGTTTCGCGGCTGATAGCATTCCGGCGCGGCGGGTTCAATCAGAGGCTCAGGCCGCTTCGAAGCCCATGGGAACCGTCTCGGCGAAGGCAATAGCGCCGATCTCCTCCACTGCGGCGCCGAAGGCCTGGATCAGTGCCGGGTCGAAATGGCTTCGCGCCTTGCCGCGAATGTAGTCGACCGCTTTCTCGAACGGCCAGGCCTGCTTGAACTGCCGCTCCGAAATGAGGGCGTCGAAGCTCGAGGCGATCGCGACGATCCGTCCCGCCACGGGGATTGCCGTGCCCTTCAGCCGGTTCGGATAACCTTGCCCATCGAAACGTTCACGATAGGTCCTGCCGATTTCGGCGGAGAGCTGGAGCAGGGAGGTCGATTCATCGCCTGCAGTGCCGGCACTGGTGCGGCGGCGGAAGTCGGCCTCGGTCATCTTGCCGCGCTTGAGGAGCGACGTGTCCGAGGCGAGCGCCGTCGTGTTGTCGAAGAGGGTGGCCGCGAGACGGATATCGCGACAGAAGGTCTCCGGCAGCCCGGCAGCTCGCGCAATCGCTTCCGAATAGGCGGCCACCCGCATGCGCTGCTGGGCGGCCTGCGGATCCTTGTAGCCGGCAGCCAGTGTGATGCGCTGGATGATCTCGCGTTCCTGCTCACGCAGGCTTTCAGCGCCGGCGGATTGTCCTGCATGGAGACTTTCGCTGTGCCTGCGACGTGCGTCGGCAAGTGCGGCGATGTTCTGGACACGCGCCTTGAACTCCTGGAAATCGACCGGCTTCGTCAGGAAATCGATGGCACCGGCGTTCAACGCGTCCATCCGTGTCGTCAGGTCGAGGTCGGCGGTGACGAAAATTACCGGCACGCCGGCGTATTTGTCGAAATGCAGCATCTCCGTCAGAAACTCGACGCCGTTATAGACCGGCATCATGTAATCGAGCAGCGCGACGTCGAATTCCAGGTCCGGCATGGCGGCAAGCGCATCGGCGGGCGACGAGAAGGGTATAGGCGAACAGCCGTGCAGCTTTTGCACCATGCCTGTCAGAAGGCGAAGATTGGTGTTGTTGTCGTCGACGATCAGGATCTTCATCTTGGCCTCGTTTATGCTGCTTTGTTGAATGTGTAGCTCGCCAGCAGGGCTGTGAGCCGGTCTGACTTTTCGGCGCTCGGCGCTTCACGGATTGCCTGGGCGATCTCGGCGACGGCCTTGAACCCGACATTGGCGGCAGCGCCCTTCAGCGTGTGGAGCGCCCTGTCGGCGTCTTGCGCGTTTCCGGCTGCGTGCGCCTGCCGATAATCGCGCACCAGCGCATCCGCGTCCTTCAGGAATGAAGCGACCAGCTCCCCGAAAATGTCTTCGCCGAGAACGTCAACGAGTTCCGCCTTTCGCGCTGCGTCGATTCCGTTCCCGAGCGCGTCCGGCGCTTCCGCCCCCGTCTGAGCCTTGAGCGCCGGCTTGATACCAGAGCTTTCGGTAATGCCGGCAAGCACATGGTGCAGGCGCCTCAACGTGATGGGCTTCGGCTCAAATCCGTTCATGCCGGCTTCACGGCAGGCATCGCGGTCCTCGTCGGAGGCATTGGCCGTCATGGCGATGATGGGGGCAGTCTTGCTGGGACCGTGACCCTTGCGGATGGCGCGCGCGGCCTCGATCCCGTCCATGACCGGCATCTGCATGTCCATCAGGATGAGGTCGTAAGAGGTTGCAGCCGCAGCCTCCACGGCTTCCGCGCCGTTCGCAGCGAGGTCCGCCTTCTGTCCCAGTCTCTCCAGGAAACGCAGCGCAAGCTGCTGGTTGACCTTGTTGTCCTCAACCAGCAGGACTTTCAGCGTCCCGAGTGTCGACAGACCTGTCGGCCGTTCGCTCGGTGAGGGCATTTCCGGTGCTTCCGTCGCGTCCACCCGCATTTCCAGCCAGAACGTGCTGCCCTTGCCGATCTCGCTGTCCACGCCCATGCGGCCGCCGAGACGTTCGGCTATTTCCTTGCTGATCGTGAGTCCAAGGCCCGTGCCGCCAAAGCGACGGCTGATCGAGGCGTCCACCTGCGAGAAGGGCTTGAACAGCTTCTTGCGACCTTCCTCGTCGATCCCGATGCCGGTGTCCTGAACCTCAATCCGCAGGAATTGGCGGCCGTTCGGCCCCGAGAACTCGCGCAGGCGCAGCGTCACCGTACCGTTGCTGGTAAACTTCGTGGCATTGCTGACAAGGTTGAGAATGATCTGGCGCAGCCGCGTCGGATCGGACTTGATCCAGGGGCGCTGCAGTTCGTCCGGCAAGTCGAGCACCAGCGCGTTGCCACGCTCCTTCGCCCGGCTCGCCATGATGTCCATGACGCTTCTGGACAGCTCGGCCAGATTGACCGCCCGTGTCTCGATTTCAAGCTTGCCGTATTCGATTTTCGAATAATCGAGGATCTCGTTGAGCACTTCAAGCAGCGCCTCGCCCGACGAACGTATAGTCTGAACGTTGTCGCGGACGTCATCCGGAATGTCGGACAGCTGGAGCAGTTCGGCCGTGCCGAGGATCGCATTCAGCGGCGTCCGGATCTCGTGACCCATGGTGGCCATGAATTGCGACTTCGCCCGGTTTCCGGCATCCGCCGCATGATAGGCCGAGGCAAGATCATTGGCCATGGCTTCGAAGCCGAGGCCTGCGGTGCGTACCGCTTTCAGCTGGCGGCGCAAGGTGAAGATCAGGAAGGCCACGGAAACGGTCAGAAGAAGAACGTAGATTCCTGACACCTTCTGCAGCCGGATCAACGCGTCGCGCGATTGGGCCTTGTTTTCCGAAATTGCCGTATTGGACGCGAGCAGCAGCTTGTTGGTCTCATCGTGCAGCGCATGAATGGTGGGAAGGGCGGCCAGCAGCGACGCGCGCGGGTATGGTGCCTTGTCCAGAGCCGTGAAGACAGGATCGAGGTTGCGGACCATCCGCCTGATGTTGGCACTGGACTGCCCGACATCGCCGGCCTGGATGAAAAAGTCGTCGAAATGCCCGCGTCCCAGGAGATCGTTGCGCGAATAGACAATGTCATAGCGCCGCATCAGCGCTTTCACCCGACCTGGCCCTATGGGTTGGTCTGTCAGGCTCAGACGGGCTTCCGTTTCCAGTTCATGCGCCTCGCGGTCAAGCTGGAATGCTGCCCACATGGCATTCTCGCGAATGCTGTTCTGGAGCGCTGCCTGCCGCTCCGACATGTCGGCGTAGAGGAAAATGAGAATCATCAGCAAGACGACCGAAAAGGCCTGCAGCACCGCCGCCCGAAGACCGGCGCGGCGAAGGACTTCGCTGACCTTTTCTCCGCGTCCGTTCACTCGACGACCTCGATTTCCTTGATCTGCCAGACGGAGCGCGAGAAATATTTCTCGTTATAAAGCGAGTGATCCTTGTCGAACGGATAAATGAGAAAGATCGGGCCCTTGTCGCGCACCGACATTTCCGTGCCGTTCATGCGGACTGCCAGGATCGTGTCGAGCTTTTCGGCGTCCTCCATGGGAACTTCGGAGGCGTAGTCGTTCAGCGCCTTCACGACGAGCTTCTTGCCGCTGGCGCCGGCTGCTGCAAGCACGGCACGCAGATAGGGACCGGAAAACTCCGGCTTGCCCGTTGTCCAGGGTGTTTCCATGGCGGCCTTTCGGCCATCAAGTTTTTCCAGCATGGCAAGATCGAATGCCGCCGTTGAGCCGGCATTGGTCTGCCCGATATGGCCGGTGATGGTGAGGATCGGGTCACCCGCCGGCTTGTCGAGCGCCAGCGCGCCGGATGGAAAGGCGCAGGCTGCGGACGCGAATGCCGTCGCAACGAGGAAGGCCTGGATAAGAGTTTTCATGTCTATTTTCCCCGAAAGTGTCAGGCGGATCTGGCGGTAGAGTGCGTGCAGCCCGCGATCAGCCGGCTCATCATCTGCGTGAAGCCCAGCGCTTCGATCGGTTTGGTGAGGAACGTGTTCACACCGGCTTCCTGAGCTTCCTCGCGCAGTGCGGAAGACGTATCGGCCGTGACCATCACGATGGGCGTCTCGCGGTACTGTTCAAAGTCGCGAACGATGCGCACGAATTGCAGGCCGGTCATGCCGGGCAGCATGTGATCGACCATCATGAGATCGAAGTCTTGTGTTTCGCAGGCCCGTAGCGCCTTGGCGGGATCATCGCAGACCACGATTTCACTGCAGCCGGCCTTCGACATCAGGTGACGGAGGATCAGCCCGTTTGTCGGATTGTCTTCAACGATCAGGATTGCCATTCACGTCCCCACCGGCCATTTGCCTTAACACGCTGGCGTTGCCGCAACCGCAATGACGGGTCAGCCGCGCCGGATATGAGGTTTATCGCAAGGCCGATTACATAAGATAAAAACGATATGTAAAATTCGACCGATCCATCCCATTTCGGGCGACTGTGCCGGTCTGCGGAGCAACAATGGCTCAGAGAGAGGTGGTTTCGTCTGCGTTGAAACGCCGGATTGCCCGCACATGCCAGACATAGATGACGGCGCACAGGACGCCCATACCCGGCATGAGCACATGCAGCGCCAGCACCGGCTCACCGATTGCTGCGGCAACGGCGCCGCCGAAGACGCCCGAGCCCATCTGAACGAAACCCAGCATGGCGGCCGCCGTGCCGGCGATGCGCGGAAACGGCATCATCGCAGCGGTCGTCATATGTGGCATCACGAAGGCGATGCCGAAGGCATAGAAGCCGACAGGGATCATGACCGAGAGATAGGAAATCGGCAGGAACTGGATCGACAGGAAGGCAAGTAAACTCCCCACAAGGATGCAAGCCAGCCCCGGAACGACCAGTGTCTCCGCGGAAGCTGAACGCAGAAGGACGCGAAAGAGAACGGACCCGAGGAAATAGCTGCCGGTCTGCGCCATCATGCCCAGCCCGAACTGTGCCGGTGTCAGCCCCGCCTCGTCGATGAGGACGAAGGGAAGCACGGTTGCCAGCATATAGAGTGCGCCCACCGCAAAGCCGACCGTCAATGCCGCCGACATCACCGGCGCGCTGGCAAGCAGTTTGCCGTAGGATTTGAGAAGCGGCCCCGGCGCAGCGCGCGCAAGATCGGGCACCGTGGTCTCCTTGAGTGCAAAAAGAACGATGCCGATACCCGTCACGCCTATGCCGGCCATGACGAGGAAAATCCCCTGCCAGGTGGAAAATTCAAGGATGAGCCCGCCGATTGTCGGAGCAATGCCGGGACCGACCGCAAGGACGATCCCGATCATGTTCATGATGCGCGACGACTGTTCCCCGGTGAACTGGTCACGCACGATGGCGCGGGAAACGGTTGTGCCGACCGAAGCGCCAATGCCCTGGATCAGCCGCGCGGCCATCAGCCATTCGATGGTTGGGGCGAACAAGGCCATGATGCTGCCGGCCAGGTAGACCAGCATGAAGACGATGGCCGCCTTGCGCCGGCCAATGGCATCGGATGCCGGCCCGGTGACCAGCTGCGCGACGGCAAAACCCGCAAAATAGAAGGTGAGGGTCATCTTGGCGGATGCGGGGCTCACCCCGAAAGAATGCGCCAGCGCCGGCATCGCCGGCGTGTAGAGAGACATCGAGATGGAACCCACCATCGTCATGAACGCGCCGATCAGGCTCGTCCGCCGCTCCGACATGAGCGGCTGGGTCCTGGTCATCTGCAACGTCTCTGCCTGCGCAACATTCATTCCGCGTCCCGGCTCGCCGACATGCTCACCAGAGCCGCCTTGACGATCTTCAGCGCGCTATGCAGCGCTTCCCGCTCGCCTTCGGCCATTTCGGATACCATGTCCGACAGCAGCATCTTTGCCAGCTGGCGGATTTCGGCAAGCATGGGCTCTGCTTTCGGCGTCATCACCACATTACGGGCGCGACGATCCGTCGGGTCGGGCAGGCGCGCCACAAGCTCAAGGCTTTCCAGCTTGTCGATATAGCCGCTCATGGTCATCGGCTCGACACCCATCTTTTCGGCGATCTCGTTCTGCCGGCAGCCTGAACGGTTGCCGATGACGAGAAGAGCGCGCGCCTCGCCCGGGGTCAGTTCGAACCCCGCACCCGCGATGCGCTTTTCGAATTCGCTTCGCTGAAGGCGGGCTGTCTCTGCGATAAGGAAACCGATGGATTCCGGCTCGATCATGTTTTGGGTCCGTCCAATTGATAAGGCTTTCTTATTATAACAAGGCAATCTTTGCAATGATTACCGCGTCTTTTTTTGGAACGCCATGTTCCAAAGGATAAACCTGCCCCTATATTGCCTCTCATAATCGATTCATATGAGGATAACCCCCGATGGCTGAAGCAAAAATCAATCCTGCTCTTATCGACTGGAACGGTCGAAATGGTTTGCCGGATTTCGCCCAAATATCGGAAAGTGATTTTTCCCCCGCTTTCGATGTTGCGTTCAAGTTGCACGAAGCCGAAATAGACACAATCGCCAATAATCCCGAGGCCCCGACCTTCGAGAATACGATCGTTGCACTCGAAATTGCCGGCGATGAACTGTCGCGCGTGTCCTCCATCTTCTGGAATAGGGCAGGGGCCGACACGAATGACGCCATCCAGGCGCTTGAGCGGGACATTTCCCCGAAGATGTCGCGGCACTATTCGAAGATCGGCATGAACGAGGCGCTGTTCAAGCGCATCGACACGCTGTGGGAAACCCGCGAGGCGCTCAACCTCGATCTCGAGCAGACCCGCGTTTTGGAACGGCACTGGAAGGGCTTCGTCCGCTCGGGTGCCAAGTTGCCGCGTGCCGATCAGGAGCGGCTGGCCGCGATCAACGAACGTCTCGCCTCGCTCGGTGCAACATTTGGCCAGAACGTTCTGGCGGATGAGAAGAGCTGGTTCCTGATCTTGAGCGAAGAGGCCGACCTTGCCGGACTGCCCGATTTCCTCAAGGACGCCATGGCGGCCCAGGCGGAAGCGCGCGGCGAGAAGGGCAAGTATGCCGTCACGCTCTCTCGCTCGATCATCGAGCCCTTCCTGACCTTCTCGGAACGCCGGGATCTGCGCGAAACCGCCTTCAAGGCCTGGATCGCCCGCGGTGAAAACGGCGGAGAGACGGACAATCGCGGCGTCATTGCCGAAACGCTGCAGCTTCGCCACGAGAAGGCGAAACTCCTCGGCTTTGCCAATTTCGCCGAACTCAAGCTCGACAACACGATGGCCAAGTCCCCCGCCAACGTGAACGGTCTTCTGATGCAGGTCTGGGAAAAGGCCCGCACCCGCGCTCTCGAAGAAGAAGCCGATATCGCGAAAGCCATTGCAGCCGAGGGCAAAAACCATGACGTAAAGCCCTGGGACTGGCGGCACTATGCCGAAAAGATCCGGGCCGAACGCTTCAACTTCTCGGAAGGCGAACTGAAGCCCTATCTTCAGCTCGAAAAGATCATCGAGGCCTGCTTTGAGGTCGCCCGCCGGCTCTTCGGCATCACCGCGACGGAGCTGAAGGATGTGAAGGCCTATCACCCCGACGCCCGCGTCTTCGAAATCCACGACGCCTCGGGCGCGCTGAAGGCCATGTTCGTCGGCGATTACTTTGCCCGGTCCTCCAAGCGCTCCGGCGCCTGGATGAGCTCGTTCCAGAGCCAGCACAAGCTGACCCTGAAGAATGGCGCGCAGGGCGAAATCCCGCTGATCTACAATGTCTGCAATTTCGCCAAGCCCGCCGAAGGCAAGCCGGCGCTTCTGTCGCTGGATGATGCGCGCACGCTCTTCCACGAATTCGGCCATGCATTGCACGGCATGCTCTCCGACGTCACCTATCCGACGGTTTCCGGCACGGGCGTCTCGCGCGACTTCGTGGAACTGCCCTCGCAGCTTTACGAACACTGGCTCACGGTTCCGGAAATCCTCAAAACCTATGCCGTCCACTACGAGACCGGCGCGCCGATGCCGCAGGAACTCCTCGACAAGGTTCTCGCCGCCCGCACCTTCAATGCCGGCTTCGCAACGGTCGAGTTCACCTCGTCAGCCCTTGTCGACATGGCCTATCACACCGCCGCCGAACCGCCGGCCGATCCGATGGCGCTGGAAGCGAAGGTACTGAAGGAGATCGGCATGCCGGACGCGATGGTCATGCGCCACCGCTCGCCCCATTTCCAGCACGTCTTCTCGGGCGACGGCTATTCGGCCGGATACTATTCCTACATGTGGTCGGAAGTGCTCGACGCGGATGCCTTCTCGGCGTTCGAGGAAACCGGCGACGCGTTCAATCCGAAGATGGCCGAGAAGCTGAAGCTGAAGATCTATTCGTCCGGTGGCTCCATGGACCCCGAAGACGCCTACAAGGCCTTCCGCGGCAAGCTGCCGAGCCCGGACGCGATGCTGAGGAAGAAGGGGTTGGCGGCTTAAGGGGACGTTTCGGGCGTGGAACCCCCCTCTGCCCTGCCGGGCATCTCCCCCTCAAGGGGGGAGATTGGCAGAGAGGCGGCCCTGCGCTCCCACTCTCCCCCCTTGAGGGGGAGATGTCAGCGTAGCTGACAGAGGGGGGTGCTACACCCGCCAACAAAAAACCCGCCGGATCGCTCCGGCGGGTTTCTTCATGTCGCATCACCCCAAATCTCAGGGCTCGACGAATTCCAGCGGGCGGTCGCCCTGTTCGTCGCGGATGCAGGTCTGCAGGCCGATGCGGTTCAGTACGGCGAGGAAGGGCTGCGGCGGCAGTTCTTCGACATTGACCATCTTCTTCACATCCCAGGCGCCCTTTGCGATGAGGATCGCAGCGGCGACCGGCGGAACGCCGGCGGTGTAGGAAATGCCCTGCGAGCCCACTTCGTTATAGGCTTCCTTGTGGTCGGCGACGTTGTAGATGAACACTTCGCGTTCCTTGCCGTCCTTCGTGCCCTTCACGAAGTCGCCGATGCAGGTCTTGCCTTCGTAAGCGGGCGCAAGCGATGCCGGGTCGGGCAGGCAGGCCTTGACGACCTTGAGCGGCACGACCTCCGAACCGTCGGCAAGCTTGACCGGCTGTTCGGAAAGCAGACCGATCGACTTCAGCACGGTGAAGACGTTGATATAGTGATCGCCGAAGCCCATCCAGAAGCGCACATCCGCGCCGTCCATGTTCTTCGACAGCGAATGCACTTCGTCATGGCCGCAGAGATAGGCGCGGCGCGTGCCGACGACCGGCAGGTCATAGTCCTTGCCGATCTCGAACATCTTGTTCACCTGCCATTCGCCGTTCTGCCAGGAATAGACGACGCCGGTGAATTCGCGGAAGTTGATCTCCGGGTCGAAATTCGTGGCGAAATACTTGCCATGGCTGCCGGCATTGATGTCGACGATGTCGACATCGGTGATCTTGTCGAAATAGTCGTCCTTGGCGAGCTTGGCATAGGCGTTGACGACGCCCGGGTCGAAGCCGGCGCCGAGAATTGCGGTGATGCCCTTTTCCTCGCATTCGGCGGCACGCTTCCACTCGTAGTTTCCGTACCACGGCGGCGTTTCGCAGATCTTGTTCGGCTCTTCGTGGATCGCGGTGTCGATATAGGCGACGCCCGTGTCCATGCAGGCGCGCAGGACCGACATGTTGAGGAAGGCCGTGCCGACATTGATGACGATCTGGGAATTGGTCGATTTGATCAGCGCCTTGGTGGCTTCGATATCGAGTGCATCGAGCGCATGGGCTTCGAACACGCCCGGCTGCTTCATCGCCTTCTTCTCGTGCACGGAGGCAACCACCGCGTCGCATTTCGCCTTGGTGCGCGAGGCGATATGCAGGTCGCCGAGAATGTCGTTGTTCTGCGCGCACTTGTGCGCAACCACCTGGGCGACGCCGCCGGCGCCGATGATGAGAACGTTCTTCTTCATGATGAGGACTAAACTCCTTGTGTCCAATCGTCAGAGACTTGTCCGAGAGCGGATCGCTTCAGGACAGGCTTTGTTCGTAGTCCGCGAAGGTGAACTCGCGGACCGTCCTGATGCTGCCATCGGTTTCCCGGATGGCGATTGACGGCATTTTCACGCCGTTAAACCAGTTCTTCTTGACCATGGTGTAGCCGGCCGCATCCTGGATGGAGAGGCGATCGCCGGGTTTCAGTTCATGGTCGAATTTGAATTCGCCGAAAATATCGCCTGCCAGGCAGGACTTGCCGCAGACCATGTATTCGTGGTCGCCGGCATTCGGCGCCATCTTGGCCGACTGCCGATAGATCAGCAGGTCGAGCATATGCGCCTCGATGGATGAATCCACGATGGCGAGGTTCTTGCCGTTATAGAGCGTGTCCAGCACGGTCACTTCCAGCGTCGTAGACTTGGTGATCGAGGCCTCGCCCGGCTCCAGATAGACCTGGATGCCATAGGTGTCGGCAAAGCGCTTCAGCCGGTCGGCGAGCTTGTCGATCGGATAGTTTTCGCCGGTGAAGTGGATGCCGCCGCCGAGGCTCACCCATTTCATCTTCGCAATCAGATGACCGAATTCGGCTTCGATCTTGCCGAGCATGTCCGAGAAGCGATCGAAATCGTCGTTCTCGCAATTGTTATGGAACATGAAGCCGGTGATCTTGTCGGCCACCGCCTCGATCTTCGCGGCATCCCATTCGCCGAGGCGGGAATGCGGGCGCGCCGGGTCAGAGATCAGCCATTCGGACGTCGAGACGCGCGGGTTGACGCGCAGGCCCCGCACCTTCGAGGCGCATGCGGCTTCAAAGCGCTCAAGCTGGCTGATCGTGTTGAAGATGATCTTGTCGCAATTGTCGACGACCTCGCCGATCTCGTCATCGCCATAGGCGACGGAGTAGGCATGCGTTTCCTTGCCGAACTTCTCGCGTCCGAGCTTCACTTCATAGAGCGAGGAGGACGTCGTGCCGTCCATGTATTCGCTCATCAGGTCGAAGACGGACCATGTGGCAAAGCATTTCAGGGCAAGAAGAGACTTCGCGCCCGAGTTCTCGCGCAGCCAGGCGATCTTCTCCATGTTGGGGAGAAGCTTCGCCTTGTCGATCAGGTAATAGGGTGTTTTCAGCATCAATCCTAAAGTCCGTGCCCCGGAAAAGATGATGCGCCGGAGGCCAAAAACCTGACCCCGGCGCGCGAAGCGGCCCCCTTACCCCGGATGGGGGCAGGAAACAATGCCCTAGCGCGATTATGTGTCGGGAAAGTTACAGAAGCCGGCTTGCGGTTCATCAAGAATACAAATCCCGCCTTCAAAACTATTGAGCCATCACGCCTTGTGGCGCAGGGTCGAATCTGAGATTTGGAAAAGACATTTCTAATATACAATTAGGCGGCATCCCCCATGAAACCGGAAATCTTCAAGCTCGCGGTTATCCTCGCGCTGCTCGGCGCTGTCGGGCCGGTCGCGATCGACATGTATATTCCGGCACTTCCGAAGATCGCCGCCGATCTGCATGCTGACGCCGCCGCTGCGCAATGGACGCTCATGTCCTTCTTCTCGGCCTTCGGCATCTGCCAGCTTGTCTACGGCCCGGCCTCCGACAGTGTCGGCCGCAAGCCGCCGCTCTATTTCGGTCTTGGCCTCTTCCTCGTCGCCTCCGCTGGATGCGCGCTCGCGCCTTCCATGGGCTGGCTGATTGCCGCGCGCTTCGTGCAAGGCGTGGGGGCGGCGGCCGTCATGTCGATCCCGCGCGCCGTCATCCGCGATCTCTATACGGGCAGCGACGCGACGCGGCTCATGTCGACTATCATGCTGGTCACCTCCGTTTCGCCCATGCTCGCGCCCCTCGGCGGCAGCGGGCTCATGACGGCGTTCGGCTGGCCGGCGGTCTTCTGGTTCGCGGCAGGAACAGCGGGCGTCAGCATCCTGCTGACACGCTTTGGCCTCAAGGAAACGCTGCATCCGGAATATCGCACCCGGTTTGAGCTGAGCGGCATGGTCGCTGCGTTCAAGGTGCTGATCCGCGACCGCAACTTCATCGGCCAGACGCTGATCGGGGGTGCGGGCATGGCGAGCTTCTTCGCCTTCCTCGCCACCGCGCCCTTCCTCTACACGCAGCATTTCGGGCTGACGTCTACGCAGTTCAGCCTTGCCTTCGCGCTGAATGCGCTCGGCTTCTTCGGCTCCAGCCAGTTTGCCGCCAATCTGGGCAACCGCTTCGGTGCGATGCCGGTCGTGCGCTTCTGCGTGGCGGGTTTTGCGGCGACAACCGTTCTGCTTTTCATCGTCTTTGCCGCAGGCATTGGCACATTCGTCATGCTGGTCGGCCTGCTGATCATCGCCAATGCCTTCCTCGGCCTGGTCATCCCGACGGCCATGGTCCTGTCGCTGGAAGAGCACGGGCCGATTGCCGGCACGGCCGCCTCACTCGGCGGCACGATGCAGATGCTGATCGGGGCTGCGGCCATTGTCGGCGTCAGCGCCGTGTTTGATGGCAAGCCTGTGACGATGGCGGCGGTGATTGCGCTTTGCGGCATTGTTGCGCTGGCCGTCTCGCTGCTGATGCTGGGCCGACGCCCGGCAATGGCTGCCTGATCAACCCTTCGGCGGCTTCAGCGAGAAGCCGTGCTTGGCGAAGAAAAGCGCGCTCATATAGGCATACCACAGGCCGAACGAGTAGCCGGCGATGACATCGCTCAAGTAATGCGCGCCGACCATGATGCGCGTCAGCGCCAGAAAGCCGCCGATGATCAGGACCGGAATGCGGATGCTCGGAAACAGAACCGCCAGTGCCATGGCCATCGCGCCATCCGTCGTCGAGTGGCCAGAGGGGAAGCTCTCGTAAAGATGGCCCGAAAAGGCCTTGAAGTGAAACGCGCCTTCCGCATCGAAGAGCGGAGGGCGTGCACGGCCAATAATGCGCTTGACGATGTTGCCGATAATGCCGGAAAGCGCCACGCTCAGGAAAACATAGGCCGACGCCGTCGCGACATAGTGCAGACGCACGCGCGCCGCCGCATCGGTTACCAGCTTCAAGGCTATCATCGCTCCGATGAAGACAAGGCCGGTGAGCGTCAGGCTCCACCATGACTTGCCGATATCGGTCGTGTTTTCGGCAAGCACCGTCAGCCAATGCGGCTGATGGCGCGCAGCTATCGTCAGCGCGCTGTCGCGAAACACCATGGCCAGCACTACAAGCACGACCGTGATCGCGGCCCAAAGTTTCCAGCGTATCGGGGGTGTGGAGGGGGAATATTGCGCGCGGCGCTCCGCGAGCCAGTTCAGAAAGCCGTCGAGGCCCATCATCTGCGTCAGTTGCCTTTCGCAACGGGATCCGCCTTGGCGCGGATCGGAAACACGGGGGTACGGCCCTCTAGATGTTGAAAGCGCCGCACCGTTTCAACGGGTGCGGCGCTCCGACACAGTGTGAGCGGTCTCAGGCAGAAAGAGCCTTGAATTCCGCCAAAATTGCGTCGCCCATCTCGACGGTACCGACGCGGGTTGCGCCTTCGGCCATGATGTCGCCGGTGCGGATGCCCTTGTCGAGAACGTTGGCAATCGCCTTTTCGAGATTGTCGGCTTCCGTGACCATGTTGAACGAATAGCGCAGGCACATGGCAAACGAAGCGATCATGGCGATCGGGTTGGCAATGCCCTTGCCGGCAATGTCCGGAGCCGAGCCGTGCACGGGCTCGTAAAGCGCCTTGCGCTTGCCGGTCTTGGCATCCGGTGCGCCGAGCGAAGCCGACGGCAGCATGCCGAGCGAGCCGGTGAGCATGGCGGCAACGTCAGACAGCATGTCGCCGAAGAGGTTGTCGGTGACGATGACGTCGAACTGCTTCGGCGCGCGCACCAGCTGCATGCCGCCGGCATCGGCCAGCATATGCTCGAGCTTCACGTCGGAATACTTGTCCTTGTGCGTCTGCGTGACGACCTGGTTCCACAGCACGCCCGACTTCATGACGTTGCGCTTTTCCATCGAGCAGACGGTGTTCTTGCGCGTGCGGGCCATTTCGAACGCTACGGACGCGATGCGCTCGATTTCGTAGGTGTCATAGACCTGCGTGTCGATGGCGCGCTTCTGGCCGTTGCCGAGATCGGTGATCGTCTTCGGCTCGCCGAAATAGACGCCGCCGGTCAGCTCGCGGATGATGAGGATGTCGAGACCTTCGACCAGTTCGGGCTTCAGCGAGGAGGCCGAGGCCAGCGCCGGATAGCAGATGGCCGGGCGCAGGTTTGCGAAAAGCTCCAGATCCTTGCGCAGGCGCAGAAGGCCGGCTTCCGGGCGAACTTCGTAAGGAACGGCATCCCACTTCGGGCCGCCAACCGCGCCGAAGAGAACGGCATCTGCCGCCATGGCCTTCGCCATGTCACCTTCGGAAATCGCAGCGCCATGTGCGTCGTAAGCGCAGCCGCCGACGAGACCTTCGTCGGTCACGAAGTTCGCACCCTTCGCTTCATTCATCCAGGCAATGATCTTGCGGACTTCCGCCATGGCTTCCGGGCCGATGCCGTCGCCGGGCAGGAGGAAGAGATTGCGCGCTGTCATGTCGAAAGTCTCCTGAAAATCTGGTGTGATGGCGGGGTTCTTATAGCGGGAAATCCGCCATTTCAAGCGCGACTGCGTCCCAAGCGGTACGGTCCGGTGTTTCCACGGGACTCGTTTTGCCGCGACGATCCCTGCCAGTCGGAGCGGCATTTCGGGAACAAGTAGATGGATTTGGCGTTTTCACCATCACAACCCGAAAACCGGAAGGACGTTTCGATGAAACATCTCATGATTGCCGCCGCCGCCGCTCTTGTTTTTACGGGATTTGGCATTACTGCCGCCGGCGCCGAGCCCTATCATCATCGCCATGGCGGCTATCGCGACGGGGGGCCGCCAGGTGTCTATATCGGCCAGGGCGGCGTCCGCGTCGTGCCGCCACGCCGTCATGTTCGCCGGGACTGCTGGCTTGAAAAGCGGGTCAAGCGCGATTGGGAAGGCCACCGCCGCGTCTATAACGTGCGGGTCTGCCGCTAAACCGGTGCACTTCACGGATTTTGAGCATTGGATTGAAAACTAATATATTTCAATGACATGAAGACCTTTCCCGTCCGGCCCGTCTCGACTTCGAGGCGGGCTTTTTTTGTCGGCCCTTGACAATTTGATCAAAAGTTTGGATTTTCCGCCTCACAGAACCCACACCCCAGGCGGAACCAAAGTGAAAAACTCGGAAATCACAACCGATCTCGATCAGGACATCGAGAGCATTCAGGCGGTCGTTTGCGACCTCAACGGCATCCTTCGCGGCAAGCGGGTCCCGGTCAGCCAGATCGACAAGGTCATGGGCGGTGGCATCCGCATGCCGCTTTCTATCGTGGGCGTGGACGTGTGGGGCGAGGACATCGTCGGCTCCGAACAGGTCTTCATCCATGGCGACAATGACGGCATCTGCGAGCCGACGGGCAGGGGCGTCGTGCCGGTGCGCTGGACCCAGCGTCCGAGCGCCATGGTGCCGCTCTGGATGTTCGAGGAAAGCGGCAAACCGTTCCTGGCCGACCCGCGCCAGGCGCTTGCTGCCATCGTCAAGCAGTATAACGACATGGGGCTTTACCCCGTCGTCGGCTCCGAGCTGGAATTCTATCTGATTGACTCCGAGCCGGATTACCCCGAGCCGCCGATCTCGCCCTATACCGGCAAGCGTCTCGACTCCGACGCGATCCTCTCGATCGACGAGCTGGACGACTTCGGCAATTTCTTCTCCGACGTCTATGCCGAATGCGAGCGCCAGAATGTGCCCGCCGATGCGGCGATTGCCGAAAACGGCATCGGCCAGTTCGAGATCACGCTGCTGCATGGCAACGACCCGCTGAAGGCGGCTGACGACATCATGTTCGCCAAGCGCATCATCAAGGGCGTGGCCCGCAAGCACGGTTTTGCCGCCACCTTTATGGCCAAGCCCTATGGCACGCGTTCCGGCAACGGCATGCACATGCACATGAGCCTCGTGGACAAGGACGGCAAGAACGTCTTTGCCGATGCCGACGGCGAGAACACCGATCTGTTCAAGCATTGCGTCGCGGGCATGCTGAAGGGCATGTCGGAATCGACGCTGCTGTTTGCGCCGCATTTCAACTCCTACCGCCGCCTGCGTCCCGATACGCATGCGCCGACCTCCATCACCTGGGGCTTCGAAAACCGTACGGCGGCCATCCGCATTCCCGGCGGTGGCCCGAAGTCGCGCCGCATCGAGCATCGCGTACCGGGCGCCGACGCCAACCCCTATCTGGCCATGGCGGCGATCCTGGGCGCGGCGCTGGTCGGCATCAAGAACAAGTGGATGCCGCCGCGTCCGATCGAAGGCCGTGCCTATGGCGAACGCCTGAAGAAGATCCCCTCCGAGTGGGGTGGGGCCGTCGATGCCTTCGAAGATGGCGAGATCATGGAAGAGGTCTTCTCGCCGCTGCTCCGCAACATGCTGGTTGCCTGCAAGCGGCAGGAAATCGCCGGCTTTGCCGAGCAGGTTACCGACTACGAATTCAGCGCCTATCTGGAGATTGTGTGATGGCCAAGAACGTTCCCTACGCCGGAGACGGCAGCTATCCTGGCTCCTACTACGCCGCCTCGCGCAATATCCAGCGCCAGCCGGTCAAGCTCGAAGGTGATGTCGAGACGGATGTCTGCATCATCGGTGGCGGCTATACCGGCCTTGCAACAGCGATCCATCTTGCCGAAAAGGGCTATCATGTCACGATCGTCGAAGGTGCACAGATCGGCTGGGGCGCCTCCGGCCGCAACGGCGGCCAGATCGTCAACGGCCTGAACGCCGGTCTCGACAAGATCAAGCGTGCCTATGGCGACGATGCCGCCCGCTTCGTCGGCGGCATGGTGCAGGAAGGCGCGCAGACGATCTACCGGCTGATCGAGCAGTACAATATCGATTGCGACCTGAAGCGCGGCAATATCTACACGGCCTATACGAGTGCCCATATGCGCGAGTTCGAAGCCAAGAAGGCGCTGTGGGCGAGCTACGGCATGAACGATCACGTCATGCTTGACCGCGCAGCCATCCGCAAGGAGGTCGGCACGGAGGCTTACGTCGGCGGCATGCTCGACACGTCCGGCGGCCACATGCATCCGCTGAACCTGACGCTCGGCGAAGCCCGCGCGCTCGAAAGCCTCGGCGGCACGATCTATGAACTCTCGCCCGTCACCCGCGTCGACAAGTCGGCAGCCAAGCCCGTCGTCTATACCGAAAAGGGCAAGGTCACGGCCCGCGTCGTCGTTGCCTGCGGCAATGCCTATCTCGGCCATGTGATCCCGGAATTGACAGACCGCGTTCTTCCGGCCTCGACCCAGATCATCGCCACGGAACCTCTGTCGGAAGCGCTGGCGCAAAAGCTCATCCCCGGCGACAAATGCGTCGAGGATGCCCGCTATATTCTCGACTATTTCCGCCTCTCCGCCGATCGCCGCATGCTCTTCGGCGGCGGCACGATCTATGGCGGCACCGATCCGGCTGACATCATTGCCAAGATCCGTCCGAACATGGCCAAGGTCTTCCCGGAACTCGCCAATGTGAAGATCGATTACGCCTGGAGCGGCAATTTCGCCATCTCCTTCACCCGCGTTCCGCAGATGGGCCGGCTCGCGCCCAACGTCTATTTCGCCCACGGCTATTCCGGCCATGGCGTCACCGGCACGCATCTCTTCGGCAAAATCCTCGCCAACGCGATCGACGGCGACCAGTCCCGCTTCGAACGCTTTGCGGCCATGCCCTGGTATCCGTTCCCCGGTGGCCGCATGTTCCGCGCGCAATATTCCACCATCGGTTCGTGGTGGTATGCCTTCAAGGACAAATACGGGCTTTGACTTGAATTGCGGGGCCGCAAGAGTACATTGGTTCATGAGACCAATTTCTGGAGCGGCCACGTGATTGAAGTCGGAGAACTGGAAGCCGGCGCGCATCTCTCAGCCCTTCTCGACAAGGTCGCGAAGGGCGAGGAAGTGCTGATCACGCGTCACGACAAGGCGGTGGCGCGGCTGGTGCCTGTGGTGGAACAGCGAGACCCGGAGAGGATCGCGGCAGCGATCCGCAATATCCGAGAGTTGCGGAAGGGCGTCACGCTTGATGGCGTAAGCTGGAAGGAGCTCAGGGACGAAGGGCGCAGATGAGCGGGTTTGTTCTTGACTGCTCTGTCACTGCTGCCTGGCTTCTGGAAGACGAAGTCGTGTCCGATGCGGAGATTGTTCTGGACAGTCTGCTGACATTGACTGCGCATGTTCCGACGATCTGGCATCTTGAAATCGGGAACGTTCTCTTAAAAACCTTGCGACGAGGGCGTATTTCCGCGAATGCATTTCAGTTGCTCGTAAAGGAACTGGAGGCTTTGCCGGTGGTCACGGACGGCGAAACAGAAATCCAGTCCTTTGGAGACACGCTCGATATTGCTCGCCGCTACTCTCTGACAACCTATGACGCCGCCTATCTCGAACTGGCCGTCCGTCTCGACCTGCCGCTGGCCACTCTCGATAAGGCGCTCGTTCGCACGGCGGCGGAGATCGGCGTGAAGACGATCCCCGATCAGACCTCCGGCTCAGTTTAAAGCCGCCCCACACGCTCTGTCAGCAGATCGAAGAACCCTTCCGCGTCCACATCCTTCATCACCATCGCATTATGCGGGCGTTTGGTGACCTGCCACCAGTCGACAACCGTCATGCCGACGGTGAGCTCCGAGGCGATTTCGATCTCAACATTGCACATGCGGCCGGAGAACAACTCCGGCTTCAAGAGATAGGCGATCACGGTCGGGTCGTGCAGCGGGCCGCCGTCGGAACCATACTTCTCGACGTCGAAGCGTTCGAAGAAGCCGAGCATGTCGACGATGAATTTCGACACCTTCGTGCCGAGCGCGCCGATCTTCTCGACACGGCGCTTCAGCGTCAGCACCTTGTGCGTGACGTCGAGCGGCATCATGACGACCGGGATGCCGGACTTCATCACGATATCGGCGGCTTCCGGATCGACATAGATGTTGAACTCGGCGGCGGGAGTGATGTTTCCACCCTCGAAGAAACCGCCACCCATCATGACGAGTTCCTTCACGCGCGGCGCGATGTCCGGGGCACGGGTCAGCGCCGTCGCAATATTGGTGAGCGCGCCGAGCGTACAGAGCGTGACGGTACCTTCCGGTTCGTTGCGCAGCGTCTCGATGATGAAATCGACGCCGTGCTGCGGCTGGACCGGCATGCTCGGCTCGAAGAGCTCCGGACCGTCGAGCCCGGTGGCGCCATGCACATATTCCGCCGTCACCAGCGCGCGAGAGATCGGGCGGTCGCAGCCTTCAAAGACCTTGATATCGGTCTTGCTGGCGACTTCGCAGACGATGCGGGCATTCTTCGACGTCAGCGCCAGCGGAACATTGCCGGCAACCGTCGTGATGCCGAGAATGTCGAGATCTTCCGGGCTGCCGAGCGCCAGAAGTATGGCGCAGGCGTCGTCCTGCCCCGGATCGGTGTCGATGATGATCTTGCGCGGCGCTGTCATGGCATTTCCTGTAAGTGCGTCTGATTTGCCGCAGAGACTAACGCTTTGCATTCAATTCTCAATCGACTTTTTCCTCCATCTTGCACTGCCGAAAATCACACACCATATTGGAACCAAGCGTGATGCCGCGATGCCGGGTCCGCTTCGAGTCGCTTACCCCAAGGACTTTGGACGATGACAAGAATGACGACCTTCGCAAGCCCCCTCCTTCTGGGCTTCGACGCCATGGAAAAGACGCTGGAGCGCATTGCCAAGGCGAATGACGGATACCCTCCCTACAATATCGAACGCCTCGCGCCCGACCCGACCCGAAATTTTGTCGGCGGCCTGCGCATCACCCTTGCCGTTGCCGGGTTCTCCGAAGACGAGCTGGACGTCACGACCGAAGAAAACCAGCTGATCATTCGCGGTCGTCAGACGGAACAGGGCGAGCGCGACTATCTGCATCGCGGCATTGCCGCCCGCCAGTTCCAGCGCATGTTCGTTCTCGCTGACGGAATGCAGGTGCAAGCCGCCGTGCTGAAAAACGGTCTTCTCTCCGTAGAAATCATGAGACCGGAACCGGAGCGGCTGGTAAGGAAAATTAACATTTCCGTTTCAGAGTAAGAACACGGGCGAACGCGCCCGTTCTGCTTCTCTTTCCCAAGGAGGCTCTGAAATGCAGATGAAGCAAGTGCCCGCGGCCCTGTCGCTCAGTGACCTTGCACACCTCGGTGATGGCGAAGTCGCCTATATCCGCAAGATTTCCGCGACCGATGTGGGTCGCTGCTTCCCCGAAGCGCCGGAGCTTGATCCGGATATCGATCTGTGGGCTCTTTTCGGCGCCGATGGCACGCCCATCCTCCTCACCGACAATCGCTCCTCCACCTTCTTCAAGGCCGCTGAAGACCAGTTGAAGACGGTCACGGTTCACTGACGAAACACGTCCGTTTGAACGCGGACGGTTTCAGATTTTCCTGAAAGTCAGATAGGCGGACGACCGCCCTTCGCGCCTGGCCTTGGCCTCGTAGCGCGTACCTGGCCAGCCGGCAAAGGGCGTCAGCCAGTCGGAGGCGTTTTCCGCCGTCCACTCAAAGCCGCCATGGTCGCGGCAGTGCTGCAGCGTCCAGTTCACATAGGTGCCGATATCGGAGGCGAAGCAGAAGAGGCCGCTCGGCTTCAGCACGCGATGGAAGCGTGTGAGGTTCACCTGGCTGACGAAACGCCGCTTCCAGTGCTTCTTCTTCGGCCACGGATCGGGATAAAGCAGGTCGATCTGATCGAACGCGCCCGCCGGCAGCCAGTCCAGAAGGAGGGCCGCGTCATCGTTGAAGACGCGGATATTCCGCGCGCCCGTCTGCTCGACACTCGAAAGCAGCTTTGCCATCGAATTGATGAACGGCTCGACGCCGATGAAGCCGGTTTCCGGTTCGGTGGTCGCGCGGTGGATCAGGTGTTCGCCGCCGCCAAAACCGATTTCGAGGCGAAGGCGGTGAACGGGAACAGGAAAGAGATCACGAAGATCGGCAGGCGCCGGCATGGTGAGGTCGACCAGCCGCTCAGCCAGTAAGGTCTCCATCAGGCGCGCGTGGTTGGCACGCAACGCCTTGCCCTTCCGGCGTCCGAAGAAGGCTTCGGACGCGCGGGTCGGATGGTCTTCGTGATCCGTCATGTCAGCCCTTGATGGCGTCTTTCAGCGCCTTCACGAGATCGGTCTTTTCCCAGGAGAAGGAGCCGTCGCGGCCAGCCTTGCGGCCGAAATGGCCGTAGGCGGACGTCTTGGCATAGATCGGCTTGTTCAGGTCGAGGTGACGGCGGATGCCGGTCGGCGACAGGTCCATGGTCTTGCGGATCGCGGCTTCCACCTGGTCTTCCGAAACCTTGCCGGTGCCGTGAAGGTCGACATAGATCGACAGCGGCTGGGCAACGCCGATGGCGTAGGACAGCTGGATCGTGCAATTGTCGGCAAGGCCGGCAGCCACGACGTTCTTGGCAAGGTAGCGCGCTGCGTAGGCGGCCGAACGGTCGACCTTCGTCGTGTCCTTGCCGGAGAATGCGCCGCCGCCATGCGGGGCTGCGCCACCATAGGTGTCGACGATGATCTTCCGGCCGGTGAGACCGGCGTCGCCGTCCGGGCCGCCGATCACGAACTTGCCGGTCGGGTTGATGTACCAGGTGCAATCGTCGGCGATCTTCAGGTCGCCGAGAGCTTCGCGGATATACGGCTCGACGACGGTGCGAACCTTCTTCGAATCCCAGCTGGCATCGAGATGCTGCGTGGAAAGAACGATGGAAACGGCTTCGACCGGCTTGCCGTTTTCATAGCGAACCGTGACCTGGCTCTTGGCGTCGGGTCCAAGCTTGCCGGCGTCACCCTCGCCCTTGCGGCGGGCGGTGGAGAGCAGCTGCAGGATCTTGTGCGCATAATAGATCGGAGCCGGCATCAGGTCCGGCGTTTCCTTGCAGGCGTAACCGAACATGATGCCCTGGTCGCCGGCGCCTTCGTTGCCCTGCTGGTCGGAGGCGTTGTCGACGCCCTGCGCGATGTCAGCCGACTGCGAGTGCAGGAGAACGTCGATCTTGGCCGTCTTCCAGTGGAAGCCGTCCTGTTCGTAGCCGATATCCTTGATGGCGCGGCGCGCTGCGGTCTTGAACTTGGCCGGGTTGATGACGTCGTGGCCGTTCTTGTCCTTCTTCATCAGGCTCGGCGGCAGGCGAACTTCACCGGCAATCACGACGCGGTTCGTCGTCGCCAGCGTTTCGCAGGCGATGCGCACACCCCAGGGGTTCACGCCGGTCTTGGCCGCTTCGCGATAAACGAGATCCACGATCTCGTCCGAAATGCGGTCGCAGACCTTGTCCGGATGACCTTCGGATACGGATTCGCTGGTGAAAAGGTAGTTGGCGCGCATCTGGGCTTGATCCCCTCTGGAAGAAATACCGATGACTGTCTAGCCATTTCGTCATCGGAAAACAAGCGTACAAGGACATAAATATATCTTTATGTCATTACCAAATCCCTTATTTTTGCGGGTTTTGGGCTTCATTTCGGGGTTTCAATGCAGTATGGAAGCGCGCATGAACGATCAAGCGCTCCAACCCCCCGACCCCGCAGCCGACGCCACCACCCACGGGGCCGTCAACACGAATACCCGCAAGGTGTTCGTAAAGACTTACGGCTGCCAGATGAATGTCTATGACAGTGCCCGCATGACCGATGCGCTGGCCGCCGATGGCTATTCTGAAACAACAGTGCTCGAAGACGCGGATCTCGTCCTTCTCAATACCTGCCATATCCGCGAGAAAGCGGCCGAAAAGGTCTATTCCGAGCTTGGCCGCCTGCGCGACATGAAGAAGGCGAAGAATGCGGAAGGCCGCGAATTCGTCATTGGCGTCACGGGCTGCGTCGCCCAGGCCGAGGGCAAGGAAATCCTGCGTCGTGCCCCGGCTGTTGATCTCGTTGTCGGTCCGCAGACCTATCATCGCCTGCCGCAGGTTCTGAGGGACGTCCGCGAAGGCCGCAAGGCAGTCGAGACAGACTATTCCCTTGAGGACAAGTTCGAGCATCTGCCGTCGCCCGAAAAGGCGGTCACGAAATCGCGTGGGCCCACTGCATTCCTGACCGTGCAGGAAGGCTGCGACAAGTTCTGCACCTTCTGCGTGGTGCCTTACACACGCGGCTCCGAAGTCTCGCGCCCGCTCGCCCAGATCGTCGACGAAGCGAAGAAGCTTGCCGGGGCTGGCGTCCGCGAGTTGACGCTGCTCGGCCAGAACGTCAATGCCTGGCACGGCACGGATGCTGACGGAAACGCGATCGGTCTTGGCGAACTCATCGCGGCGATTGCCGAAATCGACGGCCTCGACCGTTTGCGCTACACGACCAGCCACCCCCGCGACATGGACGACCGGCTGATTGCGGCCCATGCGACCCAGTCCAAGTTGATGCCCTATCTGCATTTGCCGGTGCAGTCCGGTTCCGACCGCATCCTGAAGGCGATGAACCGCAAGCATACGGCGGCCGACTATCTGGCGCTGGTCAGGCGCATCCGCGCCGTCAATCCGGAACTGGCACTGTCCGGCGATTTCATCGTCGGCTTCCCCGGCGAAACGGACGAGGATTTCGAAGACACCATGCGTCTGATTGAAGAGGTCGGTTATGCACAGGCCTTCTCGTTCAAATATTCGCCGCGACCCGGCACGCCCGGTGCCGACCTGCCCGACCATGTGCCGGAAGAGATGAAGTCGGAACGGCTGGACCGCCTGCAAACGCTGCTTTTCAAGCAGCAGCGCGACTTTGCCCGCGCCTGCGTCGGCAAGACAATTGACCTGCTTCTGGAGAAGGAAGGGCGCATGGAAGGCCAGCTCGTCGGACGCTCTCCGTGGCTTCAGCCGGTAATTATCGATGCGAAAACGACGAAAAGCGGTGACAAGTTAAAAATCGGTGACATTATAAAAGTAAGAATCACCGAAGCCGGTCCAAACAGCTTGTTTGCCGAGGTGGCGGAAAGCTGAAGGTCCGGGACCAACCCATGGAGCCCGACCGCTTGAACACACACGAAATGGTGCCGCAAACTTCGCGTCAATCCCGCTCGTCCGTCACGGATGCCAATCATTTCGTGCTCACGTTCGAAAACAACCGATACGCCAGCGAACTGTTTGGCCAGTTCGATGAGCATCTCAAGCTCATCGAGGAGCGGCTGAAGGTGGATGCGCGGGCGCGCGGCAATTCTGTCGCCATCACCGGTGATCTTCAGGCAACGAACCAGGCCCGCCGGGCGCTCGATTATCTCTACGATCGTTTGCAGAAGGGCGGTTCGGTCGAGACCTCCGATGTCGAAGGCGCCATCCGCATGGCGGTTGCCGCAGACGACCAGTTGACCTTGCCGACGCTGGAGCGGAAGGCCAAGCTGACCATGGCGCAGATTTCCACCCGCAAGAAGACGATTGCCGCCCGCACCCCGACGCAGGATGCCTATATCCGCGCGCTGGAACGCTCCGAGCTTGTCTTCGGCACCGGCCCCGCCGGCACGGGCAAGACCTATCTCGCCGTGGCCCATGCCGCCCAGCTTCTCGAGCGCGGTGCGGTCGACAAGATCATCCTGTCGCGGCCGGCTGTCGAAGCCGGCGAGCGCCTCGGCTTCCTGCCCGGCGACATGAAGGAAAAGGTCGATCCCTATCTGCGGCCTCTCTATGACGCGCTTTACGACATGATGCCGGGCGACAAGGTCGAACGCGCCATCACCGCCGGCGTCATCGAAATCGCCCCGCTCGCCTTCATGCGCGGCCGTACGCTCTCCAACGCCGCCGTCATTCTCGACGAGGCGCAGAACACGACGTCGATGCAGATGAAGATGTTCCTGACGCGTCTGGGTGAAAACGCCCGCATGATCGTCACCGGCGACCCGAGCCAGATCGACCTGCCGCGGGGCGTGAAGTCGGGTCTGGTCGAGGCACTGCGGATCCTCAAAGAGGTTGAAGGGGTGTCGATCATTCGCTTCCGCGACGTCGATGTCGTCCGTCACCCCCTTGTCGGGCGCATCGTCAAGGCTTACGACGCGGAATATGAAAAGCCGGAGCCTGCCGCGGATGCGGTGGGGAGCACAAACTGACACCGACGCTCGACATACAGATTTCCATCGAGGAAGGGGACTGGCCGGACGAGGCCAGTCTTCTTGCTTTATGCGAGCCGGTTCTGAAAGCGGCGGGTGACCATCTGGTGAAATTCGAGAAGCAATCCTTCCCGAAACACCTGGTCGAACTTTCGCTGCTCTTCACGGACGATGCTTCGATCCGCGAGATCAATTCGGAATGGCGTGAGCAGGACAAGCCAACCAATGTTCTGTCCTTCCCGGCCTATCCGCTGCAGCCCGGCGGCAAGCCGGGACCGATGCTGGGTGACATCATTTTCGCCCATGAAACGGTCGCCCGCGAGGCGGCAGAACTGGAAAAGCCGTTCGAGGCGCATCTGAGCCATCTGCTGGTGCATGGTTTTCTGCATCTTTTCGGCTATGATCACATGAACGACGAAGAAGCGACGATCATGGAAGGTCTCGAGACCCGCATTCTTTTAGGCCTCGGCCTATCTGATCCCTATGCTGGCACCGAACCGACCTGATCCCTGGAGACAATGAGCGACATATCTGAAACGACACGAGCGGCGAGCGATGACAATGGCTCGTCAGTTTCCGAGGAGGGCGGCAGTCCCTCCGGCGCGCTGAAGAACGGCAATCCTCTAAGGAGCTGGGCTGCGCGCCTTTTCAAGCCGTCCAACGGATCGAGCCTGCGCGACAATATTGCCGACGCGCTTCTGGCCGATCCAGACAGCAATGCGGCCTTTTCGCCCAGCGAAAGGGCCATGCTGCACAATATTCTGCGCTTCCGCGAGGTCCGCGTCGAGGACGTCATGGTGCCGCGCGCCGATATCGAGGCGGTGGACCAGAGCATCACGGTCGGCGACCTTATGGTGCTGTTCGAGGATTCCGGTCGCTCGCGCATGCCGGTCTATTGCGACACGCTCGACGACCCGCGTGGCATGGTCCATATCCGAGACCTCTTGTCCTGGATCATGAAACAGGCGCGCAACAAGCGCCGCACCTCGGTTCGTGCCGCCTCTGCCGCCAAGGCGGCGGCGATTGCGGCGGAGGCTGAAGAAAAGCCCGTCGCCCGCACACCCAAGCCCGCTTTCGACCTCGGGCGCATCGACATCAACAAGTCCCTGTCGGAAACCGGCATCATCCGCCAGCTCCTGTTCGTGCCGCCTTCCATGCTGGCTTCGGATCTGATGGCCCGCATGCAGGCCTCGCGCATCCAGATGGCGCTGGTCATCGACGAATATGGCGGCACGGACGGTCTGGTCTCGCTGGAAGACATCGTCGAAATGGTTGTCGGCGATATCGAGGACGAACATGACGACGACGAAGTCATGATCCGCAAGACCTCCGACGACGTCTTCATCGCCGATGCGCGTGCCGAACTCGAAGACATTGCCAAGCTTCTCGGATCGGATTTCGACATTCGCGAGCAGCTGGAAGATGTCGACACGATCGGCGGCCTGATCTTCTCCTCGCTTGGCCGCATCCCCGTACGCGGCGAGGTGGTGCAGGCGCTTCCCGGCTTTGAATTCCACGTTCTCGAAGCCGATCCGCGCCGTATCAAGAAGGTCCGCATCACCCGCAAACGCGTTGCCCCGCGTCGCCGTACGCAGGCCAAGGGCGAGCAGGAACTGGAGCCCATGGCGGTCCAAGCGGCAGGTCCGGGCAAGCCTCCCGCCCTAGATTGAGCGCAATTTCATGGCGGTTTCGGCCTCGTCAAAGGGCCGGAACGGTCCGCTATTGCATCAATTTGGACGTGAAGCATGGAAAGACTGGCCAACAGCGTCATCTTGAGCTGGGGATGGAAGCGGGCGCTGCTCGCGTTTGTCGCAGGCGCAATCGGAGCCCTGGCGCTCCCGCCACTCAACGTCTTTGCCGCCATGTTCGTCGCCTTTACGCTGCTCGTCTGGCTGATTGACGGCGCCGCCGGTTCCCCCGAAAGCGGCTTTTTCGGCCGCAT
The DNA here is from genome assembly GCF_040545545.1 of Limnomicrobium aquaticum. Lineage (NCBI taxonomy): Bacteria > Pseudomonadati > Pseudomonadota > Alphaproteobacteria > Hyphomicrobiales > Rhizobiaceae > Limnomicrobium > Limnomicrobium aquaticum. The sequence goes on from NZ_JBEPMB010000002.1 coordinate 251,339, forward strand.
CCTTCCGGCCTTCGGCATTGGCTGGCTTTTCGGCTTCGGCTATTTCGTCGCGGGTCTGTGGTGGTTGGCGAGCCCGCTGCTTGCAGATCCTCAATTCAAATGGGCCGTTCCGCTGGCAGTGGCCGGGCTGCCCGCCTTTCTCGCCATCTTCTACGGTCTCGCTGTCGCGCTTGCACGATTGCTCTGGCCCGACGGAATAGGCCGGGTCGCCATGCTCGCCGTTTCCTTTGCGGTCCTGGAATGGCTGCGCAGCTTCGTGCTGACGGGTTTCCCCTGGAACGCGATCGGCTACACCGCCATGCCCATCCCCATCATGATGCAGCCGGTGCGGCTCATCGGCGTCGAAGGAATGACGCTGCTTGCGGTCTTTGTTTTCGCCATGCCCGCGCTTCTCGGCACGGGCAAGGGGGCACGGATCGGCGTCACGCTCGCGGCCCTGCTTCTCGCCGCCGACTTCGGCTACGGCTACTGGGCCATGCAACGTTTCGCTGCGCGGCCGGGCAAGAGCGAAATCAGCGTGCGCCTCGTCCAGCCGGTGACCGGCCTCGATGAAGGCGATACCGATGAAAGCCGCAACGCCATCTTCGACAAGCTGCTGACGCTTAGCAAGCTACCCGCCGAAGGCGGCAAGAAGCCGGATCTCATCGTATGGCCGGAAACGGCCATACCGTTCATCCTGACCGAGAAGCAGGAGGCCTTCACCCGGCTTGCCGATCTGCTGCACGACAACCAGACATTGATTGCCGGCACCGTGCGGGCGGAGGATGCCGGTCCCGGATCACCCCGCCGCTACTACAACTCTGCCTATGTATTTGACAGCGAGGGGCAGATCGTCTCCGCCGCCGACAAGGTCCATCTGGTTCCCTTCGGCGAATACATGCCCTTTGCGGGTCTCCTGCGGTCCTGGGGCATCGACACGATTGCGGCTCTGCCGGGGGGCTACAGCGCCGCGGTCAGTCCCAATCTCCTGACCCTTCCGGGCGGGCGTCAGCTTTATCCCCTCATCTGCTACGAGGCGATTTTCCCCGACGAGATCGGCCCGGCCTCCGCGCGAGCTTCGGCGCTGATCAACCTGACCAATGATATCTGGTTTGGCAGAACACCGGGTGCCTATCAGCATTTTCATCAGGCCCAGGTCACTGCCGTCGAGCTTGGGTTGCCGATGATCCGCAGCGCAAACAGCGGTATTTCTGCAATTATTGCGGCAAATGGACAGATAATTTCAGGGGCAACAATTTATACCTCCGGTGTAGTTGATTCAACTTTTGCGCTAAAATCTGTTTCATCTTTGAACAATTCTGCGCGAGGTACGAACTTTTGGTTGTTGACCGTGCTAATTTTCTTGATTGCGGCTTTTTCTCGCGTTAGTTTTATTTTCCGTTAGAATTGACCAGAAACCCCTGAAAATGCATAGTGTACCGCGATGCTAGACGGCTCGTGTTACGCGAAGGTGGGGCGTAACCAGCGGGCGAACTCTTGCCTCAAAGTCGTGAAATTATGTGGCGGATTTTACCGCTGCTTATTCAAGTCAGGGCACTTAAATGGTCGTTAACAAGAAAAAACCAAATCCGATCGACATCCATGTCGGTAGCCGAATTCGCCTGCGCAGAACCATGCTCGGCATGAGCCAGGAAAAGCTGGGCGAGAGCCTGGGGATTACCTTTCAGCAGATCCAGAAATACGAGAAGGGCACCAACCGCGTCGGCGCGAGCCGCCTGCAGAACATCTCGAACATTCTCAATGTTCCAGTGTCCTTCTTCTTCGAAGACGCCCCCGGCGACACGTCCTCCGGTCAGTCGGGCATGGCGGAAGCCTCGAGCTCCAACTATGTGGTCGACTTCCTGTCCTCCTCCGAAGGACTTCAGCTCAATCGCGCCTTCGTGAAGATCAACGATGCAAAGGTGCGTCGCAAGTTGGTCGAACTCGTCAAGGCACTCGCTGCCGAAGCCGACGTCGACTGACGGCGGGCTTCAAAGGTCCAATTTTCTTCAGAACCCCGGACGCCTGCGTTCGGGGTTTTGCTTTTCCTTCGCTGACCTCATTTCAGGTCCGCAGACGCCTTTCTTTAAATCGATTGATGTCATAAGAGTCTCCCTCGAACGGTCAAACTTTCGCGCCAGCGGAACTGGCTTGCGCGCCCCCGAGGAGAGAAGTGATGCAATCCATCGTCAAAGCCCTTCGTGATGCTGTTGCCGAAACGGCCGCAACCGATATACGCGCCGCCTTTGCTGCCGATCCGGACCGCTTCTCCCGCTACAGCATAGGTCTTGGCGATCTTCTGCTGGATTTCTCCAAGACTGCGGTTAACCCCAAGATCATGACGCTGCTGGCTGAGGCCGCCGGGAAGGCCGGTGTTGCCGCCAAGCGCGAGGCCATGTTTGCCGGTGAAAAGATCAACCTTACGGAAAAGCGGGCGGTACTACACACCGCACTGCGCAACCGCGCCAACACGCCCGTCATCGTCGACGGCGCAGACGTCATGCCGGACGTCAACGCCGTGCTTTCCGCCATGGGCGCGTTTGCAGACGGCATCCGTTCGGGCAAGATCGCCGGCGCGACGGGCAAGAAGTTCACCGATATCGTCAATATCGGCATCGGCGGCTCCGACCTCGGCCCGGCCATGACAACGCTGGCGCTTGCGCCCTATCATGACGGCCCGCGCGCGCATTACGTTTCCAACGTCGATGGCGCGCATATTGCCGACACGCTGAAGCTGCTCGATCCCGAAACGACGCTCTTCATCATCGCCTCCAAGACGTTCACCACCATCGAGACGATGACAAACGCGAAATCGGCCCGCGCCTTCATCGCCGACAAGCTCGGCGAGGCGGCCGTCGGCCATCACTTTGCCGCCGTCTCCACCGCGCTCGACAAGGTCGCCGCCTTCGGCATCGACAGTGCGCGCGTCTTCGGCTTTTGGGACTGGGTCGGTGGGCGTTACTCCATCTGGTCGGCCATCGGCCTGCCGCTGATGATCTCGGTTGGCCCGGAAAACTTCGGTGCCTTCCTCGATGGCGCCTACGCGGTCGACACGCATTTTCGCTCGGCCCCCTTCGAGAAGAACCTGCCTATGGTTCTCGGCATGGTCGGCTGGTATCAGCGCAATGTCTTGGGCTACACCTCCCGCGCCGTCATCCCCTACGACCAGCGCCTGTCGCGCTTTGCCGCCTATCTCCAACAGCTCGATATGGAATCGAACGGCAAGGGCGTCGTCATCGACGGATCGCCGGTCGACGGCTCCTCCGGTCCGGTCGTCTGGGGCGAGCCCGGCACCAACGGCCAGCACGCCTTCTTCCAGCTTCTGCACCAGGGCACGGATATCATCCCGGTGGAATTCATGATCGCCGCCAACGGCTTCGAGCCCAAGCTGCGCTATCAGCACGAACTGCTGATGTCGAACTGCCTCGCGCAGTCCCAGGCGCTCCTGAAGGGCCGCACAAAGGCGGAAGCGAAGGCGCAGCTTCTCGCCCAGAAATGGGCCGAAGACGAAGCCGAAAAGATCGCCCCCCACCGCGTCTTCACCGGTAACCGCCCGTCGATCACGTTTGTCTACGACAGGCTGACCCCCTTCGCGCTCGGCCGCCTGATCGCGCTCTACGAACACCGCGTCTTCGTTGAAGGGGTGATGTTCGGCATCAACTCGTTCGACCAGTGGGGCGTGGAACTTGGCAAGGAACTGGCAACGGGTCTGTTGCCGGTTGTGCAGGGGGCAAAGGGGACCGAAGGGCTGGATTCCTCGACAGCGGGGCTGGTTGCGGCGCTGAAGGGTCGGGCGGAGTGACGGAGCAGGCACCGACTCTTGCTTCGGTGTTGCGTAGGCATTTCGGTGCACTTTGCATTATGGCGGGCGCGACCGCGGTTGGTACAGCTTTTTGCGCCTTAGCGAGCCTGACCGTCACGGATGTCCTGCACGTCGCAGTCTTTCGAACGAAGTCTGACACCCTTGATATTGTGATCTACATGACGCCGTTGTTGTCGATGTTGGGGGCGCTTACTTTCATCTGGATAATGTGGCCCGCGCAGATGCTGCAAGGCTTTTTATCATGGAGATATGGGCAGCGTTGGTATGTCATTGCCTTGGCGACACCAGCACTCGTTGCGCTGACCTTCTCGGTTTACGACTATCTAACCCCAGACTTGAGCGTGATAAACCCTGCTGACGATTGGGAGCCTTACCGTCACGGCCTGACAGTCGAACGTTTTCTGCGCATTCTTGTCTTTCAGCTTCCCGTGTCGATCTACACCGCACTTTATGTGTTCAAGCTGTCAACGGGAGGCTATCGAAGGCTAACGCTAGCAACGCCTTTCTTTGTCGCTGCTGTGTTAGGTGGCATTGGTGGTTATTACCTTGGTCAGGGCCAACTCAAACTAGATGCCAACTGCGCTCCGACGATGGAAAACTGTCAACCAAGCCATTGATCGGAAGGGCGGACCCTTACCCAGACGCAAGCGACCCATTCACTCCATCATCAGAATATGATTCCGCACCACCGGATAAATCTCGTTATTCCAGTGCCGCCCGTTGAACACACCATAGTGCCCCACATTGGCTTGCAGGTGATGGCGCTTCAGATGCGGGCGTAGCGAGTTGCAGAGATCGTGCGCGGCCGCCGTCTGGCCGAGCGCGCAGATATCGTCGCGTCCGCCCTCGACGGTCAGAAGTGCGGTTTTGCGGATCGCACCGGGATTGACCGGCCGGCCCATATAGGTGAAGTCGCCGGTGGCGAGTTCCGCCTTCTGGAAGATGCGGTCGATGGTTTCGATGTAGAACTCTTCCGTGAGATCCAGCACGGCGAAATACTCGTCGTAGAAGGTCTTGATCTTCTCGGCTTCCTTCACCTCTCCTTTGGCCAGATGATCGTAGAGCTTGGCATGCGCCTTCTTGTGGCGCTCCATGTTCATCGACATGAAGGCGATGAGCTGCAGGAAGCCCGGATAGACTTTGCGCCCGCCACCGCCATAGCGATAGGGCACGGTCGAGATCATCGAATTCTCGAACCATTCCAGCGACTTCTTGACGGCGAGTTCGTTAACTTCCGTCGGGCTCTCTCGCGGGTCGATGGGGCCGGCCATGAGCGTCATCGTCTTCGGGGTTGCAGGATGGTTCTCCTCCGACATGACCGAGACGGCGCAGAGCGCCTGCACGCAGGGCTGACAGACAGCGAGAATATGCGCGCCGGGACCGATCTCCTCCAGGAAACGGATGACATAAGTGATGTAGTCCTCGACGCCGAAATGCCCTTCGGAAAGCGGCACGTCGCGGGCGTTTGTCCAGTCGGTGATGTAGACATCATGGTCCTGCAGCAGCGTCTTCACCGTGCCGGCCAGCAAGGTCGAGAAATGGCCGGAGAGGGGCGCGACGACCAGCACACGCGGTTGAAGCGCATCGATGTCCTTCACGAAATGCAGCAGCTTTCCGAAAGGCAGGTCCAGCGCCACCTCTTCGCGCACCGGCACGACCTGATTGCCGGTCGAAACTTCGTTGATACCGAAATCGGGGCGCGAATGGGTCAGCTCAAACCGCGACACCATCTCAAGCGCTGCGAGAAACTGCTGGTTTGCGTCGCGCGTCAGCGGCCCGAAGCCCCAATTGCCCATGCGCATCCAGAATTTTGCTGCCTTGCGGAACGGGCCGATCAGATCGTCCTGCAGCTGGTAGGCCTGATAAAGCATAAGCGGGCAATCTCCTTCTTGTGCAATGCAAAAAGCTAGTGCATTTTCGAGCCTGTTGCCAGAAGATATTGCTATGTGTCTCGTGGGGTGGAAAACATGCTCTCAGCCGAACTCACCATTTCGTCCAAGAATTACTCTTCCTGGTCGCTGCGCGGCTGGCTGCTGTGCAAAATGGCGGGTCTGGAGTTTACCGAGGTCGTGGCCCCGCCGGACGAAAAGAACCGCAAGGAACTCTTGCTGCTCTCGCCCTCCGTCCTCGTGCCGCGCCTCACCCACGGCGTCGTCACCGTCTGGGACACGCTGGCTATTGCCGAATACATGCACGAATGGAACCCGTCGGCAGGGCTCTTGCCCTATGATCAGGCCGCGCGCGCCCATTGCCGGGCGGTGTCGGGCGAAATGCATTCCGGCTTCCAGAACATGCGCTCGGCGTTGCCGATGAACATCCGCACGCGCTACCAGAGCTTCAAGATCTTTTCCGGCGCGCGCCCGGATGTCGAGCGCATCAAGGAAATCTGGACCGAATGCCTCAACCATTATGGTGGCCCCTGGCTCTTCGGCCAGACGCCCACCATCGCGGACGCCATGTTCGCCCCCGTCTGCTCGCGCTTCGTCACCTATGCCGTCGAACTCGATCCGCAGCTCAAGGCCTATTGCGACCACATCTTCGCCTGGCCGCTCATGCAGGAATGGATCGCGGGTGCAGAAGCCGAACCCGCCGAGATGGTCGAACTCGAGGTGGAGTTCTGATCAGAGCCCGACTTCCTTCGCCCACGGCGGATTTGCCCCCGCGCGGGACACTGTCACCGCCGCGACCTTTGCCGCCAGAGCCAGCGCGTCATGCACATCGCCCTGGCTGAGCGAAGCCACCTGCGTCTTGGTGAGCAGGCCCTTCATCTTCAGCGAGGCGAGAACGCCCGCGTCGAATGTGTCGCCCGCGCCAACGGTGTCGACGACCGTGACCTTCTCGCTCGGCACGGTGACCTTGAAATTCTGCGTATAGCCATCCGCGCCATCCGCGCCGCGCGTGATGATCACGAGCTTGGCGCCATGGTTCAGCCAATGGGCGGCGAGGCTTGCATGATCATGGCCCATACCGAACCATTCCAGATCCTCGTCCGAGAACTTCACGATGTCGGAAAGGGCGGCCATGCGCTTGATGCGCGCCATATGCGCCGGCTTGTCCTTGATGAAGCCGGGGCGGATATTCGGGTCGAGCGAGATCACGCGCTTGCTCGCTTCCCGCGTCAGCAGCGCCTCATAGGCATCGCCGCACGGGTCGGGGATCAGGCTGATCGCGCCGAAATGCATGGCCTCGCAATCGTCGCCGAGCTTGGGCAGGTCAGCGCGCGTGATCATGCGGCCGGCCGTGTTCTCGTCGTAGAAGGCATAAGTGGCCGAGCCGTTGACCAGCTTGACGAAGGCGACCGTCGTCGGGCGCGAGGAGATCGCGGCGGGAGAGTAATCGACGCCGGAAGCCGTCAGCGTTTCGCGCAGCACGTCGCCCAGCATGTCATCGGAGAGGCCGGTGAAGAAGGATGTCGGGATGCCGAGGCGGCCGAGCGCGATGGCGGTGTTGAAGATCGCGCCGCCGGCATATGGGGCATAGGCGTTCTCGCCGAGCGTAGTCGTGCGCGGCAGCATGTCGATCAGCGCTTCGCCACAGCAAAGGATCATGAATTTCTCTCCCGATATGTTCTTTAATCGATTTAATGCAGGGCTGGCCGCAAGCCAAGGCCCCGCACATTAAAACTGGATGAAATCAGGCGGTCGGCAGTTCCGAAACGCCGCCATGAGCCGCCGACCACTTCACCGGCGCGTTGAGGAATTCCTCGACGGAGCCCAGCTTTTCATCGTCGAACAGTTTCTGTTCGCGCGCGATCTTCAGCACGTTCCGCCAGGTGGCGATATGATGCATCTGGATCTTGCCGTTGACGAAGCGCGCTTCGGCTTCCGGGAAGATGCCGTAGAAGAACAGCGCCATGCCGTGATCGACCACGCCGCCGGCAGCGCGCACGGCATTGATGAAGGTGAAGATCGAGGTGCCGGCCGAGGTCAGGTCCTCGATGACCAGCACACGCGCGCCTTCCGGCATCACGCCCTCGATCTGCGCGCCACGCCCATGACCCTTCGGCTGCTTGCGTACATAGATCATCGGCAGGGCCAGCCGGTCGGCCAGAAGCGCCGCGAAGGGAATGCCCGCCGTCTCGCCGCCGGCGATGCAGTCGAATTGCTCGAAGCCGACGTCGGAAAGCAGCGTCGCGGCGGCAAAATCCATGATGGCGGAGCGAATGCGCGGATAGGAAAGCAACTTGCGGCAGTCGATATAGACTGGGCTGTGCAGCCCCGACGCCAGCTTGTAGGGCTGCTCTGGGCGGAAATGCACGGCCTTGCACTCCCACAGCATTTTCGCCATCAGATCGGCCATCACGGCCTTGTCGGGGAAGGTGTTCTGGAACATCGCGCGCTCTCCTGCCTGAACTTTCAGGCGCATAGCAGGCGATGCGAGCAAATTCCAGTCCGCTGCGACCCTTTTCGCCCTTCCTTGGCGTCTTTCGTCATGATCTTATCCGCCGCAAAAAGGAGGCCGCCATGTTCAATCTCATCACCGACATCGCCGGAATTTCCATCGGCCACGCGACCGATCTCGAGCTCGGCTCGGGTGTGACGGCGATCGTTTTCGACAAGCCCGTGACGGCCTCGGGAACGGTGCTGGGCGGCGCGCCGGGTGGACGCGATACGGCACTGCTCGATCCGTCGATGATGGTCGAGCAGGTGGATGCCTTCGTGCTCTCCGGCGGCTCGGCCTTCGGGCTTGATGCGGCGGGTGGCGTACAGGCCGGTCTTCGCGCCGATGGACGCGGCTTCGAGGTCGGCAATGTCCGCGTGCCGATCGTGCCGCAGGCGATCCTGATGGACTTGCTCAATGGCGGCAACAAGGATTGGGGCCTGCAATCGCCCTATCGGGATATGGGTTACGATGCCTACAGGTCTGCGCGATCCGGCGTCTTCGATCTCGGCTCTGCCGGTGCGGGAACGGGCGCGACGACGGGCACGTTAAAGGGCGGTCTCGGCTCGGCTTCGGCGACGACGAAAAACGGGCTGACGGTCGGGGCGATTGTCGCCGTCAACGCACTCGGCTCGGCGGTGGTGGGCGAGGGGCCGCATTTCTGGGCCGCACCCTTCGAGAGGGAAGGGGAGTTCGGCGGTCTCGGCCTGCCGGCGAGCTTCACTGAAAACGACTATGCCATGCGCATCAAGGGCCTGAACCTCACGTCCACCACAATCGGCGTGGTGGCGACAAACGCGCAGCTCACCAAGGCACAGACCCATCGCCTTTCCATCATGGCGCATGACGGGCTCGCCCGCGCCATCCTGCCGGCCCACCTGCCTGCCGATGGCGACACGGTCTTTTCGGCTGCAACCGGCGAAAGACAGATTGCAAACGCCGGCGACTATTTCGAGCTTTGCCATCTGGCCACGCTCGTCATGGCCCGTGCCGTGGCGCGCGGTGTTCATACCGCGACCGCGCTGCCGCAGGCGGGAAGCCAGCCAGCATGGAGAGATCGCTTCGGCTGACTTATAATTCACCCCAATGTGATTTGGCAGTGAAGGACTGAAGAGCGTATGGTCGCGCAAAGATTGAAATATTGATGTGAGTATCCGCCCGTGAACCGGCTTGCCCTTTTGATCGCCGTCTCTCTTCTGCCGCTGGCCAGCGCCCGCGCGGAGGAAGTAGCTGCGCCCAAGGCAGTCGTCGAGCTGTTCACGTCGCAAGGCTGCAGCTCCTGCCCACCGGCCGATGCAGTCCTGGGCGAGCTTCTGCGCCGGGGAGACCTTCTGGCGCTGTCCTATCACGTCGACTACTGGAACTATCTTGGCTGGGCCGACACGCTTTCCTCCAAACAGAACACGGGCCGCCAATATGGCTATGCCGCCACGATGAGCCGGTCGAATGTCTATACGCCGCAGGCGGTTCTGAATGGGCGCACAGATGTTAACGGCGCTGATCGCGGCGCCATTGAAGCGGGGTTGAAAAAGCTCGACACGGCAGGTCAAGGCCTCGCAGTTCCGGTTCAGGCCTCGATCAACGGCAAGGAAATGGATATTTCCGTCGGGGCCGGCAAAGGGACGGGCGATGTCGTTGTCGCCTATTTCAAGCGCAAGCAAACCGTGCCGATCACACGCGGCGAAAACGCCGGCAAGACGATCACCTATGTCAACAGCGTCACCGCAGTGGAGACGGTCGGCATGTGGAAGGGTGAGGCCCTGCAGTTGAAACTGCCCATGTCGGCCATGGAAGTGCGCGAACACGACGGTTGCGCGGTTCTCCTGCAGCAGACCGGCCCCAATGGCGAGCCGGGCGCCATTCTGGGCGCCGTGGGCTTGATGGCCTGGACGCAATAACTCCCTTGCCTTCACGCTTGCATTTTGTTGCAAGTCAGGCAAACTGACATCGAAATGTCATGATGCGGAGCGCGCCCCTTGGACGATCAACCCGATTTGCAGCGGGACCGAGCAAGGCCAACGAATTCGGCCGACGTCATTGACCTTCGCGAATACAAGTACGCGAAGGACCCTCTTCCCGTTACCTTTCATCGCCGCGAACTCGACATGATCCTCTGGATTTACGGTCGTATGGTGGGCGAGGGCGAGTGGAAGGACTATGCGCTCGACCACCTGCGCGACGTGGCTGTCTTCTCTGTCTTCAAGCGCTCCGGCGAACTGCCGCTCTACCAGATCATCAAGGACCCGCGGCTCGCCAACAAGCAGGGCGCGTTCAGCGTCGTGAACACGGCCGGCAAGGTGCTCAAGCGCGGGCAGGACCTCAAACAGGTGCTGAAGGTCTTCGACAAGGTGCTGAAGCTGGTCGAGACTTGAGGCTCTACTTCAACGTCCCCGGATAGGCCGCGACATCCGGTACCGTCTCCGCGCCTTCGCCCAGTGCAATCTGCATGAACACCGTGTCGAGCCAATGCCCCAGCTTGAAGCCGGTTGCGTTCAGTGTGCCGCACATTTCGAAGCCAGCCGCGCGGTGAACACCAATCGAAGCCGGGCTGGAGCCGCCGATGACGGCGACCATCTGGCGGAAGCCGAGCGCCGTGCAGCGGGTGACGAGTTCGTTGACCAGTGCGCGGCCTATCCCCTGTCCACGTGCAGCGGGGGCCAGATAGATCGAATCCTCCACCAGCCAGTTATAAGCCGGTCTCGTCCGGAACGCGGAAGCATAGGCATAGCCGACAATGGTCCCGTCTTCGCCGGCTGCAACCACGTATGGATAGCCCCGCCCGGTAATGGTCTCGAAGCGCGCCGTCATCTCGGCCTGATCCGGCGGATCGAGCTCGTAGGTCGCCGTGCCGTTGAGGACGGATTCGCGATAAATCTCTGTAATGGCGGAAAGATCGCGCGCCGCAGCGTCACGGATCGAGAAGGGCATCGAGAACAACTCCAACAAAAATGAGAACCGGTTTCGCGTCCGGTATTGCTCGGAAGGCAAGCCTTAAGGCAACAAAAAAGGCGGCCCGGAGGCCGCCTTTCGTTATAGCTCAAGTCTGCGCGCGATCAATTGCGGTTGTTGCCGAGGAAGCGCAGCAGGAACAGGAACAGGTTGATGAAGTCGAGATAGAGCGTCAGCGCGCCCATCACGGCCTTGCGGCCATAGGTGACTTCATCGTCTGCGTCGTAATACATTTCCTTGATCTTCTGCGTATCCCAAGCGGTCAGGCCGGCAAAGACCAGCACGCCGATGATCGAGAGCGCGAATTCTAGGCCCGACGATTGCAAGAACAGGTTGACCAACGAGGCAAGTATGACACCGAAAAGGCCCATCACCAGGAAGGAACCCATGCCACTGAGATCCCGCTTCGTCGTATAACCGTAAAGCGACAGCGCACCGAACGAGGCAGCGGTCACGAAGAAGGTCTGCGTGATGCTGGCCGCCGTGTAGACGAGCAGGATCGAGGACAGCGAGACGCCGAGAAGCGCTGCATAGGCCCAGAACGTGCCCTGCGCTGCTGATACGCTCATCTTGTCGATGCGGAAGCTCAGGAAGAACACGAGCGCCAACGGCGCCAGCATGATCACCCACTGCAGGGGCGAGGTGTAGAGTGCTACGCCGAGCTGGGTCAGCATCACGCCGCCGCGCATCGTGGCGGCGGCCTGCGACGGATCGTTGGTCGTGGTCAGAAGCGTCGTGACGTAAGCGGCGACACCGGTGATACCCACACCGAACATCATGAGATTGTAGACCTTCAGCATGTAGCTGCGAAGGCCCTGGTCAACCATCACGCCGGACTGCGTACCGGTTTGGAAGTTGCGAAGTTCAGCCATTGTTTCCTCTCAAAGGGGGCTTTGTGCCCGATTTGCATGTCGGAAAAAGCATTTTGAGGCGCAATCCCGCCATGTTGATTTAGAGCGTCGTGCATCCAACGGATGCGCAACGGACGCTCTAACTCTCCAATATGCGCATCGTGCATTGTGAAGCCCGATGACGGTCTTCACGCCGATGCGTTGAATATGAGGTGCAAGCTCAAGTTCCGCAAGAGTTCAGAATCTAAAATTCTCGTTACTTTTGTAGACTTAGCATTATTTACTATAGCTCTCTAAGAACCGGTGCGGCTTTCTGTCCCAGCACCCGCCATGTTCCGATGAGCCCGACGCCGACCGTCACGACGAGCGACAGAAGGGCGGTCAGAACAGCAGTCCAGGGATCGAAGTGCCATGGCAATGTCATGATCAGATGCACCACGCCATAGGATGCGGCCGCCCCGACGATCAGGGCGAAGATCGCTGTGGCGAGACCCAGCAGTGCATATTCAAGCCCAAACGCTGCGATCAGCGTGCGCCGTGTCGCGCCCAGCGTCTTCAGCACCACGGCATCATGAATGCGGGCGCGATTTCCGGCGGCGAGCGCGCCGGCCAGAACCAGCACGGAAGAGATCAGCGCCACGCTCGCCGCCACCCGGATTGCCAGCGCGATCTGGCCCGTCAGCTTGGTCACGGTGTCGATGGCGTCCTTGATGTTGATCGTCGTGACACCCGGATAGGCGTTCGTGACAGCATGAACGACGGAGTTTTCGGCTGAACGCTCGGCATCCGATCCCGTCAGCGTTGCAAGCCAGGCATGCGGCGCGCCCTTGAAGGTCGAGGGCGTGAAGACCATGACGAAATTGATCCCCATCGAGCGCCAGTCGACTTTCCGCATATTGGCGATCCTGGCCGTGATCTGGCGGCCAAGCACGTTGACGGTCACGGTGTCTCCGACCTTCAGGCCCAGCTCCTTGCCTTCTTCCTCGGAGAAGGAGACGAGCGGCTCGCCGGTATAGTCCTTCGGCCACCACGCGCCTTCAGTCACGGTCGCGTTCTCCGGCACGCTGTCGGAATAGGTGATTCCCCGGTCACCGTTCAGCACCCAGCGGACGCTTTCAGCAGCCTTGATCTGAGAGACGTCCGTCCCGTTCAACGCGGTGAGCCGGCCGCGCAGCATAGGCGCTTCAACGAGCTTGGCGGTCGGAGCGCTCTTTTTCACGACGTCCTCGAAGCCGGCCAGATCGCGGCTCTGGATATCGATGAAGAAATAGTCCGGCGCGCGCACGGCCATGCTGCCCTGAAGCTCGCGCCGCATATTGCCGTCGATCAGCGCCAGCGTGACCAGCAGCATGAGGCCAAGACCGAGAGACAGCACGACCGGGCCGGTCAGGGCGCCGGGACGATGGATATTCCCGAGCGCCAGCCGCACGACAGGCGAGCGGAAGGAGGGGCTGCGGCGGGCAAGTGCCGCTATGCCGATGCCCACGAGCCGCAGGATCACGAAAGCGACGATGATCGCGCCGAGGAAATAGAGCGCAATGCGACGGTCCTGCGCGGTAAAGACGGCGAGTCCCGCAATTGCGAGGAAGACAACCCCGGCCGCAAGCGCAAATGGCCGCGCCGGCCAGCGCGTCGGCTCGAAACCCTGTTCGCGGAAAAGCGCCGTCGCCGGCACATCGCGGGCGCGACCGAGCGGCAGGATGGCGAAACCGGCTGCGGTCAGCAGGCCGAAAAGCGCGGCAATGAGCAGGGCCGTTGGAAATAGGGCTGGCGTCGGGTCTACGGGCAGATATTCGGCCAGGAACCTGTTGGCGATCATCGGGGCGACGGCCCCCAGCACGAGCCCCGCGAGAATGCCCACCGCCGCAATCATCAGGATCTGCAGCATGTAGATCAGCGTCACTGTCGAGGCTGGCGCGCCGAGGCATTTGAACGTGGCAATGACGCCGCGCTTGGAATCGAGATAGGCGCGCACGGCATTCGCCACGCCCGAGCCGCCGACGATCAGCGCCGTGAGGCCCACCAGCGTCAGGAATTCGGTGAACCGGCTGATCGTGTCGTTGAGCGCCGGTGCTGCATTCTTGCTGGTGGCGATGCGGATGCCGGAATTGGGGAAGGCGGCGTCCGTCTTCTTTTTCAACTCTGTGGGCATCGGCGTGCCGACCGGCAATTTCACGCGGAAGACATGCTCGACGAGGCTTCCGGTTTGCAGCAGCCCGGCGGCGGCAAGCGCATCGCGGCTGACGATCAGGCGCGGCGCAAAGGCAAAGCCTTCCGAAAGCGCATCGGGCTCCTTGACGAGCGAGCCGGTGATACGGAGCTTGGCGTTGCCGACCAGAAGGCCGTCGCCGACCTTGAGCTTCAGTCGGTCCAGGAGATCTGGCGCGGCGATCACACCGAAGGTGCCGTCCTTTTGGGCAAGCGCCTCCGCAGGGCTCGTCTGGGGCTCAAACTGCAGCGTGCCGTAGAGCGGGTAGCCGCCATCGACGGCCTTCACTTCCGACAATGTCTGGTCGCTGCCATCGGCCTTGCGGGCCATCGAGCGGATCGTGTCGGAGCGGGAGACCTCGCCGAAGCTCTTGAAATAGGCCTCCTCCTCCGGCGTCACATCGCGGTTGTTGATCTGGAAGCGGATGTCGCCGGCCAGGATCGTCTGGCCCTGCTCCTGCATCGCACCGGTAACGGAGCCGGCGACCGAATTGACGGCGGCAATGGCTCCCGTGCCGAGCGCAATACAGGCGAGGAAAATGTAGAAGCCGCTCAGGCCGCCGCGCATTTCGCGCAGCGCCAGCCTGAAAGCGAGGCGGAAACGCGTCGTGGCACTCATGCCTGCACCGTTTCGCGGTGGGTCGGGGCATCGGTCTCGATCCTGCCGGAACGCATGCGAACCTGTTCGGTGCAGCGCGCGGCAAGCGACGGGTCGTGGGTGACGAGAAGCATGGTCATGCCGCGCTCCGCCTGCTTGGCGAACAGAAGATCGGCGATCTGCCGCCCGGTCTCACCATCGAGATTGCCGGTCGGTTCGTCGGCGATGAGGAGTGCGGGCGAGGGGGCAAGCGCACGGGCAATCGCCACGCGCTGCTGCTCGCCGCCCGAAAGCTGACCCGGATAATGCGCCATGCGCGCGCCGAGACCGACCGCCTCAAGCTCCTTGCGGGCAATGTCGAAGGCCTTCGCCTCACCTGCGAGTTCCAGCGGCACGGCGACATTTTCCAGCGCCGTCATGTTGGGGATCAGGTGGAACGACTGGAACACGATGCCGATGTTGCGGCCGCGAAACGCAGCCGTCTGGTCCTCGCTCATCTGATGAAAGGGCGCGCCGTCGATCACGACCTCGCCGCTATCGACCCGCTCGAGCCCCGCCATCACCATGAGCAGTGTCGACTTGCCGGAACCCGATGGACCCACGATGCCCACCGAGCGCCCGCGGGCGATTTCGAGGTCGACGTCTTTCAGCACATGGACCGAAGCGGCCGAGAGCCCGAGCGTCAGGTCGGCCTTTTTCAGGCGGATAATGGTGTCGGTCACGAAAATCTGCCCTATATCAATGCGACGTAGTGTTGCGGAAGCAGGCTGGCGTGCAGCCGGTTCGGAAAGCAATACGCAATTTAGGGTGAGGAAGATGCGTTTTAAAGCGTCGATGGGAATATTGCTCGCGGCCACGCTTCTGTGGGCATCGCAGGCAGCGGCAAGGACGATCCAGCTTGTGGCCTTCGGCGACAGCCTCATGGCCGGCTATCAATTGCCTGCCGCCGACGCCTTTCCCGCCAAGCTGGAAGCGGCATTGAAGGCCAAGGGCTATGATGTCACCATCGCCAATGCCGCCGTTTCCGGCGACACGACGGGCGACGGGCTGGCGCGTGCCGACTGGTCGATCCCCGACGGCACGGATGGTGTCATTCTGGAACTCGGCGCCAACGATGCCCTGCGCGGCCTGGCGCCGGAAGACACGAAGAAAAATCTCGACGCGATCATGACGCGGCTGAAGGAGCGCAAGATTGCCGTTCTTCTCGCCGGCATCCAGGCGCCGCCGAACCTCGGTCCCGACTATGCCGCCCGCTTCAATCCGATCTTTCCCGATCTCGCCAAAGCCTACGGTGCGCCGCTCTATCCCCTGTTTGTCGAGGCTTACGTGCTCAAACCCGAACTGAAACTGGACGATGGCATGCACCCGAATGCGAAGGGTGTGGACGCCGCAGTCGCAGCATTTCTGCCGACTGCCGAGGCCTTTCTGAAATCGATTCCAGCGAAGTAAGTCAAAATTGTCGCTTGCGTGAAACTATTCGTTCCACAAGCGTTTTCCCTTTTGTCTTGCGCATTTCGCAATTGCGTGATTCGCTAGCATTGTTCGAGTAATAGATTCGGGGAGCTCGTCATGCCCAGACTGTTTACCGCCCTCGAAATTCCGCGCAATGCGGCCATGAGCCTCTCATTGCTGCGCGGTGGTCTCCCCGGAGCCAGATGGATAGACGTCGAGAACTATCACATCACGTTGCGCTTCATCGGGGATGTCGATAATCGCACCGCAGATGAAATCGTCGATCGCCTCGACCGCATCGACCGCCCCGAATTCTCCCTCCAGCTTTCCGGCACAGGCTCCTTCGGATCGAAGAAGCCGCATTCGGTCTATGCCGGCGTTTCCCCCAACGAGGAGATGTCTGCGCTCCAGGCCGAAATCGAGCGGATCTGCCAGCGGATCGGCCTGCCCCCGGACCCACGCAAGTTCACGCCGCATGTGACGCTGGCGAGGCTGCGTTCGTCACGGGTCGATGATGTCGTACACTATCTTGCAGGGCGCGGTGACTTCCACACGGCGCCCTTTCTCGTTCCACGCTTCGTGCTCCTGTCATCGCGCGATTCCGTGGGCGGCGGTCCCTACCTGACCGAGGAGGTGTTCCCGCTCGCGGACATGTCGGACGATTTCAGCATTTCGGCGAGGGACACGCAGCCCTCCGAGATCATGTGGTAGACGCGCTCGAAATCTGACGCGTCGCCATAATAGGGGTCGGGAACGTCAAAGCTTTTTCCAAGCGTCAGCGTGGAGAAGAGATGGACGCGCCCGCGCGCCTCTTCCGGTGCGACGCGGCGGATATTGGCGACGTTGGAACTATCCATGCCGAGGATGAGGTCGAAGCTCTGGAAGTCGCGTCTGTTGATCTGGCGCGCCTTCAGCTTCGACAGGTCGATGCCGTATTGCGCCGCGACCGCAATCGAGCGCCGGTCCGGCGCCTCGCCCGTATGCCAGCCGCCGGTGCCTGCCGAATCCGTGGTGACGCGACCGGCAAGGCCGTGCTGCGCGACGATATGGCGAAACACCCCCTCCGCCAGTGGAGACCGGCAGATATTGCCGAGACAAACAAAAAGAACCGAAACGTCGTTCATGCGTTTACCGTTGAGAGCAATTCCGCAAAAGCGTGAAGCGGTCCTTCGCCCGGAATTGCGCGAGAAACAGGGAGTTGATGATGGTCAATCGGGTTAAGCTCAACGAGAGCGAAGTGCAAGAGAAGCTGAAGTCCCACAGCGGCTGGCATCTGGAGGAGGGCGGAAAGGTCATCTCCAAGACCTTCGGCTTCGAGAACTTCCGCGAGGCCTTCGCCTTCATGACGCAATGCGCGCTCGTGGCCGAAAAGCTCGACCATCATCCCGACTGGAAGAATTCCTATGCGACGGTGGATGTCTCGCTCTCCACCCATTCCTCGGGCGGCCTGACGGAGCTGGACTTCCAGCTCGCGCTGGAAATGGATCGCGCGGAAGCACATTACCGGATTTGAAACCGGGCCTGCCGATCATTACATCATGGCGGCCCGCATTTGACGGGCGGCAAGAGGCTTCGCATGGACGACATCAAATATGGTGAGATCCTGATGCCGGGCGATCCGGACACGCAGGAAAAGCAGTCGGCAAAGGTCCGCAAGGGCTTCTGGCCCGCCTTCAAGCGCGCCGTTCGCGTCCTGCCATTTGGGGAAGACGTGGTGGCCGCCTACTATTGCGTCCTCGATCCGACAACGCCGACCAGGGTTCGCGGCATTCTGCTGGCCGCGCTCGCCTATTTCGTCTCCCCGATCGATCTGGTGCCGGATTTCATCGCCGTGATCGGCTTTTCCGACGACCTTGCCGTGCTCACCATGGCGATCAGTTCGGTGCGCGCGTACATGAAACCCGAGCATTACGACAAGGCGCGGGCGGCGCTCGAAGACCACAAGGAAGGCTCGGCATAGCAACTCGCGCTTCGCGAAGTGACGGTTGTCACCACTCGCGAAAGATCGGTGCCGCTTCGCTCATGTCCGTTTGAGAATGCCCCGCAGTTCGACGATGACTGTGGTCAACGGAACCCGCTGCGGTCCCGAGACCTCCAAAGAACGGAACATCGTCATGGAATACGCAACCCAATATGCCATCGGCATTGTCACCCACACCCCGCTCTGGGTCTGGCTCATTCTCGCCGCCCTCGTCTATCTCGGCCTGCAACGCACCAGGACCCGCGAACTCTCCGTCTCCCGCATCATCATCCCGGCGGCGCTTTTCGTGGCGATTGCCGTCATCCGTCTCGTCATGGGACGATTTGCCGAGCCTGCACTGATGGGCACGGTCGCCGGCCTCATCGCCGCTTTCGGCCTGCTGATGCTCGTCAAGCCCGGCCGCAAAGCTCGCCGTATCGCTGCCGACAGGCTGCTGATTGAGGGCGAATGGTTCTCGCTCGGACTGATCCTTGCGATCTTCATCGTCAATTACGGGATTGCGGTCGTCTCGGCGATCAATCCCGATCTCGGCGCCAGCGACAACCTGCGCTTCCTTTATGGCTTCGTGAACGCCACATCCTCCTGCTTCATGATGGGCCGCGCCGTTGCCTATCTGAACACCAAGACAGCGTGAAGGAGATGAACACCGCCCTTCGTGTCCTCACCGTCACCCTCGCCATCCTCGCAGCGATCCCCCTTGTCGCCCTCGCGCTGGTCTTCAGCCAGAGCCCTGAGCCTGCAAACAAGGATGCCGACACGCTCAACTTCAACTCCGTGCTTCCGCCTGAACAGGTCGAGCTTCCGCTTCTGCCCTACAAGGCGGAAGACGGCACGGACCTCGGCTATCGTTATATCCCGGCGAAGTCGGACAATGCGCCGCTCGTCATTCTGGTTCACGGCTCCGGCTGGCATGGCGGGAGTTACCAGTGGCTCGCCCACCAGATCGCCGGCGATGGCGATATCGCGGTTGCCGTTCCCGATCTGCGCGGCCACGGTCCTTCGCCGCAAAGGCGCGGCGATGTCGATTATATCGGCCAGATGGAGGACGATGTCGCAGCACTCGCCAAACAGCTGCTGAAGCCCGGACAGAAGCTCATCCTCGCTGGCCATTCCAGCGGCGGCGGCTTCGTCATCCGCTTCGCCGGTGGCAAGTATGGCGGGATGCCGAATGGTGTCGTCCTTCTCTCGCCGTTCTTGAACTACAAGGCGCCCACCATGCGCGACAATGCCGGCGGCTGGTCGCAGGCGCTGGTGCGCCGGGCTATCGGGCTTTCCGTCCTCAACGCTCTCGGCATTCATGCGCTGGATGGACTGACGGTCGTCACCTTCCGTTTCCCGCGCGCGGTTCTCGAAAGCCCGCAGGGCAAGGCGGCAACGACGGCCTATAGCTGGCGGCTCAACGTTTCCTATGCGCCGCGCCGCGACTATCTCGGCGACGTCGCCAGGCTTCCGCCCTTCCTGCTGGTGGCTGGCAGAGAGGACGAGGCATTCCGCGCCGATCAGTTCGAACCGACCCTGTCGGCGGTCAATCCGAATGGCGAATATCACGTCCTCGACGGCGTCGATCACCTCGGTCTGATCAACACGCAGGCGACCGCCGATCTCATCCGCGCCTATGTTCACCGGCAGATCGCGCGCTGACGGGCAGGACAACGCCAGGCCATTTTCGCGCAAAACCGATTGGGGCGGCTCGACCGCCCCAATGTCGCCCGAATTCGCAGGCCATTCATCTGCACAAGGGAAGCGCTTCGCGCCATTCCGGCACGAATGACCGTGTGGAATATGCCGCTCTCGACCGATTTTGTGGCGAAGCAGTCTCTTGTTGACGGTTTGGTAACCCGAATTAAGCTAAATTAATTCAAATCGTCATAAACGGCCGGCATTGTTCGGCTTTTTCGCATGGACGGAAACAATCGGTAGGAAGTTATGTTCGCAGGCAAAACAGCACTCGCTCTTTCCATCATCCTGGCAACTGCATCGGCCGTCACCCTGTCCGCGACGACTGTAGCGGCAAAGGACGCCAAGGAGACCGAAAAGTCGGCCAACAAGAAGCCCGCCGACAAGAAGGCCGACAAGAAGTCGACCGACAAGAAGTCCGGCGACAAGAAGGAAGCCGCAGCTCCCGGCGGCCCGACCCGCATCCAGCAGTTCAACGCCTGGGGCGCCTATTCCTACACATCCGGCGCCAACAAGGTCTGCTACGTTCTTTCGGTTCCGGCTGAAAAGTCTCCGGCCAAGCTCGAGCATGGCGACAATTTCTTCCTGGTCACCCAGCGTCCCGGCCAGAACATCTCCTACGAACCGCAGGTCATGGTGGGCTATGCGCTGAAGGCCGGCTCCAAGGTCAAGGTCACGGTCGATACCAAGTCCTACACGATGTTCATCAAGGACAAGTCGGCCTGGCTCGAAAACGCTGCCGAAGAACCGGCGCTGGTCGCAGCCCTCAAGTCCGGCCACAGCCTCAAAGTCGATGCCGTCTCCTCGCGCGGCACGCCGACCTCCTACACCTATTCGCTTTCCGGTATTTCGGCAGCGCTGAAGCAGATCGAAACCTGCAAGTAAGCTCTGCCATCCGGTCCTATGCTTTCAAAGCCGGCCTTCGCGCCGGCTTTGTTGTTTTCGGCCCTCAAGTCGTTTCGAACGTGAGGGGCTGACGCGGCGGGAAAATGGTGCTAGAGAGCGCCCCAAATGATGCGCAGGCCCCCGGTTTCGTGCCGCGCCCAAGGATGTCTCTTATGGTCAGTCTCGATCTTGCCGCGCCGGGAGCCCCGGCGAAGCCCGTTTTTGAATTGTCCGAAAAGCCCTCGCTGATCGGTCTGTCGCGCGAAGAGCTGGCGGCCGCCCTCGTCGAGAAGGGCGTGGCCGAGCGTCAGGTCAAGATGCGCGTCAGCCAGATCTGGCACTGGCTCTACATTCGCGGCATTTCCGATTTCGACGACATGACCAATGTCGCCAAGGATCTGCGCGCGCTGCTGAAGCAGCATTTCACCATCCAGCGCCCGGAAATCGCCGAGGAGCAGATTTCCAACGACGGCACCCGCAAATGGCTGCTGCGCTTCCCGGCGCGCGGCGCCGGCCGTCCGGTCGAGGTGGAGACGGTCTATATTCCGGAAGAGGGTCGAGGCACGCTCTGCATCTCGTCCCAGGTCGGCTGCACGCTCACATGCTCCTTCTGCCACACCGGCACGCAGCGCCTCGTGCGCAACCTGACGGCGGAAGAGATCCTTTCGCAGCTTCTGCTCGCCCGCGACCGGCTGGGCGACTTCCCGGACCGCGAAACACCGCAGGGCGGCATCCTGCCCTCGTCGGACCGCAAGATCACCAATATCGTGATGATGGGCATGGGCGAGCCGCTCTACAATTTCGAAGAGGTGAAGAAGGCGCTGCTGATCGCCACCGATGGCGACGGGCTCTCGCTCTCGCGCCGTCGCGTCACGCTGTCGACCTCCGGCGTCGTGCCGGAAATCTACCGCACCGGCGAGGAAATCGGTGTCATGCTGGCGATCTCGCTGCACGCCACCAACGATGCGCTGCGCGACGAGCTTGTGCCGATCAACAAGAAATATCCGCTGAAGCAACTCATGGAAGCCTGCCGGGCCTATCCGGGCCTGTCCAACGCGCGCCGCATCACCTTCGAATATGTAATGCTCAAGGGCGTCAACGACAGCCTGACCGATGCGCGCGATCTGGTGAAGATCCTGAAGGGCGTACCGGCCAAGATCAACCTGATCCCGTTCAACCCGTGGCCGGGCTCGAAATACGAGTGTTCCGACTGGGAGACGATCGAGGCCTTCGCCGATTTCGTCAACGCCGCCGGCTATGCCTCGCCCATCCGCACGCCGCGCGGCCGCGACATTTTCGCCGCCTGCGGCCAGCTGAAGTCGGAATCGGAGCGCATGCGCAAGACCGAACGGCTTGCATTGCAGGCTATGATGATCGCCAATCATGGCGAGGATGATTGAGGCTTTGTCCTCTCCCCTTGTGGGAGAGGAAGCGATTTCAACATCTTAGCTTTAGCTAAGTGTTAGAAATCGCAGGTGAGGGGTCGCGATTTGGCTCCGATGTTGAAAAGTTCACCCCTCACCAAGCGCGCCCAGCACTCGCCTGCGGCTCGTACGGGCTTACTATCCTCTCCCACAAGGGGAGAGGAGGGGTCTACCCAACCTTCCACGCGATATAAACACTCGCGACCGCAATCACCCACAGCGCCACGCGCCCCAGCCGCGAGTGCTTTGCCTCGGACTTGCCGATGGCTTCAGCCGTGCTCGCATCAAAGCGCAAGCCGTTCTCGGTCATGTGCATGACCTCGGCATGGAACTTCTCGGTCTTTGCCGCAATCTCCGGCAGCGCTTCGGCAAGGCGGATCGCGGCGCCGACGGCGTCCTTCAGATCGCCGACAATGCGCTTCGGCCCGAGATTGTCCCGGATCCAGTCGCCGACCACTTCTTCCGATGCCTTCCACATGTTGAAGCGCGGGTTCAGCGTGCGCGCGACGCCCTCGACCACCACCATCGTCTTCTGCAACATCAGCAGTTCGGGTCGCGTCTCCATGTCGAAAAGCTCGGTGACTTCGAAAAGCAGCGTCAGCAGTTTCGCCATCGAGATCGTTTCGGCCGACTGCCCGTGGATCGGCTCGCCGATGGCGCGGATGGCCTGGGCGAAGCTCGCATGATCATGGTGGGCCGGCACATAGCCCGCCTCGAAATGCACGTCGGCGACGCGCATATAGTCGCGGGTGATGAAACCGTAGAGGATCTCGGCGAGGAAACGCCGTTCTTTCCGCCCCAGACGGCCCGTGATGCCGAAATCAACGGCGACGAGGGTACCATCCGCCTCGACGAAGAGATTGCCCTGGTGCATGTCTGCGTGGAAGAAGCCGTCGCGCAGCGTATGGCGTAGGAACGACTGGATCAGCGTGTCAGCCAGCTTGTCGAGATCGTGACCGGCGGCACGCAGGCCGGCGATATCAGACATCTTGACGCCGTCGATCCATTCCATGGTGACGACATCGCGCCCCGTGCGCTCCCAGTCGACGGCGGGCACGCGGAAGCCCGGATCGTCCTTGGTGTTCTCAGCGATTTCGGAGAGCGCCGCCGCTTCCAGCCGCAGGTCCATTTCGATCCGCGTCGTCTGTTCGAGCGTCCGCGTCACCTCGACGGGGCGCAGGCGCTTCGATTTGGGCAGGAACCGCTCCTGCATCTCGGCAACGAGATACATCGCTTCGAGATCGGCCGCGAAACGCTGGCGCACGCCGGGGCGGATAACCTTGACGGCGACCTTGCGCTCGACACCGTCGACCAAGATTTCCGCCGGGTGGACCTGCGCGACCGAGGCTGCCGCGACCGGATTATAGAGATGCGCGAAAAGATCGTCCGCCTTACGGCCCAGCGAGCCTTCGATCTGCGCGACGGATTGCTCCATCGGGAAGGTCGCCATGCGATCCTGCAACAGCGCGAGATCGGCAGCAAATTCCTGCCCGATGACATCGGGACGGGTGGCCAGAAACTGCCCCATCTTCACATAGGACGGACCCAGCCGCTCGACCGCGCGGGCGAGATTATCCGAGCGGGCGCTGCCGCGGGCGCGATTGCGCGCGAAAAGCTCCAGAAACGCCTTTGCCGTGCGAGCTGGCGCGGGCAGGCCTTCCGACGGGAACGCGCCGACAACGCCTTCGCGAACCAGAACCCAGCCGACGCGGGCAAGCCGGGCATAAGACGTCAATCCGGCCATCGATCAGAGTTTCCAGCCGGAATGAAGAGCGGCAATACCGCCCGTATAATTGGTGAAATTCACGCGCGAGAAGCCGGCCTCGCTGATCATCGTCGCGAAATCGCGCTGATTGGGGAACTTGCGGATCGATTCCACCAGATAGCGATAGGGCTCGGCATCACCCGTGATCATCTTGCCGAATTGCGGGATCGCCTTGAACGACCACTGGTCGTAGAACGTATCGAGCAGCGGCATTTCAACTTCGGAGAATTCCAGAACGAGAAGCCGCCCGCCGCGCTTGAGCACGCGATAGGCCTCCTTCAGTGCCACATCAATGTGCGGAACGTTGCGAATGCCGAAGGCGATCGTGTAGGCGTCAAAGGAATTGGCCTCGAAGGGAAGGCTTTCGGCATTGGCTTCGACGAAATCAAGGTTCGGCGAGAGACCCTTCTTTTCCGCCCGCTCGGCACCGACACCCAGCATCGAGCCGTTGATGTCGAGCACGGTCACATGGGCCTGACGGCCCGAGGCTTCCACAATGCGGAAGGCGATATCGCCCGTGCCGCCGGCAACGTCGAGTGCGCGATAGGACGGGTCGCGGCGCGGGTTGAGCGAGGCCACCATCGCCTCTTTCCACGCGCGGTGCAGGCCCGCCGACATGACATCGTTCATGATGTCGTAGCGCTTGGCGACCTTGTGGAAGACATCGTTGACGAGGCTCTGCTTCTCGCCATCGGCGACCTCACGAAAACCATAGGACGTTTCCATGCCACCGTTTGCAGAGGTGCGGCTCTCGTTCATGGGTTCAGGCTCCGGTTTTTCGTTCGTCGGCATCAGGCTCTGGCGCATTCGCCTCTTGGGCGCTATTCGCAGGCACACCTATATATGGACATGCGGTTTTGCACCGCAACGTGATGCGGCGTCTATAGACCAGATTGCCGCGCCGAGAAATAGAATTGAACGAAAGAGGTTACCGTGCCCGAACTGCCCGAGGTGGAAACCGTCCGGCGCGGCCTTGCGCCCACCATGGAAGGCGCGCGGCTGACGCGGCTGGAACTGCGCCGCGAAAACCTGCGCTTTCCCTTTACGCCCGGAATGGCGGATGCGCTCGCCGGCCGGCAGATCGAAAGCCTGAGCCGCCGGGCGAAATACCTGCTGATCCACTTCGAAGGCGGGCTGACCGCGATTGCTCATCTCGGGATGTCGGGATCGTTCCGCATCGAAGCGGGCGGCGAGCCTGCGACTCCCGGCGAATTTCACCATGCGCGCTCCAAGGACGAGAAGCACGACCATGTCGTCTTTCATCTCGCCCGTGCGAATGAGCCCGCCCGCGTCATCTATAATGATCCGCGCCGCTTCGGCTTCCTTCTGCTGGAAGAGACCGCCAGGCTGGCCGACAATCCGTATCTTGCCAGCCTCGGGCCGGAGCCCACCGGAAACAGCCTTAGCGCAGAGGTGCTAGCCACAGCCTTTGCGGACAAGAAGGCGCCCCTGAAGGCCGCACTGCTCGATCAGACGGTGATTGCCGGGCTCGGCAACATTTATGTCTGCGAGGCGCTGCACCGATCAGGGCTTTCGCCGAAACGGGCGGCGGGAACGCTCGTCGACAGGAAGGGCAGGCCAAAGCCGCAGCTTGGGCTCCTCGCCGAATGCGTCCGCGATGTCATTGCAGAAGCTATCGTCGCCGGCGGCTCGTCCCTGCGTGACCATATTCAGACGGATGGCTCGCTCGGCTATTTCCAGCATACGTTCCGGGTCTATGATCGCGAGGGCGAGGCCTGTCCCAATCCGGGTTGTGGTCGTCCGGTGGAGCGCATCGTGCAGTCGGGCCGCTCGACGTTCTTCTGCGCCGCTTGCCAGAAATAGGGGCAGCTTCGCATTTTGCGCGTTGACGGGCGGCCGCTTTCCCGTTATATGCCCGCCAACCGTTTGGAAAGCCGCCGTTCCGGTGCTTTCCGTCAAACGCTTCCACTTGAGTTCTGACGAATGGTCTGGCGACCGAGCGCGGCAGGGTGGTAGCATATCGAGTTTGTAAGAGAGGCACATATGGCCAATACAGCTTCTGCGAAGAAGGCGACCCGCAAGATTGCTCGCCGCACCGACGTCAACAAGGCTCGTCGTTCGCGCGTTCGTTCTTTCCTCCGCAAGGTTGAAGAAGCAATCGCTTCCGGCGACGCAAAGCTCGCCCAGGAAGCGCTCCGCGCTGCTCAGCCCGAGTTGATGCGCGCTGCCGGCCGCGGCGTTGTTCATGCCAACACGGCATCGCGCAAGGTTTCGCGTCTTGCGAGCCGCGTGAAGGCTCTTTCGGCCTGATCATCTGATCGAAATTTTGTGATTTAAAGAGCCTGGTCGTCTGACCGGGCTTTTTGTCGTTTCCTCTCCCGCTGTCATCATTGCGTCGTCCGCTTGTCATTCATCAGTTTCGATCATGACAGGATGCTGACATAAAAAACATTTTATTTTCAATATCTTGGCGAAGGTGACAAAGCCGTTCCTGACCTCACTTAAGGGGAGGTCGGCCTATTTTTGAGTCAAGAAAAAAATTAATTTTTTTGCATTTCGAGCCCCCTCCCACGCCGCGAAAACGAATCTCCTTGATTCAAAAGCGATTCTTTTTGGAAGGCTTGGTGGGGACAGAAACTCGCTCCTTGAGTCAATGGTCGCGAGTTAAAATTGCGTAAAAAACGCGATTGATCTTTCCAAACGATCCTGCGTAAATGCACCCAACAGAGGGCGGACAACGCCGGACAAAATGATCGCAACGTATGGGGAATACCTGTTTACGAAACGGTTGAGTGCTCTGTAGCTGACCCTGTACGGGTCTGCGTTTTCACGGTTGGTCACGCATGAAAACCTGGCCCATGGTTTCGGGCCTGTTCTCTTGGTGTGTCTGGCGAGCCGGTTGCGGGAGAGGTGCATCCGGAGCGTGAAAGGAACGAGGCGGGTGACCTGACCCGGCCTTGCCGAGGCATGAGCCTTCTTGCTGCCGGAATAGGCAGCGAAGCTTGCGCCAGGCTGGGCTGAACCGGAAACGGAAGGTGCGTAACGAGTAATATGCGTAGTCGGTCTGTTCGGGGCGGAGTGGACCGATTTTTGGAATGACAGCCCGGCCAAGAGAGATACGAGGCTCTGGTCGGTGTGGATAAGAGAAGTTAGAGAGGCGGCTCATGACGATGGCACAAGCATCGGTGCGCGCACGCGAAAGCGGCGCAGCGCCAGTGATCGGTTCGTCCGAAATTCAAGCGGCGGGGAACGTTCAGACAATGGTAAATAACGCTTTGTTCGAGCGTTTCAGTGCGCGGCTCAAAGCCAAGGTTGGTACTGACGTCTATGCAAGCTGGTTTGGCAGACTGAAACTGCATTCCGTTTCGAAGAGCGTCGTCAGACTGACTGTTCCTACGACATTTCTGAAGTCCTGGATCAATAACCGTTATCTCGATCTCATCACCGCGCTCTTCCAGGAAGAAGATGCGGAGATCATGAAGGTCGAAATCCTGGTCCGCACGGCGGCCCGTGCCTCCAAGGTGGCAACAGATGACGATGTAGCTGATGCTACGCCGGTTCAGACGTCGCAGCCGCAGGCAGCCCGCCGTCCGTCCGCCCAGCCGATCGCCCAGATTGCGTCGTCTGTAGCGCCGTCTTCGTGGCAGGCCAGCGCCGCAACGCCGCTTTTCGGCTCGCCGCTTGATGCACGCTACACCTTTGCTTCCTTTGTCGAGGGCAGCTCCAACCGCGTCGCGCTTGCCGCTGCCAAGACGATTGCCGAAGCCGGTGCCGGCGCCGTGCGCTTCAATCCGCTCTTCGTTCATTCGAGCGTGGGCCTTGGCAAGACGCATCTTCTGCAGGCCATTGCGGCGGCTGCCATCACCAGCCCGCGCAATCCGCGCGTCGTCTATCTGACGGCTGAATATTTCATGTGGCGCTTCGCCGCCGCCATCCGCGACAACGATGCGCTGTCGCTGAAGGAATCGCTCCGCAATATCGATCTCCTGATCATCGACGACATGCAGTTCCTGCAGGGCAAGTCGATCCAGAACGAGTTTTGCCATCTCCTCAACACGCTGCTCGACAGCGCCCGTCAGGTCGTCGTTGCCGCCGACCGCGCGCCGTGGGAGCTGGAATCGCTCGATCCGCGCGTCCGTTCGCGCCTCCAGGGTGGCGTTGCCATCGAGATGGAAGCGCCCGACTACGAAATGCGCCTTGAAATCCTCAAGCGTCGCCTCGAAGTCGCTCGCATGGATGACCCGTCGCTCGATATCGCCGAGGGCGTGCTCGATCACGTCGCCCGTCGTGTCACCGCAAGCGGCCGCGAGCTGGAAGGCGCATTCAACCAGCTTCTGTTCCGTCGCTCGTTCGAGCCGGACCTGTCGATGGAACGCGTCGACGAACTGCTGGCCCATCTGGTCGGTGCCGGCGAACCCCGCCGCGTCCGCATCGAGGACATCCAGCGCGTGGTGGCCCGTCACTACAACGTGTCGCGTCAGGAACTCGTCTCCAACCGCCGCACCCGCGTCATCGTCAAGCCGCGCCAGATCGCCATGTATCTGTCCAAGACACTGACCCCGCGTTCCTTCCCGGAAATCGGCCGTCGCTTCGGCGGACGCGATCACACCACGGTTCTCCATGCCGTCCGCAAGATCGAAGAGCTGATCACCGGCGACCAGAAGCTCAGCCATGAAATCGAGCTCCTGAAGCGCCTGATCAACGAATAGTCGATCAGGCTATCTATTCAAAAAGGCCGGCAGCGATGCTGGCCTTTTTCGTTTGTACGGTCCGAAGTCCACGCTATATTCAGAGCAATATAACGCTGGAGGCGATCATGATCCGCGAAAACGAAATCCGCGAGAATGAGGTGGCCGTTGCTCCGCCGTCGGCGCAGGATGCCGGGCTGGAATTCATCGGCCGGATTTCAACGCCCTGGACCTCGCGCATGGAAACCCCGCGACAGGGCCGCCATGACGGGCCGGTCTGCGTGATCGATGTCTTTGAGCCTTGGGACCGGGCGCTGGAAGGGGTGGCGAAATTCGAGCGGCTGGAAGTGCTCTACTGGCTCGACCGCTCGCGCCGCGATCTGGTCCTGCAAAGCCCTGCGTCGAACGGCAAGATCCATGGCACGTTCTCCTTGCGCACGCCCGTGCGGCCCAACCCGATCGGCACCTCAATCGTTGTTCTGGATAAGATCGAAGGCAACCGGCTTTTCGTGCGTGGCCTCGATTGCCTCGACGGCACTCCACTTCTCGACCTGAAACCGGATCGCACGCTATTCAAGCCGATTGCTCCGCCACAGGCAGGAGATTTCCAGACGGGCGAGAGCGACACGGCGCATTATTGCCAGAAGGCGTGATGCTTTCAGCAGGCGAGATCAGCCACCACGCTATCCAGAATGAGCATGCCGGACGGCGTGCAGCGCAGGCGCGAATTACCAAGGCGTTCGATAAATCCATGGTCGAGCAGCAGCTGCTCGCGCTTAGGGTCCGGGTCGCGGCCGGAGAGCGCCTGCCAGCGCGCGAGGTCGACGCCTTCACGGAGCCGAAGCCCCATCAGCAGCAGTTCGTCGGCCTGTTCCTCATAGCCCAGAAGCTCGTGATCGATCATGCCATGGCCACGCGCTTCCACGAGCGACAGCCAGGCTTCCGGGTTCCGTTCGGTCGCGGTCGCGATCTTTTGTGTTCCGCGCGAGATGCGCCCATGCGCGCCGGGGCCGATGCCGGCATAGTCGCCATAGCGCCAATAGGTGAGATTGTGCCGGCTTTCAGCACCCGGCACGGCATGGTTGGACACCTCATAGGCCGGCATGCCGTGGCGCGCGGTGATCTCCTGCGTCGCCTCATAGAGCGCTGCCGACTGGTCGCCATCGGGCACGGTAAACTTGCCCGCCTTGTGCAGGCCGAAGAAGGGCGTGCCTTCCTCGATGGTCAATTGATAGAGCGACAGGTGATCGACGGCGAGATTGATCGCTTCGACAAGCTCGCGGCTCCACTCCTCGACCGTCTGGCCGGGCCGGGCATAGATGAGATCGAAGGACATGCGCGGGAAGATCTCGCGCGCCAGCCGGATCGCGGTGAGCGCTTCCTCGACATTGTGCAACCGGCCGAGGAACTTGAGATCCTTGTCGTTCAGCGCCTGCACGCCCATGGAAACGCGATTGACGCCGGCGGCGCGGTAGCCGCGAAAACGCTCCGCCTCCACGCTCGACGGGTTAGCCTCA
The DNA here is from genome assembly GCF_040545545.1 of Limnomicrobium aquaticum. Classification (NCBI taxonomy): domain Bacteria; kingdom Pseudomonadati; phylum Pseudomonadota; class Alphaproteobacteria; order Hyphomicrobiales; family Rhizobiaceae; genus Limnomicrobium; species Limnomicrobium aquaticum. The sequence goes on from NZ_JBEPMB010000002.1 coordinate 281,477, forward strand.
AGCGTTATTTCGATCCCGGCCGGCACATGCCAGGTGTTGGCAACGCCACTCAGGATCGCCTCGACGGTCGCCGGCTGCATCAGCGAGGGCGTGCCGCCACCGATGAAGATGGAGGTCACGGTGCGCGGGCCGGTGAGCTCCCGCGCGGCGGCCATCTCTTTCAGGAAGGCCTCGACAAAGCGCGGCTGGTCCACCGTCTGGTGGCGCACATGGCTGTTGAAGTCGCAATAGGGGCATTTGGCCGCGCAGAAAGGCCAATGCAGATAGACGCCGAAGCCGGGATCGCCCGTATCGGGGAGGATATGGCCGTCAGCGCCGAGCATCATCATGCCTCAAGGCAGGTTTCGACGAAGAGCTTGAACGCGCGGGCGCGGTGGGAGAGAGCAGCCTTGTCGCCCGGTTTCCAGCCATGCTTTTCCTCTGCCGACATTTCGCCGAACGTCACGCCATAGCCCTCCGGCTGGAAGATCGGATCGTAGCCGAAACCGGCGGTCCCGCGCGGCGGCCAGACGAACGTGCCTTCCACTTCGCCGCGGAACATTTCCGTATGCCCGTCGGGCCAGGCGAGGCAGAGCACCGAGACGAAGCGGCAGGTCCGCTTTTCCGGGATGGCTGCGCCCTTTTCCTGCAGCGCGGTTTCGACCTTCTGCATCGCCATCTGGAAGTCGCGTGTACCGTCCCCGGTTTCCGCCCAATCGGCGGTGTAAACGCCCGGCGCGCCATTGAGCGCATCGACGACAAGGCCGGAATCGTCCGAAAGGGCCGGGATGCCGGCAGCCTTTGCCGAGGCGAGCGCCTTGATCGCGGCATTCTCCTCGAATGTCGTGCCCGTCTCGTCAGGCACGGCGAAGTTCAGTTCGGCGGCGGACGTCGCGGTAAAACCCAACGGGCCGATCAGGTCGTTGATTTCGCGGATCTTGCCGGCATTGTGGCTGGCAACGACGATGGTGCGGGTATCGAGTTTGCGCATGTCAAAGGTTCCAGAGTTTGGCTTCGGCGCATTCCAGGCTGTTGCCGGCCGGGTCGCGAAAATAGAGGGACCGCGCGCCGTTCGGCCAGCGGAAATCGGCTTCGATCGGCACGCCTTCCGCCTCGAGACGGGCGCGCATAGCGTCCATCTCCTCGCCCGCGACGCGGAAACAAACGTGACCCACGCCGCGTGCGCCGTGCTGCGGAACCGGCATGTCAAGATTATGCGGCGGCAATTCCGTCGCATCCGGATTGAAAATCAGGAGAACGCCTTGCCCGCAGCGGAAGAAGATATGCCGGCCTTCGACATGGGTGATTTCCTGAAGGCCGAGAACCCGGCCGTAGAAATCCGCCGCAGCGTGGAGATCGGCGGCGTAAAGCGCTGTCTCCAGAATGCCTTCGATGCGTTGAGCCCCGGCCATGCGTCTCCTCAAGCCGAGACGGCTTCCTTCTGCAGGGTCACGAGATCGGCAATGCCGGCCTTGGCCAGACCCATCAGGGTCGCGAATTCCTCTTCCGAGAAAGGCTTGCCTTCCGCGGTGCCCTGGATTTCGACAATGCCGCCCGCGCCCGTCATGACGAAGTTCGCGTCGGTCTCGGCAGACGAGTCTTCCAGATAGTCGAGGTCGATGACCGGCTGGTTCGCGAAGATGCCGCAGGAAATTGCCGCGACATGGTCCTTCAGCACGCGATCCATCTTGATCATGCCGCGCGTTTCCATCCATTTCAGGCAGTCGCGCAGCGCGATCCAGCCGCCGGTGATCGAGGCCGTGCGTGTGCCGCCATCCGCCTGGATCACGTCGCAGTCGACGGTGATCTGGCGTTCGCCGAGCGCTTCGAGATCGACCACGGCACGCAGCGAGCGGCCGATGAGGCGCTGGATCTCCAGCGTGCGTCCGCCCTGCTTGCCGCTGGCGGCTTCGCGCTTCATGCGATCGCCGGTGGCGCGCGGCAGCATGCCGTATTCGGCCGTTACCCAGCCCTTGCCGGAATTCCTCAACCACGGCGGCGTCTTGTCTTCAAGGCTGGCCGTGCACAGAACATGCGTATCGCCGAACTTGACGAGGCAGGAACCTTCGGCGTGCTTGGATACACCGCGCTCAAACGTCACCTTGCGCATCTGGTCGGTCTTGCGTCCGGAAGGCCTCATGGATGTCTCCTTGATTGTTTTGCGCTCTTCTAAGACCCGAACCCGCCATTTGCAAAGAAAAACGGCGCTCCGGTTTTCAAATCCTGTTTGCGCAGACGCCGTCGATGTTTATATTTCAACACCAAGGACTGGTGGAGAGCATGCAGGGCACATGATCGGTTGGGATAGACGGATCGGTCAGACGCTGGATACGGGCCGCACGCTGGATGAGCGCTCGGGCGAGATTTTCCGGCGCATTGTGGAAACCTATCTGCAGAACGGCGAGCCGCTTGGCTCGCGCAATCTCTCGCGCCTTCTGCCCATGTCGCTCTCGCCCGCCTCCGTGCGCAACGTGATGAGCGATCTGGAGGAACTGGGCCTCATCTATTCGCCGCACATCAGCGCCGGCCGCCTGCCGACACAGCTGGGGCTGCGCTTCTTCGTCGATGCCTTCATGCAGGTCGGCGATTTGTCGCCGGAAGAACGGACCTCCATCGAGGCGCAGATGCGCTCTGCCGAGCGAGGCCCGCAGGCAGACAATCTGTTGAGCGAGGCAAGCCGCATGCTCTCCGGCATGTCGCGCGGCGCGGGCCTGGTGGTCACCACGAAGAACGATCCGGTTCTCCGCCATGTCGAATTCGTCCGGCTGGGGCCAACCAAGGCGCTTGCCGTTCTGGTTGGCGAGCATGACGAGGTTGAAAACCGTATCATTGAATTGCCTGCGGGTACCACGAGTTCGCAACTTACCGAAGCGGCCAATTTCCTGAATGCGCATGTTTCTGGCTACACGCTGGCGGAAATCCGCAATCAGACAGAGGTCATTCGTAAAACGATTCAGACCGAGCTCGATACGCTGTCGCAGGATCTCGTCGAGCGCGGTCTCGCCGTCTGGTCCGGCACGAGCGAGCTTGACCAGACATCGCGGCTCATCGTGCGCGGACAATCCAACCTCATCGAAGGGCTCGACGACCAGGCCGATATCGATCGCCTGCGCATGCTCTTCGATGATCTGGAGCGCAAGGAAAGTCTGATCGACCTTCTGAACCTCGCCGAAACGGGGCCGGGGGTGCGCATCTTCATCGGCTCGGAAAACAAGCTCTTCTCGCTTTCCGGCTCCTCGCTGATCGTCGCGCCCTATCGTGACAGCGAGCAGAAGATCGTCGGCGCGGTGGGTGTGATCGGCCCGACCCGGCTCAACTATGCGCGCATCGTCCCGATGGTAGACTACACGGCGCAACTGATTTCCAAGCTGAGTTCGCCCGGCTGACATCGAACAAACAGTCCGATTGTCAACAAGTCGGCTTTGAAGCCTTGATTTTTCGAGCCTGAACATCGATATCGGGCGCAACCCCCAAAACGCGATAAGCAAACTATCATCTGGAGACCGTCATGACCGACGACACGAAGAAGAACGGACCTGACGAAGCGGCAACGGAACTCGGCGCAGACGCCGAAGCCGTGATTACCGAGGCCGCTGAGGCTGAAGCAAAAGCTGCCGAACAGGAGCCGGATCCGATCGAATTCCTCAAGGCGGAAAACGCCGATCTGCGCGACCGCTATCTGCGTCTCGCCGCTGAAATGGACAACCTGCGCCGTCGCACCGAGCGCGATGTCAAGGACGCCAAGTCTTACGCGATCGCGAGCTTCGCCCGCGACATGCTCGGTGTCTCCGACAACCTGCGTCGCGCGCTGGATGCCATCCCGGCTGAAGCCAAGGAAGCAGGCGAAGCAGGGCTCATGGCGCTGATCGAAGGCGTTGAACTGACCGAGCGCTCGATGCTCGCCGCCATGGAGCGCCACGGCGTGAAGAAGCTGGAGCCGGAAGGTCAGAAGTTCGACCCGAATTTCCATCAGGCGATGTTCGAAATCCCCAACACCGAAGTCCCGAACAACACCGTCCTGCAGGTCGTCCAGGCCGGCTATGTCATCGGCGAGCGCATGCTGCGTCCGGCCATGGTCGGTGTCTCGAAGGGCGGCCCGAAGGTGGCGGCGACCGATACGGCGGATGCGGAAAAGACGGCGTAAGGCCTACCCGCTGTCTACAGACTGAGAAGATTGATCTGGCGGCCTGACCCTTTGGGTTCAGGCCGCGTTCGTTCCCGCATCCTGGTTCAGGCAGGCGAAGATGGCGGCGGCGGTTTCGCAGGCGCGAAGACGCGCGGTCAGATCCTGATCGCGGAGCACGCGGGCGACGCGCGAAAGCGCCTTCAGGTGGTCGGCTCCCGCACCTTCCGGTGCCAGCAGCAGGAAGACGAGATCGACGGGCTGATCGTCCAGCGCCTCGAAGGCGACGGGCGTGTCAAGACGCGCGAAGACGCCGGCGATCTTCCTGATGGAATTCAGTTTGCCATGGGGAATGGCGATGCCGTTACCGACGCCGGTCGAGCCAAGACGCTCGCGCTGCAGAATGACATCGAAAATTTCCCGCTCGGGCAGCCCGGTCACGGCTGCGGCCTTTTCCGCGAGTTCCTGAAGCAGCTGCTTTTTGGAATTGGCCTTCAGAGCCGGAATAATCGCATCCTGTTGCAGCAGATCTGCCAATGCCATTCGATGTTCCCCGTTCTGAAGCTGAAACGAGGCAGGCGCGCGTTTTCCGGCGCGCCTGCCCGGCTTCTCAGCCTTTCACGCCGGCCGGATCGATCCAGCCGATGTTGCCGTCGTGGCGGCGATACACAATGTTCAGTTGTTCGTTACCCGCATTGCGGAACACGAAAACCGGTTCGTCGGTCATGTCGAGCGCCATCACGGCGCCGGCGACAGTCATGGTTCTGAGCCGCTTCGTGCTCTCTGCGATGATGGCCGGTGCATAATCTTCCGGTACGTCCTCAACCTCTTCCGAGATTGAATCGATCACGGAATAGGGCATTTCGGTGTGCTGCCCGTTTCCGGCATGGTGGTCGCGCAGGCGGCGCTTGTAGCGCCGAAGTCGCTTCTCGATCCGCTCGGCCGCCGCATCATAGGCAGCCTGGGGATCGTTCGCCTCGCCGGCCGCGTGGAACACGACGCCCGTATCGAGGTGAATCTTGCAATCCGCCGCATAACGCGACGAACCCGACTTTTCGACCGTCACCTGGCCGGAATAGCCTCCATCGAAATATTTCCCCACCGCGTCTCCGACATGGTTCTCGATCCGCTGGCGGAACGTTTCACCGACTTCCATATGTTTTCCGGAAACTCGCACACTCATGGTTTTACCCTTCTTGTGTATTGATTTGCGAGAAACAGTCTATTCCAAGCTGCCTTCGCATCCAAGCGATTCCGACAATACTTTCGGTCTTCCATGGGGTGCGGCGCGCTTCTACTCCGGGGCATGGGGCAAGTCAACATGACGTGCAGCGGGAGCAGCCACTTGCCCACCGATTGTTCCGAACGGATTTGACATAACGCATTACGAGGCAATGCGGGCAATTGCCTTCTTCTCACGCCGGCGCTGGACGGAGGAGGGGATATTCATCGCATCGCGATACTTGGCGACTGTGCGCCGGGCGATGTCGATGCCGGCTGCCTTCAGGATATCGACGATATCATCATCGGAAAGCACGGTGTCAGCGGTCTCCTCGTTGATCATCGAGCGGATGCGATTGCGCACGGCCTCGGCCGAATGCCCATCGCCGCCTTCTGCAGAAGAGATCGAGACGGTGAAGAAGTATTTCAACTCATAGACACCACGCGGCGTCATCATGAATTTGTTGGAGGTCACGCGGCTGACCGTCGATTCATGCATCTTGATAGCATCGGCAACGGTTTTCAGGTTCAGCGGCTTCAGCCCGTCGACGCCCCGGCGCAGGAAGCCGTCCTGTCGGCGCACGATTTCCGTGGCCACCTTCAGGATGGTGCGCGCCCGCTGGTCGAGACTGCGCGTCAGCCAGTTGGCGTTCTGCATGCATTCGCTCAAGAAGGCCTGGTCCGCGCTGTCGCGCGGCGCATGCCGCGACACTTCGGCATAATAGGTCTGGTTGACCAGCACGCGCGGCAACGTGTCCGGATTGAGTTCAACATTCCACCCGCCATCGCCCGCCCGTGAAACCACGATATCCGGCACGATTGTTTCCGAGCCCGAGCGCAGGAAGCCGCTGCCCGGCTTCGGGTCGAGCCGTCGGATTTCGGCCAGCATGTCGAGAAGATCGTCTTCATCGACCCCGCAGAGCTTCCTGAGCGACTGGAAGTCGCGCCGCGCCAGCAGTTCGAGATTGGCGACGAAGGCGCACATGGCCGGATCGAGCCGGTTTTTCTGGCGCAGCTGGATCGCCAGACATTCGCTTAAGGAGCGGGCAAAGATACCGGCGGGTTCCAGCGTCTGCAGCACGGTCAGCACGCGTTCGACATCGGCGACCGGACGGCCAACCCGGTCGGCCACGGCGTCGAGCTCGGGCAGGATGTAGCCGCTGTCATCGAGAAGATCGACGAGATGCTGCGCGATCAGCCGGTCCGCCGCACCCATGACAGCAAAAGGCAGTTGCTGGCTGACGAATTCGCGCAGGGACACGCCGGCTGCAGCGAAATCGTCCATGTCGAAGTCGCTACCATCTTCGCCGTTGCCGCCCGGCATCGACTTCCATTGGCCAAGGAGTTCAGGTGAGTCCGGTCGGCGCTCGGCCTGATCCGTGTCGAATTCCGGCTCGAAATTGGCGTCCAGTTCCTTGGTCAGGCGCTCGGCCTGGCCGGTATTGCCCGTCTCGAACCAGTCTCCTTCGCCTCTCGGTGCAGAGGCGGGCTCGGCGGAAGTTTCCGGCACGTCCTCGCCCAGTGATGCCACCGGCGTGTCGCCCGAAACGACCTCCAGCAGCGGATTCTTCTGAACTTCCTGTTCGATGAACTGGTTGAGTTCGACATGCGTCATCTGCAGGAGCTGGATCGACTGCATGAGCTGCGGCGTCATCACCAGCGATTGCGATTGCTTTAAATGCAGGCTGGCTGACATGGCCATGATGAACGCAAAACTCCCACTTACCATTCGACAGTTTCGACGCGCTCCCGGCGGATAATCTGTCTGGCCCGAAAATTGCTTGGTTTCCCTTTCGCGGTCAAGAGCCAAGCAGAGATTCGGTTAAAATGAGTGAAGGTTCTGTGACGTTTGCGCGCGCAGCGCAGCCTTACAGACTGAAATTGTCGCCGAGATAGAGCCGGCGAACGTCGGCGTTGTTGACGATATCATCGGCGCGGCCATGAGTCAGCACTTCGCCCGCATGGATGATATAGGCGCGGTCGATCAGCCCAAGCGTCTCGCGCACATTGTGGTCGGTGATGAGTACGCCGATGCCGCGGCGCGTCAAATGCCGGACAAGGTTCTGAATTTCCGAAACCGAAATCGGATCGACGCCGGCAAACGGCTCGTCAAGCAGCATGAAGGCGGGCTCGGTGGCGAGAGCACGTGCGATTTCCAGGCGTCGCCGCTCGCCGCCCGAAAGTGCCACGGAGGGCGACTTGCGCAAATGCCCGATGGAGAACTCATCCAGCAGTTCCGTGATCTTGTCTTCGCGCTTGGCCCGGTTCTTCTCGCGCACTTCGAGAACCGCACGAATGTTCTCCTCGACGCTGAGCCCCCGGAAAATGGAGGCTTCCTGCGGCAGGTAACCCACGCCAAGCCGCGCCCGCCGATACATCGGCATGGATGTCACGTCATGCCCGTCGAGTTCTATCGAGCCCGAATCGACCGGAACAAGGCCGGTGATCATGTAGAAGCAGGTCGTCTTGCCGGCGCCGTTGGGGCCGAGGAGGCCAACGGCCTCACCACGCTTCAGGATCAGCGAAACGCCGTTGACCACGCGTCGCGAACTGTAGGTTTTCGTCAGATCACGCGCAACGAGCGTCCCCTCGTAACGGGCCGCGTGGCTGTCGTTCTGCTGGTCGCCTTGGGTTTTGGGCGAGGTTTTCGCGCTGTTCCTGCTCAACAAGGAGATCACCGCTTATTTGCTGCGCGATTTGGGATCGAGCTGAATCTGCACGCGTCCGCCGCAGCTGTCGAGCTGCGCCTGGCCGGTGTCCATGTGGACGGTGAGACGGCAGCCGGTAAAAACGTTGTTCCCGTCGGACAGCACCACCTGCTTGCCCTCCAGAACGAAGAGCTGCTTGGCCATCTCGAAGTGGCCGCTCTCGGCAGTCGCCGTCTGCTTGTCGGAATTCAGCACCACGCCGCCGTTCACGAGGATGCGGTCGATGTCGCCGTTGCCGGCATTGGCCATCGCACCACCGCTGTTATTCGCGCCATCCTTGCCAGACGACTTGTAATACACCGTCATCGTCTTCGACTTCAGCATGGTCGAGCCCTGCGTGGCCACGACATTGCCGGTGAAGTCGGCGCGATTTTCCTTGTCCTTGATCTCAAGCTTGTCGCTTTCGATATGGATCGGCTTGTCATTGGAAAGCGCAACACCGTCCATCTTGCTGGCGGTCGCCTGTGAGAAAGCGGCAGTGGCGGGTGCAGTCGCAAGGGCAGCAATCACCAGGCACAGCGTGACATTGGATTTGGCGGGCATCAATTAATTGCCTTTGTCCTTAATGGAATCAGCGCTCAGGTTCACCTGCACGCGGCCGTCGAATATGATCGTCTGGCCCTTATCTTCGATATTGATGCTTTGCGCAACCACGGTTGCCTTGGACGCGGTAATGGAGACAGTGTCGTTGGAGGACATCGTGCCGTTCTTCACGTCGAGTTTGGCCGAGCGGAAATTCGCGACCAGCCCACTCGAGAGGTGCAGCGAGAAGGGCTGGGTCATGTCGAGCGTATTGGCGCTGCGGTCGTAGACGCCACCCTTCGCATTGACCTTGGCGATCAGCTGATCGTTGACCGGCATCTGCGCGGCAATATCCTCCAGCGTCATGATGTTGGGCGAAACGATGCTCTGCAAGGCTCTTGCCGCCGTCATCGAATAGAAGATGCCGTCGGCGTTGCGGCCCGATATCGCCGGCTTTTCCATCACGATCTGACCGTTTTCGATCGTCGCGCCTTTCACGTCGATATTGTCCGGCAGAAAGCTCCGAACGATGGAAACGACGACAAAAAGGGAAGAAACCACAAGCGCACCGACAGGCAGCAGAATCTTGAGACGGCGCACGCGCCTGGAATGACGCAGGGCCTGCAGATAGGCCACGCGCCGCGCATCCAGATCGCCTGCTTCCCCCCGGTTCATTTCCAAGCTTGCCATTTCGTTTCCGTACTCGGTGGCTGTCACATTAGCCGAAGCGTTCGCGACGCAATATGGTTATTTTCCTGCCGCAGACAATGACGAAGGCTGGGAAAAGATCGGTAGCCTTAATAACATTTTGCCACGCCCTCTCCTGCCGCTCAGACATGGCCTTTTTACGGCGTGCCCTGCTGCGCGGATTTGCCCGGTGACGCGAAGGCTGATAGCAAAGATGTCGATTTGGAACGTAACCGGGCGGCGCGCCGCCTGAGCCGCAGAATGCCGGCATGATCTTGAGAGGGAACATCGCATGGACAATGGAATTGCCGATCGACGGGCGTTGCGCCGCAAGGTCACCTTCTGGCGCGGCCTCGCCATCATCGTTCTCGTCCTTGTGCTGGCCACCGTCTGGTTCCGCTGGCCTGGCGCTGAAGGTCCTGGTGCCAACCAGATCGCTCGGGTCTCGATCACTGGCCTCATCCAGGACGATCGGGATCTGACGGCGCGTCTGGACAGGATCGCCAAGGCCGACAACGTCAAGGCCCTGATCGTCGACATCTCGTCTCCCGGCGGCACGACCTATGGCGGCGAGACGATCTACAAGGCATTGCGCCGGGTTGCCGAGAAGAAGCCGGTCGTGTCCGATATCCGCACGCTGGCCGCTTCTGCCGGCTACATGATCGCGCTGGCAGGCGACCGCATCGTTGCCGGCGACATGTCGATCACCGGCTCCATCGGGGTGCTCTTCCAGTATCCGCAGGCCAAGGAACTGCTCGACAAGATCGGCGTCTCGCTGGAAACGATCAAGTCGGCGCCCATGAAGGCCGAACCGTCGCCGTTCAACCCGCCAAGCGATCAGACCAAGGCCATGATCAATGCCATGGTCCAGGACAGCTTTCACTGGTTCGTCGATCTGGTGGCCGAGCGCCGCAAGATGACGCCGGAACAGGCAATGGCCGTTTCTGACGGATCGATTTTCACCGGCCGGCAGGCGCTCAAGAACGGCCTGATCGATGAACTCGGCGGCATGCCGGAAATCAAGGCCTATCTGAAGACCCGTTCAGTCGACCCTGAACTGCCTGTCGTTGACTGGAAGCCGGCGCCCCAGGGCTGGGCCGGCATGCTGCCCGGCGCCCTCATTCACGCTGCAGAATGGTCGGGACTGGACAAGGATTTTTCGGCAAGCACCTTGAAAATGCTAGGTATCCAGCACTTGTTCCTTGACGGCCTTGTTTCCGTTTGGCAGGTTGAGCGCGGCTAAGGCACCCCCGGCGGCATCCGCCGGGACAAGAAGACCGTGAAAAATTCACTCCGGCAGCAGGCTTGGGCAATCGCCAAAGTCGGGCTCTGCCGGAAATTGGAAATGAACGAGGGGGAAGACGTGATAAAGTCCGAATTGGTGCAGATCGTTGCTGCGCGCAATCCACATCTCTATCACCGCGACGTGGAAAACATCGTCAATGCCGTTCTCGATGAGATCACCGATGCGCTGGCCGGTGGCAATCGTGTCGAGCTGCGCGGCTTCGGTGCTTTTTCGGTCAAGAACCGTCCCTCGCGTTCGGGCCGCAACCCGCGCACCGGCGATGCAGTCTTCGTCGAGGAGAAGTGGGTTCCCTTCTTCAAGACGGGCAAGGAACTGCGCGAGCGCCTCAACCCCGGTCAGGCCGACGAAGACGATTGAGCCTTTCGGGATCGTTCCGGCTTGAAAGCGCCACACATCCTTCTATCTTGAGATGACGGCCGGTCGGTCTTGACCGGCTTTCAACCTTTTGCCCGCCGGAGTCCGCCCATGACGAAGAAGCTGATCAATCTGGTGATCCTCCTGCCGATCGCCATCATTCTCATCGTTCTTTCGGTCGCCAATCGCCACTTTGTCACACTGGCACTCAACCCGTTCGATCCGGCAGATCCGCTGCTGTCGCTGACGGCGCCCTTCTTCGTCTATCTTTTCCTCGCCCTTATCTTGGGCGCGATTGTCGGCTCCAGCCTGACCTGGTTTGCGCAAGGCAAGCACCGTCGCCGCGCCAAAAATCATGCGCAGGAAGCCGCCCGCTGGCAGGGTGAGGCCCGACGCAGCCAGAAGCGCGCCGAGGAACTGGCTCAGCAGGTTCTCGTGCCAGTTTCGGCGTCGAAATAATCTTAAGGAAAGGCCGCTGTCAGCTTCCGCTGACAGCCTTGTTGAAATCTGCGAAGAACTGGCCCGCAAGCTTCTTGGCAGACGAATCGATCAGTCGCGACCCGAGCTGCGCCAGCTTGCCGCCAATCTGCGCATCGACCGTGTAGGACAGGATCGTGCCATCGCCATCTTCGGTGAGCTTCACTTCCGCGCCACCCTTGGCAAAACCTGCAATGCCGCCCTTGCCTTCGCCGGAAATCTTGTAGCCCTCCGGCGGATTGAGATCGGAGAGCGTCACGTCACCCGAAAAGGTTGCCGAGACCGGGCCGATCTTGATCTTCACGGTCGCCGACATTTCGGTCGGAGAAGCCATGTCGAGGTTTTGACAGCCCGGAATGCAGGCTTTCAGGATTTCAGGATTGTTCAGCGCCGCCCAGACGACCTCTCGCTTGGCTGCAATGCGCTCTTCGCCGCTCATATCCATCTTGATCGCTCCTCCCATATGCGTGGCTCAAATCCGAGCCGCTCTTGATGAATGCTATAATATCGCTTGCGGGATAAGTCTTTGCCAAGAGAGCACTTAATGTTATTTCGTGCCGATAGAGCCGTTTTTGCGACAGTCGCAAATTCGGTGCCTCGGGAATATGACTTTTGACGAAGACGACAAAGATGCGACGCGGCGGTCCGCCGGGTTCTGGTCCGGCCCCCGGCCGGATGGAAAAGCGCGACCGTCCGCGCCAGCCTGTGCCGGCCAAGGATGCGCGACCCAAGGATGCAGCGTTCGGGAATGCCCCGGTGAAGCAGGAGCGCGCCGCCCCTGCCGCGCCCGAGCGTCCGCTGATGACCCGCACCGGCGAAAAGCCCGCAGAGCGCATCCCGGTGATCCTGGAGAACCAGTCCTCATCCGGCTTCCGCTTGATCGATACCGGCGCGGGTGAAAAGCTCGAGCAGTATGGCGATTACCGCGTGGTTCGCCCCGAAGCACAGGCACTCTGGCAGCGCTCTCTCGCCGCCAAACATTGGGATCATGTCGATGCCGTCTTCACCGGCGATACGGACGAGGACGGCATGGGCCGCTGGCGCTTCCCCAAGGGCGCGCTCGGCGAAACCTGGCCGATGCAGCTCCTCGGCGTCGAGTTCCACGGCCGCTTCACCAGCTTCCGCCATGTCGGCGTCTTCCCGGAACAGCAGGTGCATTGGGACTGGATGCGTCAGGAGATCGAAAGAGCCAAGCGCCCGGTCAAAGTCCTGAACCTATTCGGCTATACCGGCGTCGCCTCGCTCATAGCCGCTGCCGCAGGCGCCGAAGTGACCCATGTGGATGCCTCCAAGAAGGCCATCGGCTGGGGCCGCGAGAACCAGGCGCTCGCCCGTTTGGACAAGGCTCCGATCCGCTGGATCTGCGACGACGCGATGAAATTCATTGCGCGCGAGGAGCGTCGAGGCAATCGCTATGACATCATCCTCACCGACCCGCCGAAATTCGGCCGTGGCCCGAATGGCGAGGTCTGGCATCTCTTCGATCACCTGCCGCTGATGCTGGATATCGGCCGCGAACTCCTGAGCGAAAAGGCTCTCGGCTTCGTGCTGACCGCCTATTCGATCCGCGCCAGCTTCTATTCGATCCACGAGCTGATGCGTGAAACGATGCGCGGCGCCGGAGGCGTGGTCGAATCCGGCGAACTCATCATCCGTGAAAGCGGCCTCGACGGCTCGGAGCCGGGCAGGGCGCTTTCCACATCCCTCTTTTCGCGTTGGGTGCCCGCATGAGCGACGCCACCAAGAGCGGCCCCGGCCGCGTCGGCCAGGTCAAGGAAGTCACCAGCCTTGCCAATCCGATCATCAAGGACATCAAGGGCCTGTCGCAGAAGAAGGGCCGCGAGGAAACCGGCACATTCATGGCGGAAGGCCTGAAGCTCGTCATCGACGCGCTGGAACTCGGCTGGGCCATCACCACGCTCGTCTACGCCAAGAACGCCAAGGATAAGCCGCTGGTGACCAAGGTCGCCGCCCGCACGGTGGCCGCCGGTGGGCTCGTGCTGGAGGTCAGCGAGAAGGTGCTCTCGGCCATCACCCGCCGCGACAATCCGCAAATGGTTGTCGGCGTCTTCAGGACGAAATGGCGCGCGCTCTCTGACATTCGCCCTGCCGCTAATGAGACCTATATCGCGCTCGACCGCGTGCGCGATCCCGGTAATCTTGGTACGATCATCCGCACCGCCGATGCGGCCGGAGCTTCCGGGGTGATCCTTGTCGGTGAATGTACCGATCCGTTCTCGCTGGAAACGGTGCGCGCGACCATGGGCTCAGTCTTCGCGCTGCCGGTCACCCGCGCCACTCCGGAAGAATTCCTGACCTGGAAAAAGGCCGCCGGCGTCTCGGTCGTCGCCACGCATCTGGCCGGTGCCGTTGATTATCGCACCGTCGATTACAGGAAGAAGCCTGTCGTCGTCCTCATGGGCAATGAACAGCAGGGCCTGCCGGACCAGCTGGCCAAGGAAGCCGATCAGCTGGCGCGTATCCCGCAGGCGGGGCTTGCCGATTCGCTCAACCTCGCCGTCGCCACCGCCGTCATGCTTTTCGAGGCGCGCCGGCATCTGCTGACGCTGGAGCCGCGCTGATGGACAAGGTCTCGCTGTTTTCCCGCGCCCGCCCGGCGATTCTGTTCATCATCGCGTTGCTCATCATTGATCAGCTGACGAAGATCGCCGTGGATCATTATCTGCCGCTGCAGGAACCTGTTCATCTCTTGCCGGTGCTGGCGCTCTACCGCACCTACAATACCGGCGTCGCCTTCTCCTGGTTCGACGAAATGCCGGGTGTCTTCATCGTGGGCCTGCGGCTCGCCATTGTCGCCTTCGTCACATGGCTCTGGCTGCGCACGCCCGCCTCCCGCTGGATCGCCCATATGGGTTTCGCGCTGGTCATTGCCGGCGCCTTCGGCAATCTCATCGACCGCTTCCTCTATGGTCATGTCATCGATTTCGTTCTCTTCCACATCGGCACGTCATGGTCCTTTGCCGTCTTCAATCTGGCCGACAGTTTCATCACCGTGGGCGCTGTTCTGATCGGTTTTGACGAAATCTTCGGAAGCGGCGAAAAATCGAAATGAACGATTAACGAAGCGCGGAAACACTTCTGTAGGTTTCGCATGTTAGCTCTGGCTCATGCGAGATTTTCAAGAAGCCGACTTCAAGTTCGAACAGTCTCCTCCCGCCGGCCGTGGCAGGAGCGCGCTTGCGGCATGGTTTCGACGATTGTTTTCATCGGCCCGATCTGGGCCTGCGGACCATGTGACCAGCCTTGACATGACGCGCGAGGCACTCGCTCGCGCCGAGCGCGAAAGCGCGATGAAGAGCCGGATCCTGGCGACCGTCAGTCATGATATCCGCACGCCCCTTTCCGGCATCGCGGGGATGAGCCATCTGCTTGGCCAGACGCGGCTGACACCCGAACAGGCCAATTATCTCGCCGGCATCGGCCAGTCGGTTCAGGCGCTTTCGCAGCTTGTCGATGACCTCCTGGATTTTTCAGCGATCGAGGCAGGCCGTTTCAAGCTTCATCCGCGCGATGATGATCTTCGCCAGCTCATCGAAAGCGTGGTGGAAATTCTCGCGCATCGGGCGCATGAAAAAGGCATCGAAATCGCAAGCTGGGTGGCTGCCGATGTGCCGGGCCTGCTTTCCTTCGACCCCGAACGTCTTCGCCAGGTTCTCTTCAATCTGGTCGGCAACGCCGTGAAATTCACGAATGAAGGCGGAGTTCTCGTCTCGGCCTCCATGGTCGAGGGCGAGTTGGAAATCCGTGTTCGCGACACCGGGCCGGGCATGTCGGTGCGGGGCCAGGAAAGGCTTTTCCGCGAATTCGAACAGGTTGGCGAGGAAAAGAGCAGAATCGGCGGAACGGGGCTTGGCTTGGCCATCTCCCGCCGCATTGTGCTGGAAGCGGGCGGCAGCATTGCTGTCGAAAGCGAGCTGGGCGTCGGCAGCACGTTTGTTGTTCGCGTGCCTGTGGGCCAACCCTCCGATTTTCGCCTGCGTCAGGCCCGCGCCACGATGCTGTCGAGCACGCACATGCTCATCATTGCGCCCGATGGCGTCTGCCGTGAAGCGCTTGCCGCAGCCGTCACCAGCCTCGGCGGAACGGTGAGACTCGCGGCCACCCCCGCGGACCTCCTCGCGAGCCTTGAACATGCTGCGGATGCATTTACCGATATCGTGGTCGATCGCCGCCTTGCCGATTTCCTGTCGGAAGAATTGTGCAAGCATCCGGTTTTCCGCAATCCGGCGACCCGCCGCATCCTGCTGATCGACCCGGAAACCCGCAGCACTACGCGTTTTCTCGGTGCCGGCTATGATTCATGGCTTGTTCGACCCTTGCGTGAACGCTCGCTCGTCGGCGTGCTGCAGGGCCGCATGAAGGGCATCGAACTGCGCGACCCGATCAATGACAATCGCAGCAATTCGCGCTGGACGCAGGCGGAGGGGAGCGGCCTTGATGTGCTGCTGGCCGAGGATGATCCGGTCAATCGTTTGCTTTTGAAGACGGTTCTCAAGAAGGGTGGACATCGCGTGTCCGAGGTCGAGACGCTTCGGGATCTGATCGCTGCCGCGACGCAAGCCACCGGACGTCCGGGCGCGATCGTCACGGATTTGTCCATGCCCGGCGGAAACGGGCTCGATGCGCTTTCCGCGATTCGTGACTTCGAGCGCACCAATCGCTTGGCCGAAGTGCCCATCATTGTGGTGACCGGCTCTGCGGGGTCCGAAACCCGAAAGGCCGCCATCGATGCCGGCGCCACGGAACTGTTCGTCAAGCCCGCCGACCCGGCCAAGCTTGCGGAACTTCTTGCGTCTTACGCGGCTCGTCGCGCCGGATAGAATTTCAGAAGTTTAGAATGAATGGGACACGGTTCTGTCCTATTAATGTCACCCGCATGTCGTATATACGTGGTTTATCGCCCTCAACCAAAGAGGCTCGAATCGCGATGACGACAGAAACGCTCAACCCCGACATCTTGGCAGGACAGGACGCGACGCTGGCGCGCCTGAAGGCCGACAAGAGCGGCGTTCTCGGCCGCATTGGCACGCTGGAAACGCGCATTGCCCGCACAGCATCGGAAGTCGACGCGGCGCAGGCGATCCGCTATCGCGTGTTCGTCGAGGAAATGCATGCGCAGGTTCCGCCTGAATCCGCCCGCAAGCGCCGCGACATTGATGCCTGGGATGCCATCTGCGATCACCTTCTGGTTCTCGACACGGCCATAGAAGGCGATGCCGAAGACCAGATCGTCGGCACCTATCGCCTGCTGCGTCAGGACGTGGCCATGGCCAATGGCGGCTTCTATTCGTCGTCCGAGTTTGAAGTGGCCGACCTTGTCGCCCGCCACCCGGACAAGCGTTTCATGGAGCTTGGCCGCTCCTGCGTGCTCCCGCAATATCGCACCAAGCGCACGGTCGAATTGCTCTGGCAGGGCAATTGGGCCTATGCGCTCAAGCACCGCATCGACGTCATGTTCGGCTGCGCATCCTTCCCCGGCGCAGTGCCGGAAGAGCATGCGCTGGCGCTTTCCTATCTGCACCACAATGCGCTCGCCAAGGGCCGCTGGCGCGTCGAGGCACTGCCGGAACTCGAACATTCCATGGACCTGATGCCGGCCGAAGCGATCAACATGCGCAAGGCGCTGGCCGCCCTTCCGCCGCTGATCAAGGGTTATCTGCGCCTCGGCGCCATGATCGGCGAAGGCGCTGTCGTCGATCGGGCCTTCCGCACGACAGACGTTCTGATCGTCCTGCCGATCCACACGATCTCCGAGCGTTACCGGAATTATTACGGCAACGACGCCGGGCGGTTTGCTGGTTAAGCGCTGACCTTACTGGACGGTTGGCCGCAGCGATGAGGCTCCATCCGTCTCCCCCCTTGTGGGGGAGATGGCGGCAGCCAGAGGGGGTCTTCGCCAAGACCTCCCAGCAAGAGGATAGAAAGACCCCTCCCCAACCCTCCCCACAAGGGGTAGGGAGAGGAGCCAGCCGCTTCCCCTTCACGCCCACTCACCCTTCCGGAACACCGGCACCTTCGACCCATCCGCAGCCACGCCGTCGATATCGATCTCGCCGGAGCCGATCATCCAGTCGATATGGATGAGGGAGGAATTGCCGCCCTGCGCCTTGATCTGGTCCTGTGTCAGGTTCGCCCCGTCCACAAAGCATTTCGAATAGCACTGGCCGAGCGCGATATGGCAGGCGGCGTTTTCGTCGAAGAGCGTGTTGTAGAAGAGCAGACCGGATGCCGAGATCGGAGAGGAATGCGGCACCAGCGCCACTTCGCCGATGCGCCGCGCGCCCTCATCCGTGTCGAGCACCTTGAGCAGCACGGCTTCGCCCTTGGTCGCCTTTGCCTCGACAATGCGGCCCTGTTCGAAACGCACCTCGATATTATCGATCAGCGTGCCCTGATGGCTGAGCGGCTTGGTCGAGCGGACATAGCCGTCCACCTTTCGCGCATGCGGCGTGGTGAAGACTTCCTCCGTCGGGATATTCGGATTGCAGGTCACGCCGTTCTTCGCTGTCGACGCACCGCCATGCCATTCATGGCCGTCGGCGAGCCCGACAGTCAGGTCCGTGCCGGGTCCGGTGAAGTGGAGCGCCGCAAAACGCTTGTCGTTCAGCCACTTCGATCGCTTGGCAAGGTTCGCATTGTGCTCCTTCCAGGCCGCAACCGGATCGTCGCGATCGACCCGCGAGGCGGCGAAGATGGCATCCGCCAGCTTCTTAACAGCCTCGTCTTCCGGCAGACCGGGGAACATCTGCTTGGCCCAGGACGGGTTCGGATAGGAAACGATGTTCCAGTTGATATCGAAGTTCGAAATCTTCTCCAGTGCCGGCTTGTAGGCGACTGACATGGCGCGGTTCGCACGAGCCACCTTGGCAGGGTCCTCGTTCGCCAGCAGCATCGGATTGTCGCCGGAAATCGCAAGCCGCGCAGTTCCGGCCTCATACGCCTTGGCCATGCCCTCATAGAGCCAGGTCGCAGCCTTGTCGAAATTCTTGTCGCTGCCGTAGCGATAGCGCGCCAGCGTCGCCTCTTCGTCATTGTAGAAGGCGGAAACAAGCCCGCCGCCCGCGAGATAGGCATGCTTGATGATGAGACGAACCAGCGGTGCGGCCGCAAACGGCGCGGTGATGACCAGATCCTGGTTCTCCTGCAGCTGGAGGCCGACCTTCACGGCGACTTCTGCGAGCTTTTCAAGCTTTACGGGATCGATGGGCGTCTCAGTCATGATCATGTCTTTCGGTGATTGAAGTCTTCAGAAGAGTAGGGTGCCGCGATGGCGATTGGAAGGGGACGGGAAGGTTCAGGCGATGACGGCCGCTGCCTTCGCGCCGATCGCTGCCAGTGCGTCGGCAGGCGCCAGCCGAACCTGCAGGCCGCGTTGTCCGCCATTCATGAACACATAGGGCTCGCCCATGGCGCTTTCCTCAATGACGGTCGGCACCGCCTTGCGCTGACCGAAGGGCGAAATGCCGCCGACCACGTAACCGGTATGCTTTTCCGCCGCCGCCGGCTTCATCATGTTGGCCGATTTGCCGCCGAACGCCGCGGCCAGCTTCTTCATCGACACCTCGTGGTCGGAGGGCAGCACGACGCAGACCGCCTTGCCGTCCACTTCTGCCATCAGCGTTTTGAGCACGCGCGAAGCCGGTTCGCCGATTGCCTCGGCGGCTGCCATGCCGATCCGGTCCGCGTCGGGATCGTATTCATAGGCGACGACCGTGTAGGCGACCTTCGCCTTGTCGAGCGCCTGTGTGGCGCGTGTTGACTTCGCCATAGGTCAGGCTCCGAAAAGTTGAGAATACTGCTCCGGCTTGAATCCGAGCATGAGCTGACCATCGACATCGAGAACTGGCCGCTTGATCATCGAGGGCTGCGCCAGCATCAGCCGGATCGCCTTTGCCTCATCGAGATCGGCCTTGTCGGCCTCGTCCAGTTTCTTGAAGGTCGTGCCGGCCCGGTTCAGCACCTTGTCCCAGCCAAAAGCTCCGCACCATCGCTTCAGCGAGGTTTCGTCGATACCGGCGGCCTTGTAGTCGTGAAAGGTATAGGCGACATCATGGGCCTTCAGCCAGTCGAAGGCCTTCTTCATCGTGTCGCAATTCCTGATGCCGTAGATGGTCGCCGTCATGCTGCCCGTTCCAAAATTGGATTGTATAAGTCGGCGATCCACACCTCAGCGTCAAGGGCGAAGGCGCGGGGAATCCGCCTCTTTCGGAGGTCGCGTATCCGAACGGTGCGGCATCCGATAACTCAATTTTTAGACATAGCTGCTATACCGCCGCAATGAGATTGGCGGGCCGTTCCCGTCGCATATTGGTTTATTTATATGACGAGTGCAGCGAGAGCATTCAGGATTGCCCACCGCCTGACCCGCCACCGTGCAGGCGCGGCGGCGGTGGAATTTGCGGTCGTGTTCCCGCTCATGCTGATGATTTTTGCAGCGACCGTCGATCTCGGCTTTGCCTATTATCAGAAGTCGCGCATCGGATCCGCCATTTCGGCCGCCGCCTACTATGCGGTGCGAAATGGCAATACACTTTCGGCTGCCACTGCCCCTGTCATGCAGGCAACGCTGCAGAGCATCGTGCGCAGCACGCTGGGTACATCGAGCAGTATCACGGTCTCCGTCCTGATCAATAATTCCACCAATCCGCTGGACGCATCCAATTACTTCTGCGTCGCCGGCTACCCGCCGGTCTACACCAGCACGGGGCTAACTCCGGCAAGCTGTTCCGGCAATGTAACATCAGGCAAGTTCGTCACCATTCATGTGACGGAACAACTCCAGCCGCTCATCCTGCCGCCGGGTTTCCTGGCCGGAATCTACGGCCTGGACAGGTCCGTGGTTGCGAGGGTGACCTCATGAAGCTTCGGCCGCGTGATCGAGGCATTCTGGCAAGACGCGACGGCGCGGCCGCCGTGGAATTCGCGGTGGTCTTTCCGCTCTTTGCCCTGGTCCTGTTTGCCGGCCTCGGCTTCGGCATGGCCATGCTTAATCTCAACGCCCTGCAATCCGTGGTGACGCAGTCTGCCCGCTGCATCGCCATTGCCGGCTCCGCCTGCACCGCGCCGGTCGCTGGCTGCACCGACACGCCCGCTCAATGTTACATCGAGCAACTCGCCGTCACGCAAGGGCTTGCCCGGCCAAGCGCGTCGCAGATCACCATCATTCCTGCCTATCTCGTCGGTGTGGCAAGTTTCACGCGCGTGCAGGTCACCTATCCGATGAGCCTCGCCGGCTACAGTTTCAACCTCAATGCCACGGCACAATTCCCGAACGGATAGCGCATGTTCACGAAAAGCCCGCTCCGCTCGGCTGTTGCCAGAGCAATTCCAGCGAAAGTGAAAAACGGTTTCGCGTCCGGAATTGCGCAAAAAAAAGGAAATAGAGCGTTTCAGCGTTTCTGTGAAACGGTGAAATGCTCGAGGATTTCGCTGGAACTGGCCCGCCTGTCCAGGGCGCGTGATGGTGCCATGGGCATACTGGGTGCCTTTTCCATCGTCATCCTGATTGCCATGTCCGCGCTGGCACTGGAGGCGTCGCTTCTCTTCGTCAAGAAGGGTGACATGCAGCGCGTGGCCGATCTGGCCAATCTTGCGGCGGCCGGCACCAGTGGCGCGATCAGCAACGGTTCGCCGAGCCCGCAGGCGGTGGCGACCGCCCAGCAGGTCGCCGTCATCAACGGCTATCCGGCGAATATCCTGACCACGAGTGTCACAAACTCCCCCACGCAGGGCCAGCTGCTGACAACGACTGTGGTCGACCCGATCAACCTGACACTGGGACAGATGTTCACCAAGACCGGTTCGGTTTCTGTCAGCGCTCTCTCCAGTGCCTCCGTTGTCTCCGGCGCGATCTCGGGTGACTGCCTGCGGACGCTTGGCGGCGCGCTCAACATTTTCAGCAGTGCGGCGGTAAACGGCACGGGCTGCACAGTAGCCTCGGCAAGCTATCTCTATTATTGCAGCAATGCGGCAAGCAAGGTCTCGGCGATCGAGGTTGCCTATTCGCAGATGCTCGAGCAGTTCAGCATCTGCTACAACGCTCCTCTGACACCGGGGCTCAGCAGCTTCACCTTCAGCAAACCCAGCGTTGACCCGCTCGCTTCCGATAGCCGCATCGCGGCGATGAAGAAGCGCCTGCAGAACATGGCGAGCTGGCCCTATAGCGGTACGTTCAAGACCCCGCTGACACCTGCCGCCGTATTCGGCGGGTCGGGCCTCAGCTATACCAGCACAACGGCGAACGTGTCGGGAACCAAATTCTCGTCGCTGACCGCGCAGAACTCTACGGTGACGTTCACGGGCTCGGGCGTAGCTGACACGACCTGCGCCAATCCTGTGACGATCACGGGTGGCGTCACGCTTTCCGGGAACACGACGATCGTTCTCGGGAGCGGCTGTTACGTGATCCGTGGCGTGCTGAGCATTTCAAATGGTGCCGTGGTCAACATCGTCCCTGCCGCGGGCGCCAACGTGACCATGGCGCTGCAGCAATATCTCTACAACGGATCGGGTTCGATCACCTTCGGGAACATGTTGTTTTCCGCTGTGGGTACGATCAACAACGGCAATGGCGGCAATGTCGCCTTCGGCAACGGTCCGTTCTATCTCGGTGGCGGCATCTACAACACGACCGGCAACGTCACGTTCGGCAACGGTCCGTTCTATTTCAACACGGGCACGATCAATAACGGCTCGACCGGCACCATCACCTTCGGCAACGGGCCATTCTATTTCTACTATTGCGGCCTGTTGAACTCCAATGGCATCGTGACGCTGGGAACCGGCGATTTCGAATTCTACAATACCAGCGTTTCGACCTTCAACAGCTCGAAGACCACCTTCGGAACGGGCAATATGGATCTCTATACAACGCCGCTCTACCTCAGCGGCGCCGAGTTCACGCTCGGGGGCGCCGGCGACCCGATTGGAGGTTCGAGTTCCATGTTCTTCTACTGGTCGGGCCTGCAGATTGCGTCGGGCAAGTTCACGGCCAACGGTACGTCGCTCGGTTTCTGGTATGGCAGCTTCACGCTTTCAAGCTCGAGCGCCGCGACCATCACTGCGCCCACGTCGGCCACACCCACTTACGGCTACCAGAACGTTTTCGCCTATCTCTATGGCGCCAACTTCGCAATCTATCAGGGCAACACGACCGACAGCCTTTCGGGCATCGTCTACAATCCCGGCAACGATGTCAGCCTTTTCGGCCAGCAGACGAGCACCATTCCCCAGAACGGCTGCTTCTCCATCATCGCCTCGACGATCAGCGTCTATAACGGCTCGAACGCCGCATTGAGGGCCTGCGGATCAGGCGTTACGAACACACAGGCCACGATGGCGAACTAAAATTTACGAGGGAAATGGTGCCGCTTACGTGACTCGAACACGTGACCCCATCATTACGAATGATGTGCTCTACCGACTGAGCTAAAGCGGCATTCCAGGCCAGGAAGCAAGTTTGCTACCGGCGTTTCGTGACGCGCTGATACAGGCAACGCCCTGCAATTTCAAGCCGGTTTTTGGGCCGCAGCGAGAAAATTCGTGAGCATTCGCAAATGAGCTGGCCCTTGCAGGCGCCTTCGGCGATACCAAGGCGGGCTCCAGCAGTCGGACGTCTCTAAGCAGGTTCCGGAAAAGTGTCCCACGGTTTTCCGACCAGAACCTGCGTCAAAACAACAAACTAAGCAAACGAAGCGTTGGCCTGCCAATGCAAGTCTGCTTAGCCCTTGGACTTCGCCTTCTGTCCGGCCGCTCCGCTCATCGGCCAGGCGGCGGGCCAGCTTTCGGGGCCGTCGCCATATTTGCCGTCGCAGTCGTCCTTGTCGGTCTCCTTGAGCAGAACGAGCGCGCGACCGGCGCCGCCTTCCGAGATCTTCCATTTGTAGAAAGAACCGCAATCGCCGAGCCCGCGGCCCTTGAAGAACGATGTCATCGTATCGCTCTTCTCGTCATAATCGAGGTTGTAGGAGGTCGAGGAGACGCTCGGGCCCTCCTTGGCCATGACAGGAAACTGCACCTGCTCCAGCATCGATTCCAGCTCATAATAGGCGACGAAGGGAACATTATAGGCGCCGGGAGCGCCGCAGGGGATGACGTAAAGCGCTTCCTTTTCGGCGTAACGGCGTGTGAAACCACCGAGCGCAGCCAGCGTGCCTTCGTCCAGACCGCCGCAGGTGGCGTCCTCGTCGGTGAAGTTCGTGCGGATGCTGGCTGGCAGGTCGCTGAACTTGCGAATATCGGTGACTGGCGGCAGTGCACTCGGCGGCTTGTCGCCCTTGGAGACCAGCGCGTCCGTATGGCCGACGCGGTTTTGTATATCGTCGAGGAAGAGAAGGCTGGCCGCCATGCCTTCAAGCGGAATGGTCGCCTTCACCGTCTGGCCACCGGCATGCGCCGTCAGCGCGATTGTCTTGCCCTTGCGCAGCGTTTCCACTGTTCCGTTCGTGGCAATGTCGCCCGCAAGCCGCCAGACCGAGTTGGTTGCGTCAAAGGTGAGCTTGTCCGGGCCGAAACTCTGCTCCGCGCCGCCCTCGATCGAAAGCGTTATTGTCAGGTCCTTCGCCGTCTCGCCGAAAACATCTCCCGGCAGGCCGATTGCCAGCGTCGCCGGCGCTGTCGGACCGATATCGCGCAGCACGAAGGCATTGGCGCCGGCCTTGTTATCGGTATCGAAGAAGCGCAGTTCGCAATTACGCCCGTTGGTGCAGGAAACCTCCCACTTGCCGAAACTCTTGAAGGCGCCGGCAAGGGCTGACGAAAAAGGCGCGGCTGTGAGCGCCGCGCCAATGAGAATGCCTGCTGTCCAGTTCAAATTCCGCATGGATTCCTCCCGGTCGAGGAGGTCACCATAGCAGCCCCTGTATCAGCCGCAAATTGTCTTCTTGGCGGCGATATACTCCCGCTCCAGTCGGTCCACGAGGGCTGCTGTGGAGGACACTTCCTTCACCGCGCCGATGCCCTGCCCGCAGCCCCAGATATCCTTCCACGCCTTCGCGCCGGTGGTCGCCTGGTCGAAATCCATCTTCGACGGGTCGGCTTCGGGCAGGTGGTCTGGGTCCATGCCAGCCGCCACGATCGAAGGCTTCAGATAGTTGCCGTGAACGCCGGTGAAGAAGTTCGAATAGACGATGTCGTCCGCCTTGCTTTCGACGATCATCTGCTTGTACGCGTCCACCGCGCGCGCCTCATGGGTCGCGATGAAGGGCGACCCGATATAGGCCATGTCGGCACCCATCGCCTGTGCGGCGAGGACTGCGCCGCCATTGGCAATCGCGCCGGACAGCAGCAGCGGCCCGTCGAACCATTCGCGGATTTCCTGAATCAGCGCGAAGGGCGAGAGCTTGCCGGCATGGCCACCGGCGCCCGTGGCCACGGCGATCAGGCCGTTGGCGCCCTTGCGGATCGCGGAATTGGCATGTCGGTTGTTGATCACGTCATGCAGCACGATGCCGCCATAGGACTGGATCGCCTGGTTCACTTCCGGCACGGCACCGAGCGAGGAAATGACAATCGGCACCTTGTATTTGACGCACATCATCAGATCGTGTTCGAGACGCTTGTTCGAGGTGTGGACAATCTGGTTGACCGCGAAGGGCGCGGCCGGGCGCTCCGGGTTTTTCGCGTTGTGATCGGCCAGTTCCTCGGTGATCTTCGCCAGCCACTCGTCGAGCTGGGCTTCGGGCCGCGCATTGAGCGCCGGGAAGGAACCAACGACGCCGGCCTTGCATTGGGCAAGCGTGAGGTCTGGATGCGAAATGATGAAGAGGGGCGACGCGACGACCGGCAGGCGCAGGTTGTCTTTCAAGATCGGCGGCAGAGCCATGGTTCCTCCCGGCTTGTCCAATTATTACGTTTACGCAAACGTCAATCATCTAGCAGATTTTCATCCCGATGAAAATTGAAATATGTCGCCGCCGCAAGCGGCCGGACCTGTCGCGATAGTGGATAAGATGTCACTTGCTATTTTCGCGGCGGGGGGTTGTTTAGTAGAGCTTCGGGATTGAAGCGCGCCTTGGCTTTCGCGAGCGCGCGTGACACGGCGAGCGCAGTTCTCGAAGACTTGCATTCGTGGCTATATATATTTCGCGCGGGCGGGGGCTGCCGCAGACGGTCGGACAAGACCGCGAGGCGCTGTAGGAGCAGAAGCATTTGAGTCTGGAAACGGCCATCAGAAAGGCTCTTGAACGGGTCGGCCCCGGTGCTGATCCGGAGCAGCGCGCTCGCGTCTATCAGTCCGCGCGTCTGGCTCTGGAAAACGGGATGCGTCAGCAGAACATCACGGATGCCGCGATCGCCGCCGAACAGCGCCGCCAGCTTGAGGCGGCGATCAACCGCGTCGAGCGGGACGCCAAGCTCGATTACATGGAGCACGAGGCCAAGCAGCGCGCAGTCCGCGAGGCCGCCGAGCGTGAGGAGCGGGGCAGGCGCGAACTGCAAATGGCAGAGCAGGCCCGCATGGAGGCCGAACTGGCGCGCGAACGCAACGAGCAGGCGCGCGTTCAGGCCGAGCGTGACGCCGAGATGCGCCGCCGCCGCGAAGAGATCGATCGCGAGCGCATCGCCCGCGAAATGGAATATGAGGCGGCGCAGCGCGCGCTGCGCGATCGCATTGCCGCCCGTGAGCAGGCTGCCCGCGAACGCGCACTTGCCGAGCGCGAGCAGATGCTCGCCGCAGAGCGCGAGGAAGAAGAGGCGCGCCGCGCGGCTGACGACGCCCGACGCCACGCCGCCGAGCAGGCCGAACGCGAGGCGGAAGCCCGGCGCCGCGCATTGGAAGAGCAGGCGGAGCGCGAGGAAGCCATTCGTGCCCAGGCCGAACGGGAACGGCTTGCCCGCGAACAGGCCGCGCGCGAATTTGCCGAGCGGCAGGCAGCCGAGCGCGAACGCGAGGCGCAGGAACGCGAACGGCTGGCGCGCGAAGAATCCGAACGCCAGGCAGCCGAGCAGGAGCGCGAGAGGCGGGAGCGGGATCGCTTTGTCCGCGAAGAGGCAGAGCGTCGCGTTGCAGAAGAAACCGCGCGCCGCGCCGAAGAAGCCGATCTTGCCCGCCGTGCTGAAGCGGCCGCGACAGGCGCGCTTCGCCCCCCGCTAGCTGAGGCTGAAACACGCGCGGCGGCTGCCGCAATTGGCGGGATGACGCGTCGTGAGATCGTGGGGCAGGGCGCGGAGCCGTCCATCGATGACGCGCCTGCCGTGGAGATCGAGCGGACGGGACGTCAGCGCGACCCTGTTTTCGACATCATTCCCGAGGTGGAGGATCGTGGAGAGCGGCGCGCGCCGGCCTTCGATATCGAGGTGTCGCAGCCGCCCTATGTCGCTGACGAAGCCGAACCCGAGCCGGAAGTCATTCATTTGCCGCCCGAGCGTGCGATCAAGCCGCGCCGGAAGAGCCGCTGGAAGGCGCGCGCCTTCGCATTGGTGACATTCGCCGCATTCGGAGCCGCAGGCTGGTGGTGGGTGCAAAGCACGGGCCTCAACCTTCCAAAAGCCGTTCGCGATGGTTCCGTTCCCAACCCGCCGCCCACGGCCAAGGCCGAGGATTTTGACGGCGCGAAGCAATTGAAGTCGCTTTCCCGCCAGGGCGGATTTGGCGATGAATGGACGAAGCTCTTCGAAGCTGGCAAATCGAAATCCTTCTCCGTCGGTTCACAGGCTTCCGCCAAGGTCGAGCAGAGCGGTTCCGGCCCCTATCTCGCCATCACCTCTGCCGCGCCTGGTATTGACGGCTCGGTATCCATAGAACTTCCGCAATCGGTCATAACATCGATGCAGGGCAAGACATCCAACATTGCCCTGATGCTGGAAGGCGGCGACAAGCCGGTTCAGGTCACTGTGGAGTGCGAGTTCGGCGGGCTGGGCAATTGTGGCCGCCATCGCTTTCTCCTGTCGCAGAACAAGACCGACTTGATGTTCGATGTGGTGGTCAAGGGTGGCAACCCTGCTGAAGGCCCCGGCAGGCTGGTGATCAATGCGGGCGCTGGCGGCGAGGGCAACACGGCCAGGCTCTTCTCTATCCACGTGCTGCCGGGCGGCTGATCGACTTACAATTGTGGCGATCTGCTCTCATTTCCCGCTTGACGGCGGGATTTTTCTGTCGAGAGCGATGCGATTTTTGGGGGCTGACTCAACGGGATTACACCTTCCGTTACGGCAGGCAAAGTCGCACCGAAATCCTCAATCCGATTCCTGAAATCTTTTTATTTACAAAGACTTATAAAATAGACAGCTGGCAGTGCGTCTGGCGGGAGTGTTGCCAAAATCCCATCAAGTTGGGGAAAAGCGCGGAAAGTGATTCTCGTCGATTCCGCCGACTCTTGCCACAGAGTCACCCACCCTTTAGGTTAACAAATAATTACTAGATCGCATGCGGCGGAACTAGTCACCACACTGTAAGCGCGTATCCCGGCAGCGGAACCCCTCCGCGGCCTCGGTGGTGGATTCTGCGAGGCACAAGGAGCGGATTATACGATGACGATGGGCTGGACAGACGAGCGCGTCGAAAGACTGAAGAAATTGTGGTCCGAGGGCTTGAGCGCCAGCCAGATCGCTGCCCAGCTTGGCGGTGTCAGCCGCAACGCGGTCATCGGCAAGGTGCATCGCCTGTGCCTGCCGGGCCGGGCCAAGGCAGGCGGCGCGGCAACTGCGCGTCCGGCCAAGCGCCAGGCTGCTGCAGCAGCGCCGCGTTCGCAGTCTTTCATGCCGCGCACCGTAACCCGCACGGTCACCCGTGCGCAGGGCGCAACCATGCTGAAGGAAGAGGTCGAGACCGAAGTCTATTACGAGACCGAAGTGCAGCCGGCGTCCAACGTGGTCGTGCCGATCTCGCGTCGCCTTGCGCTGACGGAACTGACCGAGCGCACCTGCAAGTGGCCGGTCGGCGATCCGATGAAGGACGACTTCCACTTCTGTGGCAACGACAGCCCGGACAGCTCGCCCTACTGCACCTATCATGCGCGGCTTGCCTACCAGCCGTCCGCCGAGCGCCGCCGCGCCGGCCGCTGATGTCAGACAGACAGCACAAAATGAAACGGGCCCCGAAAGGGGCCCGCTGCGTTTTGGGGGAGGGGGTGGGAACCGGGAGGGAATTCGGTACCGATCCGAGGGATCAGAGACGATCAGTCACGTTCTTAATGGCGTCCTTGGCATTGCCCTTGGCGGTCTGGACCTTGCCCTTGACCTCCTGCGCGGCGCCCTTGGCGCGCATTTCGTCGTCGCCGACAGCCTTACCTACGGCCTGCTTGGCCTTGCCGGCGAGTTCGTTGGCCTTGCCGGAAATCTTGTCAGTCGTGCTGCTCATGAGCGTTTCTCCTTGTATCGGAACAAACACATTCCGTTTGCGTCGGGAGAACGTCTGAACCCGGATCGGGTTCCCGCCACATCGAAAAATAGCGATGTGAAATGCACGAAACAAAGCAAGGCCGCGGCTCATCAAGCCGCGGCCTTGCTTCAAAATAACGTCTCAGCCTTCCATCGAATAGCCCGCACCGCGAACGGTGCGGATGACGTCCGGCATGTTGGAGAAGTTCAGCGCCTTGCGCAGACGGCCGATATGGACGTCAACCGTGCGTTCATCGACATAGATGTCGTGACCCCAGACGCCGTCCAGAAGCTGCGAGCGCGAGAAGACGCGGCCGGGTGACGACATGAAGAATTCCAGCAGGCGGAATTCCGTCGGACCGAGACGAACTTCGCGCGAGCGGCGATGAACGCGATGGCTGTCCCGATCCAGTTCGATATCGCCGCATTTCAACTGCGAGGAAACGACTTCCGGCTTGGCGCGGCGAAGCATCGCCTTGACACGGGCCATCAGCTCCGGCGTGGAAAAGGGCTTCACAACATAGTCGTCAGCCCCGGTCGAGAGACCGCGAATTCGCTCACTTTCCTCGCCGCGCGCCGTCAGCATGATGATCGGCAGCCGCTCGGTCGTCGGTCTGGCGCGCAGGCGCCGGCAAAGTTCGATACCCGGCACGCCCGGCAGCATCCAGTCGAGGATAACGAGATCCGGCACCTGCTCCTGCAAGCGGATATCCGCCTCGTCGCCGCGCAGGATCGTCTCGACCTCGTAGCCTTCGGCTTCCAGATTATAACGGAGGAGGACGCTCAGCGCCTCCTCGTCTTCGACCACCGTGATTTTCGGCTGCATGACGTTCTACCGCTTTCAGCCCTGAACCGTCATCGTGGCGGTGTTGTCGTCCTTTGGGCGCTCGCCGTCGGGCTGTGTGCCGGTCGTCATGTAGTAGATCGTCTCGGCAATGTTCGTGGCATGGTCTCCGATGCGCTCGATGTTCTTGGCGCAGAAGAGAAGATGCGTGCAGGATGTGATGTTGCGCGGATCTTCCATCATGTAGGTCAGAAGCTCGCGGAAGAGCGACGTGTACATTGCGTCGATTTCCTCGTCGCGGTCGCGGATCGACTGCGCCTTCTCGGCCGAGCGCGTCGTGTAGACGTCGAGAACGTCCTTGAGCTGGGCAAGAGCCAGTTCGGAAAGGTGTTCCATGCCGCGGGCCAGCGCGCGCGGAACGCCGCTCTGCTGGACGGCGATGACGCGCTTGGCCGTGTTCTTGCCGAGGTCGCCGACGCGTTCCAGGTCGGAGGCGATGCGGATCGAGCCCATGATTTCGCGCAGGTCGTTGGCGACCGGCTGGCGGCGGGCAATCGTCAGGATCGCCTTGTCAGTGATTTCGCGCTCGGCGGCGTCGAGAATGGCGTCGTCGGAGATCACGCGCTGCGCCAGCGCCGCATCGGCGTTGACCAGTGCGCGAACGGCATCCGCTGCCATCTGCTCGGCCATGCCGCCCATTTCCGCGATCCGGCGGCTGAGAAAACGCAGTTCCTCGTCATAGGCGGTCATAATGTGGGATTGGGTCATGTCGGGCCTCTTCGATCAGCCGTTGCGCGTTCATGCTCGGCCGCACCATGACAATGGCGCGACGCATTCAGTCTGGATGCGCTTTCCTAGCGCCACCCGCCAATGCTTTTATGACACTTTGGCAAAAGATTTGTGACAAATTATACGACTGAATTCACTCGTTTATTTTAAACGTGTGGAGGGCAATGATCATACCTGTCGTCAAAATCTGACCGTGAATACCGATCCCTTGCCCATTTCCGACTTCACGATGAGGCGGGCGCGATGCCGTGTCAGGATATGCTTGACGATGGCAAGCCCCAGCCCGGTTCCTTTTTTGGAACGGCTGGCTTCGACGTTCACACGGTAAAAACGCTCGGTGAGGCGCGGAATATGCTCCTCTGCAATGCCCGGTCCGAAATCGCGGATCGAGACTTCCGCGCCCTGGCCTTTCGTCGCCGGCGTCAGCGTCACCTCGACGCGTTTGCCCTCCTGCCCGTATTTGCAGGCGTTCTGCACGAGGTTTTCGAAGACCTGGATGAGCTCGTCGCGGTCGCCGGCCACGAAGACGGGATCTTGCGGCAGGTCCATGGCGATCTCAATATCGAGCGATGCAGCGAGCGGCTGTAGGGCGTCGCGTACATGGCCGAGCAGCGGCAGCAGGTCCACCCGATCGGAGGGCGCGATATGCGCCTTCAGTTCCAGCCGGGAGAGCGAAAGCAGGTCATCCACCAGTCGGTTCATGCGTTGGACCTGCTCAAGCATGATGCCGAGGAAGCGTTCGCCGGCTTTGGGGTCGTTTTTCGCAGGCCCCTGCAGGGTCTCGATGAAGCCCTGCAGCGAGGCGAGCGGGGTTCTCAGTTCATGGCTGGCATTGGCCACAAAGTCCGAGCGCATGCGTTCGACCACACGCGATTCCGAGATATCGCGGAAAGACAGGATGAAATGCGTCGCCTTTCCGTTCTCGCTCGGCATCGGTGCAACCCGCACCAGATAGACCCGCGTCGAGGGATGGCGCTCCGAATACTCAACCGTGTTCACATTGCCCTTGGCGATCGTCTCGCGCACGCAGTCGAGAATGGCCGGAGAGCGCAACCGCGTCGTGATGTGGGCATTCGCCTCGATTTCGCCGAAAGCCTCGGCGGCAGCCCCGTTCTGGAAAACGATATTCTCGCGCGCATCGATCAGATAAAGCGGCATGTCGATGGCAGACAGCGCGGCGCTGGTCACGCCAATATTGTCCCGGGCCGTCTCGGCAGCGGGCAGCGCCTCGATGACCGGCGCGGCAACCGTTTCGCTTCTGGCGTTACGCGCAGGCTGATAGGCGAGGATCGCCACGGCACCAACGGAAAGCACGAGGGCAACGGCAACTGAATGCATGGCGGCGGCAAAGGCAGCCACGAGGATCAGCAGGCCGGCAAGCAGGGTATAGGGACTTTGCCGCCACCTGATTTTGCCGTCGTCGTCCGTCAATGCCACGCCTTCCTCCCAACACACGCGAATCGCTAATGATGGGAACTTTGTTACGCTTCTATTGTGACATGTTTTTCTTCGCGCGCATCCGCGCTAGGATGAAATAATGTGACAGGAGGAATGGCAGCGTATG
The DNA here is from genome assembly GCF_040545545.1 of Limnomicrobium aquaticum. Taxonomy (NCBI): domain Bacteria; kingdom Pseudomonadati; phylum Pseudomonadota; class Alphaproteobacteria; order Hyphomicrobiales; family Rhizobiaceae; genus Limnomicrobium; species Limnomicrobium aquaticum. The sequence goes on from NZ_JBEPMB010000002.1 coordinate 313,328, forward strand.
GCAGACCAGAAGAGCAGGGCCGTCGAACTCGAATTTGGCGGCAAGAAGCGGGTGTTCGATGTCGACGATCCGCATCTTCCCGAGTGGATCGAGGAGGCGGCGCTCGATTCCGGCGGCTATCCTTACAAGAAGAAGCTGAAGGAAGAAGATTATCAGATCGAGCTCCATTCGCTGCAGAAGGAGCTGGTGAAGGTCCAGTTCTGGCTGCAGAAGACCGGAAAGCGCGTGATGTCCGTCTTCGAGGGGCGCGATGCCGCCGGCAAGGGCGGCTCGATTGCGGCGACGCTTGCCTACATGAACCCTCGCTCCGCCCGCGTCGTGGCGCTGACCAAGCCGACCGAGACCGAGCGCGGCCAATGGTATTTCCAGCGCTATGTCAGCCACTTCCCGACCGCCGGCGAATTCGTCGCCTTCGACCGCTCCTGGTATAACCGCGCCGGCGTCGAGCCCGTCATGGGCTTCTGCACGGAGGACGAATACAAGGCCTTTCTCAAGGCAACGCCCGACTTCGAGCGGCTGATCGTCAATGACGGGACCTATCTTTTCAAGTTCTGGCTCAATATCGGCCGAGAAATGCAGCTGAAGCGCTTTCACGACCGCCGCCACGATCCGCTCAAGGTCTGGAAGCTCTCCGACATGGACATTGCCGCGCTCACCAAATGGGACGATTATTCCAAGGCGCGCGACAAGATGCTGAAGGAAACACACACCAAGCACGCGCCCTGGACGGTCATCCGCGCCAACGACAAGCGCCGCGCCCGGTTGAACCTTATCCGCCACATCCTCCATTCGCTGGATTATGATGGCAAGGAAAAGCAGGCCATCGGCGAGATCGACAACGAGATCCTCGACGGACCGGAACTGCTGAAGGACTGACGACAAGGCCGCTCCTCCTTCCAACCGCGGGGGAGGGGCGATGCCGCCAACCGCCTGCATTTGTTGACAATGACGGGCGAAGCCGCAATAGTACACGCGCCGCTGTCGAAGCGGCATTTTTTATTCCCGTCGTTGACTGGACCTGAAGGAGAGACGCGCCATGGCCGAAGCCACGCCGCTTTATGACAGTTATTCCCGTGCGCCGCTCCGTTTCGAGCGCGGCGAGGGCGTCTGGCTCATTGCGGAAAACGGCGAGCGATATCTCGATTTCGCAGCCGGCGTGGCGGTGAATTCGCTGGGCCATTCGCATCCCCATCTGGTCGAGACGCTGAAGGCCCAGGCCGAAAAGCTCTGGCACACGTCGAACCTCTATGAGGCTCCGGGCCAGGAAAGGCTCGCCAGCCGCCTCGTCGCCAACACCTTTGCCGACAAGGTCTTCTTCACCAATTCCGGTGCCGAAGCGATCGAATGCGCCATCAAGACGGCGCGCCGCTATCACTTCCACAAGGGGCATCCGGAAAAGTTCCACATCATCACCTTCGACGGCGCCTTCCATGGCCGCACGACGGCGACGATCGCGGCCGGTGGCAACGAGAAGTACATTGAAGGCTTCGGCCCCAAGGCCCCCGGTTTCGACAAGGTCCCCTTCGGCGATCTGGATGCCGTGAAGGCCGCCATCACTGAGGCGACCGCCGGTATCCTGATCGAGCCCGTGCAGGGCGAGGGCGGCGTGCGCCCGGTCGATCCGGAATTCCTGCGCGCATTGCGTACCATCTGCGACGACCACGGCCTTCTTCTGCTCCTCGATGAAGTGCAGAGCGGCGTGGGTCGCACCGGTCGTCTCTTCGCGCATGAATGGGCCGGCATCACGCCGGACATCATGGGCATCGCCAAGGGCATCGGCGGCGGCTTCCCCTTCGGGGCCTGCCTCGCCACGGAAGAAGCGGCCTCCGGCATGGTCGCCGGCACCCATGGCTCGACCTATGGCGGCAATCCGCTCGCCATGGCGGTTGGCAATGCCGTGCTCGACGTCGTGCTCGGCGATGGCTTCCTCGAACATGTCAACGACATGAGCCTCGTCTTCCGCCAGGGTCTGGAATCGCTGAAGGATCGCTATCCGGACGAAATCGTCGAAGTCCGTGGTCAGGGCTTGCTGCTCGGCATCAAGGCCAAGCGCCCGGTGGCCGATCTGATCAAGGCGGTGCGCGCCGAACACATGCTCGGCGTCGGCGCCGGTGACAATGTCATGCGCCTCGTTCCGCCGCTGACCGTCACGGCTGACGAAATTCGCGAAGGTCTCGCTCGCATCGAACGGGCGCTCGACCATCTCAAGGCTGCGGCATAAGCAGCCAATCTATTTCAGGACATCGACATGGCCTCTCCGAAGCATTTCCTCGATCTCTCCGCCGTTTCCGCCGGCGAGCTGCGCGTCATCATGAACGATGCGCTGGCCCGCAAGAAGGCGACGAAGGCCGGAACCGCCGACCAGCCGCTCAAGGGCAAGATGCTGGCAATGATCTTCGAGAAGCCCTCGACCCGCACCCGCGTCTCCTTCGATGTCGGCATGCGCCAGCTCGGCGGCGAAACGCTGTTCCTGTCGGGCACCGAAATGCAGCTTGGCCGCGCCGAAACCATTGGCGACACCGCCAAGGTGCTTTCGCGCTTCGTCGATGCGATCATGATACGCACGACGGCCCATTCGCGCCTGCTGGAGCTGGCCGAACACGCAACCGTGCCGGTCATCAACGCGCTGACGGATGATACGCATCCCTGCCAGATCATGGCCGACATCATGACCTTCGAGGAGCATCGCGGTGCCGTGAAGGGCAAGACGATTGCCTGGACCGGCGACGGCAACAACGTGCTGCATTCCTTTGTCGAGGGTGCGGCGCAATTCGGCTACCGCATGAACATGGCCGTGCCCATGGGCTCCGAGCCGGACGACCGCTTCCTCAACTGGGCCCGCAACAAGGGCGCCGAGCTGATGCTGACCCATGATGTCGACCGCGCGGTTTCCGGCGCCGATTGCATCGTCACCGACACCTGGGTGTCGATGAACCAGGAACACAAGGCTCGCGGCCACAATGTCTTCATGCCCTATCAGGTGAATGCCGAGCTGATGGCCAAGGCCGGCAAGGAAGCCCTCTTCATGCATTGCCTGCCGGCGCATCGCGGCGAGGAAGTGACGGATGAGGTCATCGACGGGCCGCAATCGGTGGTCTTCGACGAGGCGGAAAACCGCCTTCATGCACAGAAATCCATTCTCGCCTGGTGCCTTGGCGTCATCTAATTGATTTACTATCTAAGGGGCAATTCTGAGCATGACGCGCAAAAGTGTATAGCGGTTTTGCGACAACGTCATGCCTAAGAGGAACTGGAGACGATGAAGATCGATTGTTCAGTCCTCTCCACCCCTGAAACACGCTTGAAAGACGGCCGTCCGCGATATCGGACCCGGCCGGGAGAAACATGATGTCAGACCTGACCGCCAATCTCGGCGAATTTGGTTTCGCCGGGGACGACAACGTTGTTCCGTTCCAGGTCGAGGGTCTCGATGTGCGCGGCCGCGCCGTGCAGATCGGGCCGATGCTCGACGCCATCCTTGCCCGCCACGACTATCCGGTGCCGGTGGCAAGGTTGCTGGCCGAAGCCATCGCGCTGACGGTCCTTCTCGGCACCTCGCTGAAATTCGAGGGCAAGTTCATCGTGCAGACCCAAGGGGACGGCCCGGTCGATCTTCTGGTCGCCGATTTCTCGACGCCCGACAGCCTGCGCGCCTACGCCCGCTTCGACGAAGAGCGCGTGAAGGAAGCGATGGAGGAAGGCCTGACCTCGCCGCCCGATCTGCTCGGCAGCGGCATTCTTGCCTTCACCATCGATCAAGGCGCCCACATGGGCCGCTATCAGGGCATCGTTGAAATGGACGGTTCGAGCCTTGAGGACATCGCCATGGTCTATTTCCGTCAGTCGGAACAGATCCCGACGGCGGTGCGCCTCAGCGTTGCCGAACTGCTCGACCGCGACGAGGCCGGCAAGCCGCGCCATCGCTGGCGGGCTGGCGGCCTGATCGCGCAGTTCCTGCCCGAGGCGCCGGAGCGCATGCGCCAGCCGGATCTTCCGGGCGGCGACGGCGACGAAGGCCACGAGATCGAGGAAGACGACAACTGGACCGAGGCCCGCAGCCTCGTCGCCACCATCGATGCAGACGAACTCACCGACCCGCATGTCGGGGCCGAACGCCTGCTCTATCGTCTCTTCCACGAGCGCGGCGTCCGCGTTTTCGAGCCGCAGAAGGTCTATGATCGCTGCTCATGCTCCCGCGACAAGATCGCCGGCGTGCTGCGCGGCCTTGAGGCCGAAGAGGTCGATCAAGGCTTCGAGGATGGGGTGATTACCGTCACCTGCGAATTCTGTTCGCAGGTCTATCGCTACACGGCTGAAGAAGTAGAAACGGTTCGGGCAGAAGCGTAACGGTCCAGAATGCCGGACGCTGAACTCAGTTCAGCGTCCGCGCCAGCCCCGGTGAATCGAGTGAAAACGCGGGAATGGCGACGTCGAACTTTTCGCCTTCGTCCGTTTCCATCTGATAACGCCCGAACATCATGCCGGAGGGCGTATCCAGCGGACAGCCTGATGAATATTCATAGGTGTCACCCGGTGCCAGCCGCGGTTGTTCGCCGATCACGCCAGGTCCCGTGACCTCGTCGACCTGTCCGTTCTGATCCGTAATGTGCCAATAGCGATGCATGAGCCGCACCGGTGTCTTCGACCAGTTGGCGATGACGATCCGATAGCCCCATACATAACGGCTATCCTCCGGATCCGACTGTTCCGGAAGATAGAACGGCTCAACCGTCACTTCGATGTCCCGGGTTACCGCCCTATACATGCCACACCTGCAAAACCATGCATTTAGGTATTGTACACCAAAGCGCTTGCGTCAAGTTTCCGTTAGCCTCCAGACAGCATGTCAGGCATCGCTGATAAGCCCTGCGACACAATTTTTCTTGACTCGGAATATCATGATATTATGGCTGTCTGGAAATGCCGGCCAGCAAAGGCTGGAACCGTTCACGGAGCATGAAATGCAGATGCGGAAGTTTCAGATCGTCGCCGCCATGTCGGGTGCTGCCATGGCCATATTCGGTTTCTCTGCGAGCGCCGAAGACATGAAGACCTATGAGATCACCGTCAAGGACAAGGTCTTTACGCCCGGTGAGATCACGGTCAAGGCGGGCGAGCCCTTCCGCATCAAGCTGAAAAACGCCAATCCGATGCCGGTCGAACTGGAGTCCTCCAAGCTTGGGTTCGAAAAGGTCGCGGCTGGCTTCTCCGACATCCTCGTCAATGTCCGGGCACAGGCGCCTGGCACATACACGTTCTTCGATGACTTCCATCCAAAGGAAACCATCGGCAAGGTCGTCGTCCAGTAATCGATCAAACACGGACTGATAGTCATGCTCGGCGCGCTCATCATCGTCTTCCGCGAAGTCTTCGAGGCTGGCCTCGTCATCGGCATCGTACTTGCCGCGACGAGGCTTGTTGCCGGCAGCCGCTGGTGGATCGCGGGCGGTGTGCTGGCAGGCATCGCCGGCAGTGCGCTTCTGGCGATGTTCGCCGAAGTCGTCTCGAAATGGGCCGATGGTTTCGGGCAGGAGCTCTTCAATGCCGGCGTGCTGGCCATCGCGGTCTGCATGCTCGTCTGGCATAATCTCTGGATGGCCCGCCACGGCCGAGAACTTGCTGCCGAACTGACGGCGGCCGGTCAGGCCGTCAGCGAAGGCAGCCGGCCGCTCGCAGCGCTTGCCGTCGTTGTCGGGGTCGCGGTCCTGCGCGAAGGTGCCGAAGTCGCACTCTTCATGTATGGCATCGTGCTGGCCGGCGGCGACAGCTGGTCGTCGCTGGCTTTGGGCTCCATGCTGGGCCTCGTTCTCGGCGGCGGCGTCTCCGCGCTCACCTATCTCGGCCTCGTGAAGATCCCGACGCGCTACCTTTTCTCCGTCACGTCCGCGCTGATCACGCTGCTCGCTGCCAGCATGGCGTCCCAGAGCGCCGCGCTTTTGCTGGCTTCCGGCAGGGTGAATGTTCTCTCCACGACCGCCTGGGATACGTCTTGGCTGATCGATGAAGGCAGCATCCTCGGCCGCCTCCTGCACACGCTGGTCGGCTACGCGCAAAGCCCGAGCGAGCTTCAGGTTCTGGTCTATGTCGTGACACTGGTCGCCATTGTCGTGCTGACCAAGGCGCTGTCACCCCACCATGCGCCGCGCCCCGCGGCGGCAGGGCGGTAAACGGGCAGATTTGCTCGCCTGCCGAGCCTCTGTTAAAATACCAGCATGATAAACGTGGTTGACCGTATGATCGTGCCCGCCGAGTTCCCCGAGCTGAGAGCGCTCGTCTGGAACCGCGACCCTGCATGCGCAATTCCGGCCAAGGAGGCCTTTGCGCTCTACGAACGCAATTGGCGTTTTGTCGACCGCGAGCGTCTGGGTGAGGATGAAACGCATCTCATCGAAGAACTGGCGCATGCATTCGGCCATGGCCGGCTCCTGGTGTGATCCCGTGATTAAGTTTAGGCGTCCGGAACACAACAAGATTGCTGGCCTGCTGCGGAATATGAATGCAGATTTTCTGCTGGAAAGCCGCTGCTGGTTCGGCGGCGGGACAGCCATCGTTCTGACCCGCGGCGAATATCGCCGTTCGCTAGACCTCGATTTTCTGTGTGCCGACACGGATGGCTACCGCGATATCCGAAACGCGGTGTTCGACCGCGGTCTCGCGGCCTTGTTTTCGGGCGAGGTCAGGCAGCTTCGCGACATTCGCTCGGATGCCTACGGCGTTCGAACCCTTGTCGAATTCGAAGGTCTCGCCGTTAAATTTGAAATCGTACGCGAAGCACGGGTCACTCTGGCTGGTGCACTCTCGCCTGATCTCCAGGTCCCATTGCTCGGAACGAACGACATGTTTGCGGAGAAGCTCTTGGCGAATGCCGACCGCTGTTTCGACCGCGCGGTGGCCTATCGCGATGCGATCGATCTGGGACGGCTTGTCGAGGCGAATGGCGGGGACATGCCGCTTGCCGCCATCGAGAAAGCCGAGGCGGCCTATGGTCAGGATATTGCGCGCAAAGCAGCCGGAGTTCTCAATCATGTTAAGAACAAGAGCGAGATTGCCTATGCGGCGGAAGCCCTCGATATGAATGCACGGGTTGCGGAAGCCGCCATTGACGCCTTCCGCGATGCGGCGCGCCGGGCCTGGCCCGACGCAACCATCGTCAAGCCTTGACCTTCGACAGCGCCTGTTCCAGGTCCGCGATCAGATCGTCTCCGTCCTCGATGCCGAGCGACAGGCGCACCGTGCCGGCGGAGATACCGAGTTCGGCGCGGTCCTCGTCCTTCAGGTTCTTGTGCGTCGTCGTTGCCGGATGGGTGATCAGGCTCTTGGCGTCGCCGAGATTGTTGGAAATGCAGATCACGTCCAGCGCATCCTGAAGCGCAAACGCCGCTTCCTTGCCGCCCTTGAGCTCAAAGGCAACGAGCGTCGAGCCGCCGGTCATCTGCTTGGCGATGATGTCGGCCTGCGGGTGATCGGCGCGGCCCGGATAGATGACCTTGGCGACGGCCTTCTGGTCGGCAAGGAAATCGGCAACGCGGGCGGCGTTTTCCGTCTGCTGTTTGACGCGCAGCGGCAGGGTTTCGAGACCCTTCAGCAGCGTCCAGGCATTGAACGGCGACATGGCCGGGCCCGTATGGCGGAAATAGTCGTGCAGGTTCTCGTCGATCCAATCCTTCGAGGAGAGGATGATGCCGCCGAGGCAGCGGCCCTGGCCGTCGATATGCTTGGTGGCGGAATAGACGACGATATGGGCGCCGAGATCGAGCGGGTGCTGGAAGAGCGGCGTTGCAAACACGTTGTCGACCACCAGCTTCGCGCCGATCTGGTTGGCAAGCTTGGCAACGCCGGCTATGTCAACGACCTCCAGCGTCGGGTTGGTCGGGCTTTCCAGGAACATCACCTTGGTGTTCGGCTGGATGGCCTTTTCCCAGTTGGCGAGATCGCGCCCGTCGATCAGCGTGCAGCCGATGCCGTAGCGCGGCGCCAGCGTTTCGACGATGTAGCGGCAGGAGCCGAAGAGCGCGCGGGCGGCCACGATATGATCGCCGGCCTTCAGCTGGCAGAGAATGGCGGCGGAGATGGCGGCCATGCCGGATGCGGTGGCGCGGGCGTCTTCGGCGCCTTCCAGCAGGCACATGCGCTTTTCGAACATGTCGTTCGTCGGCGAACCGTAGCGGGCATAGATGAACCCGTCATCCTCGCCCTTGAAGCGAGCCTCGGCGGCAGCCGACGTTTCGTACAGGAACCCTTGGGTGAGGAAAATCGCTTCGGACATTTCGCCGAATTGCGAGCGCAGCGATCCGCCGTGTACGAGCTTGGTTGCGGGTTTCCAATTCCTGGTCATGGATATGCACCTTTGCATAACAAAAAAACCGGTCGCAAAAGCGGACCGGTTTCACACCCGGTCCTTTTAGCCACTTATTTAACGTGGCTGCAAGCCGACCGGCCAAATCACCACGGGATAAAAAGCCCTTACGCCTCAAGGGCGCTTGCGTCAAGGAAGCGATTTTGGTTTTGTCCGCCAAAGGATTTCAAACATGACCCGCACTACCGGAATTCTGGCCGACAAGGCGATCAAGGCTCTGTTCGATGACGGCAAGCTCAAGAGTGAGGCCGCGCTCGACCATGACCAGATCCAGCCGGCCAGCCTTGACTTAAGGCTCGGCGCAAAGGCGTTTCGTGTCCGCGCCAGCTTCCTGCCCGGTCCGCATCATCTGGTGGCTGACAAGCTCGACCGTCTGAAGCTGCATGTCGTCGATCTGAGCGAAGGCGCGGTTCTCGAAACCGGCTGCGTCTATATCGTGCCGCTGATGGAAAGCCTGTCGCTTGATGCCGCGATGTCGGCCTCCGCCAACCCGAAAAGCTCGACCGGCCGGCTCGATATCTTCACCCGCGTGATTACCGACCGTGCCCAGGAATTCGACAAGATCCCGGCCGGCTATAACGGCCCGCTTTATCTCGAAATCTCGCCCCGCACCTTCCCCATCGTCGTGCGTCGCGGTTCGCGCCTGTCGCAGATCCGCTTCCGCATCGGCAATGCACTTTTGACCGAGCAGGAGGTGAAAAGCCTGCATGCCAGCGAAGGTCTGGTTGCGGCGAGCGAACCGAATGTTTCCGGCGCCGGCATCGCGCTCTCCATCGATCTCGAAGGCACGGGCCCGGATGGCCTCATCGGCTATCGCGGCAAGCATCACACGGCCGTCGTGGATGTCGACCGCAAGGGCGCGCATGACCTGCATGACTTCTGGGAGCCGATCTACGGCCGCGGCCGCAACGAACTGATCCTTGATCCGGACGAGTTCTACATTCTCGTCTCCCGCGAGGCCGTCCATGTTCCGCCGCTCTATGCCGCCGAGATGACGCCCTTCGACCCGCTGGTCGGCGAGTTCCGCGTGCACTATGCCGGCTTCTTCGACCCCGGCTTCGGCCATGCCGCCGCAGGCGGCAAGGGCTCGCGGGCGGTTCTCGAAGTGCGCAGCCACGAGGTCCCCTTCATCCTCGAACATGGCCAGATCGTCGGCAGGCTGGTCTATGAGCATATGCTCGAACAGCCGCAGGCGCTCTATGGCTCCGGCGTCGGCTCGAATTATCAGGCGCAGGGCCTAAAGCTTTCCAAGCATTTCAGAAGCTGATCCGAACGTCCGAGAGGTTTCGGCTGCGGACCGCACGGCAAGCAAACACGAGGCCGCGCGCGTTAACTATATTGCGTGCTATTCTCGAACATTTTTGAGATAATTGTTCGCGCTTCGTTGACAATAGTCCTGACTCGATTAGGGATTTGGAAACTTTTTCAGCGTGAGGGTATTATGAAAGAGCTTCTTTTTTCGTTCCAGGGCCGCATCAATCGCAAGAAGATCTGGTTCGCATTCCTGATCCATGTGCTGGCAGCTGCCGCTGTCGGCATTATCATGACGCTCCTTTGGCAGGTCGTTCCCGGCTCAGTCGGTGAGGACGGCACGTTCCATGTTGAGGGCGCTGCGTCCGTTCCGTACCTCGTCGTCAGTATTGGCTATCTGGTCTTTGCCGTTTGGTCCGGTCTCGCCGTTGCCGTCAAGCGCATGCATGACCGTGATCGCTCCGGCTGGTTCATCCTGATCCAGCTGATCCCGCTCATCGGCCCGATCTGGTTTCTCGTCGAAGCCTATTTCCTGAAGGGCACGACGGGTCCGAACCGTTTCGGCGAAGACCCGCTTCAGGCCTGATAGGCCAAAGTCAAAAGTAACAAGCGGCGCCGGCGACAAGCCGGCGCCGTTTTCTGTTTCAGTTGCAGTCGGAACTGACGACCTTGCAGGCTCCGTCCTTGCAGCCCTGCAGAGCCTGGATCTCTGCGTCCTTCTGCGTCGGGGCAACGCCCCACCAGATCGACTTGCCGCTGGACGCCAGCGCGCCGCATTTCTCATAGGTCACCGCGAGCGTGCATTCCTTGCCGCCTTCATCCTTGCAGAATTTCATGGCGTAGTTGGAGGCTTCCTTCTCCGTATCGCCGCCGCCGACGCCGTAATAGGGGGCCTTGCTCTTGTCGGATGTATCGACTGCGAAGGCGCCCCATTTGTTTTCGCCGGCAGATGCACTGTTTGCGAATGCAGTCGCAACGAAAGCGGCCATAAGGCCGAACTTGACGATGTGTTTCATGGGCTTGACGTTATCCTGTGGCTTTTTGGGCGGTCGGAGGACCGACGGCCTGCCCATCTGATATCGGTCAACGCAACACTGGCAACGTCTCTCGCGAAAACATTTTTGCGATGTTCGAATCGCCGGCAAAGTCTACGAGCCCCCTCCGGGAAGTGGGGCCAGGAAGGGGCTCGCGACAGGCTGGGGCGACGGGCTTACCTGCGCTTCCAGCCGGTAATCATGGCGCGGGCCAGATTTTCCCTGTGTTCCAGGCTTGCCAGAACGACGCCTGCGATATGCAGCGCGATGAGACCGAGCGTCGAATAGACAAGCGCCTTGTGCATGTCCTCAACCCACTCGATCCCCCAGAACGTATCCGTGGTCATCATGTATCCAGTCGTCACGATGCCAGCGATCATGGCGATCAGCAGGATAACCATGACTCCACCCGCCGGATTATGGCCGACATAGCGCCTGGCCTTCATCGACAGGCTATCCTTCAGGAAGGCCATGATCGTGCGCGGCGAATAGATGAAGCTTCCAAACCGCGCATGCCGGGTTCCCACGAGACCCCAGAGGATTCGGATCACGAGCAGCGAACCGATCGCATAGCCCGAGAGGATATGGGCAGATTTCCATTCATCCCCCGTGAAGAAGGAAAAGGTGAAGAGCGCGACAAGTGACCAGTGAAAGATCCGCACCAGCGGATCCCACACCTTGATCTGGTCGTCGCTCCGGCCGGGCCTTTCCCGGCCTTCGAGCGCGACCTCGGTCATCAGTTGCTGCCTTCGGTGCCGACCTGAATGCCGGTTTCGGGGTTGAAGACCTGTTCGACCTTCTTGCCCTTGGCGTCGATGGCATAGACTTCGTAGCAGCCGTTCTCGACCTTGATCTTGCGAACATCGAGCCCCAGTTCCTTTGCCTTGGCCTTCATGGCGTCTTCGCTCATCCACTTGTCCTTCGGCACATCGCATTTGGTGCTTTCGTCTTCTGCCTGGGCGATGCCGGAGGCGAGTGCGGAGATGAGTGTGGCAGCGAGAATGAGTTTCTTCATGGCTTTGGTTCCTTCAATGGCGACCGGGACCCCGTGTCCGACCGTTGCCAGGAAACCTAGCGACTGCGAACTGAGCGATGGCTGACGGAAAATGTCAGCGAAATTTCAGCTTGCCCGTGCTAGCGTTGGATCATGCGTCGCTCTGCTCTTTCCCTTCTGTCTGCCGCCATTGTGCTTGCCCTTGCGGGATCTCTGGCGCATGCGGACGGCCACCATGATGGCGACGAAGATGAGACGCTCGATGCCGTTCACAGGGCGGTCGAGGACGGCACGGTGAAGCCGCTGTCTGACCTGAAGGCCATCGTCACCGCCCGCTTCCCCGGAGATATCGTTCGCATAGAGCCGCACCGCAGACACGGTGCCTTCACCTATGAATTCAAGGTGTTGCAGGCCGATGGCCGGCTGGTCGAGATCCATATGGATGCCGCGACCGGCCAGATCCTCAAGACCGAGAACGAATGATGCGCATTCTCCTTGTCGAAGACGATCCTCTGATTGCGCGCGATCTCGTTACCCATCTGGAGCGCGCAGGCTATCTCGTCGCCCACGAGCGAGATGGCGAATCCGGCTGGTATGCCGGTGACAGTGAGGACTTTGCTGCCGCCATCCTTGATCTTGGCCTGCCCACCATGGACGGGATGACGGTGCTCAAGCGCTGGCGCAAGGCGGGACGCCAGATGCCGGTTCTGGTGCTGACAGCCCGCGGCAACTGGGAGGAGCGGGTGGAGGGCATAGACGCCGGCGCCGACGACTATCTCGCCAAGCCGTTTCAGGTGGCCGAAGTGCTTGCGCGGCTGCGTGCCATCCTGCGACGTGCCGCCGGACAGGCCAGTCCGGTGCTTTCTGTCGGCGAGGTTTCGCTCGATCCGCGCACGCGTCTGGTTACGCTCTGCGGCGCGCCTGTGGACCTGACACCGCTCGAATATCGCTGCTTGCACCATCTCATGCAGCATCGCGACAGACATGTGACCCAACTTGAACTCACCGAACAGCTCTATGCGCAGGATTTCGAACGTGAGAGCAATTCGGTCGAGGTTTTGATCGGGCGACTTCGCCGCAAGCTGGGCCGCGACCTCATCGAAACGCGGCGCGGCTACGGTTATCGCATTGCATCTGCCGGAGAGGCGAGCACGCCATGATGCGCCGTATGAAATGGCTGACATCGATCCGCGGCCGCTTCCTCGTCCTGTCGGCGCTGACCGTTGGTCTGTCGCTGGCGCTGACGGCGGTGCTTCTCGTGTCGCTCTTTTCCAACAACATCCGCAAGCGAATAGACTTCGAACTGACGAACCAGATCAATACGCTCGCCGGTGCGCTCGCCTTCGACAACAGCGGCAAGCTGATACGCCCCAGCGGCTCGCTCGATCCGCGCTTCGACATCCCCTATGGCGGCCTCTACTGGCAGATCGTCGACGATGTCGCGAGCCAGACGATGCGCTCCGTCTCGCTCTTCGACACGATGCTTGCGCTGCCCGCCGATACGCATACGAACGGGACAATCCATCATTACATGCTTGCGGGTCCGGAGGGGCGCACACTGATCGTCCTGGAACGCATTGTCCGGGTCTCCGCGCCGGGAGGGCCGCGTCCCATCCGCATTGCGGTCGCCATCAACAATCGCGCGCTGGAAGAAGCGCGCGACGGCTTCGTGCGCGATATCGCTCCGGCCCTGGCGACGCTTGGCCTCATCCTCGTCGGCGCGTCGATTGCCCAGCTTGCCTTCGGCCTGCGACCCCTGTCGTCGCTGAGCGAAGGCATTGATCGTATTCGCGAACGTCGTGACAGCCGCCTCACGGGTGACTACCCGGCGGAATTCCAGACGACGGTCAACGCGATGAACCAGCTTCTCGACACGCAGGGTGCCATGATCGAGAAGGCGCGCCGCCGCGCTGCCGATCTTGCCCACGGTTTGCGAACGCCGCTGACGGTTCTCTCCAACGATGCCCTGACGCTGCGCGAGCGTGGCGAGACGGCCATGGCCGACGAACTCGATCATCTGACCGCCACCATGCGCGCTCATGTCGACCGGGAACTCGCCCTGTCGCGGATTGCGGCAAGGCCCGATCTTCGCGGCGGCGACAGCCATATCGCCAAACTCGTCGGCGATGTCATCCGCACAGTCCGTCGGACGCCGGAGGGCGAGGAGATCGATTTCTCGACGGAAGGGCCGGCCTCGCTCACCGCACCTGTCGATCCGGGAGACTTCCGGGAGATCGCCGGCAACCTCATTGAAAATGCGGTCAAGTGGGCAAAAGCCCGCGTCGTGGTCACCTGGGGCATCGATACTGGCAGGATATGGTTCCGCGTCACGGACGACGGGCCGGGCGTGCGTCCCGAGGAGCTTGCCAATCTGACGCGGCGTGGCTGGCGGCTGGACAGCGCCAAGCCTGGTACCGGCCTCGGCCTTTCCATCGTTCGCGAGATCGCCACCGTCTACAATATGGATTTCGAACTGCACAACGACGAGACCCTTGGCGGGTTGTGCGCCGAGATCACACTGACGACCACAGACTGAGTGAACAAGGGCCGCAGAAATGTCTCAGCGGCGCAGCAGAGCCTCGCGCAGAATTGAGGCGACGTCTTTTTCGTTTCGGGAAAATACCAGCCGGTCACGGCCACGTGCCTTGGCCTCGTAAAGGGCGGCGTCAGCGCGGGCAATCGCATCGGACAGGCCCTCATGTTCGGACATCACGGCAATCCCGAAGCTGGCGGTTGGCCGCAGCCCCTCCTGCAGGAATTCGGCATTGAGCAATCGCGCCCGAACGGTCTCGACCTGAAGCTGCGCCAGCGACGCGTTGCTGTCGAGTGTAAGCGTCGCAAATTCCTCGCCGCCGAGCCGTCCGCAGACATCCCCACCGGCTGCCTCAAGGCAGGCGGCAAACACGCGGATCACCTCGTCTCCAACCGCATGGCCATAGGTATCGTTGATCTTCTTGAAATGATCGAGATCGCAGAGAATGATGACAGGCGACCTGTTCGCGCTTCTGCGCTTCAAGGCGGTTTCACTCTTTTCGAAAAAGGCGCGTCGTGTCCACAGCCCTGACAGGTGGTCGCGCAGCAGCGTCTGCCGGGTCCGGGTGTTGCTTTCCTCCATCACGACGAGCATCAGGCTGACACCGAGCAGGATGGAGAGGATGGCCGAAATTGTCTGCGAGAATTGCGCATAGCTGCTGAAGACATAGGTCTGGATGCTGGAACCGGGCCCGAGCTGATAGGACAGGAAACCCTTGAACAGGAACTGAGCGGTACTGAGAAACAGCACGAGCATCAGGAAATGCTCCGCAAGGCTCCGCCGGGCCCGCGATCCGGACAGGAGTGCAGCTGCGCCCAGTGCCGGCATTACGGCAAACGGCGTCTGATAGGCGAAGGAATAGAAGAGCGAATCGCGCGGCGTTGCCATGACGATTGTCGGAAAGGCCACTTCGAACGCCAGATAAAGCGCCGGCAATGGCCAGCGTGGCCAGTTTGTGAAGTTCCTGATCAGCCCGAAAGCAACCAGCGCCAGTGCGGAATGCAGGCAGGAGAACGACAGGAAGGAAATGAGCTGCGGCATGCCCGTGCGCGGCGCAAGCATCTCTGCGCCGACCGTGCAAGAGGCCAGAAGAAACCCCGCCGCGCACCAATAGCCCAACGACACCCGCTGTGCCCTCGCGATCCCCACGAATGCCAGCGAAAACGCAAGCCCGAGGGAAAAGTTCACCACGAGAAGATAGATCGCATTGGCCATGGCGGTCGGCCGGTTCCAGTTTGACGATAGACGATTCTCAAAAATCCGGTAAGCGGGCCTTATAAAGGCGAAATTCATTCAATTGCAATGCGGTTGGGAGCCGCAACTGTCGATTTTCCGAAATAAAGCCGGCCTTTTTCTTCGACTTAGACTTTCATAGAATAGAAATGGATCTTCATATATTTAACATATATAATATAAGCTTGATCAATTTCAACGCTTTCTTCGCGGACATGAGGCGGCAGTTTTCATGTCCATGACGCAGTTTGTGTTGCTTGACAAAGAGGACCGAGTGTTGGATTTGTGCGGTCACAGACCTGAAGGTCGAAGAAGCGGGTGTAGCTCAATGGCAGAGCAGCAGCTTCCCAAGCTGAATACGAGGGTTCGATTCCCTTCACCCGCTCCAGCTTTTCTTGGTTTTCCGATTACTTTTCGCGTTTGGCGGCTGAATAGGCCTTGAAGGCGGCCAGCGTTTCGCGGCTGACGTGATGTTCGATGCCCTCAGCGTCGCAGCCGGCGATCTCCGGGTCGATCCCGATGTCGATGAGGAAGGTCTCGACGATCGCATGGCGTTCGCGGCCTTCTTCGGCGAGTTTCATCCCGGCTTCGCTGAGGAATATACCGCGATAGGGGCGCTTTTCGATCAGGCCTGCATCAGACAGACGGTTCAGCATGCGGGCGACCGTCGGCTGTGCTACGCCGAGATAGGCAGCGATATCGACTTGCCGTGCTTCGCCGGTTGCGCGCACGAGATCGTCAATCAGTTCGACATAGTCTTCCAGAAGCTCCGAACGCCGCGCATCGCGCGCCTGCTGGAAGGCTGCAGCCCGCGTTCCGGGAGCGGCCAGCGCATCGTCAGCCTCTGTTGTTTTTCGTCTGGCCATGTCCCGCCTTACAGCCCCGCGTCCCTGCCTGCCTTCGCGGTCATGCCGGCTTTCTGAACGCGTTGAAGCCCGGCGGCAAGTGGAAATTTCGTGAGCGACCTTATTGACAGCAACTTGTCATAAGCTAATGTTTATAGCATGTGCTATAATTGAACAGGTAAAGACATGTTGCGCGACGAATTGCAGATGGCGAGCGGCTCCACCGTGGCACTGCGGCATGAACAGGCGATGCGCGATGCTCTGGCGGGGCGAAGGACCGGAGTGCGGGCCTTTCTCCCCTTTTTCGGGCCGGCTGTTATTGCATCCATCGCTTATATGGACCCCGGCAATTTTGCGACGAACATTCAGGCGGGTGCCGGCTACGGCTATGCGCTTTTGTGGGTTCTGCTGGCGGCCAACCTGATTGCGATGCTGTTCCAGTCGCTCTCCGCCAAGCTCGGCATTGTGACCGGCGTGAACCTTGCCGAAATGTGCCGCGAGCAATATCCGAAACCGATGGTCTATGTGATGTGGGTCGTCAGCGAGATCGCTGCGATGGCCACGGACCTGGCCGAATTTCTCGGCGGCGCCATCGGTCTGTCGCTGATTTTCGGCATGCCCCTTCTCGCCGGCATGGTGGTCACCGCAATCGTGACCTATGTGATTCTGGTGATGGAGCAGGGCGGCTTCCGTCGCATGGAAATCCTGATCGGCACGTTCGTCGCCATCATCAGTCTCTGCTATCTGGTTGAAATGCTGATCGCCCCGGTCGAATGGGGCAATGTCGCCAAGGGCCTGACAACACCCAATATTCCGGACAGCAATGCGCTGATGATTGCCGTCGGTATTGTCGGCGCCACCGTGATGCCGCACGCGGTCTTTCTGCATTCCGGCCTCACGCAGGGGCGTATCCGGCCCGCCGATGACCGCGAACGCCGCATGCTGGTGAATTTCTCCAACCGGGAAGTCGTAATCGCGCTGGCGGCAGCCGGCCTCGTCAACATGGCGATGGTCATCATGGCCGCCGCCGCCTTCCATCTCGGTCATTCTGAAGTTGCCGAGATCGAGACCGCCTATCACACGCTGACACCTCTTCTCGGCAGTGCCGCAGCTTCCGTCTTCCTCGTTTCGCTCATTGCCTCGGGCGTGTCGTCTTCGGTTGTCGGCACCATGGCCGGTCAGGTCATCATGCAGGGCTTTGTCGGTTTCCGCATCCCGCTCCTCATTCGCCGTCTCGTGACCATGGTTCCGGCCTTCGCGGTCGTTCTCATGGGAGTCGATTCGACCAAGGCGCTTGTGGTCAGTCAGGTCATCCTCTCGATCGCCCTGCCCATTCCCATGCTGGCCCTGCTGCATTTCACATCAAAGCGCAGCATCATGGGCGAATATGTGAACGGCCCGGTGATCCGCGTTCTCGGGACGATCGGCGCGGCGGTGGTCCTCTGCCTGAACTTCCTTCTGCTCGCGCAGGTCGCCGGTCTCTTCTGACCGGGTTGCGGCTATGGAGGAAGGGGCGTGCGGCGTCTTCCGCCAGAGGAACGGGTTGGCGGAAAGCTCCTTCACCGCCTGCCAGGCGGCAACGGAAAGCATGATCCAGTAAAACGGCACGCCGGCCCAGGGACTACCGACGGTGACGCGTTCCTCTGCGCTCATCGGCTTGCGTCCGAGAAACGCGAAGAGGTAGTAGCTCCCCACGATATTCGCGACATCCACAGCAAAAAGGAGTTGCTCCGCAAGCCCGACTGCAAGCCACGCGCCGCTTGCAAACAGCCAGATCGACCGCAGGATGAAGACGGCAAGCAGCGGATGTGCCAGCGCCGAAAACAGCATTCCGCCCGAGGTCAGGAACAGGGCGACGAAACCGGCGGATCCGATCTGCGCGAGAAGACGCCGCGGCGCGCGCAAATGCACCAATACCGTCTGCAGCCACCCCTTGAACCAGCGCGAGCGCTGTGCGCGCCACACCGGCCACTCGGTTGGGGCATCTTCAAGCGTGGGCAGTTTGAGAACGCCGCACCGATAGCCCATGCGATGCAGCCGAATGCCGAGATCGGCATCCTCTGTCACGTTGAACGGATCCCAGGCGCCGGCCGCTTCAAGCGCTCCCCGGCGAAAATGGTTGGACGTGCCGCCGAGCGGCATTGGCAGGCCGAAGCGTGCGAGAAGAGGCAGGAGGCTGCGGAAAAGCCCCGCATATTCCAGCGCAAACAGGGCCGCGATCCGGCTTTCTCCGGCATTGGAAATGTTGAGCGGCGCCTGCAGGCAGGCCATCGCGTCGGTTTCGGCTGCAAACCGCGCATGGGCCTCGCGCAACTGCTGCGGATGCGGCCGGTCCTCGGCATCGAAAATCACGATATAGTCGCCGCGCGCACCGGCCAGCGCATAGGCCAGCGCCTTGGGTTTGGTGCGCGGACCCTCCGCCGGCACCTCGACGATTTCGAAATGCGCGCCCCTGGCGTATTGGCGGACTGCCGCGATGGTCGCCAGATCATCCGCTTCGCAGACGATCTTGATGTCGAGAAGGGATTTCGGCCAGTCCAGCCGGTCGAGCGCCGCAATCATCTGCGGCACCATGGCCTCTTCGCGATAGGCTGCGACCAGAACGGTATAGACGGGTAGGGGACCGGCCTCGGCAGCGTGTTGCGGGCTTGGGAGCCGGGCGCCCTCCGTTGCCCCAAGCTTGAGAGCGATCGCCCGCAGCCCCATCGCTGCCAGATAGATGGCGCTCAGTGCGATATGCAGGAGCAGAAGGATCGGGTCGGGCCATACAACGACAGCCAGCGGAAAACCGACCGACAATGCGCCGAGCATATAGCCTTGCCAGCCGGTGAGAACGATCCGGGCGCTGAAGGCCGGCGTTTCCCCGAAAAGCTGGTCTGTGACCTTGTCGACACGCGCCCGCGCATTGGCCTTCCAGATTGCCTCCCGTATCGTCTGCGGTGCCGCGATGCCCAGTCCCTCGCGCATGTGGGGCGCCTGAGAGAGTTGGTCGCGCAAAGCGATGGCGTGGCGCGCTTCCGGCGCAATGACCAGCAGGGCAGGAAGCGACGGACGGCTCAGGCGCAGCAGCGCACCTTTATCAAGCTGTGTATCGATGTTTTCGGTCAGGAAGACATTCGCGGGGTTGATGCTCGCGAAAAATGGAAGGCCGAGCCAGTCGGCGAGAGCCTCGTAAAAGATGTGCGGATCGAGAGTCCCGTCGGCAATCAGCTCACGCTCGATCGTTGTCCCGTTCTGCTGCGCCTTTTGAAACGCCAATGCCAGAGTGGGTTTGCCAATGCCGAGCGCCATAAAGAGCCGCACTTCATCCGCGGGCAAGGTGCTTTCCGCAGGATCGGCCTCCCATCCCGCAATGGCACTCGCAACGGGCGTTGCGACGGATTTATCTGCATTTCCGGAATTCCAATATTCTCCGGCGCGCATGAGTTTGATAAACCATTGTTAGCATCGTCGAAAATTTATGAAACATCGAGAATTTGAAACCTATGGTACTGAACGGCATTGGCTCCGCATCCATGAAAATTTTGGGGTTTTTGCTGTTTCTATTGCTGGCTATGGATACACCCGCTGCGGCGGTTGATGCCCAGGGCCCGCTTCTCACTTTCGACAAGCGCGAGCATCGGGCCATGCCGGATATCAGCACGGTCCCGCGCATCCGGTTCCTGACCACGCTCGACTTTCCGCCCTTCGAATTTCTTGATGCGGAGGGACGGCTGTCCGGTTTTAACATCGATCTGGCGCGGGAACTGTGCGACACGCTGGAGATCCAGGCGAAATGTCAGATCCAGGCGCTCCCCTTTGACGAATTGCAGGCCGCTCTCGAAAACCGCACGGGCGATGCGGTCATTGCCGGTA
The DNA here is from genome assembly GCF_040545545.1 of Limnomicrobium aquaticum. Taxonomy (NCBI): domain Bacteria; kingdom Pseudomonadati; phylum Pseudomonadota; class Alphaproteobacteria; order Hyphomicrobiales; family Rhizobiaceae; genus Limnomicrobium; species Limnomicrobium aquaticum. The sequence goes on from NZ_JBEPMB010000002.1 coordinate 333,429, forward strand.
TCGGCGTGACGGCGGCGCTTCGGGAAAAATTCGATTTTTCGAGACCCTATCTGCAGTTGCCAGCGCGGTTCCTCGCGTCGAAGAAGACAGCGGGCGAGGCAATCACCCCCATGAAGCTTGCCTCCGCCAGGATCGGGGTTGTCAGGGACACGGCGCACCAGGCCATGCTCAAGGCCTATTTCCCGAATGTGACCCCGCAGCTTTATGACGATCGCGCCGCCATGCTGAAGGCCCTGAAGGCGGGCGAGGTGGACACGGTCTTCGGGGAGGGGCTGGCGCTTGCTTTCTGGTCTGCGAGCGGCGAGGCGGACAATTGCTGCGCCTTTCGCGGCGGACCGTTCTATTCCGGTGATTTTCTGGGCGAGGGCATGACCATCATGACGCGGTCCGGTGAGCCGCTGACGGCGGCCTTCGATCACGGCCTTCTCGAACTGGCGCGCAAGGGTATCCTCAACGAACTTTTCGTGAAGTATTTCCCGCCGGGGCTCTTCTGACTGGTCACAGGGCCGTCTTTCACATCGCAACGTAGCGGTCTCGCCGGTGGTTGATGGCGAGAACCAGATTGAGCACCAGCGCACCGATGATCGAGCAGACGATGATGAAGGGCGTGGCGATGAAGAACGAGAAGAAGAGCACGCAGAAATCGAACCCGAGCTGAACCAGCCCCGCCTTCCAGCCGAGTTTCTCCTGGAGATAGAGCGCCAGAACCCCGAAGCCGCCGAGGCTGGCACGATGGCGGAAAAGCGCCAGCATGGCGGTTCCGACCAGAAGTCCGCCGAACAGCGCGCCTGCCAGTGGATCGATCTGGCCAATCGGGATGAGCCGGGGCAGGGCGATGGACAGCCCCGAAGTCGCGGCGACCGTTGCGAAGGTTTTCAGCGTGAACGCGGCACCGAGCCGAGTCCATGCCAGATAGTAGAACGGCAGGTTGATGACGAAATAGATCACGCCGAAGGAATAACCGGTCGCGTAGTGAAGAAGAAACGCGACACCGGCCGTACCGCCCGTCAGCAGCCCTGCCGACGATAGCAGCAGCACGCCGAGCGAAGCCAGCATGGCGCCGGAGGCCACCCCTTGCGCATCTTCGAGCAGCGAATGCTTCTCGCTCGTCGATTTCAGATAGTCGGAAAATGTCTTGCCGGGAGTTGCCGTATTCATCCGTGGCCCGCTCGTTGTCCGCCTACCGGAGCACGCTGTAGCGGTCGGAGCGGTGGTTCACCATCACGAAGACATTCAATATGACGGCACCAAGCACCGAGGCAAGAACGATCGGCAGGGGAGCGGCCAGAAAGGCGAAGGTCAGCACGATCGCATCAAACGCCATCTGCACCTGTCCGGCGCGAAAGCGCGTACGGTCCTGCACATAAACAGCCAGAATGCCGATCCCGCCAAGGCTGGCGCGGTGACGGTAGAGCGCCAGCAGGCCGAAGCCGAGAAGCAGTCCGCCAATGAGCGCCGCCCAGACCGGATTGATCTCGCCAATGGTGAGATACCGGCTCTGCACGTCGACCAGCGCCGAGGTAATGGCGACCGCCGCAAAGCTCTTCAGCGTGAAGGCAAGGCCCATGCGCAGGAAGGAGAGAATGTAGAAGGGCAGGTTGATGAGGAAGAAGAGAAGACCAAAGGAAAGGCCCGAAGCATAGTGCAGGAGAAAGGCCGCGCCAGCCATGCCGCTCGTTACCAGATGTGCCTTGCCCATGAAGAAGAGGCCAAGAGAGGCGATCAGCACGCCGGCGAGAATGCCCTGTGCATCCTCGAAAATCGAATGCCGGTCAGGGCGTCCGCTCAACTGCGAAAACACATCGGAAATATTCGCCACGCCGCTCTCCATCGCGAAATCTTTTGCCTGTCCTCCCTGTAAGCGATTGTCTCAAATGGCTCAATTTTCGCAACAAAAATATGTAAGCATTACTGACCTATTTTCATGCTGCGACGCAATAAAATTACGTCGACGAACCCTTTTCGGCAATGAACAGAATTCCGTTCACGGGGTGCCCTCCATCCATGCGGATGACGAGCTTTTCCGATCCGAGAAGGGTAAAGCCGTGGCTCCCCAGAAGCCTCTCGATGTAAGCCGGCGAATGGGCATATCTCAGTGACGGCTGCAGACGGAAATCGCCGTTCCCGTCCATCAGGTGCTCGACCGAAAAGGCGAAGTGTCCGTCATCGGTTAGCAGCGTGGCAGCCAGTCCTAAGACCGGCTCGAGATCGCCGAGATACATGAGCACATCGGCTGCCGCGACGAGATCGGCCCTGCCTGAAGCCAGATCCGCATTGATCAATCGCGCCTCAGCAGTTCCGCGTGACAGATCGGCCTGATCGAGATGATCGTAAGTCCCCTTGTCTTCCGCCTTCGCCAGCATGTTGGCGGACAAATCATAGCCTTCCAGACGATCGACACGCGTGCGCAGTTCGACGCCCATGAGCCCCGTTCCGCAGCCAAGATCGATGGCGCGGGCGTAGTGCGCCCGTCCCTTGGCCTCGATCAGCGCCGCAAGCCGACCTGGCACCTTGTAGTCGAGCTTCTCGACCAATGCCGTCTCGAAGCGGTCGGCATAGTCATCGAAAAGCTGCTCGACATAGGCGACCGGCGGCGTTGCCGGCTGCGCCCGATCGCCCAGAATGGAAAGCTTGAGCCCCGCGCCGAAGACGTCGTCTTCATGAAGTTCGAGAACCCGGCGGTAGGCCTCAATGGCTGCGTCCCCAAGCCCCGCCTTCTCGCGGTATTCCCCCAGCAGAAACCAGCCGGCGCTCCATGAGGGAGCCAGTTCCAGCGCCTGCTCCATCAGCTCGGCTGCCGCACCGACGTCGCCACCAGTCGCCAGCATGCGCGCATAGTCGGCGCGCCGGTCGGCGATCAGGTCGCCCGAGGTGAGGTCCATCGCAGTCATGTCAGGCGTTTCCAGTTGAGATCGCGCGCAATATTGCTTTTGCACCGGGGCGATCAAGCGAATTTTGCAATGCCTCTTGCCGCCGCCATGATTCGGACCCTATCTCTGGCGAGAAGCGCCAGAATCGGCGTTGCCGGACCGGCAAAAGGAGCAAACGAGATGAGCGAATCCATGAACCGGATGCTGGGCGACAGCCCCGGCCGCCTCATCGTCAAGCTGGTCGTCGTTTCGGTCATTGTCGGCTTTGTCATGCGCTCCTTCGGCTGGTATCCGATGGATATCGTGCATTGGATCCGCGATTTCCTCGCCAATCTGTGGCGCACCGGCTTCCGCGCCTTCGGCGAGGTCGGCGATTACTTCCTCCTCGGCGCGGTCGTCGTCATTCCCGCCTTTATCATTCTGCGCCTGATGAGCTACCGCCGCTGATGTCTGCCAACAGTTTCGACCTTCCCCAGCTCACCCGCCGCGCAGCACTGGCCGGCCTCGGCCTGACGCTATTGTCCGGCTGCACCACCGTGGCGGTTCTGCAGCCGGAGCCGGGAAATTCGGACGACCACACAAAGACCGTTCTGCCGCTGATCAACAAACTGCGTGCGTCCAAGAAGCTGCCGCCGCTCGTCGAGGACAAGGCAGCGGTGGCCGCTGCGACCGATCAGGCAAACCGCATGGCGAAAGCCGGCGAGATGAACCATGAACTGAAGTCCGAGGACGATTTCACCTCGCGCATGAACCGTATGGGCGTGCGCCTGCAGGCGGCGGAAAACATCGCCACCGGCCAGGACACCGCCGAGCGCGCCTTTCAGGCCTGGGTACACTCGCCCAAGCATCTGAAGAACATGCTCGGCCCCTACAAGGGCCTCGGCGTTGCGGTTTCGCAAAATAGCGCTTCCGATAACCGCCCCTTCTGGTCCATGATTTTGTCGAACTAAGGTGGTCTCGGCGCTCGCTCTCCCTCCCCCTTGTGGGGAGGGTTGGGGAGGGGTCTTTCCCGCCTGCTCTGTATTTGCGACAAAGACCCCCTCTGGCTGCCGCCATCTCCCCCACAAGGGGGGAGACGATACGCGGTAGCCGCGCCGGCCAATCTTCAGAGAAGAAGCCCGGCAAGATCGTCCGCGAAGGGCGCAAAACCCAAAGCGCGTGCTACTCTCCGGTCTCGAATCGCCGCAACGCATCCCCGCCGGACCCCCGCATGACCCTCGATACGCACGACCGCGCCTTCCGCGTCACCCATCGCCTCGTCCTGTCGATCGCCGTACCGATGACGCTCGGCTTTGTCTCGACGCCGCTATTGGGCCTCACCGATACGGCGGTCGTCGGGCAGACAGGTGTCGCGGCCGATCTGGCAGGGATTGGCATTGCCGCCGTGCTCTTCGATTTCCTCTTTTCCTTCACCGGCTTTTTCCGCACTTCGACCACGGCGCTGACTGCCCAGGCCTATGGGCGGATGGATGCCGCGGAAGAGCGCGCCGTCTTCTTCCGCGCCGCCGCCACCAGCCTCGTTGCCGGTTTCCTTCTGCTGGCGCTCGCGTCGCCGATCCTTGCTGCCGGTCTCGCTATCCTGTCGCCGGAACCGGCAGCTGCCGAGGTGGCCGCGACCTATTTCGCCATCCGCATCCTCTCGGCGCCGGCGCGCCTCATCAACGACTGTCTTCTCGGCTTCGTGCTCGGCCGGGGCAGGGCAGGCGTCGGCCTCTTTCTGCAAACGCTGCTGAACGGGATCAATATCGCGCTCTCGATCACGCTTGGCCTCTGGTTTGGCTACGGCGTGTCGGGTGTCGCCTGGGCGACATTCTCGGCGGAAGTGGTCACCGCACTCGCAGGCCTCGCCTTCGCCTTTTCCGGTTTCCGGCGCGTGAGCAGCGGAACCGACTGGCGCGCCGTCTTCGCGCTTGCCAAGCTGAAGACGCTCTTCGCCGTCAACCGCGATATCGTTATCCGCAATCTGTTGTTGACAGGGTCATTCCTGATCATGGCCCGCATCGGTGCGGAACTCGGCACGGTGACGCTTGCCGCCAATGGCATCCTCATGAATTTCTTCATGGTCACTGCCTTCTTCCTCGACGGCATGGCTGCCGCCGCCGAGCAGATCTGCGGCCGCTCGCTGGGTGCCGGCGATCGTCAGGCCTTCCGCGACGCGGTTCGGCTGACCCTCGTCTGGTCGCTGGGGCTTTCGGCGCTGCTGGCCGTCGCGACCATGCTCGTCGGCCATCAAGTCATTGCCTTCCTCACGAGTGCGGCGGATGTGCGGACAGAAGCGGGGCTCTACCTGTTCTGGATGGCGCTCACCGCGATGACCGGCGCGCTCGCCTTCCAGATGGACGGCGTCTTCATGGGTACTGCCTGGTCGGTCGAGATGCGCAACATGATGATCCTGTCGTTCATTGCCTATCTCGTCGCCGTCTTCGCGCTGCCGCCCTATTTCGGCAATCACGGCCTCTGGGCCGCACTCAACCTCTTCCTGCTGATGCGCGGCATCACCCTCGCCGCGATCCTGCCGGGCAAGGCGAGAAAGATGTTTGGGTGAGGTGTCCTCTCCCACAGGGAGAGGAAGCGGTCAGCCAAGCGGCTGGCTCGCCCAATGCGCGACGCGGCTGTCACGCAAGTCGCGGATCGAACCAAGCTTCTCCCGGTCGCAAAGGCCGGACAGGCCCTTGACGATACGGCTTGCCAGTTCTGGCCCTTCATAGACCATGCAGGAATAGAGCTGCACGAGATCGGCCCCGGCGCGGATCTTCTCCGCGGCCGTCTCTGCCGATTCCACGCCGCCTGCGCCGATGAGAGGGAACGTCGCACCAACGCGCTGGCGCATCTTGGCGAGAACCGTGGTCGAAACCGCAAACAACGGCCGCCCTGAAAGGCCACCGGCCTCGCCGGCTTGCCGCTGATCGCTCAAGCCCGTCCGGCCGATGGTCGTATTGGAGACGATCAGCCCGTCGAGCCCGCGCTTGAGCGAAACCTCGGCGATATCATCCAGCCCGCCTTCGCTCATGTCCGGCGCGATCTTGAGGAAGACAGGCACCTTCGCCCCGCCGGCCTTCGCCGCTTCTTCATCTCGGGCTGCAAGCACGGCCATAAGCAGCGCATCAAGGCTTTCACGGTCCTGCAGGTTGCGCAGGCCCGGCGTATTGGGTGAGGAGACATTGGCGGTGAAGTAGCGCGCGACCGAATAGAAGCTGCGAATGCCCGCCACATAGTCGGCGATCCGATCCTCGCTATCCTTGTTCGCGCCGATATTGACCCCGACCATCAGCGTCTTGGGCAGGCGCTTGAGACGTTCGAATGCCGCAGCATGGCCTTCGTTATTGAAGCCCATCCGGTTGATCACGGCGCGGTCTGCGACAAGCCGGAACAGGCGCGGCTTCGGATTGCCGGCCTGCGGGCGCGGCGTCAGCGTGCCAACCTCGGCAAAGCCGAAGCCAAGGCGGACAAGCTCTGCCGGCACTTCGGCATTCTTGTCATAGCCGGCCGCCATACCGAGCGGATTGTCGAAGGTCAGCCCCGCAATCGTCTGCTTCAACCGCGCATCGGGCGCGACACGGCAGGCGGGGAGCAGCCCGGTTTTCAGCGCGGCTATTGAAAGCCCATGCGCCGTTTCCGGATCGAAGGTGAAAAGCGCCTGCCGGCCGAGACGGGAAAGGAAGCTCATGCGACGAACTCCGGGAAGACATGCTTGCCGTCCGCGCCGATCGGCAAGGGCTTCGCCCAGATCACCGCCGAGAGCGGCAGCGTTCCATAGAGATGCGGGAAGAGCGCATTGTCTCGCGAAGGCTCGAACACCAGCGCGTCGCCAAGCTTGGCTGTATCGACCGCAACCAGCACCAGCCCATCCTGTCCCGCGAAATAAAGCTCTGCCGTCTTCACCGATTGCGCGGCGGTCGAGAGGTGGATGAAGCCATCGTTGAGATCGATGCCCGCCCCCTCGAAAACGCCTTTCTCATGCGCGGCCTGCCATATTTCGGAGGCGACGATCTTGTAGACTGCTTTTTCCATGGGACAATTCCGCGGGCTTGGGTTCCTTCAACCCTCTTGGCGCGAAGCCGGCCGCAAACGCAAGGGGAGTTTGACATGACCAGCCGTTTTTTGGCCGCAGGCCTTTTGACATTCATACCATTTCTCGCGCTTGCCGATGAAGCGCCGGCCGGCCGCTTCCAGTTGCAACCCGTTGAGGGCGGCGTTGTTCGGCTTGATACGGCAACCGGCGAGATGACGCTCTGCAAGGCCGATGCCGGCAAGCTCGCCTGCGCGCCGTCTGCGAGCGCAACGACGACGACCTCCCCTGCGGTGGCCGATGTTGCAGCGCTGAAGGCCCGCATCGATGCGCTGGAACGTCAGTTGGCAACCGGCAGCAAGGGGTCGGATCTGCCCACGGACGCAGAGGTCGACCGCAGCCTCTCGATCATGGAAAAGTTCATGCGCCGCTTCATGGGCATCGCGAAGGATCTGGATCAGCAAAACCAAGGGTCGAACGCTCTTCCGCAAAAGACCTGAACATGTATATAATGGTTCTAAAAAAGGAGGCCTGCCGGGGAGAGAGCGGTAGGGGCCATCAGAACCATGACCCGGGAGGGGTTGGGAATGACGTCAGCCTTGACGATCTTGATTGCGGATGACCATCCGCTGTTTCGCGGCGCGCTTCGCCAGGCCGTTTGCGGCATGCAACCTGCGCCGCAAATCCTCGAAGCCGGCGATTTCGAAAGCGCCCGCAAGTCCGCGGCCGAAAATCTCGATATCGACATGCTGCTTCTCGATCTCTCCATGCCGGGCATGAACGGGCTGACTGGCCTCATGTCGCTGCGTGCGGAGTTTCCCGGCCTTGCCATCGTCGTCTGCTCGGCAAGCGAAGACCAGCAGACCATGCGTCGCGTGTTCGAACTCGGCGCGTCCGGCTTTATTCCCAAATCCTCGGGCGCCGACCAGATCCGCGACGCCGTGCGCAAGGTGGCCGAAGGCGGCGTTGCCGAGCCGGATGGCTACGATCCGCGCAGCGGCGATACGGATGCCGAGGTCAGCGATCTGCTCAACCGGCTGCAGACGCTGACGCCCCAGCAGGTACGCGTGCTGAACATGCTGTCCGAAGGACTTCTCAACAAGCAGATCGCCTATGAGCTCGGCGTTTCCGAGGCGACGGTGAAGGCGCATGTCTCCGCGGTCCTCCTGAAACTGAATGTCGATAGCCGCACCCAGGCAGTCATCCAGCTCTCCAAGCTCGGTCAATTGCAGCCCGTCTGACATCTTGTGTCAGTGGAATTGGGATTTTATTCCTCACTCGCTTTACTCGCGCGTGTGTATTGGCTAAGGTCGCGTCAAGGCGCCTGAAGGGGCCTTGACCGCCGGCGCGGCGCAAGGCCGGGCGCGGTTGATATCCGAGCGATATGGCCATGATTTCACACGACGCGATCTGGGGCGCGATCGACGCCCTTGCGGAAAAATACGATCTGTCTCCTTCCGGCCTTGCGCGCAAGGCGGGTCTTGATCCCACGTCGTTCAACAAGTCGAAACGGTTAAGCTCCGATGGCCGTCTGCGCTGGCCCTCGACGGAATCGCTATCGAAGGTTCTGGAGGCGACCGGCGCCACGCTAGACGAATTCATGGGCCTGTTGAACCCCGGCGCCGCCATGGGATTGCCGGTTGGGCAGTTTCCGCCGCAGCAATCGGCCATTCCGCTGCTCGGGTTCGCGCAGGCCGGTGCCGGCGGGTTCTTTGACGATGGCGGTTTCCCGGCGGGCCAGGGTTGGGATGTTGTCGACTTCCCGGCAGCACCTGACCGCAAGGCCGGCTGCTATGCGCTGGAAGTGCAGGGCGAGAGCATGATGCCGCTTTATCGCGATGGCGATGTGCTGATCGTCGAGCCCGGCGCGCAGGTGCGCCGCGGCGACCGCGTCGTCGTCAAGACCCGCGAGGGCGAGGTGATGGCCAAGGTGCTCCAGCGCCAGACCTCGCGCAACATCGAACTCCTGTCTCTCAATCCCGATCATCCAAACCGCTCCTTCGACCTCAATGAGATCGAATGGGTCGCGCGGATCATCTGGGCCAGCCAATAGGAAAATTTGCCTTGCGCTTCCTGTTCCTTGCGCTTCTGACGATTGCCGGCATTCTCCTCGCCGTGGTCCTGATGCAAAAGGGCCAGGCACGGATTGCAGCCGAGACAATTCCCGCATCGACTGCGCCGGCAACGACAGCAACCGTGCAGACCGGCGGCGGTGTCACTGGAACCACTGGAACATTGCCCACGCCCGCCGTGCCGCCGCCCATGGAGCGCCTGCCCGCCAATGCTGTTGCTGCGAACTCGTCGGCTGCCCTGCCGGCAGACCAGCAGAGCGTTGCAGCAGTGCAGCAGCCAGCGCCAGCACCCGATGTCGCGGCCGCGGCGAAACCTCCCGCCCCGAAAACGCCCGAACCTTCGGCCCCTGCCTTTCAGATTGTTGCCAAGCCCGCGGTTGTTGCCGCTGGAATTCTGGAGACGACCCGCGGCCGCGTGACGTTGAAGGACATCACGCCGCTTGATCCTGCGATGCGCTGTGGCCAGGGCGCCTCGCAATGGCCTTGTGGCCAGCTTGCGCTGACGCAATTGCGCCGGTTCCTGCGCGGCCGTTCGGTCAATTGCGACATCGCTGATCCGGCATGGCAGGGTGAGGTGACGGCGCGCTGCACGCTCGGCAAGGAGGACGTGGCCGCATGGCTCGTCGAGAACGGCTGGGTGCGACCAGCACCCGGCTCGACGTATGAAAAGGCCGGTCAGGAGGCAGAGGCGGGCAAGCGTGGCGTTTTCAGCCCCGATCCGCGCCATCCGTGAGCGGACTATTCATGCGGGAACGCTTGCCGAACGAGACTGGAAATCCTACACAAACAGCCGACATATGACACCGGCGCGGGCGGCCCTCCGTGCCTGACCGATGCAATGAAGAGGACCTGATGGCCAAGAAGATTACCACCCACGAAGCCCTGATCTACGGCATGATCCTGGTTTCCGCCTCCGACAGCAACATGACGGACGCCGAAATGGCGCGCATCGGTCGGCTCACCCATTTCCTGCCCGTGTTCAAGGGCTTTGATGAGGAAGCGCTGATTGGCGTCGCCCGCGATTGCTCTGCGCTGCTGCAGCTGCCGGAAGGACTCGACATCGTGCTCGAAGTCATCCGCGACACGCTGCCGCACAAGCTTTATGACACAGCCTATGCGCTTTGCGTCGAAATCGCTGCGGCCGACCTCTCTGTGGCGCCGGAAGAGCTGCGCGTGCTTGCCTTGATCCGCGACCGCCTCGGCCTCGACAAGCTGACCTGCGCGGCCATCGAACGCGGCGCCATCGCCCGCTTCCGTACGGCCTGACGGGCGGGATCGGCGAGGAGGGGAACGCCGATGGAGACGCGGATTGACGGCGAACCCTCCGGCATCGACCTGCTCCCCGCCGCGTTCCAGCGCTGGTTTGCGACCAAGGGCTGGCAGCCGCGCGCGCACCAGCTTTCCTTGCTGGAAAAGGCGCGCGCCAACAAATCTGTCCTGCTGATCGCCCCCACTGGGGCCGGCAAGACGCTGGCCGGCTTCATGCCATCGCTGACCGAACTGGCAGATCGTGGCCGCAAGAAGCCGGGCACGGCATTTCAGGGCGTCCACACACTCTACATCTCGCCGCTCAAGGCGCTCGCCGTCGATATCGAGCGCAACCTGATGAAGCCCGTCGGCGAAATGGGCCTGCCGCTCAACATCGAGACGCGCACTGGCGACACGCCGCAGGGCAAGCGCCAGCGGCAGAAGCTTAAGCCCCCCGACATCTTGCTCACCACGCCCGAGCAGTTGGCGCTGCTGATCGCCAATGGCGAGGCGGAGCGCTTCTTCGCTGATCTTCGTTATGTCGTTTTCGACGAATTGCATTCGCTGGTCACTTCCAAGCGCGGCCATCTTCTGGCGCTGGGTTTGGCGCGGCTGCGGCAGCTCGCGCCGAACATGCAGGCCATTGGCCTTTCGGCAACGGTGGCCGATCCGTTTGATCTTCGAAAATGGCTCGTCAGCCAGTCGGCAGGCGAGGCGGCGGCCGATATCGTTGTCGCTCCGGGCGGCGCGCGGCCGCTGATCACCATCCTTCAAAGTGAGGATCGCATTCCGTGGTCCGGCCATGTCGCGCGCTATGCCATCCCGGCGGTCTACGAGGAAATCAAGGCCCACAAGACGACGCTCGTCTTCGTCAACACCCGCTCGCAGGCCGAACTCGTCTTTCAGGAACTCTGGACCGTCAACGACGACAGCCTGCCGATTGCCCTCCATCATGGCTCGCTCGACGCCGGCCAGCGCCGCAGGGTGGAAGCGGCCATGGCAGAAAACAAGCTGCGGGCGGTGGTGGCGACGTCAACCCTCGATCTCGGCATCGACTGGGGCGATGTCGATCTCGTCATCCATGTCGGCGCGCCAAAGGGGGCAAGCCGCCTTGCCCAGCGCATCGGCCGCGCCAATCACCGCATGGACGAGCCGAGCCGCGCCATTCTGGTCCCTGCCAACCGTTTCGAGGTGCTGGAATGCCAGGCCGCACTCGATGCCAACTATATCAATGCGCAGGATACGCCGCCCTCGGGTAATGGCGCGCTGGATGTGCTGGCCCAGCATGTGCTAGGCATGGCCTGTGCCGCGCCCTTTTCCGGCGACGAACTCTTTCAGGAAGTGCGCTCGGCGCTGCCCTACGCGGATCTGCCGCGCGAGACTTTTGACCGCGTGCTCGATTTTGCCGCAACCGGCGGCTATGCGCTCAAAAGCTATGACCGTTATGCGAAGATCCGCCAGCGGCAGGACGGGCTCTGGCGCGTTTCCAACCCGCAAACCGCCCAGCAATACCGGCTGAACATCGGCACGATCGTCGAAATGCCGATGCTGAACGTGCGCATGGTGAAGAAAAACAAGCTCGGCTCGCTGGGGCGCGGCGGGCCGGTGCTCGGCAAGATCGAGGAATATTTTCTCGAAGGCCTCACCCAGGGCGACACATTCCTCTTCGGCGGGAAGGTGCTGCGCTTCGAAGGCATTCGCGAGAACGAGGCGCTGGCGAGCCAGGCCTTTTCCATGGACCCGAAAATACCCGCCTATGCCGGCGGCAAATTTCCGCTCTCCACCTATCTGGCGGAGGGTGTGCGCGGGCTTCTGGCCGACCGCGCCGAATGGCATCGCCTGCCGGATCAGGTGCGTGACTGGCTGGAAATCCAGCGCGAAGTCTCCGTGCTGCCACGTCGCGACCAGATGCTGATCGAGACCTTCCCGCGTGGCTCCCGCTTTTTCATGGTCGCCTATCCCTTCGAAGGGCGGTTGGCGCACCAGACGCTCGGCATGCTGCTCACCCGCCGGCTCGATCGCATGGGGGCCCGCCCCCTAGGCTTTGTTGCGACCGACTATTCGCTCGGCATCTGGGGGCTGGATGACATGGGCGAGCAGATCGCCAGCGGGAGGCTCGACCTTCAGGCGCTCTTTGATGAGGACATGCTGGGCGACGATCTGGAGGCCTGGCTCAATGAGAGCTTCATGCTCAAGCGCACGTTCCGCAATTGCGCTGTGATCGCCGGCCTCATCGAGCGCCGCCATCCGGGCCAGGAAAAGACCGGCCGGCAGGTCACGGTTTCCGCCGATCTTATTTATGACGTACTGCGCAGCCATGAGCCCGACCATATTCTGCTGCAGGCAACGCGGCAGGAAGCCGCAGCCGGGCTTTTGGACATTCAGCGCCTTGGCGCTATGCTGAGGCGAATCAGGGGCCATATCCTGCATCGCCCGCTCGATAGGGTATCGCCGCTCGCTGTGCCGATCCTCTTGGAAATCGGCAAGGAGCCGGTCGCGGGCAACGCATCGGAGAGCCTGCTGGCGGAAGCGGCGGAAGACCTGATCCGCGATGCAATGCAGGTGTGATGGCGGGAATTGTAAGGAACGGAATTGGCGAGACTGGCGCTGGCAGGCATGGGGGATGAAGAGATCGGGGCTTCGGTGACGACCGTTGCCGGCGTCGAATTCGTCTGCGACCCCATGGGCGCGCTTTATTGCGAAGCCGATGGGCTTCTCGTCGTCTCAGACCTGCATCTTGAAAAAGGCGCGGCGTTCGCGCGGCGCGGCCAGTTGCTGCCCCCCTATGACACACATGCGACGCTGAAGCTGCTCGCCCGCGTCATGGATCGGTACCGGCCGAAGCTGGTTGTCTCGCTCGGCGATAATTTTCATGATCGCGTCGGTTCCGCGCTGATGCCGCAGGATTGTCGGGCGTTGATCGTGGAGATGGCCCGAGGCCGCGACTGGATCTGGATTACCGGCAATCACGATCCCGATGGCGTCAGCGGACTTCCCGGCACCGTCGCCGAAAGCCTCGGTTTCGCCGGCCTGACCTTCCGGCATGAGCCTGCAAAGGGAGCCGAAAAGGGCGAGGTCGCCGGCCATCTCCATCCGGCGGCAACACTCCGCCGCCGCGAAAAATCCGTCCGCCGTCCCTGTTTCGCCGCCGATGGCGACCGTCTCATCATGCCGTCCTTCGGCGTCATGACCGGCGGTCTTGATCTGGCGCATGTGGCCTTTCGCGGCCTTTTCGACCACTCGCGGCTGATCGCTCACATGATCGGCAAGGAGCGTGTCTATCCGGTGAGCTATTCCGGCCTCAAGGGCTGATCAATCCTTCCGGAAGATCACCGATCCGGCCCAGCCGATGGTGAGCGCGATGATGACGGCGGAAAGGCCGTAGAGGAAGGAATTGCCGTAGGCTGCTTCCGTCAGCGATTGTTCGATGCCGGTCTTGACGACGCGCAGCGGCAGTTTCGTTTCCATCAGGAAATCGCCGCTCTTGAAGAGATAGGCATGCACCATATGCACGCCGTTCGGCACGTCGGCGGGCAGCTTCAGCGTGGCTCGGAAAAGGCTGGGGCTGACGAAGCGGATACCGCCGGGATTGGTCTGGTAAAGGCCGCTATCCAGCATCTGCCGCCTGAAGGCCAGGCGGAAATCGTCGAGCGCGGCGATATCGCCAAAATAGTTGGCGGCGAAGAGGCGGATATGGTCGATGCCGACATTAAGTGCGGCGAGCTCCTGCTGCGTTGTGATGTCCTTGATCACACGCGTACTGGTCATCGAATAGGACTTCGGCACCGCCGAGAATGTCATCTGCTCGGTATTGATCCAGATGCCGAAGACACGTTCCTTGCGGCGGATCGTTGTGTCGATGCGCGGGCCTTCCAGGGTGACGATGATGTCGTACTGGCCGATCTGCTGCAGATAGTCATCCACATTGGTCAGCGTGCCGAAGATGGTCAGGTCGGCGCCGGCGAAATCGGAGGTGATGGCGATTTCGTTGGTCGACATGCCGATTTCGATGCCCTCCGGCGGGCGCACCTTGTCATTAGGCTTCTCGGCGGCTGCCAGTCCGCCGGCGGCGAGCGTCAGGCAGAGAAGGAGAGAGGCGAGCGTGCGGCTGCGGCGGCTCATGCGTGGCCTCCCGTCACGATCGAATAGATATCCTTCGGCGTCAGGACGAGATCAATCGCCAGACGCAAGCCCACGGCCAGCACCAGCAGCGCCAGCAGCGCGCGCAACTGCTCGGCACGCAGCCTCTGGCCGACGCGCACGCCATATTGCGCACCGATGACGCCTGCGATCATCAATTGCAGTGCGAGAATGATATCAACCGTGTGGTTCAGGGTCGCCTGGATCATCGTCGTATAGGCGGTCACGAACACGATCTGGAACAGCGATGTCCCGATGACGACGCCGGTCGGAACGCGCAGGAAGTAGATCATGGCTGGAACCATGATAAAGCCGCCACCGATGCCCATCACGGAGGTCAGCACACCCAGCAGAAAGCCGATGGTGACGATGGGCAGTACGCTCAGATAGATTTTCGACTTCTTGAACCGGACCTTGAATGGCAGGCGATGCACCCAATTGTGCTGTCCCGGCTTGTTCAGCGACGCTGCCTTGTTCTTGGCCACACGGCGGATGGCGCGCAGGCTCTCGATCAGCATCAGCGAGCCGACGGTGCCGAGCAGGAGCACATATGCGAGCGAAATGAAGAGGTCGAGCAGGCCGAGACTGCGCAGCAGCGCGAAGACGCCGATACCGGCTGTGGACCCCGCGAGACCGCTGACAAGCAGCAGGGTTCCGAGCTTGAGATCCAGCGTGCCGCGTCGGAAATGGCTGATCGCGCCCGAGACGGAGGAGGCGACGACGAGGCAGGCCCCGGTTGCCACGGCGATCGCCGGCGGTACATTGTAGAAGATGAGCAGTGGCGTGATCAGAAATCCGCCGCCCACACCGAACATGCCGGAGAGAAAGCCCACGGCGGCACCCATCCCGAGGATGACCAGAATGTTCACCGACATTTCGGCGATGGGCAGGTAGATCGTCACCGAGGACCTCGGACTAAAGACTCGAATTGCAGCGGGAGGAGTATCAATAACCCGTCCCATGTGAACATTTCATTTCTATGGCAGGCGCCTTGTCATCCCGCGGTTGCGGACAAAAACCGCTGGGCAGTGGCAGGTGTCAATGTCCCAAAATGAAAAGACACCCTTGCGCCGGTGGCGAAGGGTGTCAATTCATTCCGTTCCAATTTGGACCGCCTACAGCAAATTCGCCTACTTGCTGCGGGCGATCAGTTCCTTGACGAGTGCGTCGTTGATCTCGCCCGTGGCCTGCTGGCCGACCGAAGACTGGAACTGCTTGATCGCGGCGACCGTCTTGGCACCCATGACACCATCCGGCTTGCCGACATCGAAGCCGTTCTTGTTCAGCATGGCCTGGATGTAGGTGATGGCCTTTTTCATATCGACGCTGTTGGTCTTCTGGGCCTTGCCTGCCCAGGCGTCGGGGATGATCGTGGCATTCGCCTTGTCATCCGCCGTAGCAGCCTTCCAGCCGTCCACCTCTGCCTTCGCCTTGGTCAACTGGTCGGGAGAGAGAACCTTGCCCACCTCGTCGCGCTTCTGGGCGGCGTCGGTGTCGCCGTCCTTGGCGGCAATACCGAACCACTTGTAGGACTGCACCAGATCCTGAGCGACGCCGCTACCCTTGGCATAAAGGATCGCGAGGTTGAACTGGCTGTCACGAACGCCGTGATTGGCGGCTTCGGTGAACCACTTCGCAGCAGAGCCGAAGTCCGGAGCGCCGAGCGTGCCCGTCGCGAAGAGAACGGCGAGGTTATGCATGGCGCTGATGTTGCCGGCCTTTGCAGCCGTCGAATAATGCTCGACCGCCTTGGCGGGATCGAGGCCGACGCCGACGCCCTTTTCATAAAGGCTGCCAAGGCGATATTCCGCCGGGGCAAAGCCCATCGAGGCGGCCTTGGAATACCAGGCAAGGGACGATGCCGGGTTGGCGGCGACGCCGCGACCGTCGAAGATGCGGTTGCCGACTTCGTAAACCGCGAGTGCGTCGCCGCCGTTTGCCGCGTCGACAAGTGCCTGCGGTTCGATACCCGTGGGAACTGTCAGTGCGCTTGCGGCGGAGGGCGTGGCAGCCGGAGCGGTGCCGGCGGGCGCGGTGACCGTTGCGGCCTGAGCTTCCGGCTTCGCGTCAGTTGCCGGAGTGGCAGCCGCGGCCGGGGTCGCTTCGGTGGGTGCAGCGGTATTTTGAGCGGCAGCAGGCTGCGTCGCGGCAGCCGGTTCCATCACCTTGTTGGATACTGCTGCCGGGGCGCTTTCGGCGCCAGCGGCGGGAGCCGTCACGACATCGCTTGCGACAGGGGCGGCAGCGTTCGCGTCGGCGGCGGCC
This sequence comes from Limnomicrobium aquaticum, assembly GCF_040545545.1. Classification (NCBI taxonomy): domain Bacteria; kingdom Pseudomonadati; phylum Pseudomonadota; class Alphaproteobacteria; order Hyphomicrobiales; family Rhizobiaceae; genus Limnomicrobium; species Limnomicrobium aquaticum. The sequence goes on from NZ_JBEPMB010000002.1 coordinate 350,033, forward strand.
TTGTCCGCGATCTGCTTCTCAGCAGCAGCCTGATCCGCCAGAGCCTTGTCAGCGGCGGCCTTGTCCGCAGCCAGCTTCTCGGCCGCAGCCTTGTCCGCAGCGGCTGCATCGGCAGACGGCGTCACCGCAGCCTGTTGAGCGGGCGCCGAATTCGGGCCACTGAACATTGTCGTGACGAGTGGCCAGGACATGACTGCCAGCAGAACGAGACCGGTGCCAAGCAGCAGCGGACGACGGTACTTGCCGACGACGCTCGTGGACGCTTCGGCTGCTTCGCCTGCAGCTTCAGCCGTTCCGACTTCGGCTGCGGCGGCCTGGGCTGCACGACGGGCAACGGCGATATAATCGCTATTGTCGTCGTCTCGGGCCGTTAGGCCGTCCTTCCTGACTGGCTTGCCGTCCTGAACCGAGCGAACCTTTTCCAGGATCTGGCGGATGTCCGGTGCGCCAGAGCCCGGCTCGAGCAGCTGGTTGGCGATGTCTGGGCTGATATCGTCGGCGGCATCGATTGCCGGAGCGGCATCGACCGTACGGCGCGGTTCTTCGGCCTTCTGGTCCTGTGCATTGGGACGGAAGCGCTTGCCGATCGAGGACAGAAGGCCCTTGAACGGCTTTTCGCCGGGTTCGCGCGTCGTGGTATTGTCCACTGCGATATCGTCATCGAACAGGTCGTCGTCGAAATCGCTGCTGAACATTTCCGTGTCAGTACCGGTGCGCTGGCGCGGACGGCTCGAGACGGCAGCCTTCGAAACGGCGGGAGCGGCAGCGGCTTCGGTCGATGTCCCCAGCTTGTCGAGGCGCTCGGCAATCTGCATGAGCGTCTGCTGCAGGGTTTCGAACGTCTGCTGGTTCCGCTGCTCGCCCGAGCGGGTCAGTTCTTCCAGCGCATGCAGGTCGGAAGCAAGGTCAGAAATCGTCGAGATGTCAGCCTGCGAGACGCTACCGCTGCTCTGCTGGCCGGCGAAATTGCGGACATAGGCTTCCAGCGCCGTCTCGGCCGCCTGGCGGGCAGCTTCGACAATGTATTCGTCGTTCGTCGACATGTAGTCTTCGAGCGCCGACATGCGGCTGGTCATCTGCGCGGAGCCGATGTCGTCGGCGACGCGTGGCTCGCTGAGCAGCTTCGTGAGTGCGGCGATCTGCTCCTCCAGGGCGCCGAGGTCGGCGGCTGGATTGCCCTTGGCTTCTACGTTGCTGTCGATGCGAGCAGCGATATCGTTCATCCGGCCTTCCAGCCAGGTGAGGATTTCCTCGCTCAGGCCGCCCGTCGCACCGGCGATGTTGAGGCTGTCGATGCGGTTGGCAAGATCGTCGAAGCGATTGACGAGCTCGCTGCTGACAGTGCCGCGCGCCATGTCGTCTATCTTGCGTGAGATGTCGGACACGATGGCCGAGAGGTCTTCGCCAGCCGGTATAGCGCCGCCCTGTGCGAGAAGGGCCGCCAGCTCGTCGAAGCGGCGGTCGAGATGTTCGGTTGCCTGCAGCTTGGCAAGCTCTTCCATGCGGACAGCAAGGCCTTCGATGCGCTCGGCAACGATATTGTCACGCTGCTGCACGTTGACGCCGTCGAGTTCCTCGACAAGCCGCGCAATGCGGGATTCGAGAGAGCCGAGGCCGGCATCGCCGGAAAGCTCGGCCGTTACCTGAGCATTCGCGTCAATAGCGGCGACGATTTCAGCAAGCCGCTCGTCCAGCGTATGCATCTGGCTGTTGAGATCGCGATCGGCATTGGACATCTGCGACACGAGCATTTCGATCGCATCGGCCAGACTGCCGATCTTGGTGTCGAGGCTGCGGGTCTGTGTCTGCGTTTCCGTTTCGGCCATCTGCTGGCGCAGCGCTTCGAAATGCTCGACGATGACGGCCAGATCGTCCTGGCGTGCCATGCCGCTGACCATGGCGCGGATCGAGTCCAGCTCGGTGCGCATGCTGTTGGTGACGGCGTTTTCGGCGGCTTCACCGATATATTCCATACCTTCGGCGAGCCGCTGAAGGTCGGCATAGAGATCCTGCGGATAGCCGTTTTCTGCAACGGCGGCGCCGATATCCCTGATTTCGCTGCGCAGGTTGGAGATTTCCTGCGCGAAGCTGGCGGCGAGATCCTGCTTCAGATCAGAGCGGAGCTTGGCCAGCGCTTCGGAAATGTCGAAGGCTGCATGTTCAGCGGCGGGCTGGCGGTACTCGCTCGTCCTGTAGTCGCTGGCTCTGTAATCGCTCGGTCGCAGATCGCTGGTGCGGGGCGCGCTGATGCCGCTCGAGACCGGAGCCGCCGGCGAGCGCAGGCGCTCACGGATCTGGTCGGCCAGCGAAAGGTTCGCAGCGGCCGGCGGTGGCGGCCGGTTGCGCGACAGAAGCTTCTGCCTGTCGAGAATTTCTGAAATCTGCGTGGAACGTGCCAGCCGGCCGGCGTCGTCGGGCCGCGGAGAGCGAAGCAGCGAGCTACGCGCTTCCTCAACACGGCTGGCGGCCGTCTCGGTCAAAGATGCTGCCGGCGCGCTCGCGGTCCGGTCTCCCTGACGAGGCGTATCGGATTTTGATCTGTTCATCATTCCACTCGCTTCAATTGCGTCTGGCGTTGATCCACTTCGGGTACGGAAATTTCCCGCTCTGCCCGTCATGGCGAAACTGCGAATGTTCCCGGCTACGAAAGACCTCAAAAATCCCGGATCGGCGCAAATCACCTGATGTGATGATTACATTTGATGAGGCTGCGTTAACAGCCTGTTAACCGATGTCCCAAGATTAAAAATGCGGTTTCGCGCAGAATCACCCCAGATATTTCGTTAACCATTTGCCTTGATGAGACTTGCGGCAAGCTGGAGCCGCAAAATTTTCGCGTGTAGCGATTTTGACGTTTACGCAAACGTCAAAATTTTGTATGACGGTTGCAATGAAGACCAATGGAAGGCGAGGAGACTGCCATGCCCGTGTTCAAGGCCCCCGTACAAGACACCCTGTTCGTGCTCAACGATGTCCTCGGCATCGAGCGCTACGCCAACATGCCCGGCTTTGCCGATGTTGGTCCAGACCTTCTTGAAGCCATTACGGCCGAAGCTGCCAAGGTTGCCGAAGAAGTGATGTTCCCGGTCAACCTGTCGGGTGACCAGGAAGGATGCGTTCGCAACCATGACGCCAGTGTGAAGGCGCCGAAGGGCTTCAAGGCCGCGTTCGACCAATATTGTCAGGGCGGCTGGCTCGGCCTTTCCATGCCGGAAGAATTCGGCGGTCAGGGCCTGCCCTACACGCTGCACAGCGCGGTCTCCGAATATCTGATCTCCGCCAACATGGCGCTGATGATGTATCCCGGCCTGACGCAGGGCGCGATTGCCGCCATCCTCGAGCACGGTTCGGATGCGCAGAAGCAGACCTATGTCCCGAACATGGTCGCTGGCACATGGACCGGCACGATGAACCTCACCGAGCCCCATTGCGGCACCGACCTCGGTCTGCTGCGCACGAAGGCAGTTCCTCAAGGGGACGGTTCCTACAAGATTTCCGGCCAGAAGATCTTCATCTCCGCCGGCGAACACGACATGTCGGACAACATCATCCATCTGGTGCTGGCCCGTATCGAGGGCGCGCCGGAAGGCACGAAGGGCATTTCGCTCTTCATCGTTCCGAAGTTCATGGTCAATGAAGATGGTTCGCTCGGTGCACGCAACGGCGTGTCCTGCGGTGCGCTCGAACACAAGATGGGCATTCACGGCAACGCCACCTGCGTCATGAATTATGACGACGCCACCGGCTATCTCATTGGCGGGGAGAACAAGGGCCTTGCCGCCATGTTCGTCATGATGAATGAAGCTCGCCTTGGCGTTGGTCTTCAGGGCCTCTCCATAGGCGAAATTGCCTACCAGAACGCCGCGCAATATGCCCGCGAGCGCATTCAGGGCCGTTCGCTCTCCGGTCCGAAGGCGCCGAACCTCAAGGCCGACCCGATCATCGTGCATCCGGACATCCGCCGTGCGCTGATGACCATGCGCGCCTTCAACGAGGGTGGCCGCGCCTTTGCGCTCTGGACCGCGCTGCAGTCCGACATCGCGCATCGCTCCGATGACGCCAAGGCCCGCGAAACGGCCTCCGATCTTCTCGGCCTGATGACGCCGATACTCAAGGGCGTGATGACCGACAAGGGCTTCGACCATGCCGTCATGGCGCAGCAGGTCTATGGCGGCCACGGCTATATCGAGGAATGGGGCATGAGCCAGTATGTTCGCGATGCCCGTATCGCCATGATCTATGAAGGCGCCAACGGCATCCAGGCGCTCGACCTCGTCGGCCGCAAGCTCCCGGCCAATGGCGGCCGTGCCGTCATGGCGCTGTTTAATGAAATCGGTGCCTTCTGCGAGGAAAACCGTTCGAACGAGGCGCTCTCCGGCTTCACCAAGGTGCTGAAGAAGGGTCTCAACGACCTGCAGGCCTCGACCATGTGGTTCATGCAGAACGCCATGGCCAAGCCCGACAATGCCGGCGCCGGCTCCTACGACTACATGCACATGTTCGGCATCGTCGTCATTGGCTACATGTGGGCCAGGATGGCGAAGGTCGCTGAGGCAGAGCTTGCCGCTGGCAATTCTCCGCGCGAAGACTACCTTAAGAACAAGCTGATCACGGCGCGCTTCTACATGGACAAGGTCATGCCGGAAACGGCACTGCGCAAGACCCGCATCGAGACCGGCGCTGACACGATGATGGAACTGGCCGCAGAGGCGTTCTGAGTTCCGGGAGACGAATTGAAAGGCCCTTGCAGACAAGGGCCTTTCCGCATGTCGAGGACTGAGCGGCACGGCCGCTCCCATAATTGTTTTACGCATTTCCGAACGGAAAACCGCATCGCACTTTTCCTGGAAATGCTCCAAAGGGAGAAGACATCATGACCGAAGCCTTTATCTATGACACCGTGCGCACGCCGCGCGGTCGCGGCAAGAAGGACGGCGCGCTGCACGAAGTGCCCACACCGCGTCTCGCCGCTCTGACGCTCGAAGCCATCCGCGACCGCAACGGCCTCGACACCGCAACCGTTGACGACATCATCTTCGGCTGCGTCGATCCGGTGATGGAAGCCGGCGCGGTCATTCCGCGTTCCGCAGCCTTTGAAGCGGGCTATGACTTCAAGGCGCCGGGCGTGCAGATCTCGCGCTTCTGCGCCTCCGGCCTCGACGCCGTGAACCTCGCCGCCTCCAAGATTGCCTTCGGTGCGGATGACATCGTCATTGCCGGTGGCGTGGAATCCATGTCGCGCGTCGGCATGGGCATGGCCGGCGGTTCCTGGCCGGTCGATCCCTCCGTTGCCTTCCCCGGCTATTTCATGCCGCAGGGTGTCTCCGCCGACCTCATCGCCACCAAGTATGGCTTCTCCCGCGAAGACGTTGATGCCTACGCCGTCGAGAGCCAGAAGCGCGCTGCGAACTCCTGGGAAAAGGGCTATTTCGACAAGTCCGTCATCGCCGTGAAGGACATCAACGGCCTGACGATTCTCGCGAAGGACGAGCACATGCGTCCCGAAACGACGATGCAGTCGCTCGGTTCGCTCAACCCCTCCTTCCAGATGCCGGGCGAAATGGGCGGCTTTGAAGCTGTCGGCCTGCATGCGCATCCGGATGTCGAGCGCATCAACTATGTCCACCATGCCGGCAACTCGTCGGGCATCGTCGACGGCGCTGCCGCCGTCCTGCTCGGCTCCAAGGCCGGCGGTCAGGCCATGGGCCTCAAGCCCCGCGCCCGCATCCGCGCCTTCGCCAATATCGGCTCCGAACCGGCGCTCATGCTGACCGGCCCGGTGGACGTTACCGAGAAGCTCCTGAAGCGCGCCGGCATGACGATCAACGATATCGATCTGTTCGAGCTGAACGAAGCCTTCGCGGCCGTCGTGCTCCGCTTCATGCAGGCCTTCGATGTCTCGCATGACAAGATGAACGTCACCGGCGGCGCGATCGCGCTCGGCCATCCGCTGGGCGCCACCGGCGCGATGATCCTCGGCCAGGCGTTGGACGAAATGGAACGCCGCGATCTGAACACCGCGCTCGTCACGCTCTGCATCGGTGCGGGCATGGGCACGGCCACCATCATCGAGCGCGTCTAAGGTTTGGGAGAGAGAAGAATGTCTTACGTAAACTTCAAGGTCGAAACCGACGCCGACGGCATTGCGCTCGTCACCTGGGACATGCCCGGCAAGTCGATGAATGTCTTCACGGTCGAAGTGATGGACGAACTCGACAAGATCATTGACGCCACTGTTGCCGATGCCAACGTCAAGGGCGTCGTCTTCACGTCCGGCAAGAACGCCTTCTCCGGCGGTGCGGATCTGACCATGCTCAAGGGCATGTTCGAGACGATCGAGCGCGAGCGCGCCGCCGATCCGGCTGGTGCTGCCCAGAAGCTCTTCGATGCAGCCGGCCGCATGACCTGGCTCTATCGCAAGATCGAAACCAACGGCAAGCCGTGGGTCTCGGCCATCAACGGCACCTGCATGGGTGGCGCAACCGAACTGTCGCTCGCCTGCCATGCCCGCGTCGCGTCCAATTCTCCGTCGGTCAAGATCGGCCTGCCGGAAGTGAAAGTGGGGATATTCCCCGGTGCCGGCGGCACGCAGCGCCTGCCGCGTCTCATCAACGCGCAGGATGCGCTGCAGGCCATGACGACGGGCTCGTCCTTCTCCGCCTCCCGCGCCAAGGCGCTCGGCCTCGTGGCCGAAGTCGTTGAGCCGGAAAACCTCGTCTCGGCCGCCAAGGAACTGCTCAAGAAGGGCGTCGATCCGGTCGCGCCCTGGGACAAGAAGGGCTTCAAGGCTCCGGGCGGTGCCGTCTGGACGCCGAACGGCATCCAGCTCTTCTCCGCCGCCAACGGCATCCTGCGCCGCGAAACCGCCGGCAACTATCCGGCAGCGCTCGCCATCGTGAAATGCGTCTATGAAGGCCTGCAGGTTCCGATCGATACCGGCCTGCGCATCGAGCAGCGCTACTTCACCAACATCCTGCAGACCACCGAAGCCTTCTCGATGATCCGCTCGCTGTTCGTTTCGCTTCAGGAACTGAACAAGGGCGCCCGCCGTCCGGCTGGCGTCGAAAAGAGCGAGATCAAGAAGGTCGGCATCGTCGGTGCCGGCTTCATGGGTGCCTCCATCGGCTATGTGACGGCTGCCGCCGGCATTCAGGTCGTTCTGATCGACCGCGATATGGAAGCCGCCAACAAGGGCAAGGCAACCTCCGAAGGTCTCGTCACCGAGGCGCAGAAGAAGGGCAAGCTCGGCAAGGAAGAGGGCGAGAAGCTTCTCTCCCTCATCACGCCGACAGCGGACTATGCCGATATCGCCGATTGCGACCTCGTCATCGAGGCCGTGTTCGAGGATCGCGGCATCAAGAAGGCCGTGACGGAGCAGGTCGAAGCCGTGCTGAAGCCCGGCGCGATCTTCGCCTCCAACACCTCGACGCTGCCGATCACCGGCCTTGCCGAAAACTCCAAGCGTCCGGAACAGTTCATCGGCATCCACTTCTTCTCGCCGGTGCACAAGATGATGCTGACGGAAGTCATCATGGGAGAAAAGACCGGCGACAAGGCGCTGGCCGTGGCGCTCGACTATGTCGCCGCCATCAAGAAGACGCCCATCGTCGTCAACGACACACGCGGCTTCTACGTAAACCGTTGCGTGCTGCGCTACATGAACGAGGCCTACAACATGCTCGTCGAGGGCATCCCGGCCGTCATGATCGACAACGTGGCCAAGATGGCGGGCATGCCCGTCGGCCCGCTGGCGCTGAACGACGAAACGGCTGTCGACCTCTCCTACAAGATCATGAAGGCGATGATTGCCGATCTCGGTGAGAAGTCGGTCGATCCGCGCCATATGTCGCTGATCACCCATATGGTCGAAAAGGAAGGCCGCCTCGGTCGCAAGGCCGGCAAGGGCTTCTACGACTATCCGGCCAAGCCCGCCAAGAAGTCCATGTGGCCCGGCCTCAAGGATCTCTTCCCGCAGCAGGACCCCGACAAGATCGATGTCACGACGATCAAGCAGCGCTTCCTCGTCACCATCGCTCTTGAAGCAGCCCGTACCATGGAAGAGGGCATTGTCACCGATCCGCGCGAAGCCGATATCGGCTCGATCCTGGGCTTCGGTTTCGCGCCTTACACGGGCGGTGCGATCTCCTACATCGACGGCATGGGCGTGAAGAAATTTGTCGAACTGGCCGAAAAGCTCGCCGCAAGCTACGGCCCGCATTTCAAGCCGACGCCGCTTCTTCTCGAAATGGCGAAGACAGGCGACACGTTCTATGCCCGCTTCAACCCGTACGGCGAGAAAAAACAGGCTGCCTGAGCCTGAAAAAACTACCAAAACGCATAAAGAAGGCCGCCTTGAGCGGCCTTTTCCTTGCCCAAATACGTTCAGAATGGGGCGAAAGCCGCCAAAAAATCGTTGCTCGGATAAGCGAATTTCTCGATAGAGAATTTAATAAGTATTTGAAAAACAAAGATAAAGAGCGGAAAAATAAATTTTAATAAGAAAGGCTTATTAGTCTGATTTCCAGTTTCAAGTCTCGAAATTGGAAACAATACGTTTCCAATTTTCAGATTGAACCGAACGGTTCGGTCACCCATATTCAATCCTGTCAGGCAACGATATTGGGATCGCCTTCAAGGCAATCGATCGGAACCTTTCACCCGGCCCCGCCATTCAGTCGCGCACTGTGTAGTGCGCGATTGAATAGCGGGAAACCAAAACCCCCGCGGTCCGGTCCACTTAAGGAACCGCTATTTGAAATGGAGACTAAAATGAACAAGTTTGTTGCTTTCGCCGCTGCTGGCGTCCTGTCTGTTTCCGCTCTGATCGCTGGTCAGGCTGCAGCCGACGATAACGAAAACTCTGCCTTCGCGCAGATGGTTCGCGAAAACACCTACCAGACCACGAGCCCGGCTGCTTCGGACAACAGCGCTGTAGGCTACGGCTACCAGCCCGGCTTTCTCGCGAAGGCTTCGCATTCCAGCAACGTCAGCATCCGTTACGTCAGCGAGCTCTCGCAGGCAGACAAGGCCAGCTTTCTCGACCGCGCCAAGGCCGACCCGTCCGCAGTCAAGGCTCTCCAGACCGAAGTTGCACAAAATGCAGACGTCCTTCGTGGTCTTCAGGACAGTAACGTGAACCTCAAGAACGTCATCGGCTCTGTGCGTGCGGCCGACGGTTCGACGACCTACATCATCCGCTAAGCGGCGGTTGAGATAGGGTGTTGTTCGACCTCGCGGTTCGCTGCGAGGTCGGGAAAAGTAAATAGAAATTCTCTATGGGCAACGTCATTAGAGCTTATCGGAAATAAAATAGCCAAAACCGCAACATTAAAATCCTGTAATGTTGGGCATTTGTTTCCGATATTTAATCCAGAAGAGCCTTTCTGACCGGAATTTAATGAAGTTTGCCCGAAACAAATCCAAATGTGGCGCATTATAGGGTCATGCGCTGCTGATGGCGCAGTCAAGTGTGAATACGACAATTGAAAACCGGCGGTGTTTACCGCCTAACCTAATGGAGATTAAAATGAACAAGTTTACTGCATTTGCCGCAGCTGGCATCATGGCAACGACCGCTCTCTTCGCTTTCCAGGCTTCGGCTGACGACGGCTCGTCCTCGGAAAACGAAAACTCTGCTTTCGCGCAGATGGTCCGCGACAACACGTATGACCAGGCTCCGGCCGCAACCAACCACACCGCCACGGGCTATGGCTATGGCTACAAGGCAGGCACGCTGTCGAAGGTTGAGAAGGCCAAGGCCGCTCACAAGTCGACGGTCGAAGAGGTCCGTTGATCGCCTCGCATTATTGATGACCCCGGAGGCCCTGCAGCACCCTGCTGCGGGGCTTCCTGATTCTTGCGCCTGGACCCACTCCAGCGGATCGCAGCGCCCCCCCCCAAAGCGATCTGTCTCTTGTTTTAACGCATCCCCCAACGGCAAACCGGTTCTCGCTTTTCCTGGAAATGCTCCGGAATGCTGCGCTGCGAACGTTTGCCGCATTGCATCAAATGTCGCGGCCGGCCTATAGTCTGCGGGTTCCTGCTTCCAGACCTGACCGCCATGACCCAAAAACCTAAAATGACTCCCGCCGAGGCCCGCAAGGATCATCGCGAAATGTTGCGTTTCCTGGCCATGAATGCCGCATTTGGCATCTTTATCGGCCTCGTTCTCACCGCAGCGCTTCTTTATTTCAACATCGGTGACTTCCTGACACGCGTCCACCATTCGACCATGCCGGCAATTGCAATCCTGCTGGTCGCAGGGCCGCTTTCGCTGCTTCTGGGCGGTGCGTCCATGTCCACCGCAATCATGATGCTTCCCTACGAGAAGAAGTACGAAGATTGAACTACTCGGCGGCCGAGCGTGCCATGGCAGCCGTGCGCGCCAGAAACGCCCGCAGCGATGCCGGCTTGATCGGCTTATGCATGACGGTAATTGCGTGCAGCTCGGCTTCACCACGGACCTCCGGGGTTCGGTCGGCCGTGACCAGAAGGGCGGGTATGGCAGTGCCGACAAGGGCCCTGACGCGTCTCACGGCTTCAATCCCCGTTCCGTCATCCAGATGATAGTCCGCAATGATGATATCGGGTGGCATGGCCCGAGCCCGGTCAAGTGCGTCAGCGGCGGAGAGGCCCGTTGCGACGGTACATCCCCAACCCTCCAGTAGCAGGCTCATACCGTCCAGGATCGTCCGCTCATTGTCGATACAGAGCACGCAGAGCCCGGCAAGGGCGGTCTGCCGCACCTCGGTGGCCGCAGGCACGATTTCGGTCTGAGCCTCGACCGCCTCAGCAAGCGGAATGACGACACGGAAATCCGTGCCATGCCCTTCGCGACTTTTCAGTTCGACCGGATGTTCCAGAACACGAGCGATACGGTCAACGATGGAAAGACCAAGCCCCAGGCCCGACGCTGCCCGCGCGCCTTCGTCGAGCCGCACGAACTCCTGGAACACCGTGGTGAATTTCGACTGTGGAATGCCGATGCCGGAATCAACCACCTGGATCACGGCCGTCTCGCCCGCCCGTCTCGCCCCCACCAGAACCTTGCCGGAGGGTGTGTATTTGATGGCATTGGAGACCAGATTCTGCACCAGCCGGCGCAGCAGCGTGGGGTCGGATCGGACGGTGAGCTTGGTTGGCAGGACACGAAGCTCCAGCCCCTTTTCCCGCGCAATCGGTTGAAAATCGGTCGCAATACGCTGCAGAAAGTCACCGAGCGGAACGGCGGAAAAGCGCGGCTTCATCGCGCCCGTATCGAGCCGCGAAATGTCCAGAACGGCCCCGAGGATCGTCTCCACCGATTCCAGCGAGGAATCGATGTTTCGCACGATATCGCGATCCGGCGTCCCTTCGAACCTTTCAACCAATGTTGATGAATAAAGCCGGGCGGCATTCAGCGGTTGCAGGATATCGTGGCCGGCGGCGGCAAAGAACCGTGTCTTGCCGATATTCGCCTCTTCGGCTGCCGCGCGCGCGAGACCAAGTTCGCGGTTGACGCGGATGAGTTCGCCTGTGCGGGCAATCACCCGCTGTTCCAGCGTTTCGTTCGCCTGTTTCAGCGCCTTGTCGGCCTCCACCTGATGGGTGATATCGGTATAGGTCGTCACCATGCCCTTGCTCGGCATAGGGTTGGAGCGCACCTCGATGATGCGGCCGCTTTTCAGTGCCAGCGAGAAGGGTTTGTCGAGCGTCTTGAAATCCGCCAGCATGTCGCCGCGCCCGGATGAGCTGACATCCCCTCGGTCTTCCAGAATCGCCACGATGCCGGAAAGCGGGAAACCCACTTCCCCGACATGTTCCGGCAGATCGAGCAGCTTGCGGAAGCGCCGGTTCCAGATGGTGAGACCGTTGGACGTGTCGAAGACGGCGATGCCCTGATCCATCTGCGAAAGCGCGGTATGCAGCATGTCCTGGTTGTATTGCAAGGCTTCCGAAGCCTGATCGAGGAGGCGCGCGGTCTCGGAAGAGGGCTCCTCCATGCGCTGCAGGAGCAGCGAGAAGACAAGCCGCGCCGACGAAGAGCCGATGGCGCTGGCCAGCAATTGTTCGGAAAATTGCACGAGCCCCATGTCGGCAGGCTGCGCATCGACCAGCGCAAAGCCGATCTGTCGCTCATGCGTCTTGAAGGAGCGCTGCATGCGCTCCTCGCCGAGATAGCGCGCCAGCACGGACTTTAGATCGCCGACCGAAACCCGCGTCTTGCCGCCCCGCCACTGCGTGCTGCGCCCGTCGCCCGTCGACATGAAAACGCCGGCCTGTATGCGTTCCAGCGGCTTCGAATGCCGCGTCAGCGATCCGACGATGAAGAGGGCGGTGTTGACCATCAACGAGAGCAGCGTCGCGTTGACCAGATTGTCGGCGCCCGGTCCGTTGAAGAGTTCGGTGCCGGGAAATAGGAAGGCGAGGATGCGGCCGGCCAGCACATCGTTCTGGGACAGCCCGAAGCTTGGCAAGAAGAGGAAATAGAGCCACATGAAGAAGCCGCCGGACATGCCGGCGATGGCGCCGCGCGCATTGGCCCGCGACCAGATGAGCCCGCCGAACAGCGACGGCGCGATTTGGGCCACCGCTGCAAAGGAGAGGAGACCGATGGCCGAAAGCGCCGCCGCGCTGTCTATCGACGTGTAATAGGCATAGCCGGCCAAAAGTACAGCGAAGATCGCCGTGCGCCGAACCCTGAGCAGGAATTGCGTATAGTCGGTGTTCTGCAGGCTCGGCGTCACCAGCCGCCGGCGCAGGATGACCGGCATGACGATATCGTTGGACACCATGATCGCGAGTGCCACCGTCTCCACGATCACCATCGCGGTTGCCGCCGAGAAACCGCCGATGAGCGTGATCAGCGATACGGCATGCGCGCCCGCCTGAAGCGGCAGGTTCAGGATATACAGATCCGGATTGCCCGCCTTGCCGAGCAGCAGGACGCCGGCAATCGCGATCGGAATGACGAAGATGTTGATGGCGATCAGATAGACGGGGAAAAGAACCCCGGCCATGCGCAATTCGCCCGCCGTGCGGTTTTCAACGACTGTCACATGAAACTGTCGCGGTAGCATGATGATGGCGAAGGCCGAGAGCAGGACCAGGAGCAGCCAGCGCCCGAGCGAGGTCTGGTAGTGCAGCGCCGCCTTCGCCTCCACACTCGCCTCCGCCGCCTTGAAAAGCGCGGTCGGCCCATCGAATACGAAGAAGGTGATGAAAATGCCCGCCGTGCAGAAGGCGACGAGCTTGACGACGGACTCGGTTGCAATCGCAAGAATCAGCCCGTCCTGATGCTCCGTCGCGTCTGTATGGCGCGTGCCGAAGATGACGGCGAAGAAGGCGAGAAAGGCGGTGACGAGAAGCGGCAGCGAGGCAAAGGAAAAGCCTCCGTCGGTTCCGGCAAAGGCGCTTGTACCGACCATGGCTGAGACAGAACTGGATATCGCCTTCAGCTGCAGCGCGATGTAGGGGATGGCTCCGATGAGTGAGATCAGCGCGACAAAGGCCGCAACCGTGGGGTTCTTGCCATAGCGGGCCGCGACAAAGTCGGCGGGGGAAACGATCTTCTCCGACTTCGCCAGCGTGATGATCCGGCGAAGCAGCGGTAGTCCAAGCGTGAAGATGAGAATCGGCCCGATATAGATCGCCGCAAATTCGAGCCCTCTCTGGGAGGCAAGCCCGACGCCGCCGAAATAGGTCCAGGACGTGCAATAGATGGCGAGACTGAGTGCATAGACGACGGGCCGCCCCTTGGCCGGGCTCCGCCGTTTCGACAGGCGGTCGCCAAAACTGGCAACGGCAAAAAGCGTGAGCAGGTAACCGATCGCTGCGGCGAACACCACCCAGCCTGGCAGCATGGCCTGCGTCCCCATCTCGCTCGTCCTCCCATTCCCTCAACGAGCATAGGTCAAGTCAGATCGCATTTGAAGTGAGGCGAAAGGCCAAGGCGCCGAGGTCTGCGGAACTTGTGTGGCCGACCTCCGTTTCAGTCTTCCGACACAAAAAGAATGTGCTAATGTCCGCAGGCGACAAGGTTAAAATATGGTTTCAGTGCCAACAGTTGCAGCAGGGGGAAACATGTTAGACGAGTTCAAGGCGTTTATCGCGCGCGGCAATGTCATGGATCTGGCGGTCGGTGTCATCATCGGCGGCGCATTCGGAAAGATCGTGTCGTCGCTCGTCGATGACCTCATCATGCCGATCATCGGTGCGCTGACCGGCGGCATCGATTTCTCGAACTATTTCATTCGTCTGAGTTCCGCCGTCACGGCGACGAACCTGGTCGAGGCGAAGAAGCAGGGTGCCGTGCTCGCCTATGGCAGCTTCATAACGGTCGTCATCCAGTTCCTGATCCTCGCCTGGATCATCTTCCTCATGGTCAAAGCCATCAACCGCCTGCGCGTCAAGGAAGAGGCCAAGCCCTCTGCCCCCGCCGCCCCGCCGGCCGATATCGCGCTGCTGACGGAAATCCGCGATCTGCTGAAGAGCAGGGGGTAACGGGTGCCTCATTCCGTCTCCCCCCTTGTGGGGGAGATGGCGGCAGCCAGAGGGGGATTTTGCTCCAAGTGAGATCCCCACCCATCATCCCCTTTGATCGGCCCGCATAATTTATCATTGGGCTTTCAACCCGAATCCCCATTATTCTTCGGCGGATAACAGCCGGAGAACCCCATGCGCCTGATCGAAACCCTGAGCCCCCGTTCCGCCAACGCACCGGAAAGCGGGATTGTCGAGGTGTTCAACTACGGACGCGGGCGCGAGGGGCTGATCCCACTCTGGGCAGGCGAGGGCGATAGTCCGACGCCGGATTTCATCAGCCGGGCGGCAGCCGATGCGCTCCTTGCCGGTGAGACCTTCTATACATGGCAGCGCGGCATCCCGGAGCTGCGTCAGGCGCTGGCAGAGTACTATACCCGCCATTTCGGCACCTCGCTGAGTTCCGAAAACTTCATCGTCACCGCGTCCGGCATGCATGCGATCAAGATCGCCGCCGAGATGATCGCCGCACCCGGCGACGAGATGATCTATTTGACGCCCTCCTGGCCGAACATTTCCGCAGCACTCGAAGTCTCCGGCGCGATTGCCACGCCGCTGGAACTGGAATTCGCCGGCGGCGGCTGGAAGCTCGATCTCAACAGGCTCGAAAGCGCCATCGGCCCGAAAACGCGCGGCATCTTCGTCAACACGCCCTCCAACCCGACCGGCTGGACGGCAAGCCTCGATGATATGCGCGCCATTCTCGACATCGCGCGGCGCAAGAACCTCTGGATCATGGCCGACGAGATCTATGCGCATTTCCACTATGCCGGCGGTCGCGCCGCTTCCTTCCTCGATGTCATGCAGGCCGACGACCGCATCATCTTCGTCAATTCCTTCTCCAAGAACTGGTCGATGACCGGCTGGCGTATCGGCTGGGTCGTCATCCCTGAAGAACTGGGGCAGGTGACGGAAAACCTCATCCAGTATTCCACCTCTGGCGTGGCCCAGTTTATGCAGCGGGGCGCGACCGTGGCGCTGAACGAAGGCGACAGCGTCATCAGGGAAAACTTCGCCAAGGCCGCGAGAAGTCGCGATATTCTCTGCGATGCGCTGATTGCCACGAACCGCGTCGAAACGCTGAAACCGGACGGTGCCTTCTATGCCTTCCTGAAGATTGACGGCGTGAAGGATAGTCGTGTGACCGCACTCGACATCGTCGACAAGGCGCTGGTGGGGCTCGCGCCCGGCACCGCCTTCGGCTCCGGCGGCAGCGCCTTCATCCGCGCCTGTTTTCTGCGCGATCCGGCGCAGATGGAAGTCGCCGCAGACCGGCTTGCAAAATACATTGCAAGTCTCTGATAGTGTAATGCTGCGGCGCACTGTTTCAATATTGCGCCGCTTTTAAGACTTTTGTCTTATCACTTAAGGACAATTGCGGATAATTGCCTCGCTGCTAGCATCTGTTCCACGTTCCGGAGGAGGGACGTTGGGACACATCGTCTGGGAGGATTCCGATGTCTAAACTAATCATAAACCGCCGTGGTCTCTTGAAGGCCGGCGCGGTGGGCGGCCTGGCACTGTCGACGCCGATGCATTTCATCCGCGGCGCTTATGCGGCCGACCAGTCTTGCAACATGCCGACCGGCGCAAATGTCGTCTTCGGCTTCAACGTTCCGCTTTCCGGCCCCTATGCCGACGAAGGCGCCGACGAACTCAAGGCCTATCAGCTCGCCGTCAAGCATCTGAACGGCGAAGGCGATGGCGGCATGCTCTCCACCTTCTCGTCCAAGGCGCTGAAGGGCAACGGCATTCTCGGCAAGAAGGTCACCTTCGTCAGCGGAGACACGCAGACCAAGGCCGACGCCGCGCGTGACAGCGCCAAGCGCATGATCGAAAAGGAAAAGGCGATCATGATCACGGGCGGCTCCTCTTCGGCCGAAGCCGTCGCGGTGCAGAGCCTCTGCCAGGACATGGGCGTGATCTTCATGTCCTGCCTGACGCATTCCAACGACACGACCGGCAAGGACAAGAAGCGGTATGGCTTCCGCCACTTCTTCAACGCCTACATGTCGGGCGTCGCTCTCGGCCCGGTTCTCGCCGAAGCCTATGGCAAGGACCGCAAGGCCTACCACCTGACCGCCGACTACACCTGGGGCTGGACACAGGAAGAGTCCATGAAGAAGTCCACCGAGGCGCAAGGCTGGAAGACGGTCAACGCCGTTCGCACCCCGCTCGGCGCCGGTGACTTCTCGCAGTACCTGACGCCGGTTCTCAGCTCCGGCGCAGACGTGCTCATCCTCAACCACTACGGCAAGGACATGGTCAACTCGCTGACGCAGGCCGTGCAGTTCGGCATGCGCCAGAAGCAGGTGGGCGGCAAGAACTTCGAAATCGTTGTTCCACTCTTCTCCGAACTCATGGCGCAGGGCGCCGGCGACGCCATCAAGGGCATTTACGGCACCGCGAACTGGGACTGGAAACTGGACAACGACGGCACCAAAGCCTTCGTCAAATCCTTCGGCAAGGAATATGGTACGCCGCCGTCGCAGGCCGCTCAGACGGCTTATGCCCAGGCGATCCTCTATGCGGATGCCTGCGCGCGCGCCGGCACTTTCTTCGCGCCGGCCGTGATCAAGGCGCTGGAAGACTTCGAATTCGACGGTCTCGGCAACGGCAAGACGCTTTACCGCGGCAGCGACCACCAGTGCTTCAAGGATGTGCTGGTCGTGCAGGGTAAGGAAAAGCCGAAGGATAAGTTCGACCTTCTCGAAGTCAAGAAGACCGTCGCTGCCAAGGACGTGACCTACGATCCGGCCATTTTCGGCGGCGATCTGGGTCCGGCCGACGCCAAGACCTGCGGCTGATCCGCGCTTTATTCCGGCGCGGAGGCCAGAGCGTCCGCGCCGCTCATGAATGATGAAAGGCCGTGTGAGGATGCGGGGATGCATCCCTCGGCGACAAATGTCTCAGTCAATGCGTCTCGTGTTCTTCGCCGGCTAAGTTCCGGCAGCGAACCCATGCGCCTTGCAACAAGGGTGACGGCAGATGGATGCGATAATCCTGCAAATCCTGAACGGGCTGGACAAGGGCGGCGCCTATGCGCTGATAGCGCTTGGTCTCACGCTCGTCTTTGGCACGCTCGGCGTGGTGAACTTTGCGCATGGTGCGCTCTTCATGCTCGGTGCCTTTTGCGCCGTCACGTTCAACAAGCTCTTGACGCTCGAGAAGGTCACGGTCGACCCGACGCAGCTGACCCCCTGGGGGACGCCGGCCGAGATCAAGACCTCGCTGGTGGAAGCCTGGCTTGGCGAGTTCGGCAAGGTTCTGGTCAACTACTCGGTTCCGGTTTCGATCATCGTGGCCATTCCAGTCATGCTGATCATCGGCATCGTCATGGAGCGCGGCCTGATCCGCCATTTCTACAAGCGCCCGCATGCCGACCAGATCCTCGTGACCTTCGGCCTTGCGATCGTGCTGCAGGAAATCATCAAGCACTTCTATGGTGCAAACCCGATCCCGCAGGCCGCCCCCGCCGCCTTTTCCGGCACGGCACAGGTCGGCATGCTCTTAGGACTGGGCGATGCCATTCCCTATCCGTGGTGGCGGCTGATCTACCTCCTCTTCTCGCTCGCCATTATCGGCATCGTCTTCGCCTTCCTGCAATTCACCACTTACGGCATGGTGGTGCGCGCCGGGATGCGGGATCGTGAAACGGTCGGCCTGCTCGGTATCGACATCGAGCGCCGCTTCACCGTCGTCTTCGGCATCGCTGCCGTCGTCGCTGGCCTTGCCGGCGTCATGTACACGCCGGTTCTGCCACCCGACTATCACATGGGCATGGACTTCCTGGTCCTCTCCTTCGTCGTTGTCGTCGTCGGCGGCATGGGGTCGCTGGGCGGCGCGGTTGCGGCCGGCTTCCTGCTCGGCATCCTGCAATCCTTCGCATCCATGAATGAAATCAAGAGCATCATCCCGGGTATCGACCAGATCATCATCTATCTCGTCGCCGTCGTCATTCTTCTGACGATGCCGCGCGGGCTGATGGGTCGCAAAGGCGTGATGGAGGACTGATCAATGTTCGGCAATCTTTCAAGACAAGACTGGGTCATGTTCCTCGGCTTTTCGGCTGTGGTCTTGCTCGCCCCCATCCTCTTCCAGCCGATTGGCGCGGCCTATCCGGCGATCCTCGAAAAGTTCTGCATTTTCGGGCTCTTCGCCATCGGCTTCAACATTCTCTTCGGGCTCACCGGCTACCTCTCCTTCGGCCACGCGGCCTTTCTCGGCATAGGCTCCTATGCGGCGGTCTGGTCGTTCAAGCTCTTCACGATGAACGTCATCCCGGCCATTGCCATGTCGATCATCTTCGCCGGCATCTTTGCCTTTGTGATCGGCTATGTCAGCCTGCGTCGCTCGGGCATCTATTTCTCGATCCTGACGCTCGCCTTCGCGCAGATGAGCTACAACATGGCCTATTCCGTGCTGACGCCGCTGACGAACGGCGAAACCGGCCTGCAGCTGACGCTGAAGGACCCGCGCATTGTCGACGCCATGTTCATCACGCCCGGCACCGGCCTGCCGCGCTCCACGCTCTTCGGCCTGGAAATCAGCGGCGGCGGCCTTGGTGGCTTCTATTTCACGGCCGCCGCCCTCATCATCGGCTTCTACGTCTCCATGCGCATCTTCCGCTCGCCTTTCGGCCTGATGCTGAAGGCGATCAAGTCCAACCAGAACCGCATGCGCTACACCGGCTTCAACACAAGGCCCTATCTGATGGCGGCCTTCGTCATTTCCGGCATCTATGCCGGGCTCGCCGGCTCGCTGATGGCGGCGGTCGATCCGCTGGCCGGGCCTGAGCGCATGCAATGGACGGCTTCGGGCGAAGTGGTGCTGATGACGATCCTGGGCGGTGTCGGCACGCTGATTGGCCCGGTCATCGGTGCTGCCATCATCAAGTATTTCGAAAACATCTTCTCGGGCTTCAACGAAACCGCGCTGAACAGCGTTTTCAGCTTCCTGCCCCACACGCTGCGCGAACCCATCGTCAAGCTGCTTTCGCTCTTCGTGGGTGAAGGCTGGAGCCTGACGCTCGGTCTCGTCTTCATGGCCATCGTCATCTTCCTGCCCGGCGGCATCATGGAAGGCGTCCGCCTCATCGCCTCGCTCTTCAAAAAGGGCGGCAATGGCAACAAACCGGCCGTCAGCGGCCACGCGCAACCGGCGGAGTGAGGCTCATGACTGCAACGAACAAGCCAAACATTGTTCTCGACGTATCCGGCGTCAACAAGAGCTTCGGCGGGCTTCGCGCGCTGACCAACGTCAATCTCCAGGTGGAGGAGGGCAAGGTCCACGCTATCATCGGTCCCAACGGTGCCGGCAAGTCGACGCTGCTCAATGTCTGCATCGGCCGCATCAAGCCCGATAACGGCCATGTCGTCTTCAACGGCGAAACACTCGACCGGCACCAGCCGCACGAGATCAACCAGCTCGGCGTTTCGCGCGTCTTCCAGACGCCAGAAATCTTCGCCGACCTGAACCTGCTCGAAAACGTCATGATCCCGGCCTTCGCCAAGCGTGACGGCGCCTTCACCTTCAACGCGATCCGTGCCGTCAGCGCGGAGAAGGAGTTGCGGGAAGAGGCTGAGGAAATCCTGCACGATGTCGGCCTCTACGAACGCCGCACGCATCTCGCAGGCTCGCTCTCGCGCGGTGACAAGCGCCGGCTGGAGCTGGGCATGTGTCTGATCCAGAAGCCCAAGCTTCTGCTGCTCGACGAGCCGACCGCCGGCATGGCCCGCCACGACACCAACATGACCATCGAATTGCTGAAACGCATCAAGGCGCGCGGCATGACCAAGGTCATCATCGAGCATGACATGCACGTCGTCTTTTCGCTCGCCGACAAGATCAGCGTGCTTGCGCAAGGAACCGTTATCGCAGAAGGTCTTCCGGAGGAGGTTCGGGGCAATCCGCGCGTCAAGGAAGCCTATCTTGGGGAGGCGCATTGATGAACGTGATGGCCGGACAAATGGAATTCAGGGGAGAGATCGATACCGTGGTGAACCCGAGCGAAAAGGCGTTTTTCAGCGTCCGCGACATTCATGCCTGGTATGGCGAATCCTATATCGTCCAGGGCGTTTCCTTCGAGGTGAAGAAGGGGGAAGTTCTCTCCCTTCTCGGCCGTAACGGGGCCGGCAAGACATCGACGCTGCGCACATTGGCCCGTGCGTCGAACCCAGTCCTGAAGAGCGGCGAAATCTGGCTCGACGGCCAGCCCGTCCACAAGATGAAGGCGTTTCAGGCAGCACAAGCCGGCATCCAACTCGTGCCGGAAGACCGCCGCATCATCGGCGGCCTGACGGTCGAGGAGAACTTGGTTCTCGCCCAGGTCTCTGGCCAGAAGGGCTGGACGATCGAGAAGATCTACGACCACTTCCCGCGCCTCGCCGAACGCCGTAACCAGGAAGCAGTCACCATGTCCGGCGGCGAACAGCAGATGCTCGCCGTCGCTCGTGCACTGGCCCGCGACCTGAAGATCCTCTTCCTCGACGAACCCTATGAA
This sequence comes from Limnomicrobium aquaticum, assembly GCF_040545545.1. NCBI lineage: Bacteria > Pseudomonadati > Pseudomonadota > Alphaproteobacteria > Hyphomicrobiales > Rhizobiaceae > Limnomicrobium > Limnomicrobium aquaticum. The sequence goes on from NZ_JBEPMB010000002.1 coordinate 371,055, forward strand.
GGCCTCGCCCCGGTCATCGTCCAGGAAATCGAAAAGATCGTCCACCAGATCCGCGACCTCGGCATCACCACGATCATTGTCGAGCAGAATGCCGTGGCCGCACTCCGCCTCTCCGACCGCGCGGTGATCATGGACACGGGCGAAGTCGTGTTCAGCGGTACGGCCAAGGAAGTGCTGGAGAACGAGCAGCTCAGGCACGATTATCTGGCGATTTGATAGGCTGAGAAGTGATGCGATCGCGTCAAGAGCGCTAGCGGGATCAAGGTTCGACCTGCCGGCTAGGCGTCATTAGCTTCATCGCCTGATCCGCAATCCCGTCTGCAAAGTCGCTGTCCAGCGGCAGATGGCCTATGAGCAGCCGATAGAAGATCGGCGCGTAGATCATGTCGAGGATCAGGTCGATTGTCTCCGGCGGCTCGATCTCCGCTCTATCCTGGGCGGACTGCAGAAGCGACCGCCCCACTTCCCGGCTTGACAGGAGAATCCGGTTTCGGAACGCCTTGGTCATTTCGCTTTCAGGATCTGCGGCGGCAAGCGCCATGGCAATCTGGCGGCCGCGCGTGGTAGCGAACGCCGTGACGAGTGCGCGCAGATGCGCCCGCAAGGCAGGGCCGAGGCGCGGGGCCGCAGCCGGCGCGTCGTCTTGCGTGTCCGCAAACAACGCCGCCATCGCCAATTCGCTTGCATTGGCCCAATTGCGGTAGATGGTCGGCTTGCCAACGCCGGAGCGCAGCGACACCGCCTCGATCGTCAGCCGGCCGAACCCCTCGCTCATCAGGATTTCATAGGCCGCGCGCAATGCCTTGCGCTTCGCCTCCTCGCTCGGCGGTCGTCCTCGCGCCTTCATCAGATTCCGCTCCTTGACAATTTACTTTACGTTTCGTAACGTAAATATAGAGTTCAGGCAAGAGGTCTGCCATGTCCGGGATCACATCAGCAACACCCTACATCATAGTCAAAGGCGCAGAGGCGGCGATCAAATTCTACCGCGAAGCCTTCGGCGCAAGCGAAGTCTTTCGCATGACTGACCCCGCGGATGGCCGGATCGGTCATGCCGAACTTCGCTTTGGATCGACGATTGTTATGCTCGCCGATGAATATCCGGATTTTGGTGCTGTAAGCCCGGATACGATTGGCGGGACACCGGTGACATTTCATCTTGCCACTGGAAGCGTCGATGCCGATCTCGAACGCGCAAGGCTTGCAGGGGCGACCGTGCTGCGCCATCCGGCAAACCAGAGTTTCGGAGAACGCAATGCGCTCGTGATTGATCCTTTCGGCCATCGCTGGATGCTTTCGCAGCCGATCGAGCAGGTCACGCCGGACGAAATGCAGAGGCGCTGGAACGAGGAGACAGGCGCATGACCGATGACGCGCAATTGCTCCGCGAAGCGGAAGAGGCGTTCAACGACGCCATGATCAGCAATGATGTCGCCAGAATCCGCGCCTGCATCACTGAGGACTGGATGCTGGTGACGCCGGAGCGCGGACCGATCAGCGCCGAAGCGGTGCTTGCCGCGATCTCCAGCGGCGTTCTTGGCCACTACACCATGGCCAAACAGGAGCGGCTGATCCGCGTCGGCAAAGACCTGGCCTATGTCACGGGACGCGGCCAGAATACCGGCTGGTTTCGCTCCGACCCGATAGAGGCGGATGAATGGATCACCGATATCTATCGGCGAATTGAGGGGGAATGGCGGTGCGAACTCACGCACCTCACCCCGGCCTATGCTCCAAGGCCCGCAGGCTGAATCTTGGACCTTATGCGCGAGCAGTCGCGCCGCCCGGATGGCGTTCCAGCCATTTCGAATAGGGTTGCATACCAAAGTTGTCGTCGGGTGCTTCGTCGAGAACACAGATAAACTCGATGGAATGCCCGTCAGGATCTGCAAAATACTGCGAGACGGCCGGCATCCATCCAATGACGACTGGTTCGCTGGAAGGGTTTCCGTAAAAATCCAGCGGCGTCACGCCTGCGGCAGATAAATGGGCAGCGGATGCCAAAACGCCGTCCAGGCTCATACGCAAGGCGATGTGAAGGCGTATCCGCAAAGGCCCGGAGCCCGCATACCAAAGACCCAGCATTCCGGTCTTCTTATCATCGATCCAGAAGAAGGCGATACCCCTTTCCGGGATCAATTTCGCAAATTCGAGACCGACGATGTCTCGATAAAACTCTATTGACCTTTCCAGATTTGCCACGGTCAGATGCGCCTCGTAGAGACCCAGAATGGCCGGCATCGTCGTCATGGAGAGGTTCCTTGAAGCTGTGTGTTTCTGGTTCTGCGGCAGCTTCAGCGGAAACTCCCGGTTGCGTCAAGTGCCGAACTTGCTCCGCTTCAGACCCTCACCGCCGTCTCCTCTTTCGCCGTCTTGATCACCATCATCGTGAAGAACCGCGCCACATTCGTCTGGTCGCGGAAAAGCCGGTCGCAGAGTTCGGCAAACTCCTCCATGTCCTTCAGGCGCAGCATCAGTACGACGTCGCTTTCACCGGTCACGGCATAGGCCTGGGACACGGCCTCTTCGGCGCTGGCGAGATCGAGGAAGCGACGCATGTGCGCCTCGCCATGCAGCTTCAACTCCACCGTCACGAACGCCTTGATCCCGCGTCCGGCCCTCGCCGGATTGAGGATCGCCACCACGCGCTCGATGATACCGGAGGCGCGCAGACGCTGGATGCGGCGCAGGCAGCTGGAAGGCGACAGGCCCACCTCGTCGGCCATGTCGACATTGGTCCGCGAGGCGTCGCGCTGCATGAGGTTCAAGAGTTTGCGGTCGATTTTGTCCATATGGAGACGATAGAGGGGCTGCATCAAATTGCAATAAAATTGCATATGGATGCAATCTTTGACCAAAAATGCGAAGCGCTTCCTGCTAGTAAGACCGCACCTAAAACGGAGCCCGGCAATGCAGGTCATGGATGTCATCACCCGGAAAATGAAGGAAACGCTGGCGATCTATTGGGTGCTCGTGAAGATCACGGTTCCCATTGCAATCGGCACGGAACTCCTTTCCCGCCTTGGTCTGATCAAGGCGATCGCCCCGGTCTTCGCGCCGGTGATGCACCTGGTCGGCCTGCCGCCGGAGCTGGGGCTTGCCTGGCTGACCGCCATGCTGGTCGGCATCTGGGGCGCGGTGCCCCTGATCTTCACGCTGGTTCCGGTCTCGTCGCTCAGCGTTGCCGATGTGACCATCTTCTCCGCCCTCATCCTTTTTGCCCATGGCTTGCCGATCGAACAGAAGATCATCGAAAAGGCGGGCCCCGGTATGCTGGTCACGACGCTGCTTCGCGTAGGCGGCGGGCTGCTCTATGCCTTCATCCTGCATCATATCCTGACCGTGACCGGCTGGATGTCTGCCCCCGTCAATCCTGCCTGGATCCCGATTGCAGCGACGCCCGATTGGGCGAGCTATCTCTGGGGCCTTGGCGAGACCATGCTATGGATGCTGGTCATCCTCTTCGCGCTGACCATCGGGCTCGATCTCCTGAAAGTGAGCGGCATTCTGGCCCTTATGATGAAACTGCTTTCGCCGCTGCTTCGACTTGCCGGCATCAGGGGCGAGGCTGGGCATCTGACGGCGGTTGGCCTCTTCCTCGGCATTTCCTATGGCGGCGGCCTGCTGATCCGCGAAGCACAGACGGGGCTGGTTTCGCCCCGCCAAGTCTTCCTGGCCTGTGTCTTCATGGGCTTCGCCCATAGCATCATCGAGGACACGCTGGTTGTCATGTCGGTCGGCGCGAATGCCTGGGGTGTGCTGGTCGGCCGTGTAGTTTTTGCCGTTGCTGCAACGGCGGTGATTGCGGCCATCCTGAGCCGCATGTCGGATGAACGGTTCCGTGCGCGCTTTTATCGGGCGCCGGTGGGCGGGTCCACCGAATAAAGGCGCGCGAGCGCCGCCGCTTTACCAGTGCAAAACCGAGCTTTAGCGGTTTCGCTTGCCCGCGTTCGGCGCAAGATTGCGAATCAGGCTGCTCTGGCAGTCCTGACATGCAGTGCCTTGGCTCGGGGGATCGGATGAAAGCGGTGATTTTGGCAGGCGGGCTCGGCTCGCGAATTGCCGAGGAGACCCATCTGAAGCCGAAGCCGATGATCGAGATCGGCGGCAAGCCGATCCTCTGGCACATCATGAAGATATATTACGCTCACGGCATCCGCGATTTCATCATCTGCTGCGGCTTCAAGGGCTATGTGATCAAGGAATATTTCGCCAATTACGGCCTGCACATGTCCGACATCACGTTTGACCTGTCGGAAAACCGCCTCTTCTTCCACCGCCAGAGTGCCGAGAACTGGCGCGTGACCCTGGTCGACACCGGAGAGAGCTCGATGACGGGCGGCCGCCTCAAGCGCGTTGCCTCCTATCTCGAGGGTGAGAAGGACTTCTGCTTCACCTATGGTGACGGTGTCGCCGATGTCGATGTCGCCGAAACGATCCGCTTTCACAAGTCCCACGGCCGCGATGCAACCGTGACCGCCGTGCGCCCGCCCGCCCGCTTCGGCGCGCTGAAGTTCGAAGGCGACGATGTGAAGGGCTTTGTAGAAAAGCCGGAGGGCGAGGGCGGCTATATCAATGGCGGCTTTTTCGTTCTTTCCACGAAGGTGCTGTCCCGCATTGCCGACGATCAGACGTCATGGGAGGGTGAGCCGCTGTCCGGTCTCGCGCAGGATGGTCAGCTCAAGGCCTTTTTCCACAGCGGTTTCTGGCAACCGATGGACACGTTGCGCGACAAGATCCAGCTCGAGGCCATGTGGGAAAGCGGCAACCCGCCCTGGAAGAAATGGTAGGCGCATGTCCTCTGTTTCGGGCAACCGTTTCCTCATTGAGCCGACCGCAATTGCAGGCGTCTATACCGTGACGCGGCGAAAGCTTGCCGATGAGCGGGGTTTCCTCTCGCGCCTCTTCGAGCCCGAAGAACTGGCGCTGGCAGGCTGGCGCGGCCCCATCGCCCAGATCAACGAGACGGGAACGGCGCGTGCCGGCACGGTGCGTGGCCTGCACTATCAGACACCGCCCCATGCGGAAATGAAGCTCGTTTCCTGCGTTGCGGGCAGCATCCATGACGTCGCCGTCGATTTACGTAAGTTATCGCCAACCTATTTGCGGTCCGCCGCCGTGGAACTTTCAGCCGAAAACGGTCGCGCGCTCCTGATTCCGGAAGGCTGCGCCCATGGTTTCCAGGCGCTGACGGATGATGTGCGGATGATCTATCTCCACACCGCACCTTATGCCGCCGCGTATGAGGGCGGGATTGATGCGCTCGATCCGGCGCTGAGGCTTCACTGGCCGCTGCCGGTGATCAACCGTTCGCCGCGCGACGAGGCGCTGCCCCGCATCGCCTCCGGTTTTGAAGGACTGACTCCATGAAATGCCGGCATTGCGGGGGATCGCATTTTGCCCCCTTCCTCGACCTCGGAACGGCCCCGCCGTCGAATTCCTATCTGGCTGAGGCCGAGCTGGCCAAGCCCGAACTCTGGTATCCGCTGGTCATCCGCGTCTGTCGCGAATGCCTTCTCGTGCAGACGGAAGACTTCGCCGGCCGCGAGACCTTCTTCTCCGAGAGCTATGCTTATTTTTCTTCCTTCTCGCAGAGCTGGCTCTCGCATGCGGAGCGTTACGTCGCCGACATGGTCACGCGCTTTGGCCTGGGGCCGCAGTCGCATGTGGTCGAGATCGCCGCCAATGACGGCTATCTCCTGCAATATGTCAAGGCGCGGGGCATCGCCTGCCTCGGCGTCGAGCCGACGAAGAGCACGGCAACGGCGGCGCGTGCCAAGGGCATCGAGATCGTCGAGGAGTTTTTCGGCATTTCGCTGGCCGAAAGACTGGTTGCTGCAGGCAGGCAGGCCGACCTGATCGCGGCCAACAATGTTCTCGCTCATGTGCCCGACGTCAACGACTTCGTCGGCGGCTTCACGCGCCTCCTGAAGCCTGACGGCGTGGCGACATTCGAATTCCCGCATATCCTCAACATGATCGCCGAGAACCAGTTCGATACCGCTTATCATGAGCATTTCTCCTATCTCTCGCTTCTGGCCGTGGCCCGCATCTTCGCGGCCAATGGTCTTCGCGTCTTCGATGTCGAAAAGACACCCTGGCATGGTGGTTCGCTGCGTGTCTTTGCCTGTCGCGCCGCAAGCGCCGCGCACGCTTTGAGCGCTAATGTAAAGACCGTGCTCGATGAGGAGCAGGCGGCGGGGCTCGACCGAGCCGAAACCTACGCCGCCATGCAGGGTGGCGCGCTTGAAGTCCGTGACGCCTTCCTCGCCTTCCTCATCGATGCGCGCCGCAAGGGGCTGCGCGTGGCGGCCTATGGCGCGGCGGCCAAGGGCAACACGCTGCTGAATTTCGCGGGCGTGAAACCGGACCTTGTCGCCGCCGTTGCCGACAAGAATCCGGCTAAGCAGGGGCATTTCATGCCCGGAAGCCGCATCCGCATCGTGGACGAACAGACGCTGATGGCGTTGCGTCCGGAAAGGGTTGTGATACTGCCATGGAATCTCAAGGACGAGATCATGCGTCAGCTTTCCTCTATCAGAGACTGGGGTGGGAAATTCGTGACGGCAATCCCCACACTGACGATCCACGATTGACGAAGGTCGCAGCGCCGGCAAAGCCCGTGACGGTGCGCGAGCGAAAGCGTCGCGACCAGCAGACCGAGATCGCGGTGGAGCTTCCGGCCTGACCAGCGCGCCCTTCCTCTCCATCTGCGTGCCCTCGCGCAACCGGCAGATCTATTTTCAGGAAACGATCCGCGCGCTGATCGCGTCCACGCGGTCCGATCTGGAATTTGTCTTCGCCGACAATTCCGACGATGCGACGATCATGCCGGCTTTCGTTTCCGGGCTTGCCGCGGATGCGCGCATCCGCTTCCTGGCCTCGCCGGAAAAACAGCTCTCCATGGTCGACAACTGGGAACGCACCATGGCAGCGGCAACAGGCCGCTGGGTCGCCTTCATCGGCGATGATGACTACATGGATCCCGATCTCGCTGATCTCATTGCGGCCATCGAGGCGCGCGTGCCCGATGTCGATGCCATCGCATGGAACAGGCTGACGTTTCACTGGCCCGGTGCGCGACCGCATGAGATGCAGACCTCAATTCCCACCGGCTGCAGGATCGTGGAAGTCGCGCGCGACGACCTGATGCGCAAGACCTTCGGCTGGGAGGGCGCCGGCCGCGTGCCGAACTTCATGTTTTCGGCCTACCACGCAACCGTTCGACGCGCCCTGGTCGAAGAAAACCGATCCCGTTTCGGCAATCGCTATTTCGAGCATCCTGTGGTCGATCAGGACAGCGCGTTCAAGATCATCTCGACGGCCCGGCGCTTCGTCTTTTCCGAGCGGCCCTTCTCGGTTCTGGGGGCCTGCCCGACCAGCAATTCGGCGGCGATGGGTAGGGTTGACGACAATGCCCGCCGCCACGCCGAGTTCATGGCCGATCTGGGGCGCAACATGGATCAGGACGCGGTTCTTGCGGACTTCCCCTTTCCCTCCGCCTATGGGGTAGCGGCCGCCATTGGCGCCAGTCAGCACTGGTTCAGAAAGACTTACGGATTGAAGCATGACGGCTGGGAAGAAAACTTTGCCCGGTCCTGCGCGATCGATTGCGAATCGGCAGCATCGCGCGCGGATTTCGAAATAAGCCGGGCGCGCTACGAGGCCGGCTTCCGGGTGTGGAAGGACGGTCGCTTTCTGTCCGCGTTCAGCCCGGTCTATACCGAACCCGGTGAGGCCGCTGGCGCTGTCTTCACGGGCATTACCCCGCTTCTCGTTCATCTGGGCGAGCGCTTCGCGGGGGCGGCGACACCGCGCGAGCTTTACGATGCCGCAGCCGGCATGATGACGCCAGCCAGGGAGATTCCAGTCCCTCTATGAAACGCGCTCGGTGGCTGCCAGTCTCGGGCAAGACAGGTCGGCTACGCATTTGAGCGCGATGGGCAAGCCGGCGAAACGCCTCGCGCGGCATGTTGCGGAAACGGAGCAGAATGGGCTGGAAGGGGCAGCGCCACAACGAGAGCAAGCCGTCACCGGCATCCTTCAATCCGGTCGGCAAATGCGCATGAGCAAGGTTTTCCTGACCGGTGCAAGCGGCTTTGTGGGGCGGCAGATCCTCAAGCATCTGCTCGCCGACGGGCACGAGGTGACGGTGGCCGTGCGTCCTGGCAGCATGCTCCGTGCGGGGCTGTCCACCAGCGACATCAACGTTGTCCTGACCCGCGACCTTTTCGCCGAGCGCGAAGACTGGTGGACACGGGCGCTGAGCGGGCATGACACACTGATCCACGCCGCCTGGTTTGCCGATTCGAAAACCTGCCAGCACTCCCGCTTCAATTTCATTTGCACGGTGGGCAGCATCGTGATGGCGCGCGCGGCAGCACGGGCCGGCGTCGGCCATGTCATCGGTCTTGGCACCTGCATGGAATATCGTCTGCCCTCGACACGCATCCAGCCGGATGCCCCGCTCGGGCCCACGACGATCCATTCCGCTGCCAAGCTGGCGGCCTATTTCGCGCTGAGACGGCATGCCGCTTTGGCCGATCAGCGGTTCACCTGGGCCCGCCTCTTCTATCTCCACGGAGAGTTCGAGCAGCCGGGCCGGCTTGCGCCCCGCATCCACGATTGCCTCTCCCGGGGCGAACATGTGAGGCTCGCCGGCGGAACGCAACTCCGCGATTTCCTCCACGTAGCCGACGCAGGCCGCATGATTGCCGGGATCGCGGCGACCGGGCAACAGGGTGTGGTCAACATCTGCTCCGGCCGCCCTACCACCGTTCGTCTCTTTGCCGAACGGATTGCAGACATGTACGGCCGTCGCGATCTCCTGATTTTCTCGAATGAACCTGTCCCGCCGGGTGATCCGGCGGCGGTCGTCGGCGTTTGCAACTGGCAGGCCCCGCAATGATGGGCACAATCAATGCCGTCCGCCTTGTCTTACGTCTCCGCATGCCGCGTGCCGTTCCGGGCAGTGGATTGCGAAGGGCAGGTCAATGATAAGGCGTTGAGGGTCTAAATCGCGGCGCCCGCGCCGCAGATGAGGCGAACAGGCGCGAGGAATGACCGCATGACGCGGTAGAAATCCTGCGCCGTGCGAGCTTTTCCGATGAAGCGATCGACCATCAGCATGTTGCCATGCAGGCCACGACGGATGTCGGGCACCTGCGGTCCGGCATAATAGGGCTGGAAGAGATGCGCGTGGCGTCCACCATCCCAGAGGCGGAAGGCGTGGTCATAGGCTTCGCATTTCGCTGCAAAGGCCTCTTCGTCGATTTCCAGCAGGCAATCGATCGTGGCGGCACGGACGAAGGCTTCTTCCGCGCCGGGCCCCCAGGGCGCCCCCATTTCCATGAAGACCGCATTCTGAACTTCGGCAATGCCTGCGGTCTCGCCGATGCCGGCGTGAAACGGAAAACCCGGTGTTGGAATACCGGCCGGATCGAAGGTGAAGCGTTCCTTGGCGATGACCGACATGGGCCGCTCGCAAAAGGCGATCTCATTCGCCATGAAGATGGTCCGCGCCGACCATTCGCTGGCGGGCAGCGGCGAGACACGGCCGGAAGCGGCGAGGCTTTCTACAATCGTAAGCGCCAGCTCACGCTTGAGCGCGCCGTGATAGAGGCCGAATGGCATGCGGGGAACATTCAGGCTGTTCTCCCACATGAAGAAAGCCTTCAGCATCACCGTCTTGTCGATATTGATGATGGCGTACTGGCTCGGCACGCCGACGGAAAAGCGCCGCTCCGGCGGGTCGCTGGCGTCGATTTGCAATGAATGCCACGACAGCGCATCGGCTGCGGGGTTCGCCTCTGCGAGAAAGCCGACCATTATGGCAAGCTCGGGTTCGAGCATGTCGTCAGGCTTGACCAGCGTGACCCAGTCGCCGCGCGAGGCTGAGACGAGGGCCGACCAGATCGCCTGTTGCGGCGTGCCGGGTGTTATGGCCGGCAGGATAGTCAATCGCGCATCGCCGGTTGCGGGCAGGTGCGCCTGCTCCGTCGTAATGATTTCAAGGTCGAGCGAGGGGTCGGCCAGAAGGCTGCCGACAAGCGTTCCAAGACCGCTTTCGGAGGCTTGTGCAGGCGCAATGAGGACCGACAGACGGGGCATGGGCATCTCCGCGCCGGGCGTCGAAAAAGGGAAGTGGCCCGGAACCGTTCGAACCGTTCGAACCGTTCAGGCGCGCAGCCAGGATGGCGGGGAGGGTGCGGTCCTGTCCCGTGCTCCGGCGCGCGCCTGAACATCCCCTGTCTATGGCTGCTAGCTTGAGCGAAACTAACGACGGGCTTACTTGGCGAGTTGATAAAGCATCGTGGCCCGGTTGCCCGAAGCGCAGTAGCCAAGGATCTTGCCTTCCTCCTCTCGGAGGATCTCCTTCAGGCGTGACGCATGCTGCATCGGCATGGAGCCCGGCGAGACCGGCAGGTAGTAGGCCTTAAGCCCCGCGGCCTTTGCCGCAGCCTCGATTTCCGCAAATGCCGGCTGGCCGAAACCTTCTCCATCAGGGCGAAGGCAGCAGATGGCCGAGAAACCTGCGGCCTTCAGCTCAGCCACCTGCTCCGCTGAAATCTGTCCGGCGACGAAGTAATTGCTATCGATCTGGCGCATGGATGCCTTCGAACCTTTCTGAAAAAGAACGGAAAGAAGCCGGCGGAGAATGCCGGCTTGCAATGGGGAATTGGCGGATGTCATCACGTAGGAACTTTCGAAGCGGGGCATTTAGTACATAGGTAAATATATATAATAATAAATATGTTTCAAGTATGACAGCTTGAGAGGACGATCTGGTTTCAGGGGCGAGCCGTTCCTATGGCGCGGAACCAAAATTGCAGTTGCGCCGGGCATTTCAAAAGCTATCGTGCCTCGCAGTCGAATCGAACGCGGAGATATCTATGGCGGTTCTGGTCACGGGCGGCGCCGGCTATATCGGTAGCCACATGGTCTGGGCGCTGATCGATGCTAATGAAGATGTCGTCGTCATCGACCGTCTTTCGACCGGTCACCGCTGGGCCATTGCGCCCGAAGCGAAATTCTACGAGGGCGACATTGCCGACACCGCCGTTCTAGACCGCATCGCGGCTGAGAACAGGATCGACGCGATCATTCATTTCGCCGGCTCCATCGTTGTTCCTGAATCGGTTTCCGACCCGCTTGGCTATTATGAAAACAACACCGTCAAGTCGCGCGCGCTGATCGCCTGGGCCGTGAAGACGGGGGTGAAGCATTTCGTCTTCTCGTCCACGGCTGCCGTCTATGGCACGCCGGATGGCTCCGACCCCGTCTCTGAAACCGCGCGGCTCTCGCCGGAATCGCCTTACGGCAGTTCCAAGCTGATGACGGAGATCATGCTGCGCGACACCGCCGCTGCCCATGATTTCACCTATACGGCGCTGCGCTATTTCAACGTTGCCGGCGCCGATCCGAAGGGCCGCACGGGCCAATCAACGCCCGGTGCCACGCACCTCATCAAGGTCGCAAGCCAGGTCGTCACAGGGCTGCGCGAGAAGATCGACGTCTTCGGCACCGACTATCCGACACCCGATGGCACCTGTGTTCGCGACTATATCCATGTCACCGATCTGGCGAATGCGCATCTGAAAGCGCTGCAGCGCATGCGCGAGGGAGGTGGCTCGCTCGTCGCCAACTGTGGCTACGGCCGGGGCTTCTCGGTTCTGGAGGTTCTGGAGACGATGAAGAGGGTTGTCGGCCGCGACTTCAACATAGGCTTCGGTCCCCGCCGCGCCGGTGACGCGGTGCTGATTGTCGCCAATCCCGCTGTGGCCAAGCGCGAGCTCGGCTGGCAGCCTGTGCATGACAATCTGGGAGAGATTATTTCCTCGGCGCTTGCCTGGGAAGAGCATCTGCGGCGGAAGAATTCCTATTGATCGGAGGCTTCACGCCTCCGGCCAATCCAGCCAGTCCCGCATCAGTCGATGTGCAATCGCGCCCTTCGGTGGTGCGGAGCCAGGTTCCCCAAGGGTCCGCTTCAGCATCGCCTCGGTCTCTTCGCGCGTGAACCAGCGGCAATCCGCCAGCTCTTTCTCGTCAAATGTGATGTCGCGGCTTTCCGCCCGGCCGAAACAGCCGATCATCAGTGAATGCGGCACCGGCCAAGGCTGGGATGCATAGATGCGGATCTGCCCGACCGTGATGCCGGCTTCCTCGAACGTCTCGCGGCGCACGGCATTCTCGATCGTTTCGCCCGGTTCGACAAAACCGGCGAGACAGGAATACATGCCGTCGGGGAACTGCACATTGCGGCCGAGCAGGCAGCGGTCGTTCTCCTCATCGATCACCAGCATGATGACGACGGGATCGGTGCGCGGGAACAGCATGTTGCCGCAGGCCTCGCAGACCCGCTTGTAGCCGCCCGCCTTGGCAAGTGTCGCGTTACCGCACTTGCCGCAGAAGCGATGCGTCATGTTCCAGTGGACGAGCGAAAAGGCCTGCGCCGCTTCGCCCAGCATCGCGCCTTCCAGAATGTTCTCGCGATAGATGCCGCGCGCGCTCGCCGCCTTGTAAAGCTCCGGCAGGTTTTCCGGATCGATCTTCACCGGCATGGCGATGCGCGGCTCGCCGGTCTCGCGATGGCCCAGCAGCACGGCATTGTCCGGATCGGGATCGAGGGCGGCCAGTTCATAAGGCGCAAACAGAGGATCGAGCACCTGCCGGTCGTGCTTCAGGATCATCCGGCCGTCAGCGATTGCGTAGCAATGGACGCCCTCGGTCGCGAAGGCCCTTTCCAGACAGTCGTCGTCGCGATTTTCCGTATCGCGGATGAGCGCGTTTTCGGAGAAGGCCGTGAGGCTCGATGGCTCCGCATGCGGAGCGGCAATATCGAAAATCGGGCTTTTCATGCGTGCAGCGCTTTCATCAAGGTCTCAACGAGGCGCTTACGGGCCTCCTCGGTATAGGGATGGGCGTCGCCATGGCCCCAGATCGGGTTAGGCCAGTTGGCATCGCCCTCGTTGCGCGCCACGACATGCACATGCAGCTGCCGCACAATATTGCCGATGGCAGCGACATTGATCTTGGTGCAGCGTGTCACGCCTTTCAAGGCGCTGGCCACCAGATTGGTCTCGAACGTCAACATCGTCTGGTCAAGCGGCGTGAGTTCGAAAACTTCAGAAATATCAGGCCTTTGCGGCACCAGTGTCAGCCAGGCCCAGCGGCTGTCGTCAACGAGCCGCAATTGGCAAAGGCCCAGATTGGCAATGAGATGCGCATTGCGGGTGAGCCGCATATCCGGTTCGAATTTCTCCAAGCCTGCTCTCCCATCTGATTTTCTTTTAAGCGACTGTATGCGGGAATTGCCGCCCGCTTCAAGCAGAGTACACGGTGAATTTTCGTCATTCTGCTTGCATTTCGCATGAAGATTGCCGATATGGAGGTCGGGAGGCTGGTGGTGGACGGACCACTCGCCAACCGGGTCAGGTCCGGAAGGAAGCAGCCCTAACGAGTTCAGGCACGGGTCATCGTGCTGGCCTCCCACCTCTCACGTTCTATGAAAGCCCGGTTGCCGGGCGAAATTCAAAGGCAACGGGCCATGAGCGGCAGCGAAAAGGACATTGCGGAGCAGACTGGCTACCGGGTCCTCGCGCGCAAATATCGTCCCAAGGATTTCAATGATCTGATGGTCGGCCAGGAGCCGATGGTCAAGACGCTGACGAATGCGTTCGAGAGCGGGCGCATTGCGCAGGCCTATATGCTGACGGGCGTTCGCGGTGTCGGCAAGACGACCACCGCCCGCATTCTCGCCCGCGCGCTCAACTACAAGACCGACACGATCGACAAGCCGACGATCGAGCTGAAGGAGCTTGGCATCCATTGCCAGGCGATCATGGAAGGCCGCCATCTCGACGTCGTTGAAATGGACGCCGCCTCGCATACCGGCATCGACGATATCCGCGAGATCATTGAGCAGGTGCGCTACCGCCCGGTTTCCGCACGCTACAAGGTCTATATCATCGACGAAGTGCACATGCTCTCCACGCAGGCCTTCAACGGTTTGTTGAAGACGCTCGAAGAGCCGCCCGAACATGTGAAATTCATCTTCGCGACGACCGAAATCCGTAAGGTTCCGATTACCGTCCTGTCGCGCTGCCAGCGCTTCGATCTCCGCCGCATCTCTGCGGCCGATCTCGTGCATCTTTTCTCGACGATTGCGGGCAAGGAAGGCATCGAAGCCGAGCCGGAAGCGCTGGCGATGATCGCGCGCGCGGCCGAAGGCTCGGCGCGCGACGGTCTTTCGTTGATGGATCAGGCGATTGCCCATGGCGGCGGCGCCGTCATTGCCGAACAGGTCCGCACCATGCTGGGTCTCGCCGACCGCGCCCGTGTGGTCGACCTCTTCGAGACACTGGCGCGCGGTGACGCAGCCGCAGCGCTTACGGAATTTGCCGGCCAGTATGAGGCGGGCGCCAACCCGGTTGCCGTGCTGAACGATCTCGCCGATTTCACCCATCTGGTCACGCGCTTCAAGTTTGCGCCTGCCTCTGCCGAAGACCCGTCGCTGAGCGAAGCCGAGCGGACGCGCGGCGCGGAGTTCTCCAAGACGCTTGCCGTCTCGACCCTCTCGCGCATATGGCAGATGTTGCTCAAGGGCATCCCGGAAACCGAAAGCGCCGCCCGCCAGCAGGCCGCTGCCGAAATGGTGCTGATCCGTATCGCGCATGCCGCCAACCTTCCCTCGCCGGAGGAGGCCGCAAGACGTCTGGCCGACTACGCCAATGGCAGCGCCGTCGATGCGCCTTCTGCGCCTCGCCCGAATGGCGGCGGCGGAGCCTCCATGCAAGGAGGCGGCAATGTGAATGCGGTCGGCCAGTCTACAAGCCCGCGCGGCTCTAACGGTGGCGCAACTGCTATGCTGCGCGCCGTACCGAAAGCCGACCCGGTCTCCACGCCGCAATCGGTTACCGAGCCGCAACCCGCTGAAGCGCCGCGCGCCGAAGAACGCGCCGCGCCAGAAATGCTGGTCAATGTCGGCTCGCTGAAGGACATCGTCGAGCTCTGCTCGAAGAACCGCGAGCCCGTCTTGCGGACGCTGCTCCGCCAGCACGTTCATATGGTGCGCCTCGAGCCCGGCAAGCTGGAAATCCGGCTGGGGTCGGATGCTCCGCGCTCGCTGGTCAACGATCTGCAGACCCGTCTTGAGAAATGGACCGGCATCCGCTGGCTGGTCATCCTGTCGCGTGACGAGGGCGAGCCGACGCTGGTCCAGCAGGAGGCGATGGAGAAGGAAACCAATCTTCTCGACGCCCGCTCCGATCCGGATATCGTTGCGATTCTTGAGCGTTTTCCCGGCGCAAAGATCATGGACGTTCGTGTCCGCAAGGATGAAACGGAAGACGAGGAAAACCAGCCTGCGCCGGCCGCAGCCGTCACTGAAGAGGGTGATGTGCTCCCCGGCGACGACGTGGAATTCTAATCTCATTCAATAACATAAGGAGCTGGCTATGCGCGACATCATGGGCATGATGGGCAAGGTCAAGGAAATGCAGTCCAAGATGGAAAAGGTCCAGGCCGAAATTGCCGCCATGGACATCGAAGGTCAGGCCGGCGGCGGCATGGTCACGGTCCATCTCGACGGCAAGGGCGTGATGACCTCGATCAAGATAGACCCATCCATGTTCAAGGAAGACGACGTCGAAATCCTTGAAGACCTCATCGTCGCCGCGCACAAGGCTGCGAAAGACAAGGGCGAGGCTCAGGCTCAGGCCAAGCTCGCCGAAATCACCGCCGGCATGCCGCTTCCTCCGGGGATGAAGTTCCCGTTCTGAGGCAGGTACTGTGCGGTTCATGCTCGACCTCGACCCTGCGCAGATTGAAGCGCTGGACCGCCTTGCGGAGACGGAAAATGTCTCTCGCGAGGCGCTGGTGCTTGAGGCAATTGAGACCTTGTTGAAGGCAAGAACGAAAGAACGCTTCGCCAAATGCTTCAATGTGTGGGGTCCTGACAGCCCGGATGGGCTTGAGTTTCAAGAGCAGATTCGACGGGAGTGGCATTAGCCAATCTGGAACTTCCCAGCTGTCCGTGTGCCATATAAGCTCTCCTGAAAGTAAGCGGAGGGCAACATGAATCCGACAAATCCCAAGGTCGATGCCTATCTGCAGCGCATTGATCGCTGGCGGGCGGAATGGGCGGCGCTGCGGGCAATTCTTCTCGAATGTCCGCTCACCGAAGACCTGAAATGGGGCGTGCCCTGCTACACGCTCGACGGCAAGAATGTTGTGCTCATCCATGGTTTCAAGGACTATTGCGCGCTACTCTTTCACAAGGGCGCGCTGATGCAGGACCCGGAAGGCATCCTTATCCAGCAGACGGATAACGTGCAGTCCGCCCGACAGATTCGTTTCACCAGTCTCGACGAAATTCAACGCATGCAGAACCTGCTCAAGACCTATATCCACGATGCGATCGAGGTGGAAAGGGCAGGGCTGAATGTGGTTCGCAAGACCGTGGCCGAATTTGCGATGCCGGAGGAATTCGTCGCCGCCCTTGATGGCGATCCGGGCTTGAAGTCCGCCTTTGAGGCGCTGACGCCCGGCCGCCAGCGGGCCTATCTCTTGCATTTTTCGTCGGCTAAGCAATCTGCAACACGCCAGAGTCGCATTGAAAAATGCCGGCCGAAGATCATGGCCGGCAAAGGGCTGGATGACTGATATTCACGCCCGCTTCGGGCTGAGCTTCAACCGAAGCTTTGCAGGCAGAGCGATGCGGCTTCGCGCGTCGAGTCGTCCTTCACGATATCGATGCGTGTGATCGTGCCATTGCTGGCGCTTACTTCGATGGTGCAGCTCTTGCGCTCCGTTCTGGCCTCGACCTTTGTCTTCAGCGGATCGCCGATCGCAACACCGCTGACGCCGATGCCGAATGAGCGTTCATGCGCCGGCGTGACGTCGTTTCGCATTACACTCCAGACCAATTTGCCCGAGGCGCTACCGGATGCTGGCTTGCCGAACCGCTTCTCGAATTCCGCGACCGGCTTTCCCTCCCAGCGCTGGCTGAGATGCCCTTCTGCCTTCGGGCTCTGGGCCGTCTGGCAGGCGGCCAGCAGCACGCCGCAGGCAATAACAGTGGAGGCTCTGAGCAAATGTGTCGGCATGTCCGGTTCCAATCCTGCTTGAAAATCGGGAAGGGAAGCGTTCGTTTCCAATCCTCTTAAACAGTAAACCAGATTCGCACGCGATTTGATCCATCGCCCCGACAAATCCTCATCGAAATTCGCCTCGGTCAATCAGCCCTTACGTTTGGACTCCACATGCCACTTGAAATTGTCGAGGATCGCCTGCCATCCGGCGCGCTGCATGTCTTCCGGAAACTGGCCATCCGAATCGAAGGCGACGGTGACCGTCACCCCGTCGGCGTCCTCGACAAAATCGACGCGAGCCTTGCGTTCGCCGAACGCATATTCGATCACCGCGTAAGGCACGATGCGCGTATAGGTGCCGGCAAAATCGAAGCCCTGTGAGCCGTCCTTCGCCTCCATGCGCGAGGAGAACAGGCCGCCCTCATGCAGCTCGACGGTCGCTCTGGTCGTGTGCCAGTCGTCGGAGGCCGCATTCCAGGCAACGATGTCCTCAGGCGTCGTGTAGGCGTGCCACACCGTTGCAATGTCAGCGGCAACTTTCGTTTCGACGGTGATGGTCATCGGCTCTCTCCTCGTCTTGTTGATATCAACCTAGAGGAGCTAGGCCTTGTCGGCAACGCCCTTCAGGAAATTCGCGACATTCAGCCCGATCTCCGGCACGCCATAGCCGCCTTCCATGAGCGTCAGCACGGGCACGCCATTGTCGGCAATCATTGCACCCATCTTGATGAAATCCGGGCTTGTCAGCTTGAAGAAGCTGATCGGGTCCTTCTCGAACGTATCGACGCCAAGCGAGACGATGATCGCCTCCGCCCCATAGGCCTTGATGCGGGAAAGCGCATAGGAAAGCGCCTGCGACCAGATGCTCCACGGCGTGCCCGGCGGCATGGGATAATTCGCATTGAAGCCTTCGCCTGGGCCTTCGCCGGTCTCGTCCGCATAGCCGAGAAAGTAGGGGAACGCATCCACCGGATCGCCATGCAGCGAGGCGAAGAAGATGTCGTCGCGGCGATAGGTGATGTCCTGCGTGCCGTTGCCGTGGTGGAAGTCGACATCGAGGATCGCGACGCGTTTGGCGCCATGGTCGAGCAGGCGCTGCGCGGCAACGGCCGCATTGTTGATGAAGCAATAGCCGCCATAGGTGTCGATGCCGGCATGGTGGCCCGGCGGCCGGCAAAGCGCAAAGGCATTCCTGTTGCCCTTGTTCAGCCAGTCCGCCCCCTCGAGCGCGCAGGATTGCGACGCAAGCGCTGCCTCATAGGAGCCCTTGCTGATCGAGGTTTCGACCGAGTTGGCATAGTAGCCGAGCGCCCCGTCGATATTGCGCGGCACGCGCGCCATCTGTGTGCGCCGCACGGGCAAGGTTACGGGAATGGCTTCGCCGGCAAACCCTTCCGCCGCCCAGCGATCCCAGGCGGTCGACAAAAACTCGAGATAGCCGCGATCATGCACCTTCATCGCCACGTCGAGATCGTGATCCGCCGGCGCAGAAACATCCTTGAATCCAGCCGCCTGAACCGCTTCCAGAATCCACTCCGCCCGAAACGGCCCCTCGAATGGCTTCACGAGCTCGCCGCCATGCAGTTCAGTCTTGGCGTCGCGCAGCTTGTGCTTTTCTGAATAGATGATTTTCATGGCGGCTCCGATTTATCTCTGAATATCGACCGGTCGAATTAAAAAGGGCGGCCGAAGCCGCCCCAATCAACCACGACAGTCATGCGCGGATCAAGCCCGCAGCGTCCCGCCCGTCGTCTTCTCGACATTCGCGATGATGCGCTTGGTCAGCCCGTCGAAATCCTCGTCCGTCAGCGTCCGTTCGGCCGGCTGGATCGTCACTTCGATGGCGACGGACTTCTTGTCCGCACCCAGCGATGCGCCTTCGAAAATGTCGAAGACATTGACCGCGCCGATCAGCTTGCGGTCGGCAGAGGCTGCCGCGCGGATGATCGCGCCGGCTTCCACCGACTTGTCGACCACGAAGGCGAAGTCGCGGCGCACAGCCTGGAAGGGCGAGAGCTCCAGAACCGGCTTGGTCTTGGTGGCCTTCTTCTTAGGCTCGGGGATCGCGTCGATATAGACCTCGAAGCCGCAGAGCGCGCCGCCAACGTCCAGCGCGTCCAGCGCCTTCGGATGGAACTCGCCGAACGTACCGAGGATCACTTTCGGACCCATCTTGATCGTGCCGGAGCGGCCGGGGTGATACCAGTCAGGCCCACCCTTTTCGATCTGCACATTGCCCATCGGCATGCCGCAGGCTTCGAGTACCGCCAGCGCATCGGCCTTTGCATCGAACACGTCGGCCGGCTTGCCACCGCCGGATTTGCCGTTCGACCACATGCGGCCCGAACCGGCGAGCGTCGCAGTCCCGCGGCGCACGCCGCCCGCCACGCGACGCTGGCCTTCCGGCCGGTCGCTTTCATAGGTGCCTGAGACTTCGAACAGCGCGACATCGCCATAGCCGCGCGCGGCATTGCGCTGGGCGGCAGACAGCAGGCCGGGCAGCAGCGAGGGGCGCATGTCCGACATGTCGGCGGCAATCGGGTTCGAGAGCTTCAGCGCCGCACTGCCGCCGCCGAAGAGGGCGGCATGTTCGCTCGGAATGAACGACCAGGTGACGGCCTCGCCCATGCCGCGCGAGGCAAGCGCCCGCTTGGCCGCACGGGTGCGGATCTGCAGCGTGGTGAGGATCTTGCCGTTGACCGCACCATGGCTGTCCAGCGGCTGCGCCTTGACCTGATCGACGCCATGGATGCGCAGCACCTCTTCAACGAGATCGGCCTTGCCATCCACATCCGGACGCCAGGACGGAACCGAGACCTGGAGCACATCGCCCGAGCCTTCAACCCCGAAGCCGAGCTTGACGAGGATCTCACGCGATTCCGAGGCCGGAACGTCGATGCCCGTCAGGCGCTTGACCTCGGAGACCGGGAAATCAACGACCTTCGCCCTGTAGCCGGCATAGCCGACGACATTGGCTTCGGCTGCGACGCCGCCGCAAAGCTCCAGCACCAGTTCGGTCGCGCGCTCAAGACCGGCCACCATATAATCCGGATCGACGCCACGCTCGAAGCGATAGCGTGCATCGGTGATGATGCCATGTTCGCGACCGGACTTGGCGATGTTCAACGGGTCCCACAGAGCGGATTCGATGAGAACATCGACCGTATTTTCGTCGCAGCCCGAATGCTCGCCGCCCATGATGCCGGCGATGGATTCGACGCCCTTGTCGTCGGCGATGACAACGTTGTTTTGGGTTAGTGGATACTCGCGACCATCGAGAGCTAAGATTACCTCTTCTTCCCAACGGCCGATCTCTGCATCCGCAATCTTAATGTTTAAGGCTGGATCAATGCGCCATTCGCTAGTCAACCTGAAAGGCGGCCCGCCCGCTGCTGTGAATTCAGCGTATTGGTCATCCGAAATAGGTCCAGTGTCCCATTCAAGCTTAGGCTTCGCGCGGCGAACGACGAGATTGCCCGCCACCTTGGCAGCATCGAAGACATGCAGCGGGCGAGCCTGATCGAAGGTCATGTAATTGGTGATATCGACCAGCGCATTGATCGGGCGCAGCCCGATCGCCTTCAGTCGCTTCTGCATCCAGGCGGGCGAGGGGCCGTTCTTGACGCCGCGCACGAGGCGAAGCGCAAAGCCGGGGCAGAGATGCGTGTCGTCAGCCGCAAAGTCGAGCTTGACCTCGACCGGCGTCTTGCCCTCGACCTTGAAGGCGGGCGCCTTGGCGGCCTTGAGCGTGCCGAGACCGGCGGCCGCCAGATCGCGCGCGATGCCGTAAACGCCGGTGCAATCCGGCCGGTTCGGCGTCAGGTTGATCTCGATGACCGGATCGTCAAGACCCGCATAGGCGGCGTAGGACGTGCCGAGCGGCGCATCCGCCGGCAGGTCGATAATGCCGTTGTGGTCTTCCGAGACCATCAGTTCCTTCTCGGAGCACATCATGCCGTGGCTCTCGACACCCCGGATCTTGCCGACGCCGAGCGTGACATCGATGCCCGGAACGTAAGTGCCGGGTTCCGCAAGCGCGCCGATCAGGCCCGTCCGCGCATTGGGCGCGCCGCAGACGATCTGGATCAGCTTGCCATCGCCCTTGTCGACGGAAAGCACCTTCAGCCGGTCGGCCTCCGGATGCTTTTCCGCCGTCACGATCTTGGCAATGGTGAACGGCTTGAACACCGCGCGATCGTCGACATCCTCGACCTCAAGGCCGATGGCCGTCAGCTTCTCGCAGATCTGTTCCAGCGTCGCGTCGGTTTCAAGGTGATCCTTGAGCCAGGAGAGTGTGAATTTCATGACTATGTTCTTTCAATTCAATGTCTGTTTTGTCGCGCCGCCGCAGGCTTCAGGCCACGGCACGCGGGGCAACTGCATCGGGGTATTTCCATCCCTTCAGCATCCCGCGGATGGAAAGATCTTCGTCCAAGTCCGGCCAATGAACGCCGTCCAGCATTAATTCCACATTGTTGCGTTCGGAAGCCGATGCCTTGAACAGGCGAGGATACCACCAGAGCGGTGTTACCACTTCACGCCCGTCCGCCAGTTTGACATGCAGGCTGACCGGATCGCACCACGCTTCCACGGGGCGCTCGTTTTCAGGATACGGATTTGAAGAATTCATTCCACGCCTCCAGAAAAAGGTCCCGGTTTTCGCTCGTCACGTCAAGAATACGCTTCAGATCGTTTGTTTTGAAGCCTTGCTGTTCGGCCACGTCAGTTGGGTTCAGCCAGATCTTCGCTTTGCCGCCATTTCCGGTCACATGAATATGGGCCGGTTCGTGCATGTCCGAACCGTAGAAATGGAAACGAAACCCATATTTCCTCAGAACCGTCGGCATCGCCTTTACGCGCTCAAGCCCCCGAACAGCGTCGGCATATCCAGCGGTCTAAACCCGTAGTGGTTGATCCAGCGGATATCGGCGTTGAAGAAGTCGCGCAGGTCCGGCATGCCGTATTTCAGCATGGCGATGCGGTCGAGGCCCATGCCCCAGGCGAAGCCCTGGTACTCGTCCGGATCGATGCCGCCGAAGCGGAGCACGTTGGGATGCACCATGCCGCAGCCGAGGATCTCCATCCAGTCCTTGCCTTCGCCGAATTTCACGACGGGACCCGAACGGTCGCACTGGATATCCACCTCGAAGGACGGCTCCGTGAAGGGGAAGAAGGACGGGCGGAAACGCATCGTCACGCTGTCGACTTCGAAGAAGCTCTTGCAGAACTCTTCCAGCACCCAGCGGAGATTGGCGACATTAGCCTTCTTGTCGATGACAAGGCCTTCGACCTGATGGAACATCGGCGAATGCGTCGCGTCTGAATCCTGGCGATAGGTCTTGCCGGGAATGATGATGCGGATTGGCGGCTTCTGCGCTTCCATCGTGCGGATCTGCACGGGCGATGTATGCGTGCGCAGCACCTTGCGCTCGCCATTCTCATCCGGCGGGAAGAAGAATGTGTCGTGCATTTCGCGCGCCGGATGGCCGACGGGGAAATTCAGTGCGGTGAAATTATAATAGTCCGTCTCGACATCCGGACCTTCGGCAATCGAGAAGCCCATGTCGCCGAAGATGGCGCTGATCTCGTCGACGATCTGCGTGATCGGATGGATGCGGCCAAGCTCTGCGGGAGATGTGCGTACCGGCAGCGACACGTCGACGCTTTCGGCGGCAAGGCGCGCGGCAATCGCGGCGTCCTTGAGAGCCGATTTCCGCTCGGCGATCCGCTCGGTGACCTCGTTCTTGAGCAGGTTGATGGCAGCGCCGCGCGTCTGGCGCTCTTCCGGGCTCATCGCGCCTAGCGTCTTCAGAAGCTCGGAGACCGAGCCCTTCTTGCCCAGCGCATTGACGCGGACGGCTTCGATTGCCGCTTCGTCGGACGCCGCTTCGATTTCGCCAAGCAGCGTGGATTTCAGACTTTCAAGATCGGACATGCATCTCACCGTCTTTGATATTTGCATCAATTCATTGTGTCGGGGGATATCCCGGCTTCATGACGCCTGAAACAAGAAAAACCCGCGCTAGCCCTGCCAGCGCGGGTTTCCCAATATTTGTCTCAAATAAGCTTGGGAAGCGCTGGAACTTAACGTACCGCGCCTTCAAACTCACCGGTCGTGCCGGCAGTCTTGAGATATTCGAGGGCCTTCTTCGAGGCGGCAACGAGAGCGGCAAAAGCTTCCGGCTCATGGATTGCCATGTCGGACAGAACCTTGCGGTCAACTTCAATGCCAGCCTTGTGCAGGCCGTCCATGAAGCGGCCATAGGTCAGACCCTGTTCGCGGACAGCGGCGTTGATACGCTGAATCCACAGAGCGCGGAAATTGCGCTTGTTGATCTTGCGGTCCTTGTAGGCCCACTGCTTGGAACGATCGACGGCAGCCTTTGCGGTGCGGATCGTATTCTTGCGGCGGCCGTAGAAGCCCTTGGCCTGCTTGAGTACTTTTTTGTGCTTGGCGTGCGAGGTGACGCCTCTCTTTACACGTGCCATGTCATGATCTCCTTAAAGCTTTGAAAACGCTGCTCAGTCTCAGAGACCGTTGGGCAGGTAATTCTTGACGACCTTCTTGCCATCCGGCTCGGCCAGCACCATCGTGCCGCGTGCGTCGCGAATGAACTTGTTGGTCCGCTTGATCATGCCATGGCGCTTGCCGGCGGCAGCCGCCTTGACCTTGCCCGTCGCGGTGATCTTGAACCGCTTCTTGGCAGACGATTTCGTCTTCATCTTGGGCATTTTGCTACTCCGTTCTTGGTGTGTTTTCGGAAATGGCTGATGAGGCCTTTTCACAAGCATTTAGAACGGCCACGGCATGCCCTGCCGGACCGTTCGGACGGGGGCTTATAACCGCGGTCCTCGAAATACGCAACCGGTCGCGCAAGGAATCTTCTGTGCGGGGCGGATTCTATGTCCCCGGCGGCCTTTGCCTTGGCCGCGTCCACCTGATATCCGTCGCTCCTCATTAACACAACGCCTGACAGAGATGCCCGAAAAGACTGCCATCCAACGCCTCGCGCTGACCGACTTTCGAAACTATGCGGCCGCGTCGCTGCGTTTCGATGGCCGCCATGTCGTGCTGACCGGCGATAATGGTTCGGGCAAGACTAATCTCATGGAAGCTGTGTCCTTTCTCTCGCCCGGCCGCGGCTTTCGCCGCGCGGCCTATCCGGATGTCGTGCGCAACGGGGCGGAGGCCGGCTTCACCGTCTTTGCCGCCGTCGAAGGCATGAATGGCGAGGCCGATATCGGTACGGGCACGGAAGCGGGGCAGGAGGGGGGCGTCTCGCGCCGGCTGCGCGTCAATGGTGTCACGGCGCCGGCCATAGACGATCTGCTCGATCACCTGCGCATTCTCTGGCTGACGCCGTCCATGGATGGCCTCTTCACCGGCGGTTCTTCCGACCGCCGCCGTTTCCTCGACCGTCTCGTTCTCTCCATCGACCCGACGCATGGCCGTCGCGCCAGCGATTTCGAGCGCGCCATGAAGAGCCGCAACCGGCTGCTGACGGAAAACCGCTGGGACACGACCTGGCTCGACGGGCTTGAAGAGCAGATGGCGGGGCTGGGCGTCGCCATCATGCTGGCGCGCCGCGAAATGCTGGGGCTTTTGGCGCGTCTGGTGGAAGAGGGCGCGCCCGAAACGGCCTTCCCGGTCCCCGCCCTGTCGCTCGCCGGTTTCATGGATGAGGATGGCGAAGGCCGCGTGGCCGCCGACCTCGAAGACGATTACCGCCTGGCGCTTGGCCGCGACCGTCCACGCGATGCGAGCGCCGGCCGCACACTCGAAGGTCCGCACAAGACCGACCTTCTCGTGCGCCACCGCGCCAAGGATATCGAGGCCGAGCGTTGCTCGACCGGCGAACAGAAGGCGCTGCTGGTCGGCCTCGTTCTGGCCCATGCGCGCCTTGCCGCCCGCATGACCGGCTTCGCGCCCATCCTGCTGCTCGATGAAATCGCCGCGCATCTCGATGAAAACCGCCGCGCCACGCTGTTCGATCTCGTCCACGATATCGGCGGGCAGGCTTTCATGACCGGCACGGATGCGGCAATGTTCAAGAGCCTTGGCGAGCGCGCGGAATTCTTCCGCGTCAGCAACGGCACGGTCACGCGGGAGGATGCGCCATGACAACAGGCGAGGGCACAGAGCCCCTTTCAAGGGATGAGATTGGCCGCTATGCGCGCCATATCGTGCTGTCGGAAATCGGCGGCCCCGGCCAGCAGAAGCTGAAAGCCGCACGCGTGCTGGTCATTGGTGCCGGCGGCCTCGGTGCGCCGCTCATTCAATATCTCGCCGCCGCCGGCATCGGCACGATCGGCATCTGCGATGACGACGCCGTCTCGCTCTCCAATCTCCAGCGCCAGATCATCCACACGACGGACCGCATCGGCGTACCGAAGACGGAAAGTGCCGCCGCTGCCGTCGCTGCGCTGAACCCGCATGTCAACGTCATCCGCCACAACCTGCGCCTCAGCGCCGAAAACGCGCCAGACCTGCTGGCCGGCTACGATCTCATGGCCGACGGCTCCGACAATTTCGCCACCCGCTACCTCTGCGCCGATATGGCGGAAAAGGCGCGCATCCCGCTCGTGACCGGCGCGGTCGGTCGCTTCGACGGCTCTGTGACGGTCTTGAAGCCCTATGAAAAGGGCGCTGATGGCCGTTTGTTACCCGGCTATCGTGACCTCTTTCCGGAGCCGCCGCCGGAAGGCATGGTGCCGACCTGCGCCGAAGCCGGCGTCCTCGGCGCTGTCACCGGCGTCATCGGCACGCTGATGGCGATGGAAGTAATCAAGCTCGTCACCGGCGCGGGCGAGCCCTTGATCGGGCGGCTGCTGCTTTATGACGGGCTGTCAGCGCGGTTCGACACCGTGCGCTACAAGCGACCGGCCTCGACCGAGGCCTAGGGGAGGCTACGCCGTCGCACGCTTGAGCGTCGCGGGGGCATGATCCCGTTGCGCGTTCACCACCCGCAGTTCGACCTTCCTGTCGAGGTGGCTCAGCACTCTCACCAGCCGGTCGATCGTAAATCTGCCAAGGTCTGCGTTGCGGATTCGCGATATGTCAGCTGCAGCAATGCCCGTCAGCTCTCCGGCCTCGCGGACGGTCAGCTTGCGTCGGTCGAGGGCGATGATGATTTCGGCCGCGAGCTGGGCCTTCATCTGGCGCGTCTCGGCGTCGGCAAATCCGAGATCGGCGAAGACATTGTCGCTGCCTCGAACGACTTCAAGGTCTTCTTCCATCATGACAGCATCTCCTTCAGGCGCTTTAGCCGGGTTTGAACCAGCTCGATGTCTTTTTGTGGGGTGGCGATACCCTTTGTCGATTTCTTCTGAAAAGCGTGGATCACCCATAGGTCATCGCCAATCTGCACGGCATAGACGACACGAAAGGCATCCCCTCGAAAAGGCAGGGCGATTTCCATGACGCCGGTTCCCAGCCCTTTCATGGGCTTGGCGATCTCGGCCTTGGCACCCCGCGCCGCCAGCGCCAGCGCATCGGCCATGCGCTCCTGGGCTTCACGCGGAAACTTCTCAAAGTCTTTCTGCGCTGCCTTGATCCATGAAATTTTTCTCAAGATGGCCATGCGGGTTCACGTTCAACAGCGGACGACAAGAGAATTTTGTCATATTTGACTACATTCCGTTTGGCAATGCAAGGTCTTGGCGGCTGTTTGGGAAAATTGGAAACCAAACCTTTCGTGGCGCGCGAGCGGGTTGACTGTGTCTGCGTGACTGTCTAACTTAGAATCATTCTAAAAAGGACACCTCCCATGATTGCCCGACTTTTTGACCGCTCCAAGAAGCGTGACTTCTCCAGCCTGAGCGAAGCCGAAATCCTCGCGCTCGCCATCTCGTCCGAAGAGGACGACGCGCGCATCTATCTCGCCTATGCCGACAAGCTGCGGGCGCAGTATCCGCAGTCGGCCAAGGTGTTCGATGACATGGCGGAGGTGGAAAACACCCATCGCCGCATGCTGATCGACATGTTTGAGAGCCGTTTCGGCACGCGCATCCCGCTGATCCGACGCGATCATGTGCGCGGCTTTTATGAGCGCTCGCCGGACTGGTTGATGGAAACGAAGACGCTGGACGACATGCGCGAGGAGGCAGAGCGCATGGAACAGGGCGCCTATCGCTTCTATCTCGAGGCGCAGAAGCAGGCGCAGGACACCGGCATCCGCAAGCTGCTGGGCGATCTGGCGCTTGCCGAACAGGGCCACAGCGATGTCGCCTCCATGCTGGAAGAAAAGCACCTGCCGGACGACGCCCGCTCGGAGGAGGATGAAACTGCCCGCCGGCAATTCGTGCTGACCTATGTCCAGCCGGGCCTTGCCGGCCTGATGGACGGCTCCGTCTCCACGCTCGCCCCGATCTTCGCCGCCGCCTTTGCCACGCAGGATACGACACAGACCTTCCTCGTCGGCCTGTCGGCCTCGGTCGGTGCGGGCATCTCCATGGGCTTCACGGAAGCCGCCCATGACGATGGCAAGCTGTCGGGTCGCGGTTCGCCGATCAAGCGAGGTCTCGCCTCGGGCATCATGACGGCGCTCGGTGGTCTCGGCCACACGCTGCCTTACCTGATCCCGAACTTCCTGACGGCGACGGTCACCGCGATTGCCATCGTGTTCATCGAACTCTGGGCCATTGCCTTCATCCAGAACAAATACATGGACACCCCCTTCCTGCGCGCCGCCCTTCAGGTCGTCGTTGGCGGCGGGTTGGTTCTGGCAGCCGGTATCCTCATTGGCAACGCCTGACGCGGACTACGCAGCGCCTGCTCTCAGGCGCTGCGTCTCGCGGCCACAACACAAGCCACCACGGCCACGGTGATGGCAATCATCGCGCCGGAGATCGCTTCGCCGAGAAACAGGAAGGCGATGACGAAGGAAAAGAATGGCTGCGTCAGTTGCAGCAGCCCGACCGAGGCCGTGCCGCCCAGCGCCAGCCCGCGATACCAGAAGATGAAGCCGACCAGCATGGCCATCAGCCCGGCATAGATCAGCCCGAGCCACGATGCCGCATGCACCGCATGAAAATCGGCTGGCGCATAGAAGAACGACAGCGTCAGCATCAGCGGCATGCCGAACACCAGCGCCCACGAAATCGCCTGCCAGCCGCCCAGCCGCCGCGTCAGTTGAGCTCCCTCGGCATAGCCATAGCCGCACACCGTCACGCCGATCAGCATGAAGAGATCCGGTGTGGAAAGCGACAAGCCATTGGAGAAGAACGCATAGCCGACCACCAGCGCGCTTCCGGCCACCGCAAAGAGCCAGAAGCGCAGCTTCGGCCGTTCACCGCCACGAAGCACGCCGAAGATTGCGGTCATCAGCGGCAAAAGCCCGATGAACATCGTCCCATGCGCCGAGGGCACGACCTTCAGCGAAAAGGCGATCATCAGGGGCCAGATGACCACAACGCCCAGCGTCACGCCGATGAGTGGCAGGAGATCGCGTTTCTCCGGCCGCTTCGCCTTGAGCGCAAAAAGCATCGCAGCACCCAGAACGCCCGCAATCACCGCCCGCGCGCCCGTGACGAAGATGGGGTCGAAATCCGCGACCGCTGCCCGCGTTGCCGGCAATGAGCCGGAAAAGACCAGGACACCCAGAAAGCCGTAGATCAGGCCCTTTGTCTTGTCGCTGATGGGCGGGGCGGTGAGGGCGATGTCGGTCATGGTCTGTCTCCTTGTCTGTCCGAAATGCCCGAAAGCTGAGATGACGAACAGACACAGTTGAAGACAGTTTTGAAAAACTGTACTGATACGATATCCGATACAGAGAGAGACGAGGCCCATGGCGTCCGGACAATGCGAGAAGGTCATGACGCTGATCCGCGAGCGTATCTCCGCCCGCGCGCTCCTGCCGGGCGAAAAGCTGCCCTCCGTGCGCAGCCTCGCCGCGACCACCGGCATTTCCAAATCCACCGTGGTCGAGGCCTATGACAGGCTGGCGGCGAGCGGCCTCATCGAGCCGCGTCGGGGTGCTGGCTTCTATGTTGGGAGCCAGCCGGTTCCGCATTCTCTGAAGACCACAGCGCGGCCGGTCGAGCGTGCGGTCGATCCGCTCTGGATGTCGCGCCAGGCGCTGGAGCCGCGCCCCGGCATGCTCTCGCCCGGCTGCGGCTGGCTGCCGGAAAGCTGGATGCCGCAAGAGATCATCGCCCGTGCACTGCGCAATGTCGCCCGCAGCGGCGGCGCGCAACTGACCGATTATTCCGAGCCGAAAGGCTTTGCGCCGCTGCGGCAACTCATCGCCCGGCGGCTCGCAACGCGCGAAATAAACGTCGGCGCGGAAGAGATCATGCTGGCCGATTCGGCCTCCGCGGCACTCGATCTCGTGCTGCGCTTTCTCACCGAGCCCGGCGACACGATCCTCGTCGACGATCCCTGTTATTTCAACTTTCTGGCGGGTCTCAGGGCAAACCGGCTGCGGGTCATCGCCGTCCCTTTCGGCCCCGGCGGTCCGGATGTCGAGGCCTTCGCGCATCTGGCCGAGACAGAGCGGCCGCGGCTTTATCTCACCAATGCCGGCCTGCATAATCCGACCGGCTGGAAGCTCTCGCCCGTCACCGCGCACAAGGTGCTGAAGCTTGCCGAGCGGCACGACCTTCTCATCATCGAGGATGACATTTTCGGCGATCTCGAAGGCGAGCCTGCCCCGCGCTATGCGGCCATGGACGGGCTGGAACGGGTCATCGTCATCGGCAGCTTTTCCAAGACGCTCTCGGCCGCCTTCCGCACCGGCTATGTCGCCATGAGGCCCGACTGGGTGGAGGATTTTACCGATTTCCGCATCGCCAGCCGTTTCGGCGGCAACCAGATGGCGGAGGCGCTGGTGCATGCGGTGCTCTCGGACAGCGCCTATCGCCGGCATCTCGACGGCCTGCGCAACCGGCTGATGGCAAGCGGCGACGCCGTGGCGCGCGAACTTGAGGGGCTCGGTTTCGAGCTTCTCAATCCGGCGCTGGGCGGCTTCTTTCTCTGGTGTCGCCTGCCGGGTGGGCAGGATGCGGCAGCCCTGTCAAAGGTCGCGCTCGACAATGGCCTCGTGCTGGCTCCGGGCAATGTCTTCAGCCATTCCGGCAATGCAGCCGGCCTCATGCGCTTCAACGTCGCGCAATCCGATAACGGTCAGGTTTTCAGGCTGTTGAGGCAAACGCTGTCTGAGGCTCGCGAAATGTGAAAGGGCCGCCATGTCCCCACAGGCGGCCCTCCATCACGTCCTTCCCCCTCCAGAAAAGGACGCTACGATTTGCGGTTACTTCCGAAGCGAACCGACGAGGACGTCGCCGCCATTCTCGATCGTCACCCACTGGCCGGAATTGGCCGTCGATTGACGCTTGAGGTAGTGGTAGGGCGTGTCCGTCCAGAGCTTCACTTCGTTGTCCAGATTGTCGAGAATATAATCGCCCTGCGCGGTGCGCACGGTCAGCACGGCGTGGCCTTCGCCATCCGGCTTGCGAACGACGGTGATCAGCAGCGTGTTGACCGGGAAGCCCTTCTCGATCAGCATCTTGCGCTTGAGAAGAACGAAATCCTCGCAGTCGCCCGCATCGACCGGATAGGCCCAGACCTCGTCGCGACCGTAGAGTTCCATGTCGGTCATCGGCACGATGGTCGAATTGACGTGATAGTTGATGTCGCGGATTGTCTGCCAGCCGAAGCTGGTCAGCTTCGGGGCGGTCTGGTCGGAAGACTTCACGCTGCACTCGTCCTGATGGCTCTGGCAGAATTCGTAATGGCCGATCGGCTGCGACGTGACGGCGCCCGTGCGCATGACGGCGGGCGCAACGCCAACTGCATCGGCAGCCGTCGCAACTGTCATTGCCAGGGCGAAAAACGCAAAACCAAGCCTGAATGCCATCACGGGAACCCTTCAATTCTTAACAAACAGTTAAGAACCTGGGGCACGAAGAGTCAATTACAAGGCTTGGCCGCTCCCGGCATTCTTCCGGACATGGTTAAAATTGCAACGAATTGTTAACCATGATCGCCCGGTAGAAGCGCCGCCAGCGCCCGGCGCATCAGCGCCAGATCCTCCGGCCGCGACAGGCGATGGTCGCCATCCTTGACGAGACTGATCACGACATCGTCGGCCGGCAGATGTTCGACCAGCTTCATCGCATGCCGCCACGGCACGTCCGGATCGTTCATGCCCTGCAGGATGTGCACGGGGCATCCGGTTTCGATAATGCCGGTCAACACCCGGTTTGCCCGCCCGTCGTCCATCAGCTTGGCGGTGAAGATGTTCGGCTCTGGTGAGTACTCCGAATGTTCCTCGAAATAGCCCTTGTCGGCGAGGCTCTTGCGCTCGGTCTCGCCGAGCGATGGCTCGATCAGGTCCATGGTGAAGTCCGGCGCGGGTGCGATCAGCACCATGCCCTCGACGCCGGCTGTCTTCGCCTTCCGCAGTTCAGCCACTGCGCGCAGCGCAATCCAGCCGCCCATCGAAGAGCCGACGAGGATCAGCCGCTGGAAGGCCGTATGCGCGATGACCGCCAGCGCCTCTTCCAGCCAGCGCGAAATGCTGCCGTCGCGAAATTCTCCGCCCGACTCGCCATGGCCGGAATAGTCGAGCCGGAGACAGGCGAGCCCCTTGTCGTGGGCAAAGCCTTCCAGCTCCAGTGCCTTCGTCCCCTTCATGTCGGATCGGTAGCCGCCGAGCCAGACGAGAAGCGGCCTGTCCTTCGGTCCTTGGCTGAGACGCCAGGCGATGTCGCGGGTGTCAGCGCCTGTTCCCACGGTCAGGAATTGCGGTTTTTCGTCTGCCATTGCGCCTCTCCTGTCGGATTTATGACGGACTTACAACAGATTCGACGAAATAAGCACAGATGGTGATTTTTCCCGCGAACCATGCTATTGACTCGCACGCGTGAAAGCACACATTGCAGCGGAAACAAATCCCCGCACACGTTCTCGGAAACAATTTGAGGAGAATACGACCATTCGCAGACCATTCAAAGCCGACGCCCCCGTAAAGGACGGGCCTCGCGCCAACCGGGAAATTCGCCTGCCCCGCATTCAGCTCATCAATGAAGAAGGCGAGAACCTGGGCATCGTGCCCACGGACGAGGCAATGAAGATGGCGGAAGAGGCGGGGCTCGATCTCGTCGAAATCTCGCCGAATTCCGAACCGCCGGTCTGCAAGATCCTCGACCTCGGCAAGCTGAAATACGCCAACCAGAAGAAGGCGGCCGAAGCGCGCAAGAAGCAGAAGATCGTCGAGATCAAGGAAATCAAGATGCGCCCCAATATCGACACCCATGACTATGAGGTGAAGATGAAGGCCATGAACCGCTTCTTCGAAGAAGGCGACAAGGTCAAGGTGACCCTGCGCTTCCGCGGACGCGAAATGGCGCATATGGAACTCGGCATGAAACTGCTCATGCAGGTCAAGGAAGACACGGTCAACATCGCCAAGGTCGAAGCCGAGCCGAAGCTCGAAGGCCGCCAGATGATGATGGTCCTCGCGCCGAAGTGAGCGTGAACCCATCCGTCAGTGGATGAAAAGAAGCCGTCCGTTGGGGCGGCTTTTTTGTTGTCCGCGACTGGCGCAATCGACGCATTTCGCGTGTTATGCTTCGGTCGGTCATTCCAAGGAGAGAGAAAAACGATGACGAAACTGATCGGGATTTCGGGAAGCCTGCGCAAGGGCTCGCTCAATTCGGCCCTGCTGCGCGCCGCCGCCGGCCTCGTGCCGGAAGGCGTTGAACTGGAGATCGGCACGATCCGCGGCATCCCGCTTTATGACGGCGACGTTGAGGCAGAAAGCGGCATTCCCGAAGCCGTCACCGTGCTGAAGGAGAAGATCATCGCAGCCGACGGCCTGCTTCTCGTCACGCCCGAATACAACAATTCCATTCCCGGCGTTTTCAAGAATGCCATAGACTGGCTCTCGCGCGGCCCCGGCGGCGCCAGCATCGCCTTCCGCAACAAGCCCATCGCCATCATCGGCGCCTCGCCCGGCGGCTTCGGCACGATCCTCTCCCAAAACGCCTGGCTCCCCATCATGCGCACCTTCGGCGCCGACCTCTGGATGGGCGGACGGCTCATGGTGTCGCATGCCGACAAGGTGTTCGACGGCGAGGGGAACCTTGGCGATGACAAGGTGAAGGAACAGCTCGCCGGGTTCCTGAAGGGTTTTGCGGAGCATGTGGCGGGGCGGAAATAGCACCCTCGTCCTCTCCCCTTGTGGGAGAGGATAGCCTGCCCCAAGAGCCGCAGGCGATTGGTTTGGCAGGCTTGGTGAGGGGTGTATCGGAGCCGTCTGGGAAAGCTGACCCCTCACCTGCGATTTCTAACACTTAGCTAAAGCTAAGGTGTTGAAATCACTTCCTCTCCCACAAGGGGAGAGGAAGTGACACCTCAATTTATCAACGGCAGCAGCTTGTTGATCGAGTCCTTCGCGTCGCCGTAATACATCCGCGTATTGTCCTTGTAGAACAGCGGGTTCTCGATGCCCGAGTATCCCGTGCCCTGGCCGCGCTTGGAGACGAACACCTGCTTCGCCTTCCAGACTTCCAGAACCGGCATGCCGGCAATCGGCGAGTTCGGGTCTTCCTGCGCTGCCGGGTTGACGATGTCGTTGGAGCCGATGACGATGACGACGTCGGTGTTCGGGAAGTCCTCGTTGATCTCGTCCATTTCCAGAACGATGTCGTAGGGCACCTTGGCTTCGGCCAGCAGCACGTTCATGTGCCCGGGCAGACGGCCGGCGACCGGGTGGATCGCGAAGCGGACTTCCTTGCCCGCGGCGCGCAGCTTGCGGGTCAGTTCCGACACCGCCCCTTGCGCCTGCGCCACCGCCATGCCGTAGCCCGGCACGATGATGACCGAGTCCGCATCATTGAGCGCTGCCGCGACACCTTCCGTATCGATGGCGATCTGCTCGCCTTCGACGGCCATCGCCGGACCTGACGTTCCGCCAAAGCCGCCGAGGATGACCGACACGAAGGAGCGGTTCATCGCCTTGCACATGATGTAGGAGAGGATCGCGCCCGAAGAACCGACCAGCGCGCCGACGACGATCAGCAGGTCGTTCGACAGCGAGAAGCCGATGGCCGCCGCTGCCCAGCCCGAATAGGAGTTGAGCATGGAGACCACGACCGGCATGTCCGCGCCGCCGATGCCCATGATCAGGTGGTAGCCGATGAAGAGGGCTGCCAGCGTCATGATGACGATGGCAAGCGTCGAACCGGAGGAGAGATAGACGAAGAGAAAGACGAGCGAGATGAGCGCGGCGGCTGCGTTCAGCACATGGCCGCCCGGCAGCTTCTTCGCCTTGCCATCCACCTTGCCGGCCAGCTTGCCGAAGGCAATAACCGAACCGGTGAAGGTCACGGCCCCGATGAAGATGCCGAGGAAGGTCTCGACGCGCAGGATGTTGATCTCGACCGGGCTCTTGTGCGCAATCACGGCGGCAAAGCCGGTCAGCGCATGACGCGCCGCCTCATCCATGCCGGCAAGCCGGATCATCTCGATATGCGTGTTGAAGCCGATGAGCACCGCCGCCAGACCGACCAGCGAATGCATGGCGGCAACAAGCTGCGGCATTTCGGTCATCTGTACGCGCTGGGCAACGACCCAGCCAATGGCGCCGCCGATGACGATCATCACCAGCGAAATCAGCCAGTTGCCGGCTCCGGGGCCGTAAAGCGTCGCAAGGACCGCGAGCGCCATGCCGACAATGCCGTACCAGACCGCGCGCTTGGCGCTTTCCTGGCCCGAAAGTCCGCCCAGCGACTGAATGAAGAGGACGGCCGCGACCACATAGGCCGCCGTGGTAAATCCATATTCCATGTTTCAGTCTCCCCCGATCACGACTTCTGGAACATGGCAAGCATGCGCCGGGTGACCATGAAGCCACCGAAAATATTGATCCCCGCCATGAAGACGGAGAGAGCGGCGAGCGCCGTCACCAGGAAGCTCCCGGAGCCGATCTGCATCAGTGCGCCGAGAATGATGATGGAGGAGATCGCGTTCGTGACCGCCATCAGCGGCGTGTGCAGCGAATGCGACACATTCCAGATGACCTGGAAGCCGACGAAACAGGAGAGCACGAAGACGATGAAATGCGACATGAAGCTGGCCGGTGCAAAGAAGCCGGCAAGCAGGATCAGCGCCCCGCCGATAACCAGCAGGCCGACCTGCTGCTTCGTCTGCGCCTTGAAGGCGGCGGCTTCCGCAGCCCGCTTTTCTTCCGGCGTCAGTTCCTTGGCTTTTTCCTTCGGCTTCTGCGCCGCAATCGCCTGGATCTTCGGCGGCGGCGGCGGGAAGGTTATCTCGCCTTGATAGGTGACGGTTGCGCCACGGATCACGTCGTCTTCCATGTTGTGGAAGAGCGCGCCATCCTTCTTCGGCGTCAGGTCCGTCATCATGTGGCGGATGTTGGTCGAATAGAGTGTCGAGGACTGCGCGGCCATGCGGCTCGGGAAGTCCGTGTAGCCGACAATGGTCACGCCATTGTCGGTGACGATCTTCTGGTCCGGAACCGTGAGATCGCAATTGCCGCCGCGTTCGGCGGCGAGGTCGACGATGACCGAGCCCGGCTTCATCATGGCGACCATGTCGGCAAGCCAGAGCTTCGGTGCATCGCGGCCCGGGATCAGCGCGGTCGAGATCACGATGTCGATATCGGGGGCGATCTCGCGGAACTTCTTCAGCTGCGCCTCGCGGAACTCCGGCGAGGAGGGGGCCGCATAGCCGCCCGTCGCCGCGCCATCCTGTGCGGGGCCGGCAAAATCGAGGAACACGAAATTCGCGCCCATGGATTCGATCTGCTCGGCCACTTCCGGGCGGACGTCGAAGGCATAGGTGATCGCGCCGAGCGACACGGAGGTGCCGACAGCGGCAAGGCCCGCGACGCCAGCGCCAATGACCAGCACCTTGGCCGGCGGGATCTTGCCGGCGGCTGTCACCTGGCCGGTGAAGAAGCGGCCGAAATTGTTGCCGGCCTCGATCACCGCGCGGTAGCCGGCGATGTTGGCCATCGAAGACAGCGCATCCATCTTCTGGGCGCGAGAAATGCGCGGCACCATGTCCATGGCGATCACATTCGCGCCCGTGCCCTTGGCCTGCTCCAGCAGGTCCTTGTTCTGCGCGGGATAGAAGAAGGAGATCAGCGTCTTGCCGGGGGCGAGTTTGGAGACCTCGTCTGCCAGCGGCGGGCGCACCTTGGCGATCACGTCGGCCTGCGCATAGAGCGCATCGACCGTGTCCACCACCGTCACCCCGGCGGCGCGATAAAGGTCATCGGAAAAGCCGGCAAGCTTGCCCGCGCCCGCTTCGATGACACATTGATATCCGAGTTTCTGCAGCTGGGTGGCGCTGTCCGGCGTCATCGCGACGCGCGCCTCTCCCTCAAGCCGTTCCCGTGGCGAACCGATCAGCATCTTTGTCCTCCTGCCTGCGTTGGCACATATTAGGAGACGGCACCCCCGCCGTCTTTAAATTTTTGAACGCAGTTCGTCTTCGTTTAAGCAGGGAACAGGCGTTCGTGCAACTGCGCGCGAGGCGATTCCGGTACTCTTGACCGCCGTAAACCTAACCGCGAGATCGTTCGCTGAACCGCCAGCGGCTTGCCGCCATCAGGAATTTATTTTAAGTTTGAAATATTTAGTAGAAGCCATGTTCGGCGACACTTCAGGCCGCAGATGCAGCAAAAAATGTCGCAAGCTCGGCCAAAAATTTTCTGATAGAATTCCGGAGGCAAGTTTTAATTCGATTTAGATTATAAATCACGATTATCCGGAATTCAGTTATGAGACTGTCCGAAGCGTTTTGTAGTAGACGCTTGTGTCGCAGGGGCGGCCGTCCGGGAAGAGGGCGTAGCCCGGAATGGTGCCCGCTTCCCTCCATCCGAGGTGCCGATAGATATCCTCCGCCGGCTCGCCGGTCGCCGTATCCAGCACCAGAAGGCTCCGCCCGCGCGCCCGCGCTGCCGCTTCGGCGGCTTCCATGAGACGCCGCGACAAGCCGCGCCCGCGCGCATCCGGGTGAACCATCAGCTTCTTGATATCGCCGCGATGCGGCTGGTTCGGCGGAAGCTTCAGGCCAAGTTGCACCGTCCCCTCGATCAGCCCGTCGATCTCCGCAACCAATAGAATCGTATCCCCGCGGCCAACGGCACCCGCCACATCTCGCCAGAAGCCTTCCGCCTCCTCCGGCGGAAACGGCCACATGTAACCGAGCGATGCGCCCGCAGCGACCGTATCGCGAAACAGACGGGTCAGTTGCGGAATGGCGGTCAGCGTCTCGTCTTCGGTCAATTGGCGAATGGTGGTCATGATCAGCCCTTCTTGAGAACGACCGCATAGCGGCAGGGTTGCGAGGAGCGATTGTGAAAGGTGATGCCGCTTTCGAGCCCCATGAAGAGGCAGTCGCCAATATTGAGGTCATGGCTCGCGCCGTCGCATTCCATGCTCAGCGCACCTTCCAGCAGCCACACATATTGCATCTGCGGCGGATTGAATTGCATGGGCGGCAGGGCAACCCTCGCGCCCGCCGGCAAGTCGACCTCAACCAGATCGACATTGATAGGATGGCCGCGCGGCGATACCGCTCGGCGGACATAGCCCGTTTCGGGGTCACGCCAGACCGGCTGTTCCGACCGCCTCGAGAGCGGCCGGAGGGTCTCGTTCGTATTGGAGAAAAACCCCGACAGCGTCTCGTCGAGAGGCGTCAGCAGCCGTGCCAGCAGCACTGCCGTCGGGCTTGCCTCCCCGCGTTCGATCTTGGAGATCATCGCCCGGCTGACGCCGGATGCGGAGGCCAACTGGTCCAGTGTCATCGCGCGCGCAATCCGCAGCGCCTTTAGCGATGAGCCGATGTTCTTCTCGAGGTCGCCGTTTGAGTCTTCCATTATAGGAGAATGAATAGTTCCTATAGTGGAGTCAAGCGCATCGTGGAGGAGATTTTAAGCGTGCGAAGAAGGCCGCACGCCTAGATCGTTTTAATCTCTCCTTGAAACGCTGAATCGATCTATCTCTTTGTTCTTACGTAACTCCGGACGCGAAGCCGGTTTCCACTTTCGCTGGAATTGCTCCAAAGCGCGAAAGAGGTGGGGAAGGCTCTGCTCGCTATTCCATCCTTTCAGCGTATGGACCGCGTCGCACGGCAAGCAATAAACCCTGTACGACCGAAGGCTTGGTGACGGCAAGCAAACCCTCACCGGTTGCGCCGTAAGCCCACGATATCCCCCAGAACCGCATTGGCCGCCGCCATGACATTCGAGCCGGGGCCGAAGATTTCGGCCACGCCGGCATCGCGCAGGAACTGATAGTCCTGCTCCGGGATGACGCCGCCGGCCACCACGATGATGTCGTCGGCACCCTTTTCCTTGAGCTTTGCAATGAGTTCCGGGATCAGCGTCTTGTGACCGGCGGCCAGCGACGAGACGCCGATGACATCGACCCTTTTGGCCACCGCCTTGTCGGCAACTTCCGCCGGCGTCTCGAACATGTCGGTCAGTTCCACGCGAAAGCCCATGTCGGCAAAGGCGGTGGCAATGACCTTTGCGCCGCGATCATGGCCGTCCTGGCCCATCTTGGCGACGAGGATGGAGGGATCGGTGCCGCGCTCGGCCTTGAAGGCCTCGATCTTGGCGCGGATCGCCTTGTATTCCGCATCTTCCTGATAGGCATCGGCATAGACGCCGGAAATGACGCGCGTTGAGGCATGGTGGCGCGAGAAGGCGCGCTCCATCGCGTCCGAAATTTCGCCGAGCGAGGCGCGGGCGCGGGCCGCATCCACGGCAGCCGACAGAAGATTGCCCTGGCCGGTTGCCGCGACCTTTTCGAGTGCCTTCAGGGCTGCATCGACGGCCTTGCCATCGCGGGTTTCGCGCATGCGGGTGAGCCGCGCGATCTGGCTCAGGCGCACCTTGGCATTGTCGATTTCGAGAATGTCGACCGGCGCTTCGTTTTCCAGCCGGAACTTGTTGACGCCGACGATGACGTCTTCACCCCGGTCGATGCGGGCCTGCTTGCGCGTGGCCGCCTCCTCGATGCGCATCTTCGGCAGGCCCTGCTCGACCGCCTTCGTCATGCCGCCCAGGCTTTCGACCTCCTGGATCATGCTCCAGGCCTCTTCCGCGAGCTGCGCCGTCAGCGCCTCGACATAATAGGAGCCGCCGAGCGGATCGACGACATTCGTCACACCCGTTTCGTGTTGCAGGATCAGCTGCGTATTGCGGGCAATGCGGGCGGAAAACTCCGTCGGCAGCGCAATCGCCTCATCGAAGGAATTGGTGTGCAGCGACTGCGTGCCGCCAAGGACGGCGGCCAGCGCCTCATAGGCCGTGCGGACGACGTTGTTATACGGGTCCTGCTCGGTCAGCGACACGCCTGACGTCTGACAATGCGTGCGCAGCATCTTCGAGCGCTCGGACTTCGCGCCGAAATCCGTCATGATCTTCGACCAGAGCTGGCGCGCGGCGCGCAGCTTGGCCGCTTCCATGAAGATATTCATGCCGATGCAGAAGAAGAACGAGAGCCGGCCGGCGAAGTCGTCGACATCGAGGCCCTTCTTCATCGCCGCACGCACATATTCCATGCCGTCGGCCAGCGTATAGGCCAGTTCCTGGGAGAGCGTCGCACCGGCTTCCTGCATGTGATAGCCGGAAATGGAGATGGAATTGAACTTCGGCATCTCCTTCGCCGTAAACTCGATGATATCGGCCACGATCCGCATCGAGGGTTCCGGAGGATAGATATAGGTGTTGCGGACCATGAACTCCTTGAGAATGTCGTTCTGGACCGTGCCGGTGAGCCTGGCGCGCGGCACGCCCTGCTCCTCGCCGGCCACGATGAACATGGCAAGCACCGGAATGATCGCGCCGTTCATGGTCATGGACACGCTCATCTCGCCGAGCGGAATCCCGTCGAACAGGATCTTCATGTCCTCGACGCTATCGATCGCCACGCCCGCCTTGCCGACATCGCCGACGACGCGGGGATGGTCGCTGTCATAGCCGCGGTGTGTTGCAAGGTCGAAGGCAACCGACAGGCCCTTCTGCCCGGCCGCGAGGTTCTTGCGGTAGAAGGCGTTGGACTCTTCCGCCGTGGAGAACCCCGCATATTGCCGGATCGTCCAGGGCTGGCCCGCATACATGGTGGCGCGCACGCCGCGCGTGAACGGGGCAATACCGGGAAGGGCGGTGGCGGCCTCGGCGGGGAGGTCGTCCGCCGTGTAGAGCGGCTTCAGGGTGATGCCTTCAGGCATGTCCTTGTTGAGCGTCGAAGGGTCCGCGCCCTTCAGTTCCTTCGAGGCGAGAGGGAGCCATGCGGAATTGATCGTCTTCGTCATTTGAGGCGTCTCCTCGATCCTCGGGTTCGTTCATCAACGCGCGCCGCCTATCTCCCCTTTGTGGGGAGGTAAGCCGCGGTCCCTCCTCTCCCCTTGTGGGAGAGGAAGCGATTTCAACATCTTAGCTTCAGCTAAGTGTTAGAAATCGCAGGTGAGGGGTTCTCCCCTTGGCACCGCCGCAATTCACCCCTCACCAAGCCTGCCTAGCCAATCGGCTACGCCTCTTGGGGCAGGCTATCCTCTCCCACAAGGGGAGAGGACGGGTGCCTCAAGCAAACTCCATGATCACATCATCGACCGCGAGGCTCGCGCCCGGCTTCGCCAGCACCTTCGACACGCGTGCCCGCTTTTCCGCCCGCAGCATGTTTTCCATCTTCATCGCCTCGACGATGGCCAGCGCCTGGCCTTCCTGCACTTCGTCACCCTCCTTCACCAGCACGGAGGTGATCAGGCCGGGCATGGGGCAGAGGAGGAGATTAGACGTGTCCGGCGGGGCCTTTGCGGGCATCAGCGCGGCCAGTTCCGCGACGCGGGGCGAGAGAACCTGAACCTTCACATCCATGCCGCGCCGGCGCATGCGGAAACCGCCGGGGGCCGGCTGGACCTTGAAGGCGATTGCCTTGCCCTCGATCAGCACTTCGGCCAGCGGATGGCCCGGCAGCCATGTCGTTTCGACCTGCAGCACCGGCCCGCCTTCGAGGCTGACGCCGAAGCCGGTGGAAAGATGCGAGATCTCGGTCTTGGTCGTATGACCCGCGACCAGCACGATCTTCTCATGGCCATTGCCGACGCCGACCGAAAAGCGGCTGCCGGAGATCTTGGCATTGCGCTCGCTGGCGATCCGCGAGAGCACGAGGGCCGCCGCCGCAAAGCTGTGGGCGCTTGCCTCATCCGGCGCGACCGGGCCGAAGCCTTCCGGATATTCCTCCGCAATGAAGCCCGTCGAAAGCCGCCCCTCGCGCCAGCGCGGATGCTGCATGAGGGCGGAGAGGAAGGGCAGGTTATGGCCGATGCCTTCGACCTCGAAGCGGTCCAGCGCATCCGCCATGGCGTCCACGGCCTCAAGCCGCGTCGGTGCATGGGTGCAGAGCTTGGCAATCATCGGGTCGTAATACATCGAGATTTCCGAACCTTCGGTGACGCCCGTGTCGTTGCGCACGGTGATGCCGCCCTTCGTCTCTTCCTGCGGCGGACGGTAGCGCGTCAGCCGGCCGATGGAGGGCAGGAAGTTGCGATAGGGGTCTTCGGCATAGAGCCGGCTTTCCACCGCCCAGCCATTGATCTTCACATCCTTTTGGCCAATCGGCAGCGCCTCGCCGGCGGCAACCCGGATCATCAGTTCGACCAGATCGAGCCCGGTGATCAGTTCGGTGACGGGATGCTCCACCTGCAGGCGGGTGTTCATTTCGAGGAAGTAGAAATTGCGGTCCTTGTCGACGATGAATTCGACCGTGCCGGCGCTCTGGTAGTCGACGGCCTTGGCGAGTGCCACCGACTGCTCACCCATGGCGCGCCGCGTCTTTTCATCGAGGAAGGGCGAGGGGGCCTCTTCCACGACCTTCTGGTTTCGCCGCTGTACCGAACATTCGCGTTCGTTGAGATAAAGCACATTGCCATGCGCGTCGCCGAGCAGCTGGATTTCGATATGGCGCGGCTCGACGATGAATTTCTCGATGAAGATGCGGTCATCGCCGAAGGAGGAGGCCGCTTCCGACTTCGAGCGGGCGAAGCCCTCGCGGGCCTCGTCGTCGTTCCAGGCAATGCGCATGCCCTTGCCGCCACCGCCGGCAGAGGCCTTGATCATCGCCGGATAGCCGATTTCTCTGGAAATCTTCACCGCATGTTCGGCATCGTCGATCAGGCCCATATAGCCGGGCACGGTCGAAACGCCGGCTTCGGCCGCGATCTTCTTGGAGGTGATCTTGTCGCCCATCGCCTCGATGGCCTTCACCTTCGGGCCGATGAAGACGATGCCTTGGCTCTCCAGCGCCTCGCAGAAGGAGGCGCGTTCGGAGAGGAAGCCATAGCCGGGGTGGACGGCTTCCGCTCCGGTCTTCTTGCAGGCCGCGATGATCCTGTCGGCCAGAAGGTAGCTCTGTGCCGCCGGCGGCGCGCCGATATGCACGGCCTCATCCGCCATCTTCACATGCTCGGCATCCCGGTCGGCGTCGGAATAGACCGCCACCGTCGCAATGCCCATCTTCTTCGCGGACTTCATGACGCGGCAGGCGATTTCGCCGCGATTGGCAATGAGGATCTTCTTGAACATGCCGTTTGTTTCCTACCCTTGATCGCCGATCACAGACGCTCGGCGCGATATTGTTCGTAGCCTGCCTGCCTGAGCTCACAGGCCGGGCAGGTTCCGCAGCCATAGCCCCAGGCCTGCCGCGTCGAGCGGTCGCCGCGATAGCAGCTATGGCTTTCCTCCAGAATGAGATCGACCAGCGGCTTACCGCCCAGCGCCTCGGCCATCCGCCAGGTCTGAGCCTTGGTCAGCCACATCAGCGGCGTGTGGATGACCTGCCGTCGGTC
Source organism: Limnomicrobium aquaticum (assembly GCF_040545545.1). Lineage (NCBI taxonomy): Bacteria > Pseudomonadati > Pseudomonadota > Alphaproteobacteria > Hyphomicrobiales > Rhizobiaceae > Limnomicrobium > Limnomicrobium aquaticum. Next base: position 413,973 of record NZ_JBEPMB010000002.1, read on the forward strand.
GAGCCCCAGCGAGAGCGTCACCTGCAGGCTTTTCAGCGTGTCGTCGCGGCAGTCCGGATAGCCGGAATAATCCGTCTCGCACATGCCGCCGACGAGATGTTTCGCATTGCGCCGATAGGCGAGTGCGGCGGCGGCTGTGAAAAAGAGGAGGTTGCGGCCCGGAACGAATGTGTTCGGCAGGCCCGCCTCGTCCATTTCGATTTCCATGTCGCGGGTCAGCGCGGTTTCCGAAATCGCGCCGAGCAGGCCCATATCGACCATATGGTCCTCGCCGAGCTTCGCCGCCCAGTGCGGAAACTTTGCCTTCAGCTCTGTCAAGAAGTGCAGCCGCACCTCCAGCTCGACGCTGTGCTTCTGCCGGTAGTCGAAGCCGATCGTCTCGACGGCCTCGAATGTCTCCAGCGCCCAGGCAAGGCAGGTCGCGGAATCCTGCCCGCCGGAAAACAGCACAAGCGCCTTGCCCTCCATCATCGCCTCACACCTCGAACACATCGTCGAACGACTGCGGGAAATTGGCCCGCGCGACGTTCATGTTGATCTTGAGAAGGGCGGTGTAGGATTCCGGGTCGAACGGGTGCTCGGCCGGCACGATCTCGCGCTTGAAAAGGCGCGAGAGGCGGCCGGCATCCAGATTGCCGCGCTCGAAGGGCTCTTCACCGAAATGGTGCCAGAGCGCGTGGAGAAAGGCGGCGTCCGCTAAGGGCTCCGTCTTGTCGGCGGTCATCGGGCGCGGCTTTTCGAAGAGCTTGGTGACGCCGCGCGGATTGGCGCGGCGGATGGTGAATTGCCAGCCGGTTCCCGTCAGGCCTGACGGGAAACCGCGATGCTTGGTCATTTCAGGAAGCTTGCCCATGTTGTCTCAAGCCTTCCCGATCTTGTCTTGCGTCTTCGTCTCGAAATCCGAGGCGTCGTGGCGCTCATGCAGCTGCATCGACGGTTCGCCGAAGACGCGATTGACCATGGAGCCGCGCTCGACGGCGGGACGGGCGAAGAGCTGCTTGCGCCAGCGCTGCACATGCTCGTACTCGTCCACCGACAGGAAATCGCCGGCATCGCTATACGCAGCCTTGGCGGCCAGACGCCCATACCAGGGCAGGATCGCCATATCGGCGATGGAATAGTCTTCGCCGGCGATGAATTCATGGTCGGCGAGCTGACGGTTGAGCACATCGAGCTGGCGCTTCACCTCCATGGCGTAGCGGTCGATGGCATACTGGATCTTGATCGGCGCATATTCGTAGAAATGGCCGAAACCGCCGCCGAGGAAGGGCGCGGAACCCATCTGCCAGAACAGCCAGTTCATCACTTCGGCGCGCTTCCGCGCATCCTTCGGCAGAAACGCGCCGAACTTGTCGGCAAGATAGGTCATCATCGAGGCGGACTCGAAGAGCCGGATCGGCGCACCGCCGTCCACAGGCGCATGGTCCATCATCGCCGGGATCTTGGAATTCGGATTGACTTCGACAAAGCCCGAACCGAACTGGTCGCCATCGTTGATCCTGATCAGCCAGGCATCATATTCCGCGCCCGAATGACCGGCGGCGAGCAATTCTTCCAGCAGGATCGTCACCTTCACGCCGTTCGGCGTTCCGAGCGAATAAAGCTGCAGCGGATGCTTGCCGACCGGCAATTCCTTCTCATGCGTGGGACCGGCAATTGGCCGGTTGATGCTGGCAAACGCGCCGCCATTGCCCTTTTCCCAGGTCCAGACCTTGGGCGGCTGATAGCCGGCGGGAAAGTTCTTCTCGGGCGGGAATTTGGTTTCGTCGGTCATGGTGCATCTTCCATTTCTCTCAGTCGGGGACGGTGCTAAAATTAGTCGTCCTTTGCTGCTCTACCGCTGTTGGGTAGATGTTTCAGTATCGCTTCGACAATTTCTATTACCATTGTTGTCGTTTCTTTATTGAAATCAGGAGCGATTTTTTCGCCTTTTCCAATTATAAAGTTTCGCTCCTCTTTAGATAGAGCTGCGGAAACGGCATTTAACTGGCTATCTTTATCGGAAGCCATAAGACCAGCGGTCAATCTCAATTCTATATTCGTAATTTCATTCTTGTTCTTCAATATATCTTTTTCATTGGAGACATACATTTTCAGAAAGAATGAGGCCAAAATCTGGCTAATTATTATAAACGTAAATCTAGAACCGTAATATGCTGCAAATTCGTACCAGTTCTCTGGAATTTTGCTTGCGGGAAAAATCACTAATATAACAAATATAATTATTAAGGAAAATGCAGAGAAAATAATTCCATAAATTAGATTGGTAGACGATCTTGATGAAAGGCGATCTTCTTCTTCAATTAATCTTGACCTTGATTGAATCAGAACCTCTTTCCAATTGCTGGTTGGCTGGCCATCTTTGTATCTCAATGAGTCTTTTAGATTTTCTTCAAACTGCGATTTCAGGCTGGCCCTTAACGCCTCCAATTCGAGCTTTTTCTCCTTATCTTTTTCGTTCTCAATCTTACGCCTTAGCGCCTCAACCTCCTCGATTTCCAGCGATTTTCGACGCTCCACAGGTGAAAGCACACTGAGGCGGAGAGTTGCATACATGCGGCCCACTAAAGCTTGCATTAGAGCAACAAGAACAACCGATGCTACAGCGACATAGAGGAGATTTGAGACGTGTGAATTAAGATATATGTATATATCTTGGTAGAGGCTTTTGAGATCCGAATCCTGCATTGCCACTTTCCCTCACAGCGGAATATTGTCGTGCTTCCGCTTCGGCTGCGCCACTTCTTTGGTCTTCAGCATTTCAAACGCCCGGATCACGCGCCGCCGCGTCGAATGCGGCATGATGACCTCGTCGATGAAGCCGCGCTCCGCTGCCTTGAACGGATTGGCGAAATTGTCTTCGTATTCCTTGGTGCGGGCGGCGATCTTGTCAGCGTCGCCCAGTTCCGAGCGGTAGAGGATTTCGGTGGCGCCCTTCGCGCCCATGACGGCGATCTGGGCGGTCGGCCAGGCATAGTTGACGTCGGCGCGGATATGCTTGGACGACATCACGTCATAGGCCCCGCCATAGGCCTTGCGGGTGATGACGGTCACCTTCGGCACGGTGGCCTCGGCATAGGCGAAGAGCAGCTTCGCGCCATGCTTGATGATGCCGCCATATTCCTGGGCGGTGCCGGGCAGGAAGCCCGGAACATCGACCAGCGTCAGGATCGGGATGTTGAAGGCGTCGCAGAAGCGCACGAAGCGGGCGGCCTTCTTGGCGCTGTCGATATCGAGGCAGCCGGCCAGCACCATCGGCTGGTTGGCGACAACCCCAACGGTCGAACCGTTCAACCGGACAAAGCCGCAGAGAATGTTCTTGGCGTGATCCTTCTGCACCTCGAAGAAATCCGCCTCGTCGGCAATGCGGGCGATCACCTCGTGCATGTCGTAGGGCTTGTTCGGATTGTCCGGAATGATCGTGTCCAGCGCCATTTCCAGACGATCGGCCTTATCGGCAGTCGGCAGCACAGGCGGCTTCTCGCGGCTCGACAGCGGCAGGAAGTCGAACATGCGGCGGATTTCAAGAAGCGCCTCGACGTCATTTTCAAAAGCGCCGTCCGCAACGGAGGACTTCTTCGCATGCGTCGAGGCGCCGCCCAGCTCCTCCGCCGAGACGATCTCGTTGGTGACCGTCTTCACCACATCCGGCCCGGTCACGAACATGTAGGATGTGTCCTTCACCATATAAATGAAGTCGGTCATGGCCGGCGAATAGACCGCGCCGCCGGCGCAGGGGCCCATGATGACGGAAATCTGCGGGATGACGCCGGAGGCCTGTACATTGCGCCAGAACACTTCCGCATAGCCGCCCAGCGAGGCGACACCTTCCTGGATACGCGCGCCGCCGGAATCGTTGAGGCCGATCACCGGCGCGCCGTTCTGGACGGCGAGATCCATGATCTTGCAGATCTTTTCGGCATGCGTCTCGGAGAGCGAGCCGCCGAAGACGGTGAAGTCCTGGGAGAAGACGTAAACCGGGCGGCCATTGATCGTGCCCCAGCCGGTGATGACGCCATCGCCCGGAAAGCGCTGCTCGGCCATGCCGAAATCGGTGCAGCGATGCGCCTTGTACATGTCGTATTCTTCGAAGGAGCCTTCATCCAGCAGCACATCCAGCCGCTCGCGCGCCGTCAGCTTGCCCTTGCCATGCTGCGCATCGATCCGCTTCTGGCCGCCGCCAAGCCGGGCTTCCGCACGCCGCGCTTCAAGCTTCTCAAGGATGTCCTGCATGTCTGCTCCTCCATCTGTCTCTCTTGGGTAGCGGTAAATTACGCCTATCGGAAGGATTGAAAAGGCGGCGTTGTGAAAGTATCAAATTAAAAATCTGCAAATTGCGAAATTGTGAAGCCATGCGCGCTCAAAAACTCTTCATTGGCCGGAAACTGCGCGATATCCGCCAGGAGGCGGGCCTGACCCAGGCAGGCTTTGCCGGCAAGCTCGGGATTTCGGTGAGCTACCTGTCGCAGCTGGAAACGAACCAGCGGCATGTCACCGCGCCGGTGCTGCTGGCGCTCGCCTCGCAATTCGCGCTCGATATCGCCAGCCTCTCGCAGGACGATAGCGACCGGCTGATCGCCGATCTCGGCGAGGCCTTCGCCGATCCGCTGTTTTCCGGCGCGCAGCCCTCCGTGCAGGACCTGAAACTCGTCATCCAGAGCGCGCCGGACGTGGCACATGCCTTCCTCTCCATGCATCGCGCGCTGCGCCGCGCCGGCGAGCAGCTGGCCGAACTGGACGATACGATTGCGCGGGCCGCCGCCACCGAGCCGACGCCCTATGAAGAGGTGCGCGATTTCTTCCACTATATCGACAACTACATCCACGAACTGGACGTCGCCGCCGAAAAGCTCGCGAGCGGCATGGGCGAAAGCCCGCGCAACCGCGTGCGCCAGATGGCCGACACGATCGAGAAGAAGCATCGCGTCCGCGTCGTCATGGGCGGGCAGGGCAATGCGGTGCGCCGCTACGATCCCGTCGGCCGCGTCCTGACGCTCAACCCGCGCACCGACAATGCGACGAATGCCTTCCAGATCGCCCACCAGATCGCGCTGATCGAGCACCAGAAGATCATCGACGGCATTATTTCCAAGGCGGAATTTCGCTCAGCTGACGCCGGCGCGATCTGTCGCATCGGATTGGCGAACTATTTCGCCGGCGCGGTCATGCTGCCCTACGGTGCATTTGCAGCGGCGGCGAAGGAATTGCGCTACGATCTCGAACTCCTCTGCGACCGCTTCGGCGCGAGCCTTGAACAGGTCTGCCACCGCTTGTCCACGCTCCAGCGGCCGGGCGCGAAAGGCGTGCCTTTCTTCTTCGCCCGCGTCGATCAGGCCGGCACGATCACCAAGCGCCACAGCGCCACGCGCCTGCAATTTGCCCGCTTCGGCTCGGCCTGTCCCTTGTGGAACGTCCACCGCGCCTTCGAGACGCCCGACCGCATCATCCGGCAACTGGCCGAAACACCGGATGGCGCGCGCTATCTCTGCCTCGCCATGACCGTCTCCAAACGCTCCGGCGGCTTCCGCGCACCGGTGCAGCGCCACGCGCTCGCGCTCGGATGCCAGATCGAATATGCCGGCGAACTCGTCTATGCCGACGATCTCGACATCGCCCGCGCGGAGGCCTTCGAGCCCATCGGGATCTCCTGCCGCATCTGCGAACGCCGCGACTGCCACCAGCGCGCCGTGCCGCCGCTGAAGCGCAAGCTGGTCATCGAGCCGAACGATCGCGGGTTTATCCCGTATGATTTTCTGTGAGTGGGAATGAAGTAGCCGCTGGCAGGCAGCCTATCTCTCCTCTTGAAAACGTTGTCGACAAAAAATATACAGGAAGTCTCTTAGGCATTCGGTAGCAGGCCATCATGAAAATCGCGATCATCGGAGCTGGCGTCATCGGGGTCTCTACCGGCCTGCAACTGGCCGTGCGCGGGCACGATGTGACGATCTTCGACCGCGAGGGCGTTGCCTCCGCCACCTCTCAAGGAAATGCGGGCGCCTTTGCGTTCACCGATGTCATTCCCCTTGCCACGCCCGGCGTCATGCGCAAGGCGCCGAAATGGCTGCTCGATCCGCTGGGGCCGCTCTCCATTCCGCCGGCCTATGCGCTCAATATCGCACCCTGGCTGCTGCGCTTCTGGCGCGCCAGCCGGACGGATCGCTACGAGGCGTCGCTGGCCGCGCAATCTGCGCTCATGAGCCAATCGCGCAATGCGCTCGAACGTCTCGCGGTGGAGCACGGCATGGAGGCGCATCTGCGCCGCGAAGGCCAGCTGCAGCTCTATGAGGGTGCTGCCCAGTTCGAGGCCTCGCAACCGGAATGGCGGGAGCGTGAGCGCCATGGCGTGCGCTTCCATTTCCTCAAAAGCCCGGCCGAGATTGCCGAAATCCAGCCGGGCATCGCGCCGCGCTTCACCCATGCGGGCTTCACGCCCGACTGGTCGAATGTCACCGATCCGAAATGCTGGGTCGAGGAACTGGCAACACGCTTTCGTGCTGCCGGCGGCCGCATCGAGATCGCAACCGTGCAGGCCGTGCGCCCCGCAGAAGGTGGTGTCTGGATCGAGGGCGGGCGCATTGACGGGATTTATGACCGCGCCGTTATTGCCGGCGGCGCGTGGTCGAAAGCGCTCACCCGCGAACTCGGCGATGCCGTGCCGCTGGAAACCGAGCGCGGTTACAATACGACGCTTCCGGCCGGCGCCTTCGACCTGAAGACCCATGTCACCTTCTCGAACCACGCCTTCGTGGTCAGCCGCATCGGCGATGGCGTCCGTGTGGGCGGGGCGGTGGAACTTGGCGGGCTGAAGCTTGCGCCCAATATGAAGCGCGCCGAATTCCTGCTATCGAAGGCAAAAGCCTTCCTGCCGGCTCTGAAGACCGAGGGCGGGAAGCAGTGGATGGGTTTCCGCCCCTCCATGCCCGACAGCCTGCCGGTCATCTCGCCCTCGTCGGCAACGCCGGCGATCGTCTACGCCTTCGGCCACGGCCATCTGGGCCTCACCCAATCGGCGGGCACGGCGGAACTGGCGGCCGATCTGGTCGAGGGCAAGGCACCCGCCATCGACATGAAACCCTTCCGCGCCCAGCGCTTCTGAACTTTCGCGAGGACATCATGGCCAACCACACGTTCCAATGCATCGACGGCCACACCTGCGGCAATCCGGTCCGGCTGGTGGCAGGGGGCGGCCCGCGCCTCGAAGGCGCCAACATGATCGAGAAGCGCGCGCATTTCCTCGCTGAATATGACTGGATCCGCACCGGCCTCATGTTCGAGCCGCGCGGCCACGACATGATGTCCGGCTCGATCCTCTATCCGCCGACGCGCCCCGATTGCGATGTCGCCGTGCTCTTCATCGAGACGTCCGGCTGCCTGCCCATGTGCGGCCACGGCACGATCGGTACCGTGACGATGGCGATCGAAAACGGGCTGGTGACGCCGAAGGAGCCGGGTGTGCTGCGCCTCGACACGCCCGCCGGCCTCGTGGTCGCCAACTACAGGCAGGAAGGCCGCTTCGTCGAGGAAGTGCGCCTCACCAATGTCGCCTCCTTCCTCTATGAAGAGGGCCTCACCGCCGAAGTCGAGGGCCTGGGCGAGGTCAAGGTGGACGTTGCCTATGGCGGCAATTTCTACGCCATCGTCGATCCTCAAGCGTGTTTCCGCGATATCGCCGATTATACGGCCGGCGAACTGGTCGGCTATTCACCGAAGCTGCGCAAGGCACTGAACGAGAAATACAAGTTCGTCCATCCGGAAAACCCGGAGATCAACGGCCTGCGCCACATCCTGTGGGCAGGCGCGCCGAAGCATCCGGAAGCCACCGCCCGCAACGCGGTCTTCTACGGCGAAAAGGCCATCGACCGCTCGCCCTGCGGCACCGGCACGTCAGCCCGCATGGCGCAATGGGCCGCCAAAGGCAAGCTCAAGGTCGGTGACGATTTCATCCATGAAAGCATCATCGGCTCGCTCTTCAAGGGCCGCGTCGAGGCGGCGGTCAAAGTCGGCAACCGCGATGGCATCATCCCCTCCGTCGGCGGCTGGGCCCGCCAGACCGGTTTCAACACGATCTTCATCGACGATCGCGACCCCTATGCGCATGGGTTCACGGTGATCTGACCCCTTCTCCCCCAGGGGAGAAGGTGGCCCGAAGGGCCGGATGAGGTGTTCTATGGCAACCGCTGCGGGCTTGACTCCCCCTCTGGCCTGCCGGCCATCTCCCCCACAAGGGGGGAGACGACTCGTGGCGCATGTCACATGCTCAATCTAAGCTCGACCTGGCTGCTCCCGAAGGTGAGGGGGCACAACGGTCACTCTCCCTCCCCCTTGTGGGGAGGGTTGGGGAGGGGTCTTAGACCGCTTGTCGCGACGGAGAAGCCTCACCCACCCACCTGCGAAATCCAGTCGTTGAGATTGTAGTAATTCGTCACCCGCGCCACCTTGCCGTCGCGAATGTCGAAGAAGGCCCCGGCGGGAAGCGTGTAGGTCTGGCCGTTCGCTTCCGGCAGGCCCTCGTCGGTGGCAAGATATTGACCATTGACGATAAATTCCGCCGATGCCCGCTTGCCATCAGGGCTTGTCATGATCACCATGTCCGTCAGGTGTTCCTTGTAGCAGCGGTTCATGTGCGCCATGAAATCGGCGAAGGCTTGTCTGCCGGTCTGGCGTTCGCCCTGGTTGATGTCATGGGCGACATCGTCGGTGAGCAGCGACAGGAAGCGGTCCATGTCGCCGGCGTTGAAGGCGTCGTAATAGGCGGCAATGAGGTCTGCGGCTGGCATGAATAAACTCCGGGGTCATGAGACTGGTTGCGATATAGAGCAAATTCGGCGAACCTGAAAACCGGTTTCGCGTTGGGATGGGGCAAGAAAAGAGACTGAACCGTTCTGGAGGGGATATGCCATGACACTGACGATCAAGACGTTCTCCGGTCCATCTGCCGTGCCGTATTTCGATGACGTGGCGCGTCTGCGCATCGAGGTCTTCCGCGCATTTCCCTATCTCTACGAGGGCTCGGCGGACTACGAGCGGAAATATCTCTCCACCTATGCCCGCTCGCCCGGCTCCATCTTCGTGCTTGCCTTCGACGGTGACGAAGTTGTGGGGGCCGCGACCGGCACGCCGATGAAAGGCGAAACCCGTGAGGTGAAGGCGCCCTTCGTCGTCGGGGGCTTCAACACCGATGCGATCTTCTATTTCGGCGAATCCATTCTCCGCTCCAGCTATCGCGGCAGGGGCATCGGCGTGCGCTTCATCGAGGAGCGCGAAGATCATGCGAAGAACCTCGGCGGCATGACCCATTGCACCTTCTGTGCCGTCGAGCGCCCGGACGACCACCCGCGCCGGCCTGCCGATTATGTGCCGCTCGACGAGTTCTGGCGCAATCGCGGCTATCTGCCCCGCCCGGATCTGCGCACCACGTTCAACTGGCAGGATCTCGACGAGACGCAGGAAAGCCCCAAGCCCATGTCCTTCTGGATCAAGGAACTCTGACGGAATGGTGAAACTCGCCGCCTGCCAATATGCCATCGACCTCATCGAGACCTGGGACGCCTACGCCCACCACCTGACGACACTCGTCGGTGAGGCGGCGCGGCAGGGGGCGGAACTGGCGCTGTTGCCGGAATATGCCGCCATGGTGCTGGCAGGCCAGCTGGATGCCGGGAGCCGCTCCGACCTCCATGGCTCCATTGCCAGCATCCAGCCGCTGATCCCGCGCTGGGTCGAGCTTTGCGCCGAGATCGCCGCCAACCACAACATCCTGTTCTCGCCTGGCTCGGCCCCGGTTCTGGATACAGACGGCAAATACCGCAACCGCGCCTTCCTCTTCGGCCCGCAAGGCCTGATCGGCGTGCAGGACAAGCAGATCATGACACGCTTCGAGCGCGAGAAGTGGTTCATCGCGGCAGGCGTTCATGGCTTGAGGACCTTCGAGACGCCGATCGGAAAGCTCGGCATTCTCATCTGCTACGACAACGAATTCCCGATCCTCGCCCGCAATCTCGCCGAAGACGGCGCCGACCTCATCCTCGCGCCCTCCTGTACCGACACGCTCGCCGGCAGCTACCGCGTCCGTATCGGGGCTCAGGCAAGAGCGCTCGAAAACCAGATCGCCGTGCTTGCCTCCCCGACCGCCGGCAGTGCGCCCTGGTCGCACGCCATGGACGAGAACAAGGGCCGCGCCGCCCTCTATGTGCCGCCGGATTACGGCATGCCGCCCTCCGGCGTCTTCGCCGAAAGCCCAAAAGAGGACGTGGCAAGCTCCAGCTGGCTGGTGACGGAGATCGACCTCGAAGAGGTTATCCGGCTTCGCAAGGAAGGGCAGGTCGCAACCCGCCGCGACTGGCCGGAGCAGTTCCTGGATCACGCGCCGGAAAGTGCGGCCCGCCGCGCCGCAAGATAGCGCCGCTCTGCTTCGCCGGGGCCTAGCGCCAGAGCACGGTCGAAGGCCGCTTGCGCCCCTGCCACATTGCCGGTGCGAGCCAAGAGATCAGCCACAAGCGCGTGAAAGGGCAGGAAGTTTGCAAAGCGCTCCGGCTCCAACTTAGCGATTGTCGCCAGTGCCGGCTCCGGACCTTCGACCTCGGCTAACGCGACGGCACGGTTGATGGTCACGATGGGGTTGTCCTGCAAGTCGCACAGCACGTCATACGCACCCAGCACGGCCTTCCACGGCGGTGGGTCATCGAGGCTCTTGCGGCCGCACCACAGCGCATGGATCATCATGTTGAGAATGCGCGGCGCCGGCGAGCCGATCGACAGCGCCCTTCCGCAATAGCGTCGCGCATCGGCAATCAGGTCTGCAGACCAGCGCGCAGGATCCTGTTCGGACAGCGGGATCATGCTGCCATCGGCGGCGAGCCTTGCCGGCCGACGGGCTTCGGCGAAGCGGATGATGGCGGCCAGCGCCTGCACCTCCGCCTCGTCCGGCATCATTGAAGCCAGAAGCGCTGTGAGGGCCATCATCTCGGCAGCGAAGCCGGCGTGGCGGCCGGAGCCGGCAGCATCCTCATGCGCCTTCGAATAGGCGACCTCGAGCGTCGAGAGAACGGCGCTCAGCCGCTCCGGCCAGTGCTCCGGCCCCGGCACCTCGAAGCTCACGCCGGCCTCGCGGATCTTGCGCTTGGCCCGCACCAGCCGCTGCTGAAGCGCGACATCATTCGTGAGGAACACTCGCGCAATCTCGGCGACCTCCAGTCCGCAAACCAGCCTGAGCGTCAGCGCCGCCCGGCTGTCGGGGGCAACCGCCGGATGGCAGCAGATGAAGATGAGCCGCAGCCGCTCTTCCGGGATGATGGCGCTGTCGGAACTCATCAGATCCTCTGCAGTGGCGTCCGGCTCCGGCGGCTCAGGGATCAGCGTCTTTCGAACCTTCCGTCGCCGGACCATGTCGAGAGCGGCGCGCTCGGAGGTGCGGTAGAGCCAGGCAGAGGGCGCATCGGGCGTGCCGGACGCCGGCCAAGCCTTTGCCGCCCGTGAACAGGCCTCGGCAAAGGCCTCCTCGGCGATGTCGAGGTCACGGAACCGGGCGGCGAGTGCGGCAACGATCCGCGCGCCCGCCTCCCGAAACGCAGCCTCAAGAGCTTCGCCGCCCATCGCGACCTTACCGCGTCATGCCCGGCGGCATCGGGATCAGCGGCCGGATTTCGATCGCGCCGTCGCGCCCCAGCGGCACCTTCTTCGCCAGCGCGATCGCCGCGTCGAGATCGGGAGCCTCGATAAGGTAGTAGCCGCCCAGCTGCTCCTTCGTTTCGGCAAAGGGGCCGTCATGAATGGTCTGCTGGCCGTTCTCGGTCCGCACGGTCGTCGCGAAGGCCGTGCCCTTCAGGCCAGCGCCGCCGAGGCGGGCGGCACCCATCTCGCCGATGAAAGCGAAATGCTTGGGCCCGACCTCTGCCATGATCGGCCCGCTTTTCTCGGGTCCGCCGAAAATCTCTTCGTTCTCATAGATCAGAAGCATGTACTGCATGAATTCCGCCCCTCCTTGAGGCTCGTTCCGGCCCCGCCCATCGGCACCGTCGACAAAGAGACGCACGGCCCGAAGCGGAATCGACATCACCCGTGAAAAAAATGCAATCGCCTGTCTCGGACTTGTCCAAGCCCGAGATCTCCGCTTAATGTTGATGTCAACAATATAAGAGCGGGGACCTAGGCTTGCAGGATAGACCTTGGATGATCTGGACCGGGCGCGTTTTGAGCGTTTTCTTCGTACTCTTTATGCTGGGCGCCTCCGTGGCGCCAAAGCTGCTGGGCATGGCCGTGGCGGAGCAGACGTTGGCCGCACTCGGCTGGCCGCACGGCTATGCGCTGATGATCGGCTTGATCGAGCTTGCCGGCACCGTGCTCTACATCATCCCCGCCACCAGTCTGCTCGGCGCGATTATTATGACCGGCCTCTTCGGCGGCGCGATTGCAACGCAGGTGAGGGCGGAAAGCCCGCTCTTCTCGCATATCCTCTTCAGCTTCTATCTGGCCGCCTTCATGTGGGGCGGGCTGTGGCTGCGCGATGCCCGCATCCGCTCCATTCTGCCGTTTCGGCGTATGACGGGCGAAAATTGAGCGCGCCGCGCGGTCATTAACCACGCAAACCCTTATAATTCCGCTTTTCCGGGGCTTGTGCCGCTGCTATATGCCCGGACCATGAGCACAGATTCGACCCGCATCCCCCTCGACCATATCCGCAACTTCTCCATCGTCGCGCATATCGACCATGGCAAATCGACGCTGGCCGACCGCCTGATCCAGACCTGCGGCGGGCTGGAGTTGCGCGAGATGTCGGAACAGGTTCTCGATAACATGGATATCGAGAAGGAGCGCGGCATCACCATCAAGGCCCAGACGGTGCGTCTGAACTACAAGGCCAACAATGGCGAGGATTACGTGCTGAACCTCATCGACACGCCCGGCCATGTCGACTTCACCTACGAAGTCTCACGCTCGCTGTCGGCCTGCGAAGGCTCGCTTCTGGTGGTCGATGCCTCTCAGGGCGTTGAAGCCCAGACGCTCGCCAACGTCTACCAGGCGATCGACAACAACCATGAGATCGTCACCGTCCTCAACAAGGTTGACCTGCCGGCGGCAGAGCCGGACCGTGTGAAGGAACAGATCGAGGAAGTGATCGGCATCGACGCCTCCGAGGCGGTGCTGATTTCGGCCAAGACGGGTCTCGGCATTCCCGACGTTCTCGAAGCCATCGTGCACAAGCTGCCCGCGCCGAAGAGCGAGAAGGGCGCAGACGCGCCGCTCAAGGCCCTGCTGGTCGATAGCTGGTACGACACCTATCTCGGCGTCATCGTTCTGGTGCGCATTCTCGACGGCGTGCTGCGCAAGGGCATGACCATCCGCATGATGGGCACGGATGCGAAATACGGCATTGAGCGCGTCGGCGTGATCACGCCGAAGATGGTCAATGTCGAAGAACTCGGCCCCGGCGAGATCGGCTTCATCACCGCCTCGATCAAGGAAGTGGCCGACACCCGCGTCGGCGATACGATCACGGAAGACAAGCGCCCGACCGACAAGGCCCTGCCGGGCTTCAAGCCGGCCCAGCCTGTGGTCTTCTGCGGTCTGTTCCCGGTCGATGCGGCCGATTTCGAAGACCTGCGCGCCGCCATGGGCAAGCTGCGCCTCAACGATGCGTCCTTCTCCTTCGAAATGGAATCGTCGGCGGCCCTCGGCTTCGGCTTCCGCTGCGGCTTCCTCGGACTGCTGCATCTGGAAATCATCCAGGAGCGCCTCGAGCGCGAGTTCAATCTCGATCTCGTCGCAACCGCCCCCTCGGTTGTCTACAAGATCAGGCTCACGGACGGCACCGAGCGCGAGCTGCACAATCCGGCCGACATGCCCGATGTCGTCAAGATCGACGAAATCCACGAGCCCTGGATCAAGGCGACGATCATGACACCGGATGAGTATCTCGGCTCGATCCTCAAGCTTTGCCAGGACCGCCGTGGCATCCAGACGGACCTGTCCTATGTCGGTAGCCGCGCCATGGTGTCCTACGAACTGCCGCTCAACGAAGTCGTCTTCGACTTCTATGACCGGCTGAAGTCGATCTCCAAGGGCTATGCCTCCTTCGACTACAATCTCGCGGACTATCGCGAAGGCGATCTCGTCAAGCTCAATATCCTGGTCAACGGCGACCCGGTCGATGCGCTCTCGATCCTCGTTCACCGCTCGGCGGCAGACCGCCGCGGCCGCGCCATGTGCGAGAAGCTCAAGGAACTCATCCCGCCGCACATGTTCCAGATCCCGATCCAGGCCGCCATCGGCGGCAAGGTGATTGCGCGTGAAACGGTACGCGCACTGCGCAAGGACGTGACCGCCAAGTGCTACGGCGGCGATGCCACCCGCAAGCGCAAGCTTCTGGAAAAACAGAAGGAAGGCAAGAAGCGCATGCGGCAGTTCGGCAAGGTCGAAATTCCGCAGGAAGCGTTTATTGCGGCGCTCAAGATGGAAGAGAACTGAGAAACCCTCTCTCAGCCGATCTCGCATAACGAAACAGCAAGCTTTGACAGGGTTGCGTGGACGAGCCATGCGCGGAGCGCGCGGCTGCCATGACAAAACGAAACAGCGAGTGCCGACCCGCGCTGTCCATGACCGTGCCTCGGCGCAATGTAGGCGTTGATGTCTTCAGTAGAAGGCAACAATAAGTAAGCGCTGAAATTGCATCTTTGATTATGTCTCGTCTGCGGCGCGATTGTAACCGCATGTCACTTTTTGCATCGCAGCATGCGTATCAGACGGTATTTACAGATTTCTGCGTCTGAGCAACTGGATAATTTTCCAGTATTTTTTGTTTTTATTTGTTTGGCTTGGAAATATTAAGCGAAAACAAAAAATATATTATCTTGAGTGGTCCGAATTCCGAGAGTTGAATTCTAATTCAGGCAGGTCTCGTTTCCAATTCTCCAAGAATAAGGTTAGCCAGCCGTAAAAATCATTGCAAGCTGGGCAGTCTTTTCGCTATGGTTCCTTTATGCGGCCGGTATTTGGCTGCGAATGATTGCGTATGAGTTCTGATTTTAGTCAGGAATTTTCAGATGGCGTTCAAGGAACTTGAATTTGCTCGTCATGAATCGGTTGAGTCCATGACGCCCGCGCGGGCGATGAGTGAGGTGTGGGCCGAGCGTTGTGCATCCAGATCTGTCGATGAAAAGCCCGTCCAGATGGGGCTGAAACGGGCGATGGATATCGTCCTTGCCTCGATCGCACTCTGGGTGCTTCTTCCCGTCCTGATCCTCATTGCGATTGCGATCCGGCTGACAAGTCCGGGGCCGGCGCTGTTCACCCAGTTGCGCTGGGGCCGGAACTGCGAAAAGATCAAGGTCTACAAGTTCCGTTCAATGTATGCCGATCGCGGGGATCAGACGGGCGTCGTTCAGACGCGGGCCGGCGATAGCCGCATCACGCCCCTGGGCGCCGTGCTTCGCAAAACCAATCTCGACGAACTGCCGCAGCTGATCAATGTGCTGAAGGGTGACATGTCGCTCGTGGGGCCGCGCCCGCATGCCATCGGCATGCAGGCAGCCGGCATGCTTTATGAGGATCTGGTGCCCGAGTACCACAAGCGTCATCGTGTTCGACCGGGCATTACCGGGCTTGCGCAGATGCGCGGGCTCAGAGGACCTACGTTGCTCGCCAGCAAGTCGCGTGCGCGCGTTGCAGCGGATCTCTTTTATGTCGAGAACTATTCTCTCATGCTCGATATCCGTATCCTCTACCGCACACTTCGCGACGAAGCCTTCGGTGGCTCCGGCTTCTGACGCTCCCCATAACCATAAACAGGTTCACTGGCAGACATCGACCCATTGTGCTGCGGTGAGGTCTGCCATGCGTTGAGGCGCAATCCTGACTGCGGCATTGATGGCCCCGGCGGCGGGTACCACTTCTGCAAAGCTCTGCAGCGAAACATCACAATAGACCGGGATGGGGTGGGGCAGTCCAAAAGGGCATACGCCCCCGACAGGATGGGACGTTTCGGCCTCCACCTCGTCCAGCGGCAGCATGCGCGGCTTGCCGCTGAACATCCCCTTGAACTTCTTGTTGTCGATGCGGGCATCGCCGCGGGCCACGATGAGGATCACGCCGTCATCGGTTCTGAAGGCAAGTGTCTTGGCGATCTGGCCCGGCTCGACGCCGTGTGCCTCTGCAGCCAGCGCAACGGTCGCGGTGCTTGTCTCAAGTTCTATGACGGAAATGTCGGGTGCGTGGGCTGCGAAGAAATCTTTGACGGACTGAATGCTCATGGGATGGAAACTTGCCTTGCCGAAAGTGTCGGCGCCAATCTTTCCGGGTAGAGGCTCTCAAGTCAATGCGACAACGGCGCGACGCGATGCGCCAATCGTTGAACCGGCGCATCGCAGTTGCGTCGGTTCATGATCCGTCTCCGACCGTTTCGCGGCGGGAGAGGAGTGGTGGACCGAGGTGCATTGCTGGCCGCATCGATCCCGTCTGGATCGATCCGTTCTCCACAATCGCTCCTCTTCGGCGTCAATCAGAACACGGGATCGACCGGTGCCTTTCTGTCGCTATCGAGGGACACAAGTAGGGAGAACGCTGCCAGGGTGAAGGTGGCGATAAGCGTCGCGCTCATTCCAAGAACAATCATTGCTCATTCCTTTGATGACATCATTGTCATTTTGCACTTCGACAATATTTCGGGTCGCTTGTCTGTAGCTTGCGTGTCTTCTGAAGGGTAATAACCATGATATGGGCCTTTTTGACTTGTTAACGAATGGTTAATGGCAAAAGGAAGGGACTGTTGCGCCCATCTTTGCTGCGGCTGCGAAGAATAGGCGACGACGACTCTTGCATATTCTTCATCGGCCTCCACGCTCGCTCCCGAGGAACGACGTGTTCTCAAAATGCCCTCTCTCAGGAGATGGAAATTTCACCACGGTGGCAAATTCCGAATTAAATTAGTCTACAAAAACAGTAGACAATAGGTTTATGATCTGCGCCAAGGGGGGCGGTGCCCCAAGTCAGAAAAGCCGGGAGACGCCCATCATGACACCTATGGACCTGATCGACCGAAAGATCGTCGCCGCACTTCAGAACGATGCCACACTCTCCGTCGCGCAGATTGCCGAGCAGGTCGCCCTGTCGCAAACGCCGTGCTGGAAGCGGATACAGAAGCTGGAGCAGAGCGGTGTTATCCTGCGCCGCGTCGCGCTCGTGTCACCGGAGGCGGTGGGCCTCGGCCTGACGGTCTTTGTCGCCATCGAGGCGGCCGATCACAGCCCCGCCTGGCGCGACAATTTCTCGGAAACGATTGGCTCCATGCCGGAGGTGATGGAGATTCACCGCATGGCCGGCGAGATCGACTACATGCTGAAAGTCGCGGTGGCCGACATGGCATCCTTCGACGCCTTCTATCGTCGGTTGACGGAAGCTGTGGCCCTGAAAAACGTGACCTCGCACTTCGCCATGGAGCGGATCAAGAGCACGACAGCCTATCCGGTCGACACCCTCACCAGGTGACCCGCCGCGTTTTCGCCTCAAAGGAGATGAATTTTCTCCTAATCGCGGCAGAAAGAGAATTTACAAAGTCTATAAGTGTACTAGACTATCTCGTGTTCAAGTCAGCATTCAGCCCAGAACGGGAGGTTGCCGTGACAACAAGACAGACGACGAATTCGCATATCAAGATGAGTCAGACTTTCAGCGGAGCCGCGTTGACGCGTGCTCTGGGCTGGATTGCATTCCTGGCTGCCTATGGCGTGGTTGCGGTTCTAGTTCTGAAGCCCGGAGCGTTTTTCTGACGGGCAGAGGCGGGGCGCAGGGCTTCCGAAGGCCGTGATCGTTCCGCAAACCGCAACATCGCCTGGCGGCCGCGACAATCGGCGGAGACCTGCGATGCACGAGTTCGAGACGAGAGTGACTAAGGGCGATGATCGGACGTGTACATCACGCCCGTGGCCCTTCAGTGATGAGGATATGCAGACCGATGCTCACGATGAAGGGCAAATATGGTTTGAAGGCGCTTCACTATCTGTCGGGCATCCCGGAAGGCACCGTGGCCCAGTCGGTGGAGATCGCCGAGACTTACGGCATGTCGAAGAAGTTTCTCGACGCGATCCTTGCCGATCTGCGCAATGGCGGCTTCGTCGAAACGCGCAAGGGCAGGAGCGGCGGCTACCGTCTGGCCCATCGTCCCGAAGAGATCATGGTCGGCCATGCCTTGCGGGTCCTCGACGGGCCGCTGGCACCGATCAGCTGCGCCAGCCGGACGGCCTATCAGCGCTGCAGCGATTGCGCCGACGAGGCAACATGCGCGGTGCGCCTCTCGATGCTCGAAGTGCGCGAGGCTATCGCTTCGGTTCTCGATACGAAATCACTGGCCGATATGCGGTCGATGGTCGAGGCAGCGAGCCTCGAGAAAGACGAGTTTCTGGAAATATCCTGAGCGGTGCCAAGCGGCTTCCGCTCCAACCCGGGAGGCGGAGATGACGCATCACATCGTAATTGCAGGCGGCGGAGCCAGTGGAGCCATCATGGCGGCCAATCTCTTCCGGCTTGGCAATGGCGCGCTGCGCGTCACGCTCGTCGAGGCGAGCGGCGAGGTCGGAAAGGGGCCCGCCTATTCGACCACCAATCCCTCGCATCTCTTCAATGTCCGTTCGGCGCAACTCAGCGCCTTTTCCGGCACGCCCGACCATTTCGATCGCTGGCTGGCGATCCATCATCCGGAGTTCACGCGCAACGGCCCGTTCGTTCCGCGTGGCGTCTATAGAGAGTATCTGGAGGCGGCGCTCCGGGAAACGGCCCCCGTGGGCAAGTTGCGCATCCTGCCGCAGGCGTGCGTCGGCATGCGCGAGCTGGAACATGGCGTTGAGGTGACTTTGGCCGATGGCTCATCGCTTCCCGCCCATTTCGCCATCGTGGCGACCGGCTTTGGCGTGCAGGACAAGAGTGAAGGACTTCTGTCCAATCCCTGGACAGCGCTGCCTCCGGAAAACAGCGAGGCCCGCGTGCTGATCGTCGGCACGGGCCTGACCATGGTGGATACGGTTCTGTCGCTACTCGACAACGGCCACCGCGGGAAAATCGTTGCCGTGTCGCGGCGCGGGCTCCTGCCGCAGCGCCACGCGTTGCATCGGCCCCTCCAGCTTTCCACGGCCGACATTCCGCTCGGTGCCAGCGTGCACTATCTCAGCCGCTGGCTGACCGATCTGGTGCGCGCGCATGTCAACAACGGCGGCGACTGGCGCGATGTCATGGACGGCATGCGCCCGCATATCCAGACGGTCTGGCGATATCTGCCGACGGAATCGCGCGCGCGTTTCCTGCGCCATGCCGCCGCCTTCTGGGACGTGCACCGTCACCGCATGCCGCCGGCCCAGGCCGAGCGCATCTCGGCGGTGCTGGAAAGCGGTCAGCTCGAGATCGTCAAGGGCCGCTTCCTCTCTGCGGAGCGGCGCGGCGACCGGCTGTTTGCCGAAATCCTGCGTCCCGGCTGGGACGAGCCGGGGCCGTTCAAGGCCGATGTGATCTATGACTGCCGGGGCGTTCGTCGCCGTGCGGATCAGGATATGCCGGGTTTTGCCGGCGCTCTCGTTCAAAGCGGTGCCGCGCGGCTGGAAAAGCTGGGCCTCGGCCTGGAATTCGACCGCAGCTGCGCGCTTATCAATGGCCAGGGCGAACCATCTTCCCGCATCTTCGGCATCGGCCCGGTGACGCTCGGCACCTTCTGGGAATCGATCGCCGTTCCCGATATCCGTGAGCAGGCCCGCCAGATCGCCGAACGCATTGCCTCGGGCGGTCGTTTGGCTGCTCGCGGTTCCGTTGCCCGCCTGCCGTAAGACCGCACCGGACAGAGCATAAAATCATCGGGGTCAGGATCCGGAGCGGGATTCTGGCCCCGAAATCTTTGCGCAAAATCTCTGAGAAAATCGCGGAGAGAAATTCTATCGCTGGGGCCGTGCAAGAGAGATCACCGCATCTCTTTCTGCGCCTCAATATGGAATGGACGGAAATGCGTTCGTGAGATTAGTCTATTTATAAGATAGACAATAACGCGAAGGAGATGCACATGTCCGCCCACCCGTCCAAGCCTGGAATCGTCGGCCTTTCCGGCAGCTTCAGCTCTCCCTCCAAGACCCGCGGGCTGGCTGAGGAAGCTGTTCGCCGCGCCGCCGATCGGTTTGACCACGCTTCCGAAGTCTACGACCTCGGCCAGTTCGGGCCGGAGCTGGGCCTTGCCCGCAGCTTCAACGATCTCGGCGAGGAAGCCCGCCGCATCGTTGATCGCATTGTTCAGGCCAAGGCGGTCGTCATCGCAAGCCCCGTCTACAAGGGCAGCTATCCGGGCCTCTTCAAGCATCTCTTCGATCTCATCGACCCGACCTGGCTTGCCGGCAAGCCGATCCTGCTTGCCGCAACCGGCGGCGGCGAAAAGCACGCACTCATCATCGAGCACCAGCTGCGCCCGCTCTTTGCCTTCTTCGAAGCCCAGACGCTGGCCACCGGCGTCTATGTGTCCGAACGCGATTTCATCGAGGGCAGGCTTGCCAACAAGGCCGTTCTCGAACGCCTTGATCGTGCCGTCGAGCAGCTTGCTCCCTACCTTCCGCAATACCGCCAACAGGAGCGAAGCTTGGCGCCGGTGAGCCATTTGCGGCTTCATCAGGAAGCGGTCGCGGCAGGTTTCTGAACACCCGAAAACAACATCCGAGAAGCGGCGTCCGCGCGGAGAGGCGAGGCGTGCCGAGACCCTTAACTCCACGGAGATCACGATCATGACACGCAAGATCAGACTAGGTGCATTCCTTCCCGGCGGCGGCCAGCACATCGCAGCCTGGCGTCACCCCGACCAGCCGGCAGACGGCGCAACCAGCTTCGAATTTCACAAGCAGCTGGCTCTGACGGCCGAGCGCGGCCTGTTCGACGCCTACTTCCTCGCCGACGGCTTGGCGATTGCCTTTGGCGGCGGCATCGAGGGTGGCAATGCCAAGGTGGCGGGCTTCGAGCCGGTGACGCTCTTCTCGGCGCTCGCCCCGTTCACCACCCATCTCGGCTTCATCGCCACCGCCTCCACGACCTATGAGGAGCCCTACAATCTTGCCCGCAAGTTCGCCTCGCTCGATCTCATTTCCGATGGTCGCGCCGGCTGGAACGTGGTGACGACGGCGACCGAATCCGCCGCGCAGAACTTCAACCTCGACCATCAGCACCCGCATGCCTTCCGCTATCGCCGTGCCGGCGAATTCGTCGAAGTGGTGAAGAAACTGTGGGACAGTTTCGAGGACGACGCCTTCATCCGCGACCGCGAGACCGGCCGCTTCTTCGATCCCACGAAGGTGCACTACACCAACCATCGCGGAGAGCATTTCAAGGTGCGCGGTCCGCTGAATGTTTCGCGCTCACGCCAGGGCCACCCGGTCATCGTGCAGGCCGGTCAATCGGATGACGGTCGCGGCCTAGCCGCCCAGACGGCGGAAGTCATCTTCACGGCCCACCAGCACATCGAGACGGCGCAGGAATTCTACCGCGACATCAAGGCGCGCGCTCGTGGTCTAGGCCGCAATCCGGATCATGTTCTCATCATGCCCGGCGTCTCGCCCTTCGTCGGCCACACACTGGACGAAGCGAAGGAAAAATACGAGCGCCTGACGAGCCTCATCCTCGAAGAAGACGGCCTCGCCCTGATCAAGGGCCTGACCGGCGGCGAGCTTGACCTCACCGGCGCCGATCTCGACGGCCCGTTGCCGCCCGCCCCGCCGACCGAGGGCATGAAGAGCCGCCAGGCGCTCATCCGCCAGATCGCCGACGAAAACAATTTCACCATCCGCCAGCTCTATCAGTGGGTAGCCTCTGCTCGCGGCCATTTCACCCTCGTCGGCACGCCGGCGACGATTGCCGACACGCTGCAGGAATGGTTCGAGAACGAGGCCGCCGATGGCTTCAACATCCTGCCGCCGTGGCTGCCGACCGGCCTCAACGACTTCGTCGATCTGGTCATTCCGGAACTGCAGCGCCGCGGCCTGTTCCGCACGGAATACGAGGGCAGGACGCTGCGCGAAAATCTCGGCCTGCCGTTCCCGCAGAACCGCTGGACTCTGGCGCAAGGCGCTGTCCAGGCCGCCGAATAACCGACAGACACCAGATCAGAGGACATTCCCATGGCGCTCGATATCGAACAGTCCTATCCGCTGAACTCCGCCCCGTCGAAGACGGGCGGACTGAGGTCCCGACAGGCCGGCCCCGCCTTCTCCACGGGCGCGATTGGCCGGCTTGTCCGGGGCAGCGTTCAGGGTGCGGTCGTCCGCTACGGTTCGATCATCGCGCTCGCCGTCCTCTGGCAGGTGTCGGCAACCGCCGGGTGGGTCAATCCGGCGGTCATCCCGCCGCTGGACCGTATCTTCGAGGCGGTGACGAACGGCTTCATCTCCGGCCCGCTCTGGCGCGATGTCGCCATCAGCCTCCAGCGCGCCGGCATCGCCTTTGCGGCAGCGGTCGCGCTTGGCATTCCGCTCGGCCTCTTCATGGGCGAGATCCGCATCATCGAGCGTGCGCTTGATCCGATCCTGCAGCTACTGCGCCAGACCTCGGCGCTGGCGCTCTATCCGGTCTTCATCCTGTTGCTGGGCCTGGGTGAAACCTCGAAGGTCTTCGTGATCTTCTGGGCCACGCTCTTCCCGATCCTGCTCGCCACCATCGGCGGTGTGAAACAGGCCGACCCCAAGCTCATCGAAATGGCCCGCGTCTATGGCGCCCGCCGCTCGCATATCTTCCGCAGCGTCGTGCTGCCGGGCGCCCTGCCGCAGATATTTGTCGGCCTGCGCCTCAGCGCCACCACCGCGCTCCTGCTGCTCATTGCCGCCGAAATGATCGGCGCCAATAGCGGCCTCGGATTCCAGGTGATGAACGCGCAATACAATTTCCAGATCCCGCTGATGTTCGGCGCGATCCTGCTGCTTGCAGCCCTTGGCCTCGTCGCCAACGCCATTCTCGAAACCCTTCAGAAACGACTGTGCCGCTGGGCGCCCGCAAAGCCCTGAACAGTCGCACCACACCCATTAATCAAGGAGAGAACACCATGACCACCAACATCAACCGCCGCCGTTTCAATGCGCTCGCGGCCCTGTCCGCCAGCCTCTTCCTCTCGACGCCCATGGGCTTTGCCTTTGCCGCCGGTCCCGAAGAGGTCAAGATCCGCTACCTCGCCGATCAGGGCGGTCTGTCCGGCCATGAACTTGCCGCCGCACTCGGCTATTTCGATGGCACCGGCATCACAATAGAAAATGTCGGCTATGCCCAGGGTGGCCCGGCTTCGCTCTTCGCACTGGCCTCCGGCAATGTCGAACTCGGCAGCGCCGCAACATCGGCCGTGCTCAACTCGATTGCCGGCGGCAATGATTTCGTTGCGGCCTATCCGTCCAACGGCATCAATCAGAAGACGGAAAGCATCTTCTATTCGCTGGATGGAAGCCCGATCAAGTCGATCAAGGACCTTGCGGGCAAGACGATTGCCGTCAACACGCTCGGCGCCCATCTCGACTACACGGTGCGCGAGGCGCTGCACTCCGTCGGCCTGCCGGAAAACGCCGCCAAGCTCGTCACCGTGCCCGGCCCGCAGCTGGAGCAGGTTCTGCGCTCGAAACAGGTGGACGTGGCTGCCTTCGGCTACTGGCAGAAGACGTTTGAAGGTGCCGCGCTGAAGAATGGCGGCCTCCAGAAGATTTTCGGCGATACGGATGTTCTCGGCGAAATCGCCGGCGGCTTCGTGGTGCTTCGCCGCGACTGGATCAAGGCGCATCCCAAGGCCGCGCAGATCTTCGTCGAACAGTCGCAGCGCGCGCTCGACTACGCCCAGAACCATCCGGAAGAAACGAAGAAGATCATCGCCAAAGTGCTGACCGCGCGCGGCGGAAACGGCGATATCGCCCAATATTTCACCGGCTACGGCCTGCGTCCCGGCGCCAAGGCAACCGACCGCGACATCCAGTTCTGGATCGATATCCTCGTGCGCGGCGGGCAGATCAAGAAGGACCAGATCAAGGTCGAGAACGTGCTCTACACGCCCGAGCGCTTCGCCAGCAACTGACCGTCAGTGAAAGGCCGGTGCATTGGGCCCCGGCCTTCCGTCCCAGGAAGTGAGGTTTGACATGACGACGACTGCACCCGAAACGCTCCGGGGCGAGGTCACGATCCGCGATCTTTCCAAGACCTTCAACATCAACGGCCGCGCGCTGAACGTGCTGAAAGGCGTCAACCTCCATATCCGCGGCGGCGAATGCCTCGCCATCGTCGGCGCCAGCGGCTCGGGCAAGACCACGCTGCTGCGTGTGCTTGCGGGGCTGGAGGAGGCCGACGAAGGCCGCGTGTTGATTGACGGCGAGCCTGTCCACGGCGTGGGCACGGAGCGTGCGGTGATCTTCCAGGAACCGCGACTCTTGCCCTGGCGCACTGTGATCGAAAACGTCGCCTTCCCGCTCGAAGTGCGCGGCCTCTCCCGCGACGAAGCCCGCCAGCGCGCCCGCCACCATGTCCAGCTCGTCGGGCTCGCCGATTTCGTCGAAGCCTATCCGTCGCAGCTCTCCGGCGGCATGGCCCAGCGTGTCGGCATTGCCCGCGCACTCGCCATCCAGCCTGAAATTCTCCTCCTCGATGAACCGCTGGGCGCGCTGGATGCCATGACCAAGCTCACCATGCAGGAAGAACTCTCCCGCATCTGGCGCGAGGAAAAGGTGACGATGATCATCGTCACGCACGATCTGGAAGAAGCCATCTATCTCGCCGACCGCGTGCTGGTGCTGCCAAAGGACAAGGGCGGTCGCATCCGTGAGATCGAGGTGGACCTCCCGCGGCCCCGCAACCGCAGCGAGGGCGGCTTCGTGAAGTTGAGAGAGGAGTTGCTGGGGGAGTTTGGGCTGCATTGAAGGCAGCACGTTCCGAAACCCTTCCCCGTCGCATGCGCTTATCCCCGCACTTGCGGGGATTTTGCGTTTTTGGAAAGACGATCAGCCAATGCGCAGGTACATACAGCGGTTGCGCCAGCAACGCGTGCCGGGCAGCGTGCAATCGTTCACATGTAGAATTTTAGAGAAAAATGGCGGACAGAGAGGGATTCGAACCCTCGGTACGCTTTCACGTACACACGCGTTCCAGGCGTGCGCCTTAAACCACTCGGCCACCTGTCCATGCCTTGATCCGCCGTGGTTTTCATCGGCGGCCGCGGGGAGATTGCCGTATTGGTAATTCCCTGATCTTTGCGCCGTCAATTTGCTTTTTGTCGGCAGGCCGGGCGGATATATACCGATCAAATCGAAAGGATCAACTGCTTTCTTCCGAAAAAGTTGCCGCTTGTGACGGCCTGATGACGAAGACGTGATGAGGGGACCATTGTTCTCACCTTCCCGGCTTTCTATTTATGGCACAAGTCGATAAAGTGGACCGACTTGAGCGTGTGGCCGGCAGGACATGAAACCGGTTTTGGGGCCGCTCGGGCGGGATCGTTCGTCAACAGCCATAGTGAATGAGATAGAGGGTCATGCGCTTCCTGCTGCGCTTGTTCAGCGTGTTCTTTTTGGCCGCCGCCGTCGTTGCCGGCACGGCAGACACGATCCAGTCCTTCGCCGCCGATGGGCCGGTGATGACGCCCGGTTTGACCGTCGTGGAGTTTGTAGCACCGAAGGCCCTTGAAAAGGCCGAAGCCTATGTCGGCGGCCTGCCGGATGGCGCGCAGCTACAGAACATGCTGCTGAGCGTGTTCAACCAGCCGGCCTTCGCGCTGTTCCTCGGGTTGGCCCTGATCTTCTGGGTCCTCGGCTACAAGCGCAAGAAGCCCGCTGGCCGCTTTTCGGCCTGAGCTGACCGCGACACTCTTTGATCCGCCTCGCATGCCGCCCGACCGATCTGCCATGCTTCGGAAGGCGTAATCCCGTTCCCTCGTGTATAAGGAGATGACCATGTTCCTGACCGATCTGATGAACAAGAAGACCGTCATGCCCGATCCGGCGCGCGCGCTGCCCGGTCGTCCTGAACCGATTCCGACCTCGGAAACGCATTTCGTCAACGGACGCCCGCTGGCCGGTCCCTATCCGGACGGCATGAAGCGCATTCTGCTCGGTATGGGCTGCTTCTGGGGCGCAGAACGCCACTTCTGGAAGATTCCCGGCGTCTGGGTTACGGCGGCCGGCTATGCCGGCGGCTTCACGCCCAACCCGACCTACCAGGAAACGGTGACGGGCCTGACGGGCCATGCGGAAGTCGTGCTGGTGGTCTACGATCCCAAGGTCGTGAGCCTGAACGCTCTGCTGAAATCCTTCTTCGAGGCGCATGATCCGACGCAGGGCATGCGACAGGGCAATGATGTCGGTACGACCTATCGCTCGACCATCTACACGTATGACGATGCCGACCTGAAGGCGGCGTTTGCAGCACGCGATGCCTTCCAGAAAGCATTGAAGGAAAGCGGTGTTCGGGCCGAGATCACGACGGAGATTGCGCCGGCCGGTCCGGTCTATCTGGCGGAGGACTATCACCAGCAATATCTGGCGAAGAATCCCGGCGGCTACTGCGGCCTGCGCGGAACGGGCGTAACATGCGCTATTGATTGAAGGTTTGCTAATTCGAACATGGGTACGGTTGCGGCTTTTGCGGGCCGCATCCGTACCCAATCTTTTTTGACCGGTTGAGAAATTTTTGATGAATTTTCTTTTTCGGCATGCAAGGATGCCTCAAGCTTGGTCCTTCTAGAGGGGAGGCCGGCGTTCCGCGGCCTTGCAGTGGAAGGGCAGCGGAAAGACCCGAAAACATCAGAAAACAGGGCTTTCAAAAATGAAGAAATTCGTTCTCAGTCTCCTGGCCACGGCGGCCATGGCCGCTCCCGTGCTGGCCGCAGACGCCAAGCCGGCCATCATCTACGACCTTGGCGGCAAGTTCGACAAGTCGTTCAACGAAGCTGCCTTCCATGGCGCTGAGAAGTTCACCAAGGAAACCGGAACCAAGTTCCGCGAATTCGAAATCTCCAATGAAGCCCAGCGCGAACAGGCGCTGCGCAAATTCGCCAAGGATGGCGACAACCCGATCGTGACCGCGGGCTTCATGTGGACGGAAGCCATGACCAAGGTCGCGGCTGAATTCCCGAAGACCAACTTCGTCGTCATCGACACCGTCGTGAAGGCGCCGAACGTCAAGTCGATCCTCTTCAAGGAACAGGAAGGCTCCTACCTCGCCGGCGTCATGGCTGCCATGGCTGCCAAGTCCGGCACCGTCGGCTTCGTCGGCGGCATGGACATCCCGCTCATCCACCGTTTCGCCTGCGGCTATGCCGGCGGCGTGAAGTCGGTCAAGGCTGACGCGAAGGTTCTGCAGGCCTACACGGGTTCTGACCCGTCGGCATGGAACGACCCGGTCAAGGGCGGCGAAATCACCAAGTCGCAGATCTCGCAGGGCGCTGACGTGGTTTACCACGCTGCCGGCGGCACCGGCGTTGGCGTTCTCCAGGCTGCCGCAGACGCTGGCAAGCTGGGCATCGGTGTTGATAGCAACCAGAACGGCCTGCAGCCGGGCAAGGTTCTGACCTCGATGATGAAGCGCGTGGACGTTGCCGTCTATGACTCGTTCAAGGCCGGCAAGGACGGCACGTTCAAACCTGGCATCGACGTGCTCGGCCTGAAGGAAAAGGGCGTTGATGTTGCCATGGACGACAACAACAAGAAGCTCGTGACCCCGGAAATGGAAGCCGCCGTCAAGAAGGCGCGCGCTGACATCGAATCCGGCAAGGTGCAGGTCCACGACTACATGTCGGACGAAAAGTGCCCCTATTGATCGGTTGACGATATCAGGACCGCTCCCGGCTCATCCGGGAGCGGTCTCTTTTTTGCCGGATAAGAAAAGCAAGACGGCTGGGGAATGCGGATTTTGCGCTCATCGGCGGGCGAAGGCCATTGGCGGTGAGGCGAAGCCTCGATCCGGTCAGAAATGCGGTGGGCGGCTCACCGGATGGGCCTCGATGGATGCCTCTTCCAGCGCCATGAAGCGCTCGGCCAGGCGGTCGAGTTTCACCTGCATCGCATTGATGATTTTCCACTGGCGGGCCACTTCGCCCGACAGCTCCTCGATCATTCTTGCCTGATGTGCCGCATGTTCCTCAAGTCGGGCAATGCGGTCGTCTTCTGTCTGGCTCATCTTTGTCGTCCTCCAGAGTGCCCGGGTTTCGGGCCGGGCTTTACAAGCGGCAATTTGCCAGTCAACGTTGACAGCAATGCCGTTGGGGCCGGTCATCATCTGAAAACGGTTTGACATGAGCGATTTTGCGATAGAACTCAAGGGCATCGACAAGCGTTTCGGCGCCGTCCATGCCAACAAGAACATCAATCTCCAGGTCGCCAAGGGGACGATCCACGGCATTATCGGCGAAAACGGTGCCGGCAAGTCGACGTTGATGTCCATTCTTTATGGCTTCTATCAGGCCGATAGCGGCGAGATTTTCATTTCCGGCCAGAAGGCCAATATCAAGGATTCCAAGGCTGCGATCTCTGCCGGCATCGGCATGGTCCACCAGCATTTCATGCTCGTCGAGAATTTCTCCGTGCTGGAAAACATCATGCTGGGTGCCGAGGAAAGCGCGATCCTGACCAAGGGCATCACCAAGGCGCGCGCCGAGTTGAAGCGGCTCGAAGAGCAGTATGAGATGGAAGTCGATCCCGATGCGATCATCGAGGAGCTTCCCGTCGGCGTGCAGCAGCGCGTCGAAATCCTGAAAGCCATCTATCGCAAGGCCGATATCCTCATCCTCGACGAGCCGACGGGTGTGCTGACGCCCGCCGAGGCCGATCACCTTTTCCGCATCCTCGCGCAGCTGAAGGAGCAGGGAAAGACGGTCATTCTCATCACCCACAAGCTGCGGGAAATCATGGCGATCACCGACGAAGTCTCCGTCATGCGCCGCGGCGAAATGGTCGCGACCCGCAAGACGTCGGAGACCAGTGTCGAGGAACTCGCCGAGTTGATGGTCGGCCGCCGCGTTCTCCTGCATGTCGAAAAGGGCGAGGCAAAGCCGGGCGAAGTCAAGCTTTCGGTCCGCAACCTGACCGTCCGTGACAGCCGCGGCGTGACCATGGTCGACAACGTCTCCTTCGACGTTCGCGCCGGCGAAATCGTTGGCATTGCGGGCGTCGCAGGCAACGGCCAGTCCGAGCTTCTGGAAGCCATCGCGGGCATGCGCTCGGCCACGAGCGGCACAGTCACGCTCAGCGGACAGCCGGTGGATGTCACCGGCCCCGGCGACCCGGCCGACATGCGCCGTCGCGGTCTCGCCCATGTCCCGGAAGACCGCCACCACACCGGCCTCGTGCTGAAATTCGAGGAAGCCGAGAACGCGATGCTCGGCTATCACGGCGACCGGAAATTCGGCCAATCCTTCCTTCTCGATGTCGAAGCCGTCCGCAAGGACGCGATGGAGAAGATCGAGCAATACGACATCCGCCCGCCGAACCCGCGGCTCAAGACCGCCAATTTCTCCGGCGGCAACCAGCAGAAGATCGTTCTGGCGCGCGAGATGGAACGCAACCCCGAAGTGCTGATCATCGGCCAGCCGACGCGCGGGGTGGACGTCGGAGCGATCGAATTCATCCACAAGCGCATCATCGAAATGCGCGATCAGGGCAAGGCGATCCTGCTCGTCTCGGTGGAGCTGGACGAAATCCGCTCGCTCGCCGACCGTATCATCGTCATGTTTGCCGGCCGCATCGCCGGCGAGCGCAATCCGGATGCCTCCGAAGGCGAACTCGGCCTGTTGATGGCCGGTGTGGAACAGAAGCTGGAGGCCGCCGAATGAGCACCCCTTTCGCCAAACTTCCCGGTTGGGTCGAATACGCCCTGATCCCGCTCGTCAACCTCGCCGTCGCCTTCCTCGTGGCCGGTATCGTCGTGGTCTTCGTGGGTGAAAACCCGCTGGAAGCTGCGCGCATCATGGTCACCGGCGCGTTCGGCTCGGGCGAGGGCATCGGCTTCACGCTCTACTATGCGACCTATTTCATTCTCACGGGCCTTTCGGTGGCGGTCGCCTTTCATGCCGGGCTGTTCAATATCGGTGCGGAAGGTCAGGCCTATGTCGGCGGGATCGGTGTCGCCGCGGCCTGCCTGACCTTCGACCACACCATGCCCTGGTATCTCGTCTTCGTGCTGGCGAGCCTCGGTTCGATGCTTTTCGGTGCTCTCTGGGCGCTCATCCCGGCCTGGCTGCAGGCCTATCGCGGCAGCCATATCGTGATCACCACGATCATGTTCAACTACATCGCATCGAACCTGATGCTCTACATGCTCTTGAACGTCTTCAAGCCCCTCGGCCAGATGGCCGCGCAATCGCGCACCTTCGAGGAGGGCGGGCAATTGCCAAAGCTCGGCGGGTTGCTGTCGATTTTCGGGCTCGATATCGGCGGCGCGCCCTTCAATTTCTCCTTCCTCGTAGCGCTGGTTGCGGCCTTCGTCGTCTGGGTGCTGATCTGGCGCACGCGGCTGGGCTATGAAATGCGCACCATGGGCTTCCAGCCGCATGCGGCGCGCTTTGCCGGCATGAAGAGCAAGCGCATCGTGATCATTGCCATGCTGATTTCCGGCGCACTCGCCGGGCTGATGGCGCTGAACCCGATCATGGGTGACCAGTATCGCATCCAGCAGGATTTCGTCACCGGTGCCGGCTTTGTCGGGATTGCGGTGGCGCTGATGGGCCGGTCTCATCCGCTCGGCATCGTGCTCGCCGCCATTCTCTTCGGCATGCTCTACCAGGGCGGCGCCGAGCTTTCTTTCGACATGCCGGAAATCACCCGCGACATGATCGTCGTCATTCAGGGGCTCGTCATCCTGTTTGCCGGCGCGCTCGAGCATATGTTCCGTCCCGCCATCACAGCCTTCTTCGCGCGGGCCGGCAAATCGCGCAGCGAAGCGGCAGCAGGGGTCTGAACCATGGATACCAACACAATCGTCGTCCTCCTTCAGTCCACCATTCGCGTCTCGGTGCCGTTGATCCTGACAGCGCTCGCTGGCCTCTATGCAGAACGCTCCGGCGTGGTCGATATCGGCCTCGAGGGCAAGATGCTGGCGGCCGCCTTTGCGGGCGCTGCAACCGCCGCCGTCACCGGCTCGGCCATCACTGGCATCGGCGCCGCCATGCTGGTCTCCGTCGCCTTCTCGCTGGTCCACGGCTATGCCTCGATCAGCCAGCGCGGCGACCAGATCGTCTCCGGCACCGCGATCAACTTCATAGCCGCTGGCGCAACGGTCATTCTCGGCCAGGCCTGGTTTGCCCAAGGGGGTCGCACGCCGGCACTTTCGGCCGACGCGCGGCTTTCGACCTACAAACTCCCCGGCGCGGATGCCGTCCGTGACGTGCCGGTGCTGGGTCCGATCTATTCAGACCTCTTGTCCGGGCACTATCTTCTAACCTATTTCGCCTTCGCCATGGTCCCGATTACCTGGTGGGTGCTTTATCGGACCCGCTTCGGCCTCAGACTTCGCGCCGTCGGCGAAAATCCCGGTGCGGTCGACACGGCCGGCATCTCGGTGGTGCGCATGCGCTATCTCGCCGTCATCTGCGGCGGCATGCTTTGCGGTCTGGCAGGGGCCTATCTCTCCATGGCGCTGGCCAATGGGTTCGTGAAGAACATGTCTGCCGGCCGCGGCTTCATCGCGCTCGCCGCTCTCGTCTTCGCCAACTGGAAGCCGAAGAACATCCTCATCACCTGCCTCCTATTCGGCTTTCTCGATGCACTGTCCATCTACAGCCAGAATGCCGATCTGCCGATCATGAGCAGCATTCCGGATCAGGCCATCCAGGCGCTGCCCTATGTCCTGACCGTGATCCTGCTCGCAGGCTTCATCGGCAAGGCTTCGCCGCCCAAGGCCTCGGGCGTGCCCTATGTGAAGGAGCGCTGAGATGTCTGCAGACCTTTACGAAGCCGCGAAGAAGGCGATGGCGCTCTGCCACGCGCCCTATTCGAAATTCCCCGTCGGTGCGGCCATACGCGCCGAGGACGGCAAGATTTATGCCGGCGCGAATATCGAGAACCTCGCTTTCCCGGAAGGCTGGTGCGCCGAAACGACCGCCATCAGCCACATGGTCATGGGTGGGGCGAAACAAATCGTCGAGATCGCCGTTATCGCCGAGAAGCTGGCTCTCTGCCCGCCCTGCGGCGGCTGCCGTCAGCGCATCAAGGAATTTGCGAGCGTGAATACGCGCATCTATCTCTGCGACGAGGCGGGCGTGAAGAAGACGATGACGATGAACGAGCTTCTGCCGCATAGTTTCGAAACCGGGGTGATCGGATGAGGGCGACGATCGATCTTCTGGTCTCGAAGCTCGACGGCCTGCTGCCGCGCCATGGCATTGTCCTGGGCTCCGGCCTCGGAAGTCTGGTCGAAGCGGTTGATGTCGTCACCCGCATTCCCTATTCCGAGCTCGAGGCCTTTCCAGTCAGCGCTGTCTCCGGCCATGCCGGTGAACTGGTCGCGGGCAGGCTGAACGGCGTGCCGGTGATCATGCTCTCAGGCCGCGTCCATTATTACGAAAAGGGCGATGCCGCAGCCATGCGCCGGCCGCTCGAAGTGCTGCATGGCATCGGCGTCACGCATCTCATCCTGACCAATTCGGCAGGCTCGCTGCGTGAGGACATGCCGCCGGGTTCGGTCATGCGCATTTCCGACCACATCAACTTTACCGGCCGCAACCCACTGATCGGCGAGGAAACGGACGCCCGTTTCGTCGGGCTCACCAATGCCTATGACGCCGATATGGCGGCCGACATGGAGCGCGCAGCGATGAAGACCGGCGTGCTGCTCAAGAACGGCGTCTACATGTGGTTCTCCGGCCCGAGCTTCGAGACGCCGGCGGAAATCCGCATGGCCCGCGTGATGGGCGCGGATGCGGTCGGCATGTCGACCGTGCCTGAAGCCATCCTCGCCCGCTTCCTCGGCATGAAGGTGGCCGCCGCCTCCGTCATCACCAACTACGCTGCCGGCATGACCGGCAACGAACTGTCGCATCATGAAACCAAGGATATGGCCCCGGTCGGCGGAGCCCGGCTGGCCACGATCCTGAAAGACATGATCGCTGGAGAACACTGACATGACATCGACCGACCTCAAGGCCGTGGCAGCGAAAGCGCTCGCCTGCCTCGACCTCACCAATCTCAACGACGATTGCACCCCGGCCGCTATCGAAAAGCTCTGCGCCGACGCTCAGACTAGGTTTGGCAACACGGCCGCGATCTGCATCTGGCCGCGCTTCGTCGCGCAGGCGCGCGGCATTCTGGGTTCGGGCAGCCCGATCAAGATCGCCACCGTCGTCAACTTCCCTTCCGGCGAATTGCCGCTGGAAACGGTGATTGCCGAGACCGAGCAGGCCATTGCCGATGGCGCCGACGAGATCGACCTCGTCATCCCCTACAAGGAGTTCATGATCGGCCAGAAGGCATCCGCCCGGTTGATGATCGCCGCGATCCGCGAGCGCTGCAAGGCCCCGGTCAAGCTGAAGACCATTCTTGAAACCGGCAATCTGGAAGACGAAACCCTCATTCGCGAGGCCTCGGCCATCGCGCTGAAGGAAGGCGCGGATTTCATCAAGACCTCGACCGGCAAGGTCCGCGTCAATGCGACGCCGGAAGCCGCGCGCATCATGCTGGAAGAGATCAAGGCGTCCGGCAAGCCCGCCGGTTTCAAGCCCGCCGGCGGTGTTCGCACCGTGGCAGATGCCGCCATCTATCTCGGGCTGGCCGATGAAATCATGGGTCCGGGCTGGGCAGGCCCGCAAACTTTCCGCTTCGGCGCATCCGGCTTGCTGGGCGATATTCTCGCCACGCTCGGCGATACGCCCGCCAAGCCCAACACCGCAGCCTATTAAGGTGCGGGCCGGTGCTGCCGCAGGAAACCATTCTCCGCAAACGCAATGGCGAGACGCTGACGGCTGAGGAGATCGCCCGCTTCGTCGACGGCTTCACGAAGGGCGAGATCTCCGAAGGCCAGGTCGCGGCCTTTGCCATGGCGGTCTGGTTCAAGGGCATGCGCCGGGAAGAGACCGTGGCGCTGACGCTGGCCATGCGCGACAGCGGCGATGTGCTTGACTGGTCGGACATTGGTCGTCCCATTGCCGACAAGCATTCGACCGGCGGCGTCGGCGACAACGTTTCGTTGATGCTGGCCCCCATTGTCGCATCGCTCGGCCTCGCCGTGCCGATGATCTCGGGCCGTGGGCTCGGTCATACAGGCGGCACGCTCGACAAGCTGGAATCCATCGCCGGCTACAACATCATGCCGGACGAGGCGCTGTTTCGCAAAACCGTGCGCGAGGCCGGCTGCGCCATCATCGGGCAGACGGGTGACCTCGCTCCCGCCGACAAGCGCCTTTACGCCATTCGCGACGTGACCGCGACAGTGGACAGCGTGCCGCTCATCACGGCCTCGATCCTCTCCAAGAAACTCGCTGCCGGGCTCGAGACGCTGGTGCTGGACGTCAAGGTTGGCAGCGGCGCCTTCATGACCGACCTTGTGGAGGCCCGAACACTAGCCCGCTCGCTGGTCGAGGTGGCGAATGGCGCGGGCGTCAAGACCACGGCGCTGATCACCGACATGAACGAGCCGCTCGCCGATTGCGCCGGCAATGCGCTGGAAGTCATCCACGCGCTGGATTTCCTGAAAGGACGTAAGCGCGGGACGCGCAGCGAGACGGTCACGCTGGCGCTGGCGGCAGAAATGCTGCTGTCTGCTGGCGTGGTTTCTAGTTCGGACGAAGGACTGTTGAAGTCACAAGAGTCGATAAGCTCGGGCAGGGCGCTGGAAACGTTTGGCCGCATGATTGCAAGCCTTGGCGGCCCGGCGGATTTCGTCGAGCGGCCATGGGCACATATGCCAAAGGCAGAAGTCGAGCTGGTCGTCGAAGCGCCGCAGGCCGGTGTGCTGACGTTGTGCGCCGCCCGCGAGATCGGCATGGCCGTGATCGGCCTCGGTGGGGGGCGTATCGTGCCCAGCGATACGGTCGATCATTCCGTAGGGTTCACGGATTTCCTGCCGTTGGGGACGAAGGTCGAGAATGGCGATATCATCGCCCGTATCCACGCCCGCGACGAAGCATCGGCCGCAAGGGCACGCGAGGTGCTTCTGGGGAGCTACAGGATCGTCGAAGGCAGGCATATGCCGCGCCCGGCTGTCGTTGAAAAGATTTGATCCTGATGATTGCGCCGGGCAATTACCCGGCGACCGCATTTGTGCCCGCGCTCAGTTCTTCAGATAAAGCACGCCGTCCTGCACCTTGTAGGACTTGAGCTTGCTCATGAAGCTCATGCCGACCAGCATTCCGGAAAGTGACTTGTCCTTCAGCACATAGGCATCGACATTGCGCACACGCACCGACCCGATTTCGAGACGGTCGAGGGTGACATGGGCGGCTTGCGTCGTGCCGTTTGCCGTCGTGACGGCGTATCGGTAGTCGAGGTCGGAGCCGCTGATGCCGATGCGCTTGGCGGTCTGCTCATTGATGGCGACGAAGGTGGCGCCCGTATCGACCAGCCCGTCAACGTCGCGGCCGTTGACCCGGAAGCTGGCGTTGAAATGTCCGCCGGCACCAGCCTTGATCGCCTCTTCGCCAGGGGCGGAGATGGAGACCGGTGTGGTGGCTGCGGTCGTTGCCTGCATGTCGACGCCCGGTGCCTGCGCGGTGGCGGCAGTGTTCTCGAGTGTCTTGTGAGCTTGCCCGAAATAGACGGCAGACAGCGCTGCCGCAACTGCTACAAACAGAAAGCGGTTCATTCTTCTTATCCCTGTTTTGCGCGGCAGCTTCCTTGTCCGCCTTCGCAATGGGAACACTATTCCTGACAGAAGTTATGAAATTCAAAAAATGGCCCGCCCGTACGAGGTGCGGGCGGGCCATTTTGAATTGGCTGGTTAACACCGCGTGAAATGCGGCGAAAAATAGGCTTTTCGGTGACGGCTTACTTCGTGCCATACATGCGGTCGCCGGCATCGCCGAGACCGGGAACAATATATCCAAGCTCATTCAGATGGTCGTCGATGGCGGCGGTGAAGACCGGTACATCCGGATGCGCTTCCGTGAAATTCTTGATACCTTCGGGCGCAGCCAGCAGGCAGAGGAAGCGGATATTGGTCGCGCCGCGTTCCTTCAGCTTGTCGACGGCGGCAATCGAGGAATTGCCTGTGGCGAGCATCGGGTCGACCACGATGACGAGGCGCGCATCGAGATCGCCCGGCGCCTTGAAGTAATATTCGACTGGCTGGAGCGTCTCATGGTCGCGATAGACGCCGATATGCGAGACGCGGGCGGCCGGAACCAGTTCCAGCATGCCTTCAAGCAGACCGTTGCCGGCCCGCAGGATCGAGGCGAAGACAAGCTTCTTGCCCTCGAGCAGCGGTGCGTCCATCTCCATCAGCGGCGTTTCGATCCGCTCGGTGGTGAGTTCCAGATCGCGGGTGACTTCGTAGCAGAGCAAAGTCGAGATTTCCCGAAGCAGCCGGCGGAAGCTGGCCGTCGAGGTTTCCTTCTTGCGCATGATCGTCAGCTTGTGCTGCACGAGGGGATGGGAAATAACCGTGACGCCGTTCATCTTTGCCTTCCAGTCTGCTCTTATTCAAAGATAGTCTTAGCGGAATGCGGGCCTCCCGCAAGGCGCGCGTCTACGCGAACGGTCGTAATCCTCAAATCATTGCAAGAAGTCGCGCCCGCGTTGCCTCATCGACAAAGGCGGCTTCGAGGGCGGTGCGGGTCATCGCGTTCAGCTCCGCATCGGAAAACCCCATGCGCGTCTTCGCAATCTCGTATTCCTTCGCCAGCGATGTGTCGAAATAGGGTGGATCGTCGGAGTTCAGCGTCACCTTCACGCCCATGCCGAAGAAGGTCCGCAGCGGATGGCTCTCGAAATCGGGGAAAACCTTGAGCGCAATGTTCGAGCCCGGGCAAACCTCGAGCACGATGCCGAGATCGGCGATCCGGCGAACGAGATCCATGTCTTCGATGGCGCGCACGCCATGGCCGATGCGGGCAGGGCGAACGAGGTCTACTGCGTCACGCACGCTTTGCGCGCCCGCCAGCTCGCCGGCATGGATCGTGATGCCAAGTCCGGCGTCACGGGCGATGTCGAAGGCGCGGGTGAAGTCGGCGACCTTGCCGAAGCGCTCTTCGCCGGCCATGTTGAAGCCGGTGATCAGCGGATCGGGCCGCCCGGCGGCAAATTTCGCCGCCGCTTCCACGCGTTCTGCACCGAGATGCCGCACGCCGATGACCACCATGCGGCTTTCGATGCCGCATTTCGCCTTCGCGCGCTTCATCCCTTCCGAAATGCCGGCAATATAGGCCTGGGCCGAAAGACCGGCGGACACGCCGTGGTCCGGCGAAACGAAGAGTTCGCCATAGACGGCACCCGCGTCGGAGATTTCGGTGAGATAGGTTTCGGCGAGCAGCGCGAAATCCTCCTCCGTCTTGAAGAGGGCGGCGGCCGCGTCATAGCAGTGAATGAAGGTGGTGAAGTCATGCCAGACATAGGCGCCATCACGGATGAAGGGCGACATGTCGGCCCCGTATTTCGCGGCCTGCGAGAGCACCAGCGAAATCGGCGCGCCGGCTTCCAGATGCAGGTGCAGCTCGGCCTTCTTCAGCTTTGCAGTCACAGGAAGCTCCGTCCGTGGCGGCCGGGTTCGATGCCGAGATGTGTTGCGATCGTTTCACCGATATCGGCATAGGTCGGCAGCACGCCCACGTCGCGCGCCTTGATGCCCGGACCATAGGCCAGCACCGGCACACGCTCGCGCGTATGATCCGAGCCGCGCCAGGTGGGGTCGCAGCCATGGTCGGCAGTGATGATCACCATGTCGCCGCGTTGGAGCTTGCGGTTGATCTCGGGAAGCCGGCGGTCGAACTCTTCGAGTGCGGCCGCATAGCCGGCAACATCGCGGCGATGGCCGTAGAGCATGTCGAAATCGACGAAATTGGTGAACACCAGATCGCCGTCGCCCGCCTCGTCCATCGCCTCCAGCGTGGCGTCAAAGAGCGCGGTATTGCCACTCGCCTTCCAGAGCTGGGAAACCCCTTGATGCGCGAAGATGTCGGCGATTTTGCCGATCGCGTGAACCTTGCGGCCCCCGTTCTTCAATCGGTCGAGGAGCGTCGGCTCCGGCGGCAAAACGGAATAGTCGCGCCGGTTGCCGGTCCGCTCGAAGGTTTCAGCTGTCTCGCCCACGAAGGGGCGGGCAATGACCCGGCCGATATTGTAGTCGTCCACGAGTTTGCGCACGGTCTCGCAGAGGCTGAGCAGCCGGTCGAGGCCGAAATGGGCCTCGTGCGCGGCAATCTGGAAGACGGAGTCAGAGGATGTGTAGCAGATTGGCTTCCCGGTTCGGATATGCTCCTCGCCCAACCGCTTGATGATGTCCGTCCCGGATGCATGACAATTTCCGAGAATGCCCGGCAGTTCCGCCGCCTTGCAGATCCGGTTCACCAGCTTTTCCGGAAAGGCGTCGCCCTCGGCGGGAAAATACCCCCAGTCGAACATGACCGGCGTGCCGGCGATCTCCCAATGGCCGGAGGGCGTGTCCTTGCCGCGCGACACCTCGCTGGCGGCACCTCTGATTCCATAGGTCTTCTCGGGCAAAGGCATTCCCGCTGGAAACCGGCCGGTGGCGGCTTTCGCTGCATGGAGGAGTCCGAAGACAGACAGATTGGGCAGGTCAAGCGGACCTTCGCGCAATCCCTGGCGGTCGGCGCAGCCCTGCGCACAGAATTCCGCAATATGACCCAGCGTATTCGCGCCCAGGTCGCCATAAATCTCTGCGTCCGGCGCGCCGCCGACGCCAAAGGAATCGAGAACGAAGAGAAATGCGCGAGCCATGGTCACCAAACGTCTGGAGATAATTCAGACAGCGGTTTTCGCGCGGAATTGCAGATAAATAAAGACCGCTGCGTTGAAGGCGGACCTTCTTTGCACTGGAAATGGTGAAAAGCGCCGTAATCCGATGTTAAAGCAGGCTGCGCGAAGGCGGGCTGCAGCTCTGCTATACCAACATCGAAAGAGTTGCCGGCCTTCCACGCCGGCCGACGCCCGGCCGGCCTCAGCAATCGGAACAGGTGATATTACTGCCGACACGCTGGCGATAATAGAAATCTTTCTTGATGGTGAAGCTCTGCCTCTGGGTGCCGCTCATGCCCGGAAGATAAAGCAGCAGCGAATAGGGCAGGCTGAGTTCGGAGCGGACGACGAAAGAATTCGGGATCGCCAGGTCGGTGGGGATGGTCGCTGTAGAGCCAACGGCGTATGGCACCCCACCGGTCGACTGCCAGGACCAGGCAATGCGTGCGACCGAAGTGGCATCGATGTTGATGCCACTGATTTTGAGCGTCAGCCCGTTTGAAGAATAGGGTGCGATGGTCGCTTTGGCGACATTGGGCATGGTCGACAGAAAGGCCCGGTCCACTGTCGATTTCTGTGTCACCAGGTCGGCAATATCCGATGAGGCATGCGTGGTCTTGCGCGTGATGCTGATCGCCACCGTGATCTCGAAGGACATCAGGTAGATGATGAGCAGGATCGGCACGATCAGCGCGAACTCGACCGCGCCCACGCCGTCCTTCGCCCGGAGAAAGCGCGACGTCGCGGCAGACCGCGCCAGCTTCTTCAGTCTTGCTATGACAACCAGGGCGCTCACGGGTAATTCTCGTTCTGGAAGGCGCTGGTTGCCACGATCAGGAATTGCCCCTTCGTCGCACCTTCCGACTGGATGTTCGAAATATAGGGACGGACCAGATCCGTCGTGATCGGCCAGCGGTAATAGGCCCGAAGCATGTTGATCTTGCCTGCACCGCCGGGTGTGTATTTGATCTGGGAGGTGTCGAGATCCTTGTTCTTCCCGCCATTCGTCAATTTGAGGGGAACGGCTGTCGGGATGTCTGCGAAGTTCGTCACCTGTTCAAGATCGATCCAGAGCTTGTCCGCTACCGCTGCCTCTGTATTGGAGCAGGTGATCATCACCGAGATCTGCTTGCAGAACTCCGTGCGGAAATCCACCTCTTTCATATCGGTCGTGCGGCCCAGGCCGAATGTGATCTGCCCTGTGCGCACCCGCCGCGCCATCGTATCGACGGCGTTGGAAACCAGCTGCTCTCCGGTAAATGCGATGAAGGTTTCGAACGTCGCGAAGACGATCATCATGAACGGGATGGCGAGAATGGCAAATTCGATCGCCGTTGCGCCTTCGCTCGACCTTAACAGTCTGCGCAGTCGCGTTACCCGGTCTGCCTTTCTCGTCTTGGCCAACGCCCATTTCTCCTAATCGCCGACCAACCGCGTCGCGTGTGATCCTCTCGAACATCGCCCATTGCCGGCCGAATTCCTCCGGCCAGCAGTTTTGCGCAGCTGGCCGCTCTTATTGTGCCATGGAGGCCGACGGAGTAGCCGCCGCGGCCGCGCCGGCATTGCTGCCGGTGGGCACGGAATTCTTTTCGCAGTTCGGTGTGCAGGAATAGACGCTCCGGTCCGTCTGGCGGAAGACGCGGACCGTGTTTCCTTCATCGATGGACACGAGTACGCGCTCGTCGAGGATCGCATTTCCGGTGGAATCGAGCAGAACGAGATTGGTCGTGCCGAAGCTTCGGCCGGTGAGCACGATCGTCTTCGAATCGGCCACCGTCGCGTCTGCGACGTCCGAGTTCCCGATGATAACTTTGGCGACGGCGCGATCGAGCTTCAGTACGCGCGCGTGGTTCATGAAGACGCGAATGAGGTCATCATTCTTGTCTGCGGCCATTGCGGCACCGGACGCCATGACAAGGGAAACGATCCCCGCGGCAAACAATTTCATCTTAAAGGCGGAATTCAAAACAGGCATGGCTATGTCCCGATGGATTTTGGAACACTCTGTTCTGCAAACGTAAAATTCGCGTTAAGCATGCTCGTCAATCTTTCAGGACCGCGGCCGGATGTTGGCACAGACGTGCCGGCACGAGACGTCGCAGAGCGCATTTCTGGATGCGGGTTCAAGAATGGATCACACTTGCTCGCTCGAGCAGTAAGTAACTCGCTCCACCCAATATACCTGCGAGCAATGTAAGGCGGATTGAGCAATCCTGTGCGAACAATATTGAAAATTCTACACGGTTGTTTCGCGGAATGTTTACCAGAATACCGGCAAATTTCCGTTAAGCTATCGTTAAGCATAACTCTTAAGCCGATTTCAAGGAAGCCCGGATAGTCTCAACGCATCCGATCAACGGGAACGGTTGGCGGTACTGCCGAAATTTTTAAAAGATGTGACTCAGGAGACCCCTAATGACCAAGCTTCTTACCCGTCTTATGAAGGACGAATCTGGTGCAACTGCCATTGAATACGGTCTGATCGCTGCCCTCATCGGCGTCGCAATCATCACCGGTGCAAAGTCGCTCGGCGGCGCGCTGAACAACAAGTTCGCGACGATCGCTGGCAACGTGACCAACAACCAGTAACAGTGGCCCGACTGCTGTTACCTGTTGGTTCCATTCCAAACCTGCCTTCGGCGACGAAGGCAGGTTTGTATATTTTTAAGCGGTTTGCTGCAAAGTGATTTGAAGCCGGTCTGACGCATTGCGTCTGTCAGCTTGAACGTGAATGAACGCAATGCCTTGGAGCGCTCTCGACCTTGAGGTCGGTCAGCGGTCAAGCAAGGCTCCGGCCTTCAGCGATGCGCGCTCGCGCCTTTGCTGATCCGGCTCATCAGGAACACGCCCGCTCATGATCGCAGCAGCCATCCTTGTCATCTTCCCTCTCTGCATGGCCGTTGCTGCCTTCTCAGACCTGTTCACGATGACGATCCCGAACCGTGTGTCGGTAATCCTCCTGGCATCCTTCATCATTGTTGCGCCGCTGGCAGGTCTCGGTCTCGTGGAAATCGGCTGGCATCTCCTGGCGGGTCTCGCCGTTTTTGCCGTGGTCTTTGTTCTCTTTGCGCTCAACACGATGGGCGGTGGTGATGCCAAGGTGCTGACAGCCAGCGCGGTGTGGTTTGGCTTCAACGACAGTCTGATCGTCTACATGGGCAACGTGGCCGTCGTCGGTGGTGCATTGACCATCCTTATCCTGCTGATTCGCAGCCAGCGAAATGTCATCACGGCCATAGGCCTGCCCATTCCCCGGCCACTCCTCCAGGAAAAGAAGATCCCATACGGCATCGCGATCGGCATTGGCGGTTTCATCGCCTATCCCTCGTCGCCCCTGATGGAGATGGTGCTCCACCGCGCCATCTGAGCCGGAGCAGCCTCGTCATTTCATCCACAAGAGGGGTTCTGCCGGAAGGCCTGCGCACCCCTGCCTGACTCTGCCTGAAAAAGCGGAAAAGTCTCCGCAACGCCGGATTGAAAGCTTAACGCTTCATTAACCGTGGCACTAAGAAGTTCATTAACCATAATTACACCAATTCCTGATCAATTGAGGACACTTCGTTGGATTCTCCAGGAATTGATCATGAAACCAGCACGTCTGATTATTTTGTCTGTTGCCGCAGCGGCGGCCGGTCTTGCCGGTTATCTGGCACTCAACATG
Source organism: Limnomicrobium aquaticum (assembly GCF_040545545.1). Classification (NCBI taxonomy): domain Bacteria; kingdom Pseudomonadati; phylum Pseudomonadota; class Alphaproteobacteria; order Hyphomicrobiales; family Rhizobiaceae; genus Limnomicrobium; species Limnomicrobium aquaticum. Next base: position 456,483 of record NZ_JBEPMB010000002.1, read on the forward strand.
GGTGGCCAGCAGGTCGTCGAGATTCAAGCGGCGCAGCCGCGCATGGTCAAGGAAGCGACCGTCGATGTGCTGGTGGCGAAATCCAACCTCTCCACCGGCTCCCGCCTCACGGCGGACAGCATGAGCTGGATGGCCTGGCCCGAATCGGCTGTTGCGCCGGGCTTCATCACCAAGAAGAATCGGGAGTCGGCCATGGCCGACCTCAACGGCGCCATTGTCAGGCTGCCGATCTTTGCCAATGAGCCGGTGCGGCTCGAGAAGATTGTCGACGCCAGCAACCGCACGATGTCCTCCATCCTGCCGGCGGGCAAACGGGCGATTGCAACCGAGATCAGCGTCTCGACCAGCGCCGGCGGCTTCATCCTGCCGAACGACCGCGTTGACGTGATCATGGTGAAGAAGGGAACGCAGCAGACGGCGTTCCAGACCGAAACGATCCTGAGCAACATCCGCGTGCTCGCCATCGACCAGCAGCTTCAGCAGGGACCGGACGGCAAGCAGACGGCCGTGGGCTCCACGGCGACGCTCGAACTGACGCCGGACCAGGCACGGGTGATTGCGGTCGCCCAGCAGATTGCCGACCGCCTGACACTCGCACTTCGCTCCGTCGCCGACTCGAGCGAACCCGACACATCGGCGTCCGAACATCTCCTGGGCAATGGCGATGGTTCGCCGGGCATCCAGGTCATCAAATCCGGCAACATTTCGACCAGCCAGTAAGAACGAGCGGGAGCATACTGTGAAAATTTTGACGCAAGACATCCGCAAAACCACGATTGGCGGGCTGTGCTTCACGCTGGCGCTGACCGGGACCCTCCCGCTTCCGCTGGTGGGCGAACAAGGCACGGCTGCCTTTGCCGCCAGTGAATCCATGGTGACGATTGCCCAGGCGGGGCCGGGTGTGAAAAAGACCCTCAAGCTGGGCCTCAACAAGGCGATGGTCGTCGAGCTTCCCGCCGACGCGCACGACATTCTGGTTGCCGATCCGTCGCTGGCCGATGCAGTTACCCGCACGTCGCGCCGCCTCTATCTCTTCGGCAAGGCCGTTGGCCAGACCAACGTCTTCGTTTTCGGCGCCGACGGCAAGGAACTCGTCAGTCTGGATATCCAGGTCGAGCGCGATATCTCGCAGCTTGAAACCAACCTGCGCCGCTTCCTGCCGGATTCCGATATCAAGGTCGAAATCATTTCGGACAACATCGTGCTGACCGGAACCGTGCGCACGCCGCAGGATGCGGCCCAGGCCTCCAAGCTTGCCGAAATCTTCGTCAAGGGCGGTGAAGCCACGACCCGAAACCAGACCGCGACCGGATCGGGCACCACATCGAGCGTGGCGATCTTCGCCGAAGACCGTCAGCAGTCGCAGATCGTCAACCTGCTCACCATTCAGGGCGAAGACCAAGTCACGCTCAAGGTCACCGTTGCCGAAGTCAGCCGCCAGGTCGTCAAGCAGCTGGGCCTCAATTCTTCGATAGGCGGATCGTTCGGGACCTTCAACTTCATCAATCCGTCGAATCTGGGCGGTGTCGCAGGCGGTCTGTCCAGCCTCGGAAGCGCGATGGGCCGCATGAGCGGCACGCTCGGCGCCGTGAGCCTGGCGTCGTATGTCAATGCGATGGAGCAGGCTGGCGTCATGCGCACCCTTGCCGAACCCAGTCTGACCGCAATCTCCGGTGAAGTTGCAAAATTCTATGTCGGCGGCTCGTTCGACGTCATGAAGGATCAAACGGTCTCGTCGGCCTCGCAGTCGATTGCACCGAACGGGGCAATCATCAACACACCCGGCACTGTGAGCAGAACCGCGGAAACCAGCCAGTATGGCATTTCGCTGAACTTCCTGCCGGTGGTCATGTCTGCCGGCCGCATCAGCCTCAAGCTGGAAACGGAAGTTTCCGAGCCAACCTACGAAGGCTCGTCGAGCAGCCTGGGCACCCTTGATAACAAAACCGGGACCAGCAATTCGGGCGTCACGCATGTCGGCATTCGCCGGCGTCAGGCTTCCACGACTGTTGAACTGCCCTCCGGCGGCTCGATCATGATCGCCGGCCTCGTCAGCGATGACGTCCGCCAGGCCTTCAGCGGCAATCCGGCGCTCGCCAAGATCCCGATCCTGGGTACGATGTTCCGCTCGAAGGACTTCCAGCGTAACGAGACCGAACTGGTCATTATCGCAACGCCTTATCTCGTTCGAGCGGTCGCTCCGGACAAGCTTGCCCGTCCGGATGACAACTTCATCCCGGAAAACGATGCGGCAACCTTCTTCCTGAACAGCGTCAACAAGGTTTACGGCAAGAAGGTCGATCCGGCCAGCGGCCAGCGCTACCACGGCAATGTCGGGTTCATCTACAAGTGAGGAGCGGGACGATGGACCAGTTGAACGATGAAAGCCTCAACAAGATCAAAAGGGAAGCTCCGGTGATGCCTGCGCTGAGAACACTGACATTCGTCGCGCTTGCCGCCTCGACGGTTGCGCTTGCCGGCTGCGGCAATCTTCGCCCGGATGGCGACCTCAAGACGTCTTCCATCGAGAACGATTATCGCGTTCGCCATTCCATCAAGATGGCGGAAGCCGAGCACTCGATCGATATCCCGGTCGCTACGGGTGACGTGAAGCTGAGCCGCGGCATCGAAGATACCGTCCGCGGCTTCGGCCAGAACTACAAGAACAATTCGTCGGGCGTGCTGCAGATCGCGGTTCCGTCCGGTTCGATCAATGCGCCGGCCGCCCGCGCAGTCGTGCCGCAAGTGCGAAAGCAGCTCTCGTTCGAGGGCGTCGAACCGCGCCGGATCATCGTGACAAGCTATCGGGCCGAGCCGGGCGTCTCCGCACCGATCAAGCTCAGCTTCGTTGCGCTGACCGCCATGACCGACCAGTGCGGACAGTGGCCGGAAGACCTGATGGAAAACTCCTTCGGCAACAAGAACTGGTACAATTTCGGCTGTGCAAACCAGAACAATCTGGCCGCACAGGTCGCCAACCCGAAAGACCTGTTCGACCCGCGCGCCTCGACCCCCATCGATGCCCAACGCCGCGCAAACGTCATCGACACTTATCGCACGACCGGCTCTGACCTTGGCAAGGACACGAGCATCAGCATCCCGAGCCAATGATCTGACGTGATCGGTTACCGGAGAGACAGGACCCATGAGTACAGTTGAATACGGAATCGAACCCGTCGCGATCGATCAGCAGTTTGAAGAACACGCTGTCGAAAGTGTCGAAATCGACCAGATCAGGCCGCTGCCGCGCATCTCGATCCATGCCTTCTGCGAAAGCGAGGATGTGCTTCGCCTGATGGATCGCTGCAGCCGCGATCGCCGCATGGCCAAGGTGACCTTCAAGATCAACCACGGCAGCATCGCTGCGGCGGCAAGCATGTTTGCAACCGCCGCGACGCCGAACCTGATCATCCTGGAAACCGGGCTTGGCGCCGAACGCCTGTTCGAGGAGCTTGGACCGCTGGCGGAAGTCTGCGATCCTTCGACCCGGGTGATCGTCATCGGCCGCCAGAACGATATCGGACTTTACCGCGAGCTCATGCGCAACGGGATTTCCGAATATCTGGTCTATCCGGTCGCGCTGCCCGACATGCTTTCCTCCATCTCCTCGATCTTCGTGGATCCCGAAGCTGAACCGCTGGGCCGCAGCATCGCCTTCATCGGCGCGAAGGGCGGCGTTGGCTCCTCGACGATCGCACACAATGCGGCATTCGGCATTTCGAGCCTGTTTGCCACGGAAACCATCCTGGCCGATCTCGACCTGGCCTTCGGTACGGCCAACATCAACTTCGACCAGGACCCGGCCATGGGCATGTCGGAAGCGGTCTATTCGCCGGAGCGGCTGGACGAGATCTTTCTCGATCGCCTTCTGGCAAAATGCACCGACAACCTGTCATTGCTGGCGGCCCCCTCTATGCTCGACCGCGCCTACGACTTCGGGCGCGATGCCTTCCAGCCGGTCGTCGAGGTTCTCGCCCGTTCGGCTCCGGTCACGGTTCTGGATGTCCCGCATGCCTGGAATGACTGGACGCGCATGCTTCTCTCCGGCGTCGACGAGGTTGTGATCACGGCCGTGCCGGATCTGGCCAATCTGCGCAACGCGAAGAACATGTTCGACGCGCTGAAGAAACTTCGTCCGAACGACAAGTCGCCCCACCTGATCATCAACCAGGCGGGCATGCCGAAGCGTTCGGAAATTTCGCCGGCGGATTTCGTCGATCCTCTGGGTGTCCAGCCGATCGCTGTCATTCCCTTCGAGGTTCAGCTCTTCGGCAACGCCGCCAACAGCGGCCGCATGATTGCCGAGATCGACCCCAAGGCGCCGGTTGCCGAGACTTTCTCGCAGATCGCCCATGTGGTCACGGGCCGTACCACCGTCAAGCGCCAGAAGGGCGGCAGCCTCGCCAAGATGCTCGCACTGCTCAACCGCGCAAAAAGCAAAGCATGAAAAAGACTGGATCTGATTGATGTTCGGCAAAAAGGGAAATGACGGCTTCGGAAAATCCGGCTTCTCGGGAGGGTCCGCCCCTCCCGCGCCGAAACCCTACGCGCCTGCCAGCCCTGCGTCGGAGCCGCAGGTCATGGTTGCGGCCCCGGCCCCTGCTCCGGAGCCGGTGACGAGGGCGTCCGAGCCCGCCCCGCAGCGGGTCGCGGCAGCAGCGCCGCCGCTCGCACCGGAGCCGCCGGCCCGCCGCCGCACGACCAGAAACTCTGAATATTACGACACGAAGAGCCAGGTCTTCTCGGCGCTGATCGATACGATCGACCTGTCGCAGCTCGCCAAGCTGGACAATGAAAGCGCGCGCGAGGAAATTCGCGATATCGTCAACGATATCATCACGATCAAGAACTTCGCGATGTCGATCTCCGAGCAGGAGGAACTGCTCGAGGACATCTGCAACGACGTTCTCGGCTTCGGTCCGCTCGAGCCGCTCCTTGCCCGCGATGACATCGCCGACATCATGGTCAATGGTGCCGGCCAGACCTTCATCGAAGTCGATGGCAAGGTACAGGAGAGCGATATTCGCTTCCGAGACAACGGCCAGCTTCTGTCTGTCTGCCAGCGCATCGTGAGCCAGGTCGGCCGCCGCGTCGATGAATCGAGCCCGATCTGCGACGCCCGTCTTCCTGATGGTTCTCGCGTTAACGTCATTGCGCCGCCACTGGCTATCGATGGCCCGGCTCTCACCATTCGTAAGTTCAAGAAGGACAAGCTGACGCTCGATCAGCTCGTCCGCTTCGGCTCGATCACGCCGGAAGGTGCGCAGGTGCTGCAGATCATCGGCCGCGTCCGCTGCAACATCGTCGTTTCCGGTGGTACGGGCTCGGGCAAGACGACGCTCCTGAACTGCCTCACGCGTTACATCGATACGCATGAGCGCATCATCACCTGCGAAGACTCCGCCGAACTTCAGCTGCAGCAGCCGCATGTCGTGCGCCTGGAAACCCGCCCGCCGAACATCGAAGGCGAGGGCGAGATCACCATGCGCGATCTCGTCAAGAACTGCCTGCGTATGCGTCCCGAACGCATCATCGTCGGCGAAGTGCGCGGACCGGAAGTCTTTGACCTTCTGCAGGCGATGAACACCGGTCACGACGGCTCGATGGGCACGATCCACGCCAACACACCGCGTGAATGCCTCAACCGTATCGAATCCATGATCGCCATGGGCGGTTTCACGCTGCCGGCCAAGACGGTGCGCGAAATCGTCGCCGGTTCGGTCGACGTCATCATCCAGGCCGCGCGTCTGCGCGACGGCTCGCGCCGCATCACCCACATCACCGAAGTGGTCGGCATGGAAGGCGATGTGATCGTGACGCAGGACCTCGTCCGCTACGATATCGAGGGTGAAGATGCCAATGGCCGCATCATCGGCAAGCATCGTTCCACCGGCATCGGCCGCCCGAATTTCTGGGACCGTGCCCGCTATTACGGTGAAGAGAACCGCCTTGCAGCCGCTCTCGATGCCATGGAAGACAAGGCTGGCGCCGCCTGACGAACGGGCGGTTCCTGACGCACAATGAGTGAAGAGTAACAACCGGGAGCACGCTTCATGTTCGGTTTTGATCCCATGGTTTTGGCGATCGTCGGTCTCGCTGCCATTGCGGCGGCGGCCGTGGCTTACGGTGTTCTCTTCTCGGAAATCGAAGCCCAGCAGAAGACGGCCAACCGCTACAAGAAGGTCAAGGCGGCTGAAACCGACACCGTCAAGGTGAAGGCTGCGCGCGACCGCATGGCGGAAGCGACAAAGCGGCGAAAGTCCATTCAGGATTCGCTGACCGAACTGGAAAAGAAGCAGGAGCAGAACAAGAAGGTAGATGCACCGACACTCAAGGTTCGCCTTCTTCAGGCCGGACTGGCGATAACAGAATCGCAGTTCTACATGTTCAGCGCCGCCATGGCGCTCGGAACACTGGTGGTCGGGCTGATCCTGACGGCCGACATGTCTCATGCGCCGGCGTTCGATATCCTGCCGGTTTCCACCGCCCAGCTCGGTGTCATCGCCACCGCCTTCGTCATGGGCGTCGGCATGCCGCGATTTATGCTCGGCTTTCTGTACAAGCGTCGCATGAAGAAGTTTCTCGGCGAATTTCCGAACTCGCTCGACATCATGGTCCGCTCGATCAAATCAGGTCTGCCGTTGAATGACGCCATCCGCCTGATCGCCATGGAGGGCCAGGATCCGGTCAAGAGCGAATTCCGGCGGGTCGTTGAGGCACAGCAGATGGGGATGTCCATTGCGGACGCCTGCGCGCGCATGACTGCGACCATTCCGCTTCAGGAAGTCAAGTTCTTCGGCATCGTGATCGGCATTCAGGCCCAGGCCGGCGGCAACTTGTCCGAAGCCCTGGGCAACCTCAGCCGCGTCCTGCGCGAGCGCAAGAAGATGCTCGGCAAGGTGCAGGCGCTGTCCATGGAAGCCAAGGCGTCTGCCGCCATCATCGGCGCTCTGCCCTTCATCGTCGCCTTGCTCGTGTCGATCACCTCGCCGGATTACATCAAGCCGCTCTTCTCCGACCCACGCGGACATCTCATCCTGCTGGGCTCCGGCATCTGGATGTCGATCGGGGTCTTCGTCATGCGCAAGATGATCAATTTCGATATCTAACTCTCTACCGGGAAAGTCGCGGGTGAAATTCCGTCCGCCTCTTGCCGGAACAGCTTGAACCGACGGGCGCAGGATCCGCCACAAGGACGATCAGAATGCTTTACGATCTCGCCTCGACAGTCACCAAACCGGGCTTCATTTTCGCTGTGCTGATCGCTCTTGCGGTCTTCGGCACGCTTTACGCGGTGGCCGAGCCCTATTTCGAGCGTGGCGACCTGCAGAAGCGCATGAAGTCGGTAGCCACCGAGCGCGAGCAGCTGCGCGCCCGCGAGCGCGCCAGAATGAACGCGGCCCTGCAGTCGAAGGCGAGCCTGCGCGGCAAGGACAACAAGAATGTCCGCAACATCGTCGAACGTCTCAACCTGCGCAAGGCGCTTGTCGATGACGCGACGATCAACAAGCTGCGCGCTGCCGGCTATCGCTCTCAGAACGCACTGAACACCTATCTCTTCGCGCGCCTCATTCTGCCCTTCGTTTTCGGCGTTGCAGGTGCTTTCTGGATTTTTCTTCTCGACAATCTCAGTGATCAGCCGCTCACGATGCGGCTTCTGGCCAACCTCGTCATTGCCTATGTCGGTTTCTATGCGCCGATCATCTTTATCAGCAACAAGATGGGCAAGCGGCAGGCCTCCATTCGTCGCGCATGGCCCGATACGCTCGATCTCTTGCTGATCTGCGTGGAATCCGGTGTCTCGGTGGAAGCCTCGATGCGCCGCGTTGCCGATGAAGTCGGTACGCAGTCGCCGGAACTGGCCGAGGAAATCGTGCTGACGACCGCCGAGCTTTCCTATCTGCAGGATCGCCGCAGCGCCTACGAAAACCTCGCCAACCGCACGCAGCTCGATGCGGTGAAAGCGACCACCCAGGCGCTCATCCAGGCAGAACGATATGGTACGCCGGTCGCCCAGGCGCTGCGCACGCTGGCGCAGGAAAGCCGCGACACACGCATGAACGAAGCGGAAAAGAAGGCTGCTGCCCTGCCTCCAAAGCTGACAGTGCCGATGATCCTCTTCTTCCTCCCGGTTCTCATTGCCGTCATCCTTGGCCCGGCCGGCATCCGCGTCAGCGACCAGATGAGCGGCACCCCGCAGGAACAGACGACGCATTGATAAAGGGTGTGGCGCGCGCTGCGCGTGCCGGGAACGCTCGACAGACCAACAGAAAAAAGGCGCTCCGGTTTCCGGGGCGCCTTTTCAGTCTTGGGAGAAGCGGTGGGCGGGGTGACCCCGCCCTTGTTCCGTGTGTCAGCCCTGGCTCTTCAGTGCAGCCCATGTCGGCTGCTGGCTCATCATCGAGCGCAGGTATTTCACATTGGCGTCCGCCTGGGTGGGCGAGAGTTCCTGACGGGCAATCTTCTCGGCTTCGGGATAGCGGCCCTGCAGGCCGACCACCAGTGCCAGGTTCTGGCGCACCGAACTGTCGGCACCCGGCTGGGCTGCGGCCTGACGGAGATAGGTTTCGGCGGATTTCAGATCCTTGGTCAGAACATAGGACATGCCAAGGTTCGACAGGACGGAAGGGTCGTTCGGCTTCAGGTCCAGCGCCTCGCGATAACGCATGCGCGCCTCGGTGGAGCGGCCGAGCTGGTCGAGGATGGCGCCCTGCGCCGATTTCAGACGCCAGTCCGGCAGGTCCGGCCGTTCGGCGCGCGAGATGGTTTCCAGCGCTGCGTCAAGCTGGCCGGCGGCGGCCTGCGCCTTCCCATAGGCTGCCAGAGCTTCGGTGTCGTTCGGATGGCGGATGACGACCTGTTGCATGACGGCCAGCGCCTGATCGTTCTTGCCGGTCATACGCAGCAGATTGGCATAGTTCAGGCCGGCATTCTTGTCATTCGGGTTCTTCGCATAGGCGTCGCCGATCCGGTTGGCGGCGGCACTCAGCTCCGTCGCGTTCATCTCGGTCACGGGCTTGGAGAGCCCGGTCGGGATCGAGCCGGTCTTGATGTTGTCCGTCGAACTTGACGTCGTGCAGGATTGCAGCGACAGAGCCGCCGCAAACAGGCAGGCTCCCGCCAGCAACCTGCTGCTGCGGACCCGGAAAATGGTGGATGTGGTCATGGCGATGCCCCGAGAGTCTGGTCTTGTGCGCCGGCCGACGGGCATACTGAAAACTGCGGCGCAACCTTGACACCAGCAATAGTCTGTTAACCCTAACAGAGCGTTAACGGACCTGATTCCCGGCTGAAACGCGACTGCCGAATGTTGCGGATGGCAGCGCCGACCAGGACAAGGTACGCATGGGTGGGGCAATTCCGAAAAGAGGGGCGGCGCGGGACCGCCGGGGATTGTGAGACAGATTTAGCAGAAGCATCCGGCGGGCCGCGGTCGCCGGATAGCGCTGTGCATTCGAAAGCGAGACAGAAAAAGATGGCCCCCTTTCAGTTCATCAAGCGTCACAGCCCCTACAACAGCAAGCTGGGCAAGACGCTGCCCGTCTTCGCGGTGACGCCGGCGCATATCGAGATCGGCGCCATCGAGGCGACGGCGCTGGAATGGGCGCGCAAGTCCGGCTTCAAGGCTGACAATGGCTCTGTTCTTCTCGTTCCTTCGGCGGATGGTGCCCTCGGCGGGGCGCTTTTCGGCCTCGGCAAGAACCCGGCGGTCAATCCCTTCGTAACGGGACATCTGGCGCGCTCGCTGCCTGAAGGTGAGTGGCATGTGGAAACCGCGCCTCTCACCGCAAGCCGCATCGCGCTTGGCTTCGGCCTGGGCAGCTATCGCTTCGAGACCTATCTCAATCCGAAGCCGCATGGGGCGACCCTGCTCATTCCCAAGGACGCCAACGCCACCGACATCAAGCGTCAGATTGCAGGCGTATTTCTCGCCCGCGACCTCATCAATACGCCGACGAACGACATGGGGCCGAACGCGCTGGAGAAGGTGTTCAGGGAGCTCGCGGAGCATTACGAGGCAAAGGTCTCCGTCATCGCGGGCGAGGATCTGCTGAAGAAGAACTTCCCGCTGATCCACGCCGTTGGCCGTGCGGCGGCCGAAGCCCCGCGCCTCCTTGAAATGCGCTGGGGCGAGAAGGGCGCACCGAAGGTCACGCTGGTCGGCAAGGGTGTCACGTTCGACACCGGCGGCCTCGACATCAAGCCGTCGTCATCGATGCTCCTGATGAAGAAGGACATGGGCGGGGCGGCCAATGTGCTCGGCCTCGCGCTGATGATCATGGATGCACATCTCAAGGTCGATCTGCGCGTCCTCGTTCCGGTGGTCGAAAACTCCATCGCCGGCAACGCCTTCCGCCCCGGCGATATCTACCGCAGCCGCAAGGGTCTGACGGTGCAGATCGACAATACGGATGCGGAAGGCCGGCTGATCCTCGCCGATACGCTTGCATACGCCGACGAGGACAAGCCCGACCTGCTGGTCGACATGGCGACACTGACGGGTGCCGCCCGCGTAGCGCTTGGTCCCGACCTGCCGCCTTTCTTCACCGACGACGAAGACCTGGCGCATGACCTGGCCGATTCAGCGCTCGAAACCGATGACCCGCTCTGGCGTCTGCCGCTCTACGCCGGCTATGAGGCTGATCTGAAGACCAAGATTGCCGATCTCACCAATGCGCCGTCCGGCGGCATGGCCGGTGCGATCACCGCAGCGCTGTTCCTCAAGCGTTTTGTGACGCAGACGGAGAGCTGGGTGCATTTCGACATTTTTGGATGGTCGCCGAAAGATCGCCCGCATGCGCCGCTGGGCGGCGAGGCTCAAGGTATCCGGGCGATCTATCATCACATCCGCAAGCGGGTGAAGTAATCAGCCCTGCTCGAGCGCGCGGACCGTCGCGGTCGGTGCGCTCAATTGCCCGTCGTCCTGGCGGCCGCGTGTCATCCGACCAAGAATGTCTTCCCGCCACGCATATTTGTGCACGAAGACCATCAAGATGTGCCCGGCCACAAGCGCCAGAAGCGCCCAGCCCGCAGGACCATGCAGAAGATGGCCCGGCGCCATCAGGGCCTCGTCGCGCGGACCAGGCTGGAAAAGCTGGAATCCGAACACGGAAAATCCCCTTCCGCCGCCATAGACGCGCAGAAGGCCGATTGCGGGAACGAAGATCATCAGTGCGTAAAGCGCGAGATGGCCGCCGAGCGAGGCAAGGCCGATCAACCCATGACCGTGCGGCGGGCGGGTGCGCAGGTTCAGCACGCCCCAGACGGCACGCAGCGCGACCAGCGCGAGCAGAACGAAGCCGAGCGTATAATGAACGCCCCAGACGGTCTTGGACAGCGCCATGTCCCGGTCTATGAAGCGAAGGATCGCGGAGAAGAACTGCACGGCGAAGAGGGCTGCCATCAGCCAGTGCAGGCTGCGACTGACGAGACCATAGCCCTGCGGGCGATCCCAGATGGAAGCATTTGTCTCAAGGGACATGGAAACTCCTGAATTCATGAAGCTTTCCAGCGGGTTTGTAATTCGACCCGACGGAAGCAGGGCTCCCCTCCCAGCTGCGATCTCTGGTGCTGCATTGCGGAAAACTTGTGGCGGGCGAGGGGTGTTCTTTGGAGACAGACTGTGCTCCCTTGCAAAACAAACGCTTTCCCTCCACAATGATACGGACCCGAAACGTTCACGGAGCCGTTCTTGTCGCTTGAATTGACACCCTCGCAGGCCTTGGGGCTCTGGCACACCGTGTCGCTTTCGCAGGTGCGGTCGGAAGCGCATGACCTGACCCTTCGTCAGATGGCGATCCTTTTGCAGATCTATCTGGTGCCGCCGCCCCACACGGTGCGAGGCCTCGCCGCGACGCTGAACGTCACCAAGCCGGTCATCACACGGGCGCTCGACACGATGGGCGCGATGGGCCTCGTAGATCGTGTCCGCGACGACAGGGACCGGCGCAATGTCATCATCAAGCGCACGGTCGCCGGCGCGCTCTATCTGGAAAAACTCGGCGATGTCGTCATCGCCGAAGCCCGACAGTTGCCTTACTGACTGGAAAATTCAAGGTGCCAGACAAGAAGCCCGAAAAGACCCTCGACCGGCGGCTCAACGCTTACCGCCCCGATCTGGCCGACGCGCGGCTGGCGGGACGGGTCGCGGCCGAACGCGTCGTTGAAGGGGAGGCGGGGGCAGTCACAGCTCCGGTCGCCGATCTCCGACCCAAGCCCGACATGAGCGCCGGCATCGATACCCAGCTGCTTTTCGGCGAGACCCTGCGTATTTTCGAACGTCGCGACGGCTGGGCCTGGGTGCAAGCTGAGACTGACGGCTACGTCGGCTATATGGCTGAGGGAGACCTTGTTTCGCCGGCTCAGCAATCCACCCATTGGATCATCCAGCCGCGAACCTTCGTCTATCCGGAACCGGACATGAAGCGGCCACGCGCTCTCGCGCTCTCGCTTGGAAGTCGCATCACGGTCATCGGCGAGGCTGAAACGCGCGGCACCCGCTACCTCCTGCTCGCCGGCGGCGGTTCGGTGATTGCCGCGCATTGCGTGCCCGTGGGCCCGGCAGCGGGCGACGATTACGTCGCCATCGCCGCCCGGCTTCTGGAGACACCCTATCTCTGGGGCGGCAAATCGGCCTTCGGCATCGATTGTTCCGGTCTCGTGCAGCTCTCGATGCTGATGGCGGGGAAACCCGCGCCGCGCGATAGCGATATGCAGGCGGCAGGCTTGGGCGCGGAAATAGGTTTCGACGAACTCCGTCGCGGTGATCTTGTCTTCTGGAAAGGCCATGTCGCCATCATGGAAGACGAAGAGACGATGATCCACGCCAACGGCCACACGATGAGCGTTGCGCGCGAAGGCCTGAAGGCGGCGGTGGAGCGGATCGGCTATCTCTACGGCAAGCCGACTGTCTGCCGGCGCCCTTGAAAGGTCACTAGTACCCCAGGGTACGGTCCACAACATGCTCCAGCGCAAGGCCGGACTCGTGCCGCGCGATCTGCGCCTCGACATGACGCATCAGCGCGGCGACATCGGAGGCTGCTGCTGCATGGGGCGTCACGATGACATTCGGTTCGGCCCAGAGCGGGCTTTCCTGTGAAAGCGGCTCGGTCTCGAACACATCGAGCGAGGCCCCGCGGAGTGTGCCGTCATGGAGTGCGGACAGAATATCCGCCTCGACCTGGCTGCCGCCGCGCCCGGCATTGATGAAGACCGGTTTGCCAAGCGCGCCACCCTGTCGAAGCTTTGCAAACAGACTCCTGTCGTAAATCCCGCGCGTTTCCGCCGTCAGCGGCAGAAGGCCGACAAGAATGTCGGTCTGGCTGATGAAGTCGTCGAGCCCGTCACCGTCGAAGGTCTGCATGCCCTCGATCGCCTTTGCGCTGCGCGACCAGCCGACGACGTGAAAGCCCATGACCTTCAGCTTGCGCGCGGCATCCTGCCCCAGCACGCCGAGACCCATGACGCCGACGGTCACATCGCGCGCTTCCGGCTGCGCCAGTTCCTCCCAATGACGATGCGCCTGTGCCCTCAGATAGGCCGGCATCTGGCGAAGGTGCAGAAGGCATTGCAGCACGATCCATTCGCTCATCCGGTCCGTCAGGCTGCGATCGACGAAGCGCACCAACGGAACATTCTCGGGCAGTCCCCCGACGCGCAGGATATGATCCACGCCCGCACCGCCGGAAAAGATCGCTTTGACGTCCGTGGCCCGCTCGAAAAGCGTCGGGTCCTGCTTCCAGACCAGCGCATAGTCGATGCCGGAAAGGTCCCGCCCGGCATTCGCCGGATCGGCCATGTTGATAACCTCGCGGCCGGGAAAGGCGCCGGAAAGTGCCCTGGCGACCGCATCCGGCGGGAATTTCAGATCGACGATGATGGGGCTTTTCATACGGGCATTCACTGTCCGACCGCCTCGGTGCGGATCGCTTTCAGATCGAAGGCGGCGGCCATCAGCGCCTTCGTGTAGTCCTCTGCCGGCGCGCCGATGACCTGCTCGGCCGTGCCCTGTTCCACCACCTTGCCGGCGCGCATGACGATGATGTCATTGGCAAGCGCCCGCACGACCTTGAGATCGTGGCTGATGAAGAGATAGGCGAGGTTGTGGTCCTTCTGCAGCTTGCGCAACAGCTCGACCACTTGCGCCTGCACGCTCATGTCGAGCGCCGAGGTCGGCTCGTCCAGCATGACAAAGCGTGGCTTCAGGATCATGGCGCGGGCAATGGCAATGCGCTGCCGCTGGCCGCCGGAAAATTCGTGCGGATAGCGCCAGCGGGTCGACGCATCCAGCCCAACTTCTTCCAGAACTTCCGCCACGCGCCGGTCGCGCTCCTCGAAAGAAAGTCCCGGTTCGTGGATGGCGAGGCCTTCCGCCACGATATCCGCGATGTTCATGCGCGGCGAAAGCGAGCCATAGGGATCCTGGAAGACCACCTGCATGCGATTGCGTAGCGGCTTCATCGCCTTGAACGAATAGGCGGCGATATCCTGCCCCACGAAACTGATCCGCCCCTTGGAGGAGATGAGCCGCGTCAGCGCCAGCCCCAGCGTCGTCTTGCCGGACCCGGACTCGCCGACAACGCCGAGCGTCTGGCCGGCGCGCAGCGTCACGTTGATCCCATCGACTGCTTTGACATGATCCGTCACGCGGCGAAGGAAACCGGTCTTGATCGGGAACCAGACCCGAACGTCCTCCGCTTCCATCACGACAGGCTGGCTGAGATCCGCCTGCGGCGGCCGGCCCTTCGGTTCGGCGGCGAGCAAGTGCTTCGTATAGTCGTGCTGCGGATCGGCAAAGATCGTCGCCGTCGGCCCGGCCTCGACAATCTCGCCATGGCGCATGACGCAGACCTTGTCGGCAAAGCGCCGGACGATGCCGAGATCATGCGTGATGAACAGCATGGCCATGCCATGATCGCGCTTCAGCTTGGCCAGAAGTTCGAGGATCTGCGCCTGTACGGTGACGTCGAGAGCCGTCGTCGGCTCGTCTGCAATCAGGATATCCGGCCGGTTGGCGAGCGCCATCGCGATCATCACGCGCTGGCGCTGGCCGCCGGACAATTCATGCGGAAAGGCTTTCAGCCGCTTCTCCGGCTCGCGAATGCCCACCTGGTTCAGAAGCTCCAGCGTCCGCGCACGCGCCTTGTCGCCGCGCATCCCCTGATGCAGCTCGAGGATTTCGCCGATCTGCCGCTCGATCGAATGCAGCGGATTGAGCGAGGTCATCGGCTCCTGGAAGATCATGGTGATGTCGTTGCCGCGCACGGCGCGCAGATCCGCATCGCTCGCCTTCAAGAGATCGCGGCCCTTGAAGACGATCTCGCCGGACGGATGGCTCGCGGCCGGATAAGGCAGAAGCTTCAAGACCGAATTCGCCGTAACCGACTTGCCCGAGCCGGATTCGCCGACCAGCGCCACGACCTCGCCGGGATGGATGTCGAAGGACACGCCCTTGACGGCAAGCGACGTCACCCCGCCCTGATGAAAGGCGACTTGCAGATTGCGGACGGAGAGGAGGGGATCAGTCATGGGGTGAGGCTCTTGATGAGGCTTTGAAGAGATGCTTCGTCCAGCCGCCTGACCGTAAGGCTCGACGGCGTGCGTTGTCCCGGGAGCGTGGTCTGGATGTCCTTGATTCCCGTGTCGGCTGAGACGAAGTCGGAGCATTGGTATTCTAGCGCTGTCGCCAAATGGATGGCATCGGGCAATTTCAAGCTCTTATGTCCCGCGCGCAGAATAGCCGCGCTCTGAAGAATGTCCGTGCTAATGGGAGCCGTTGAAAGCCAAGGGCTATCAAAAAGAAAGCGCTTGTAATGTTCAGCCAGATCGTCCTGCCCATGTCTGTAAGGGCTCACCAGAACCTCTGAGATCGTGATCTGGCTCGTGAAAAAGCGCTGCTCTCCGGCGGTATCGACGGCTAACGCAAGTAGTTCCGCAAGACGGTTTCGCTGCGCGGCGTCCTTGCCTTCCAGCGCGATGATGAAGACATTTGTGTCGAGATAAATCCGCTTGCCGCTCGGCATCAATCGTCCCATTCGTCACGCAAGGCGCGGACACGAGCGACGGCTTCTTCCATGGTTACGCCATGTGTACCTTTAGCGCGGAAATTCCGCACAGCATCAAGCGACTCTTCGAGCGTAAATGGCTTGCTCGGGGACATCCTGGAGGCAAGGGCGCCAGATTCTTGGGCTTCAAGAATGATGCGGACGGTTGGCGAGCCCTCGAGCCCTTCGCGCAAATCTGCGGGAAGCTTTTCAACGGGATAATGCTCGCGCACAATCTTGTTCATCGGGCCGTTCTCCAAGGGTATCGGCGCATCTTAACCCACAATCCCGCCTGTTGCACCCACCATCCTCACACCGCCTTGCGCGGATCGAACGCGTCGCGCACGGCCTCGCCGATGAAGATCAGGAGCGACAGCATCAGCGACATGGTGATGAACGCCATGATGCCGAGCCAGGGGGCTTGCAGGTTGTTCTTGCCCTGCGCGATCATTTCACCCAGCGAGGGCGAGCCGGGCGGCATGCCGAAGCCGAGGAAGTCGAGCGAGGTCAGCGTCGAGATCGAGCCGGAGAGGATGAAGGGCAGAAAGGTCAGCGTCGCCACCATCGCGTTCGGCAGCAGATGGCGGAACATGATCGTGCCGTTGCCGACGCCGAGCGCGCGGGCGGCGCGGACATATTCGAAATTGCGCGCGCGCAGGAATTCCGCCCGCACCACGCCGACAAAGGCGGTCCAGGAGAAGAGCAGCATGATGCCGAGCAGCACGAAAAAGCCCGGCGGCAGGATCGCCGCGATGATCAGCAGAATGTAGAGCACCGGCATGGACGACCAAATTTCGATGAAGCGCTGCATCAGCAGGTCCGTCCAGCCACCGAAATAGCCCTGTACTGCACCCGCCGTCACTCCGATGATGGCCGAGGCGATTGTCAGTGCCAGCCCGAAGAGCACCGAAATGCGGAACCCATAGATCAGCCGCGAGAGCACGTCGCGGGCCTGATCGTCGGTGCCGAGCCAGTTCATGTTGCCGATAATACAGCCGGGATCGTTGACACCTTGCGGATAGGCCGAGCAGCGCTCCTGTTTGTCCATCAGCCAGAAGGGGGCCGTGGGAGCTGAATGGGGCACAAAGGAATTGACCGAATTGTAGGAATAGCGGATCGGCGGCCAGACCATCCAGCCATTCGCATTGATCTCACTGGAAATATCGGGCGACTTGTAATCGGTCGTTGCGAGAAAACCGCCGAACTTCTCTTCCGGATAGTTCACTAGAACGGGAAACAGGAGCTCGCCCTTGTAGGAGACGATCAGCGGCTTGTCATTGGCGATCAGCTCGGCCCCCAGGCTCAAGACGAAGATCACCATGAAGATCCAGAACGACCAGTAGCCGCGCCGGTTGGCCTTGAAATTCTGCCAGCGGCGCGTGTTGGCGGGCGAGAGAAACGCTCGCTTCGGAGGCGCGGCGACAATTGAAATCGTGGCGGGTGTGTCGACCATCAGACATCTCTCTTTTCGAAGTCGATGCGCGGATCAACCCATGTATAGAGCAGGTCGGAGATGAGCCCGACAACGAGGCCGATCAGCGAGAAGATGAAGAGCGTGGCAAACACGATCGGGTAGTCGCGCTTCACGACGGCGAAATAGCCGAGCCGCCCCAGGCCGTCGAGCGAGAAGATATTCTCGATCAGCAGCGAGCCGGTGAAAAAGGCCGAGATGAAGGCGCCGGGAAAGCCGGCGATGATGATCAGCATCGCGTTGCGGAAGACATGGCGGTAGAGCACCTGCCTATCGGTCAGCCCCTTGGCCCGCGCCGTCACCACATATTGCTTGCGGATCTCGTCGATGAACGAGTTTTTCGTCAGCAGCGTTGTCGTCGCGAAGGCAGAAAGCGCCAGCGAGATGAGCGGCAAGGTCAGATGCCAGAAATAGTCGCCGATCTTCTGATACCAGGTGAGGTCGGCAAAATTGTCGGAGACGAGACCGCGCAACGGGAACCAGTCGTAGAACGACCCGCCGGCGAAGAGCACGATCAGAAGAATACCGAAGAGGAAGCTCGGCACGGCATAGCCGATGATGATCACGCCGGAGGTCCAGACGTCAAAGGCCGAGCCATCCGAGATCGCCTTCTTGATGCCGAGCGGGATCGAGATGAGATAGGAAAAGATCAGGATCCAGACGCCCAGCGAAGCCGAGACGGGCAGTCGATCCTTGATCAGGTTCAGCACCTTCTCATTGGAAAAGAAGCTCTCACCGAAATCGAAGCGGATATAGTCCCACATCATCTTGCCGAAGCGTTCCAACGGCGGCTTGTCGAAGCCGAACTGCTTTTCGAGCCGCTTGACGAGGTCCGGATCGAGCCCCTGCGCGCCGCGATATTTGGAATCGAGATCGGCGCCCGCCATGTTCTGGCCGCCAAGATCGCCGCCGCCCGAGAGCCGGTCTTCCGCACCCTTGCCCTGACCCGTCAGATCGGCAATCGCCTGCTCGACCGGGCCGCCGGGGGCGAACTGCACGACGGCAAAGGAAATTGCCATGATACCGACAATGGTCGGGATGATGAGGAGGAGGCGGCGTAGGATATAGGCGCCCATTCTATCGGCGATCTCCGTGCGTCATGAAGTCGTTCAGGCAGTCAGCTGCGATCGAATCGCAACCCTTGCAGTTGGAATCCCTGAAAGGCCGAAACGCAAGTACCTATTTCTTGACGGCTTCGGTCGACCACCAGATGCTGGGGAAGCCGCTGCTATAGGTCGGCAGATCCTTCGCATGTGTGAGTTTCTTCCAGTAGGCAAACTTCTCCTCGCCCGAATAGAAGAGCGGCACCACATAGTGGTTGGCGAGCAGAACGCGATCCATCGCATGGACAGCCGCCACCTGTTCCTCGCGATCCTTGGCGGATGTGATCATGTCGATGAGTTGGTCGACCGCCGGATCAGTGATACCGGCATAGTTCTGCGAGCCGGGCGTGTTGGCGGATTCTGAGCCCCAATAACCGCGCTGCTCGTTGCCGGGGTTCATGGACTCGCCCCAGACATTCCAGATCATGTCATAGTCGAAGTTGCGGATGCGATTGATATATTGCGATGTATCGACCGTGCGCAGCGTCGCCGCAATGCCGATCTTGCCAAGGCTGTTGACGAAGGGCTGGATGGAGCGCACCAGCGACGGGCTGCTCAACATGATTTCGAAGCTGAATGGCTGGCCGGTTTTGGCATTGAGCATTCGGTTGCCCTTGAGCTCGTAGCCAGCCGCCTTGAAGAGCGCGATCGCGGTCTTGAGGTTGTCGCGCACCTTCAGTGGCTCGCCGTTGACGGGGTTGGCGTAGGGCTTGGTGAAGACGTCAGCCGGAACCTTGTCCTTCAGGCCGTTGAGGATTTCCAGTTCCTTGCCCTGCGGCAGACCCGATGAAGCCAGCTCCGTGCCCCAGAAGAAGCTGTCGACGCGCTTAAGCCCGCCATAGGCGAGGTTCTTGTTCATGTCCTCGAAATCGAAGGCATAGTTCAGCGCTTCGCGGATGCGTGCATCCTTGAACATGTCGCGGCGCATGTTGGGCACGAGCGCCTGCATGATGCCGGTGGCGCGGAACCGGTTCGGCAGCGCCTCACGAACAATGCGGCCGTCTTTCACCGCGTCGAAGTCATAGCGTGTGGCCCAGCGGCTGGAACTCTTTTCCTGATAGAAGTCGATATCGCCGGCCTTGAATGCTTGGAACTCGGCTTCCGGGTCGTTGAAATAGACATAGGTGACCGTGCCGAAATTATGCGCCCCGATATTGGCGGGCAGCGCCGCGCCCCAGTAATCCTTGCGAAGTTCGTAGCGAATGGTCGAGCCCGGCTGCATGGAGGCCACCTTGTAGGGACCGGAACCCATCGGCAGCTCCAGCGTGCTCCTGGAAATGTCGCGCTGATTGCCATTCGCATCCTTGCCCTGCCACCAGTGCTTGGCAAGGATGGAAAGCTCGCCGACGATTTCAGGAAGCTCCCGATTGCCCTTCTGGTCGAAGGTGAAGGTGACTTCACGCTCGCCGGTCTTTTCCGCGGATTTGACGTGGCGATAATAGTTGGCGAGGCGGACGCTGTTGGCCTTGGCGCTGTCGAAGCTGAATACGACGTCTTCCGGCGTCACCGGCTCGCCATCCGCCCATTTCGCTTGCGGGCGCAGCCTGAAGCTGACGGAGGAGTAATCGTCCGGGTAGGATACCGCCTCGGCGAGCAGGCCGTAAGACGTGATGATCTCGTCCATCGAGGGTGTCAGCAGCGTTTCGTAGATCCGCTCCATGCCATCGGCGGGCGCGCCCTTGTCGATCAACGGGTTGAAACTGTCGAACGTGCCTTCGTTGGAAAGACGCAACTCGCCGCCCTTCGGCGCATCCACGTTCACATAGTCGAAATGCTTGAAGTCGGGCCCGTATTTCGGTGTGCCGAACAGGGTGAGCGCATTGCGCCAGACTTTCTCTTGCGCCTGCACGGGAGGAGGCGAAAACGCCGCGATGGCCAGCAGGCCGGCAAGCCCCACGATTGCAAGCTTCAAGCCCCCATTGAGCATTCACATTTCTCCCTGAATCGTCATGTTCGCCAAACATAGAGCAAATCGGGTCAAAATATAGGCCTGCCGCCATTCGTCTCCGGGGACCGTTTGGCGCAAGGGATTCACCTTAAGCTTCGTTGCCGGTAGAATTGCCGCAAATCAATTTCAGGGTCGCGGCCACGCCACTTTGAAACTCGCCGCAGGACCTCGTGCATGAAGCTATTCCGATCCGTCGCCCTCCTTGCCGCCACGCTCGCCACGATCGCACCCGACGCGGCGCTCGCCAGCGACAACCGCCCGGCCAAGGCGACATTCGGCGCGATGACACTCGGTTCCTCGCAGGAGTCTCAGCCTATCGGCTTCTACGCCAAGGGCTGCCAGGCCGGTGCAGTGCAATTGCCCTATGACGGGCCGAACTGGCAGGTCATGCGGCTGGAGCGCAACCGCCGCTGGGGCCAGCCGCAGATGATCTCCTTCATCCAGCAGTTTTCGCGGGATGCCGCCGCCAGGGACGGCTGGCCGGGGCTTCTCATCGGTGACATCTCGCAACCGCGCGGCGGGCCGATGGTGAATGGCCACGCCTCGCATCAGATCGGGCTCGACGCCGATATCTGGCTGTCGCCCATGCCGCGCCAGCGCCTCACGGGCCAGCAGCGCGAACAGCTCTCCGCCGTCTCGATGTTGAAGAAAGGCGAATATCTCACCATCGACAATCGCAACTGGAGCGAAGGCCAGGCCCGGCTCATCATGCGCGCGGCGAGCTATCCGCAGGTGCAGCGCGTTTTCGTCAATCCGGCGATCAAGAAGAAGCTCTGCGAAACCTGGACGGGCGACAGGTCGTTCATGGGCAAGGTCCGCCCCATCGGTGGCCACGACTCCCATTTCCACGTCCGCCTCTATTGCCCGCCGGGCGTTGCCAACTGCAAGGCGCAGCCGGAAATCCAGCCGGGAGATGGCTGTGGCAAGGATCTGGCCGCATGGTTCGCGCCCCGGCCGGCGAGAAAGCCGACCTCGCCGATGAAGCCGCCGCCAAAGCCACGCGTGATGACGGTGGGCGATCTGCCGCCCGCCTGCCAGTCCGTGCTGGCTTCTTCCTCGAAGCGCGGCGATGACAATATGGGCCTGCCCTATGCGCCGCTGGCCTCTGCCGATTCCAGTGTCGGTACGCCGATCACGACACTTGCCGCCTATCAGGAAAAGCTGACGCCGCAGCCCTCCGCTGCAACGGCCGCCATGCCCGCTGATCCTGCAGCGGTTGCGACCGCCGCCGACCCCGCGCCGCAGAGCCCCGCCGCAGCCACGTGGGTTTCGTTGCCGGACAAGGTTCCGCTCCCGCGTCAGCGACCTGGCCATTGACGCTTTCCAAAGGCGGTGGGCCTTTTCAAGCGCCGCACCTTCCTGTAATGCCTAAACCGATTTAAATCCGCATCCTGCAGGAGTTTTCATGGCGGACGACCGGGCGATTGCGCTGATTGCGCATGATCAGAAAAAGGCCGAGATGGCGGACTTCGCCGCCCGCCATGTCGAAATCCTGCAGCGTCACAAGCTGGTCGCGACAGGCACGACCGGCGGCCGTATTCTGGAAGTCTGCCCCGATCTCAACCTCACGCGGTTGAAAAGCGGTCCGCTTGGCGGCGACCAGCAGATCGGCGCGTTGATCGCCACGGGCGAGATTTCCATGCTGATTTTCTTCACCGATCCTTTGACGCCCTTGCCGCATGATGTAGATGTCAAGGCGTTGACGCGCCTTGCGACCGTCTATGACGTTCCGATGGCGCTGAACCGCGCGACCGCCGAACTGCTGATCGATAAAATCTGACCCGCATACCGGGATGTGATGAGACTTTAAGCCATGGCCAGACCGAACGACCACGACGCCTCCCTGCCGTTCCCGATCCTGATTGGCGATATCGGCGGCACCAATGCCCGTTTTGCGCTGCTGGTCGATGCCTATGATCAGCCGAAGTTCTTCCCGAATGTGCACACGGCGGATTTTGAGACGATGAACGCGGCGATCCAGGCGAGCGTCCTCGACAAGACCTCAGTCCAGCCACGCTCCGCGATCCTCGCCATTGCCGGTCCCATTCAGGGTGATGAAATCCCGCTGACCAACTGCCCCTGGGTGGTGAAGCCGAAGGAGATGATTGCTGATCTCGGCTTCAGCGACGTTCTCGTCATCAACGATTTCGAGGCGCAGGCGCTGGCGATTGCCTCGCTGAACGAAACGGATCGCGAGCAGATCGGGGGCGGCGCAAATCTCGCCTCCGCATCGCGCGCGGTTCTCGGCCCGGGCACCGGTCTCGGCGTTGCCGGCCTCGTTTATGCGCAGCATGCCTGGATCCCGGTTCCGGGCGAGGGCGGCCATATCGACGTTGGTCCGCGCAGCGACCGCGATTACCAGCTCTTCCCGCATTACGAGCCGATTGAAGGCCGCATATCGGCTGAGCAACTCCTCTGCGGTCGCGGCCTCGTCAATATCTACCATGCGGTCTGCAAGGTGGACGGCATCAAGCCGGTGCTGAAAACCCCCGCCGATGTTTCGACGGCAGCCCTCTCGGCGACGCCTGACCCGGCAGCAGCGGAAACGCTGACGCTTTTCTCCACCTATCTCGGCCGAGTCGCCGGCGATATTGCGCTGATTTTCATGGCCAAGGGCGGCGTGTTTCTCGCCGGCGGCATTTCGCAGAAGATCATCCCGGCGCTCAAAGGCCCGGCCTTCCGCGCAGGCTTCGAGGACAAGGCCCCGCACAGCGCCGTGATGCGCCAGATCCCGACCTATGTCGTCACGCATCCGCAGGCCGCCCTTTCCGGCCTTGCCGATTACGCACGCACGCCGGCCCGTTTCGGCCTCGCATCGGACGGCCGTCGCTGGCGCGGCTGAACCGCCTTTCAACGGCTGGTCAACCCCAGCCTCGCTGGTTATAGAACAGGAAACGATCAAGGGACGGACCTATCATGGATGACGGAATGGATATGCGGCTGGTGGTTGTCGGTGCGGCTGGCCGCATGGGACAGACGCTGGTCAAAGCCATTCACGCCATGCCGGGCGTCACGCTGTCCGGCGCCATCGAGCGTCCCGGCTCCTTCGCGCTCGGTAAGGATATCGGCGAGATTGCCGGTCTCGGCACGCTCGGCATTCCCGTGACCGATGATCCGCTCATGGCCTTCGTCGCCGCCGACGGTGTCATCGATTTCACCTCGCCTGCCGCAACCGTGGATTTTGCCGAACTGACCGCGCAGGCGCGCATCGTCCATGTCATCGGGACGACGGGTCTCTCGGAAGAGGACGAAAAGAAGATCGCCGCCGCCGCCCGCCATGCCCGCATCGTCAAGTCCGGCAATATGAGCCTCGGCGTCAACCTGCTCGGCGTTCTCGTGCGTCAGGCCGCGAAGGCGCTGGACGCCGCCGGCTGGGATATCGAAGTGCTGGAAATGCACCACAAGCACAAGGTTGATGCGCCCTCGGGCACCGCCTATCTGCTCGGCCGCGAGGCTGCCAAGGGCAGGGGCGTGGACCTCAAGGACAAGGCCGTTAAGGTGCGCGACGGCGTCACCGGACCGCGCGAAGAGGGCACGATCGGCTTTGCCACGCTGCGCGGCGGCGGCGTGATCGGCGACCATTCGGTGATGTTTGCCAGCGAAAGCGAGATGATCACGCTGTCGCACCGCGCCACCGACCGCTCGCTCTTCGCCTCCGGCGCGCTGAAGTCGGCGCTCTGGGCGCGCGACAAGAAGCCCGGCCTTTATTCGACGCTCGACGTGCTCGGGCTGTCCGCAGACTGATTTTTGAAAACGGCTCGCTTTCGCGGGCCGATCTTTTGTGAGGAAGACGACGATGAGTGGAACGCTTGTACTGGTCCGTCACGGCCAGAGCGAATGGAACCTGAAGAACCTGTTCACCGGCTGGCGCGACCCGGACCTGACCGAACTCGGCGTTCAGGAAGCCACCGCTGGCGCCAAGGCGCTCGCCGATTACGGCATCAAGTTCGACATCGCCTTCACCTCGGACCTCACCCGCGCGCAGAAGACCTGCAAGATCATCCTCGACGGCGTCGGCCAGCCGAACCTTGAAGTCATCAAGGATCAGGCGCTCAACGAACGCGACTACGGCGATCTCTCCGGCCTCAACAAGGACGACGCCCGCGCCAAGTGGGGCGAAGAGCAGGTCCATATCTGGCGCCGCTCCTATGACGTGCCCCCGCCGGGCGGCGAAAGCCTGAAAGACACCGGCGCCCGCGTCTGGCCCTATTACATGACCGAAATCCTCCCCCGCGTTCTGCGCGGCGAAAAAGTCCTCGTCGCCGCCCACGGCAACTCGCTCCGCTCGCTCCTCATGGTCCTCGACCGCCTCGATAGCACCAAGATCCTCGGCGTCAACCTCGCGACCGGCGTCCCGATGGTCTACAAGCTGAACGCAGACTCGACGGTGGCTTCGAAGGAAGTGCTCGGCGATATGTCCGGGGCGCATTGAGGCCAAGGGACTTGAATTGTTGCTAGGCCCGCCCTGGCTCTTTATCCAAGAGCGGGCTTCGCGTTAGAGGGTGTAACTAGTCGGGGTCGATAACTGTCGGCCCGTTTCGCCGCATACAGACAATTTAAGAGCCTCTTGTTTTTGCTGTTGCGAGAAGCGGCGAGGCGAGCAGATAAAGGGCTGCCCCGACCAGCCAGATTGTGCCGATCCATATACTCTTGGTCGTGAAGAACGCGATCGTGGTCATCACCGGCCCCACGATACCCGCAAGGCTCATCAGGCTCGCCAGAACGCCCTGTAACTGTCCCTGCTGATCGTCGCTCACGCGGCTGGTCACCAGCGATTGGAGCGCTGGCATCGCAACACCGCCCAACGCAAAAAGAGGGGCCAACGCATATCCCATCCAACCGAGGCTGGCGAATGCCATTAGCACATAGGCCAGCATGTCGCAGGCAACGCCGATCATCAACGTACCCACATCGCCGAAGCGGCGCGACAAGGGTCCCACGAGAAAAGCTTGAACGAGGGCGCCGCTCACGCCGAAAAGCGATAGGGACAAGCCGGTCTGTACCGTGTCCCAGCCGAAGCGTTCGGCGCCATACAGCACCCAGATTGTTCCAGGTATGGCCGCCACCAGACCGAAAACAACAAAGATGATGACGAGCGGAAGGAGTGGCTTGAAGTTCCAGAGCCATACAAGTGGCGCCAGCGGATTGAACTCCTTAAGCGTAAGGACCCCGGGGCTGGCTTTGCGGCTTTCTGGCAAAACGAACAGTGCGAGAAGTAGGTTGAGCCCGTTGAATAAGGCCGCCCCCAGAAACGGCGCGCGCAGCCACCACGTACCCAAGAGGCCACCGACTGCGGGTCCTATGATAAAGCCCAGACTCATGACCGCGCCAACCATGCCAAACCGGCGCGCCCGCTGCTCGGCTGGGGTAATGTCGGTGATGTAGGCGTTTGCGACCGCCATGTTCGCGCTGGTTATGCCCGCGACGGCGCGCCCCGCCACCAATACCCGGCCAAGAGGAGAAAGAGCCATGACAAGATAATCCAGCAGCGCGCCGGCCAACGAAATCAGTAGAACCGGGCGTCGCCCAAACCGGTCGCTGAGCGCACCCAGGATTGGCGAGAATACAAATTGCATGATGGCGTATACCGCGAGCAGGGTACCGTAGAGCAGACCAATGTCGCTGCCGCCGGTCACTTCCGCGAGCAGTGCCGGCAAGATGGGAAAGATCAGTCCGGCGCCAACGGCGTCGAGAGCAATAGTGGAGAGAATAACAATCAGAGCCTTGTTCACAGCAGAGCGTCCCGATAGAATTTATCAGCGATAACTTTATCGCTGATAAGCTCCCTTATCGCTGATAAGTCAAGAGGTGTTTATGGCTATTGGACGTGATCGTATCGTCAGCGAGGCGCTGCAGCTGCTCAACGAGGTTGGTATCGACAAGTTGTCGACCCGCAAGCTTGCCGAGCGCCTTGGCGTGCAGCAACCAGCCCTCTATTGGCACTTTCGCAACAAGTCGGAATTGCTCGACGCCATCAACTCCGAGATGCTGCTGCGCTATCACAGCGAACGCTTGCCAAAACCCGGTCAGGACTGGGTAGCGTTCACGCTGGCCAATGCCCGTAGCATCCGCAAGACGCTCCTCAGCGTGCGAGATGGCGCGCGCTTGACGGCAGGCACACGGCCGTCCGTTGCTGAATTTGCCGATGCGGAAAAGGTGTTGCAGCTCTATGTCGATACGGGATTTTCCGCTGAGGAGGCGATGGGGATCGCGATTTGTGTCACCCGTTACGTGGTCGGCTACGTCCTGGAAGAACAGGGAGAGCGCGAGCGGCACAACATCGACCGGGACGCGCCCAAGGTCGACTTCGTGAAAGAACTGGCGCCATTTCCCGTGCTCGCAAAAGCTCTTGCGGCCTACCATGAGGTCGGAACGGTCAACACGGAGGCGGTGTTCGAAAGCGGGTTGAGCTACCTGGTCGCCGGCATGGAAGACAAATTGCGGGCGAAACAGTTTGGATGACCCGACAACCCGTCAAACGCGATTGATGACCGGTTTTGTGCGACTGAGCGGTCGCCACAGCCCGCTCAAGCCTTCCCCGCCTCCCAGCCGAGCATCGCCCGCTTGCGCGTGAGCCCCCAGTGATAGCCCGTCAGCGCCCCGGATTTGCCGAGCGCCCGATGACACGGCACCACGAACGAGATCGGGTTCGCCCCCACCGCCGCCCCGACCGCACGGCTTGCGGTCGGCTGGCCGATATGGCCAGCGATCGACGAATAGGTGACGGCGCGGCCCATGGGGATCTTGAGGAGCTGTTCCCAGACGCGGATCTGGAAATCCGTGCCGATGAGGACGACGCGTAGCGGCTCTTCCTGCCGCCAGCGGCGGGCGTCGAAGATGCGCGCGGCAAAGGGCGCGGTTGCGGCGCTGTCTTCAATGTAGCGCGCATTCGGCCAGCGTCGGGCCATGTCTTCAAAGGCGGCGCGCTCGCCACCTTCATCGGAAAAGGCAAGGCCGGAAAGGCCGCGCGGCGTGACCATGACCAGCGCAATCCCGAACGGGGAAGGGTGGAAGCCGTAGCGGATTTCGAGCCCCGCGCCCTTGGATTTCCATTCGCCCGGCGACATCGCCTCATGCGTGACGAAGAGATCGTGCAGCCGGCTCGGGCCGGAAAGGCCGACTTCCAGCGATGTGTCGAGCAGCGGCAGACCCTCGCGGCCGAGCAGCCGCTTGGCGTGATCCAGCGTCACGGCCTGCAGAAAGGCCTTGGGTGACAAGCCCGCCCAGCGGGTGAAGGTCTTCTGCAATTGCGTCGGCGACTGGCCGAGTTCGCCGGCAATCGTCTCCAGCGACGGCTGCGCCTGATAGTCTTCCGTCAGCAACTCGATCACGCGGCACACCGTGTCGTAATCGGTGTCTTCCGGCGTGATGTCGCGGGCAAGGGCGGTGTCGAATGAAGCAAAGGTCATAGCGTGTCTCCTTGCCCTATCGATACCGCTGCCAGCGGTGGTCCTCCACCCGTTTCTTGCGTCGGCGCGCGGTGAAAAAGCGCTCTGCGGCTTTTTGTCAGGCATTTCATATCGAGTTCCGGTGTAAGGTCCTGTAAGTTGTGTTGAAGACGCGGGCAATTTTGGGCAGTGTCTTTCTTGATCGAAGCCAGCCTCTGGTGCTGGTGATCGCCGCCTTGGGAAAACAGATGGCAGCAGACTTGTCTCAATCCCGGCCCGATGGCCCGATCATCCTCTTCGATGCGGAATGTATCCTGTGCTCGGCCAATGCCCAGTTCGTCCTCAAGCACGACAGAACAGGGCATTTCCGGCTTGCCTCCATGCAAGGTGAGGTGGGCAACGCGCTCTATCGTGCGCATGGCATGGACCCGAGCGATCCCGTCAGCATCCTGGTTGTCGATGGCGACAGGGTCCGGCAGGACAGCGACGCGGTTCTGAGCATTTACGAGGGGCTCGGCTATCCCTGGCGTCTCTTCGCCGTATTTCGCCTCGTGCCGGCGGTCCTGCGCGACCCCGTCTATCGGTGGGTGGCGCGCAATCGCTATCGTCTGTTTGGCAAGCGCGCGGAATGCTGGATCGCGCCGCCAGCCTATCGGGACCGGATATTGTGAGCGGCGCGGCGAGAGTGTTTACGCTCTTGCCGGCCATGAAGGAGCGGTTCGATCATGAAGATCGCGATTTTGGGTGGTTATGGCGTTTTTGGCGGGCGGCTGGCCCAGCTGTTGTCCGATCTGCCGCAGCTTGAACTCTTGATCTGCGGGCGCAGCCTGCCGCGCGCTGAAGCCTTCTGCGCCGCCTATCGCGGGTCGGCGCGGGTGTCTCCACTGGCGGCCGATCGCCGCGACATTGCCGCTGTCTTGCGCGCCCATGCTCCCGATCTGCTCGTCGATGCCTCGGGGCCGTTCCAGGATTACGGAGAGGATCGATATGGCGTCATCGAGGCTTGCATCGCTGCGGGCGTGAACTATCTCGATTTTGCCGATGCGGCCGATTTTGTTTTTGGCGTCGACCAGTTCGATGATGCGGCGAGAGCAGCTGGCGTCTTTGTCCTTTCAGGTGTCAGCAGTTTTCCCGTGCTGACGGCTGCGGTGTTGCGGCATATGGCGCAGTCGATGGACATTCGCACCGTCGAAGGCGGCATTGCGCCGTCGCCCTATGCGGGAATAGGTCTCAACGTCATGCGCGCGGTGGTCGGCTATGCCGGTGCGCCGGTGAAGCTCAGGCGAAACGGCAAGCCGGGCCATGGTATCGGCCTTGCGGAAAGCAGGCGTTTCACGGTTGCCGTTCCGGGCCGGATGCCGCTTCGCAACATTCATTTCTCGCTGGTCGATGTGCCGGATCTGCAGGTTCTGCCGCCCGAGCATCCGACCATGACGGACATCTGGATGGGGGCTGGGCCCGTTCCGGAATTCCTTCACCGCATGCTCAATCTTCTGGCGAAGGCCCGCGCGCGATGGTCGCTTCCGTCGCTCGAACCGCTGTCGCCATTCTTTTATGCGGTGCTGAACCGCTTGCGCTTTGGCGAGCATCGCGGCGGAATGTATGTCAGCGCCACAGGCCTGGCAGAAGGTCAACCGAGGCAAATGAGCTGGCACCTTCTGGCCGAAGGTGACGATGGGCCGTTTATCCCATCCATGGCCATCGAAGCGCTCATTCGCCGACTGCTTGCCGGCAAGCTGCCGGAGGTTGGAGCACGCCCGGCGACACGGGCGCTGGAGCTCGAAGATTATGAACGCCTGTTTCAGACCCGGACCATCTTTATGGGTATCCGACACGAGATGCCCGATGTGCCAATCTATCGCCAATTGCTCGGATCTGCGTTTGATGCGCTGCCGCCTCGCCTCAGGGAAATCCACGATGTAGACCGTGATCAGACATGGGAGGGTGTTGCCTCTGTGCGTCGAGGCAGCGGGTTGCTCGCCCGCGCCCTGGCAGCGATCTACGGTTTCCCCGAGGCGACGGATCGGGTTCCGGTGAGCGTGTCCTCTGTCGCCACCAAGGGCATAGAGCACTGGACGCGCAGCTTTGGCGGCAGGCGCTTTTCGTCCATCCAATCTCTGGGCACCGGCAAGGAGCAATATCTGCTCATCGAGCGATTCGGTTTGATCTCCGTGGCGCTCGCCTTGGTCAAGGAGGGTGACCGCCTTCATTTCGTTCCCCGGCGATGGTCCATGGCGGGTCTGCCCTTGCCAGCTTTCCTTTTGCCTTCGGGTAAGAGCTTTGAAACGGAGAGCGAAGGCCGTTTCTGTTTCGACGTCGAAATTTCAGCGCCGCTGATCGGCACAATCGTGGCCTATCGCGGAACGCTGATGCCGGCTGATCATCAGGAAAAGCCGCATCCTGCGGTCGTCGTGGGCGGCTCTAAATCCGCTGCTTCACCGTCGCCAGTGCTCGGGTGAGGTCGCTGGCCAATTGCTCGCGCGCCTCGGGATACAGAAAGTCGCCGAGCGGCGTCTCGCGGCCCTGTCCGGCAACGCGCATCGAGGTGATGCCGATTTCCGGGTGGCGGGCGATCTTGAGCTTCGTCCAGAACGGATTGTAGCGCGCCTCGCGCACGAGCCCGTTCGGCGCGATCTTGCGGATGGTCAGGTCGAGGCGGGAGAGGCGGATTTGTTCGCGGGCCCGCGCAGCGCGGTAGTTCAGCCAGAACGCGCCGTAGAGCAGGACGAAATCGAGGCCGAAGAAGAGCATGATCGGCCAGGCGCCCACCGTCAGGAAGAAGATCACATGCACGAGGCTCAAGATGCCGGTGATGGCGAAGAGAATGCGGAAGCCTTTTCGCCCAAGCGAGCGATGCGGGACAAGCTCGGTTTCGTAAACCGGGCGCTCGCTCAGATGCTCGTTGAGACCCATCGTGCCGTTGCCATCGCTCATGGCGCGTGATTATAGGGGAAGCATGAAAAACGGAAAGAAAAATTCGCAAACGTCAAGCCGGACAAAGGGTCGCGCCAAGCGGGTGAAGACAGCTTATACTGAGGACGAACTGCGCGAAATCTTCCGCCGCTTTTCCGTTCAGCGGCCCGAGCCGAAAGGCGAGCTGGAGCATGTGAACCCGTTCACGCTGGTCGTTGCCGTCGCGCTTTCTGCTCAGGCGACGGACGCAGGCGTCAACAAGGCGACGCGGACGCTCTTTGCGGTGGCCGATACGCCGCAGAAGATGCTCGAACTCGGCGAGGAAAAGGTCCGCGATTACATCAAGACGATCGGGCTATTCCGGAACAAGGCGAAGAACGTCATTGCGCTGTCGCAGAAGCTCATCGACGATTTCGGCGGCGAGGTGCCGAAGACGCGCGAAGAGCTGGTGACGCTTCCCGGCGTCGGCCGCAAGACGGCCAATGTCGTCATGTCTATGGCTTTCGGCATTCCGACCATGGCGGTCGACACCCATGTCTTCCGCATCGCCAATCGATTGGGCCTCGCGCCCGGCAAGACGCCGGACGAGGTTGAGGAAAACCTGCTCAAGGTCATCCCGGACGACTATCTCTTCCACGCCCATCACTGGCTGATCCTGCATGGGCGCTACACCTGCAAGGCCCGCAAGCCCGAATGTCAGGCCTGCGTGATCGCCGATATCTGCAAGTCGGCGGAAAAGACCAATGCGGTGCCGGCGGAACTGAAGGAACTCCCGCCACAGTTCTCGGATGAACCCGCTATCTGAAATCCGGATCCCGCGCCGAAAGCATCTTGTGCAGATGCACCATCAGCCCGGCCGCGAAAAGCGGCGTCAACAGGTTGAGGAACGGGATGGCGAGAAACAGCGCGATGGCAAAGCCGCCCAGCAGCACGGTCTGCCAGTGCTTAGAGCGAAAGTCGCGCGCCGCCTGCGGCGATCGGAAGCGCATGGCCGCAAACTCGAAGAACTCTCGCCCCAGTAGATAGCCGTTGACGAGGAAGAAGGCGATCAGGTTTACGCCCGGCAACAGAAGCAGGAAGAGAGCGAAAATATTGCCGACGATCACGATGCCGAGGAAGCGCACGGCGGAGACCAGCGATTCCCCGAGCGGCATGGCAACGCCGGGTGCATCGTTGGGATAATCGCGTTTCTCGACCACCTCGGCGACGTCATCGAGAAAGAAGCCGGCGATCACGGCCGTGATGGGTGAGATCAGCAGAGCCAACCCCAATGCCAGGCCGATACTGGCGAGAATGCCGAAGACCAAGCCGAGCCATCCCGCCCAATCCGGAATGCCGGGCAGGAACTGATCAATCCACGGCAAAG
Source organism: Limnomicrobium aquaticum (assembly GCF_040545545.1). Lineage (NCBI taxonomy): Bacteria > Pseudomonadati > Pseudomonadota > Alphaproteobacteria > Hyphomicrobiales > Rhizobiaceae > Limnomicrobium > Limnomicrobium aquaticum. Next base: position 488,715 of record NZ_JBEPMB010000002.1, read on the forward strand.
CCAGCCAGATAAAGATGTTGCGGATGACGATCCACAAAACGGCGAGCGCCAGCAGCGTCAGCCCCAGCACCTTCCAGAACACGCCGCGCGTCTCCTTCGCAAAGAGATTTGCGAGCGCCAGCCTCGCAGCGTCCATCACCATATCTGTCTCCCTGCCGAGAAATCCGGCAGGAAAAATGTAGGGATCGGACCCGGCTTCGCCAAGTGCTGCGGTGCAATAAGACCCGCAATCAAGCGTGCGCCGGATCGCGCTTGGCGATCTCGTAGTCCTCGTTATGCACCTGCAGGCCGTGCTCGGTCGTCACGACGATGCCGTAGGCTGCCGGTTCATCGACCGAAAGCGAGGCATCCGGCATGTCGAAGGGCATGGGCTGCTGGTGCACCGGGCTCTTGAAGATCGAATAGGGAATCCCGCGATGCGAGCCGTTGATGGTGCGGTGGACATGGCCGGCGAAGATGTGGCGCACGTTGCCATAGGTCTCCACGAGATCGTAGAAGTCGCTCTCGTTGATCAGCTTGATGAGATCCATGCCGGTGAAGCCGGTCTTGTGCGGCGGATGATGCAGGAAGATCAGCACCGGCTTGCCTGCGTCCTTGGCCGACTTCAGCTCGGTCTCCAGCCAGCGCATGCGCTTGGCGCAGAGAAAACCCGCATGCGTCATTGGATAGTCGTAGGGCGGGGCGAAGAGGGAATCGAGGATCAGCGCACGGCAATCGGCGAAGTCGAGCGCGCGCTGCACGAAGCCGTTCTCATCCGTGACGGTTTCGGTGAAGACGGACAGGAAATTCTCGCGGCTGTCGTGATTGCCGACGGCGAGGTAAAGCGGTGGCGTCAGGCGGTCTAGAAGCGCCTTCAGGCGCTGGTAGGAGACGACGTCTCCATGGTGCACGAGGTCGCCGGTCACGATCACGCCATCGGCGTCCGGATGATAGGTATTGACGTGTTCGATGCCGGTTTCCAGCCGCTTGAAGGGGTCGAGCCCGATAATGGTATTGCCCTCCGGCACCATGTGGAGGTCGGTAAAGACAATCAGTTTGGTCATGAAATGCACTCGTTCGCGATTTTGCGGCTGGGGGCGCCAGCCTGCGGGGATCGGTCCCGACTGTCGCCGTCATCGGCCGCTTCGTCAAGCCGTGCAAGGGTCTTCTGTTACCAGAGAAACAGCAGTGAGGATGTGACCCTGCCAGACTTGCAGCAACAGCCGGCTTCTCTATTCTGGGAGCCGGGGAGATGAAGGGAAGATCACCATGCCGGTTGAATTTCAGGCGGAGAGAGGAAGCCTGTCGCGACGCGCCTTCGTCGGCGGGATTGCCGGCGGCGTGGTGATCGGCGTGGTCGGTCCGGCCGCAGGCGACGTGGCACTTGGCAAGGTCCTCTCGATCGATGGCGAACTCACCCGCAACAACCCGGCGCGCGCCGAAGCGCTCGCAGTCGGCGCAAGCCTGATGGAAAGCGATCTCCTTGCCACGGGCCGGGAGAGCTTCGCGCGGCTGAAGCTCGGCGCCGACACCGATATCCTTCTGGGCCCCGAAACCCAGCTCCTCATCGACCGCTATCTGGCAGGCCAGGGCGGCGAATTGCAGCTCATGTCCGGCCAGATGCTGTTCGACCGGCCGGAAGGGCTGCCCAAGATCGATCTCAGCGTGAAGACGACATTCGGCATGATCGGCGTGCGCGGAACGAAGTTCTTCGCCGGACCGCTCAAGGGTATATTCTCGGTTTATGTCGAACACGGTCGCGTCGATGTCTCGAACGCAGGTGTCTCACGGCGTGTGACAGCCGGCGAAGGCCTCGATATCCCGCCGGCAAAAGACGGCTTCCGTTCGCTGGGGGACAACGCCAGGGATGCTGCCGCCATGGCTCGTCTGGCGGTCCCGACCTTGCCCTCGCGCTGGGCCCAGGCAAGGGTCAAGGACGCCTATGCCAGCGTCGGCCTGCGTTAACCTCCGTTAATTTCCCTCTACTAGTTCTAGCGAGACGGACTGCATCCGGCAGCCAATTTCAGAGTCCGGGGGGGCAAATTAACCTTCAGGCAAGGAATTAACCATAAAGATTAAGACGGGCCGGAGTGGGACAACTGTTTGGGTCGAACGAGGAAAAACTCGGCGGCTGATAGCCTGGAATTTCTTGGGGTATGCGGGAGCGCTGCCTTGGAAGGACGAGGCGGATGGGAATTCCAGGGCATGATGCTTTTCCGCTGCGCCGGGGGTTGGTCCGGCATGTGATTGGGGTTGATGGGCAATTTGCCCCGCAGACAGCAGGCCGCGTGGCACTTCAAGACGCGATCGGTTGGTGGGCGGGACAGGTCTTGCAAGGACTGCGAGCGTCCATCGCCTAGCCTGGTGTTCAGTGGGATTTGATTTGGAAAACGGGGCTCAAAACGATCGGTCGCAGCGACAGCAGGCAGGCAGCCTGTTCGAGCGCCTGCGCTTTGCCGGTCTTGAGGCCGAGCAGACCGATTTTCTCCGCAAGAACCGCGACAATCTCCTCCCCGAGATCGAAAAGGGTCTCAAGGCGCTCTTCGAGCGCTACCAGTCTTCGCCCGAGGCTTCCGCACAATTCGAAAGCGACCGCCAGCTCGACCGGCTCCACAGCCTGATGTCGTCGCATTGGGCCGTCCTTTCCGACGCCCGCTTCGACAGTCTCTATGCGGAACGCGTCAAGGTTCTCTCCGATGCCGAAGGCCGCATGGGGCTCGACCCACGCTGGCACATTGCCGGCCATTCGGTCGTTCTGGAACATCTGATTGCCGGCGCTTTGGCCGCCCGCTGGCCGAAAACCTGGTTCGGCCGCAAGCATGCCAGCGCCGCAGAAGCACAGGCACTGGTCAAGTCCATCGTCCGTCTCGTCATGGTCGATCTGGAAATCGCCGTCTCGCTACGCTTCAACGAATTGCGCCTCGGGCACAAGCAGGCGCTGAAAGAGCAGCGCGAAGAGATCGAGACGTCGACAGTCGCCCTCTTCGCCGACACCGTCGAGGCACTCGCCAACAAGGACCTGACGGTGCGCCTGAGCGCCGATGTTCCGGAAAACTACGCCGACCTGACGCAGCGCTTCAACGAAGCGCTGGACCGTCTGCGCGAGGAGATCGACGCCACGAATGCGCGGAACCGCGAGGGCGACGAACTGACGCTCAATATCGCGGCGCTGTCGAAGCAGGCCGCCGAAGTCGCCGCTGATTGCGCCCAGCGCATCGACCTCGGCGTGACCGGCCTCAAGGATTTGACGGATGGCGTCAGCCGCAATGCCGAACGCTCCGTGGCTGCCGAACGCCATGTCGGCGAGACCCGCGCCGCAGTGGAACGCAGCGGCGAGATCGTCGGCGAGGCCATCGCAGCCATGGCCGACATCGAAGCCTCGGCGGAAAAGATCGGCGAAATCATCGGTGTCATCGACGACATCGCCTTTCAGACCAACCTCCTGGCACTGAATGCCGGCATCGAGGCCGCGCGTGCCGGGGATTCCGGCAGAGGGTTCGCGGTCGTGGCGCAGGAAGTCCGTGCTCTTGCCCAACGCTCGGCCGATGCCGCGCGCCAGATCAAGACGCTGGTCAGCGAAACCAAGTCACAGGTCGACTCCGGCGTTCAGATGGTTGGCCGCACCCAATCGGCGATCGGCGACATCGTGCGCCAGGTCCAGGATATCAGCGCTGCGGTGACGGGGATTGCCCGCGATTCCGGCGCTCATGCCCGCGGTCTTGATCAGTCCATGGCCGCGTTTTCCGAAATCCGGCGCGAGGCCTCGCGCGGTGCGGAGATTGCGCTGAGTTCGCGCGCCAAATCCGACGATCTGCACACCGTCATCCTCGAGCTCGGCGACACCATCCGCTCGTTCCGCGTCGCATCGCGTGAACCGGAACATCGCTCGAGTGCTCAGCCGAAACGCGCCCCAATGATCGATCTGGGTGAGCGCGAGGACGATCGGGCTTTTCTGCCGCAGCCTTCCTACCTTGCAGGTCTGGGAGGTGGGCGATGAACGACACCCTGATGAGGCCCGTTTTCCGGGCTCAGGCAACCAACATTTTGTTGCGCAACGAAGGACAACCGAATGGCTAGCAAGAAACCGGCCGGCGCGAAAAGTCTGAACCTCGCCCCGGTCCTCGACCTCAACGAGGCTACGGCGCTGCATGGCAAGCTCATGGCGCTGCGCGGCAGCGACCTGATGATCGACGCGTCCGGCGTGGAGCGCGTCGGTGCGCAATGCGTCCAGGTCATCATGGCCGCAAAGAAGAACTGGGACGAAGACAAGCTGACTTTCAAATTCTCGAAAGTCTCTGACACTTTCAGTAAGACGATGCAATTGATTGGCATCAATATCGAGCCCCTGCTGGCATAGGAGAGTACTTGAAATGAAAAAGAAAGTTCTTACGGTCGATGATTCCAGAACGATCCGGAACATGCTTCTCGTGACGCTGAACAATGCCGGATTTGAAACGATCCAGGCAGAGGACGGCATCGAAGGGCTCGAAGTCCTTGAAGACTGCAATCCGGACGTGATCGTGACGGACATCAACATGCCGCGCCTCGATGGCTTCGGCTTCATCGAAGGTGTGCGCAAGAACGACAAGTTCCGGGCGATCCCGATCCTCGTTCTGACGACCGAAAGCGACGCGGAAAAGAAGAACCGCGCACGCCAGGCCGGTGCCACCGGCTGGATCGTAAAACCGTTCGACCCGACCAAGCTGATTGATGCAATTGAGCGCGTAACGGCCTGACCGCCTACCCGGGATACTCCAATGGATATGAACGAAATCAAAGAGATCTTTTTCCAGGAGTGCGAGGAACAGCTCGCCGAACTGGAATCTGGTCTTCTTAAGATGAATGACGGCGATCGTGATCCGGAAACAGTCAACGCTGTTTTCCGCGCCGTTCACTCGATCAAGGGCGGCGCCGGTGCATTTGGTCTCGATGACCTTGTGGCCTTCGCGCATGTCTTTGAGACCACGCTCGATTGCGTTCGATCCAACAAGCTCGATCCCGGGCCGGAAGTGCTCAAGACGATGCTGAAGTCGGCCGATGTGCTTGCCGACTTGACGGCAGCATCCCGCGACGGCGGAACGGTGGATCCCTCCCGGACCAGCGTTCTCGTGAAGGAACTCGAAGCTTTGGCAAATGGTCAGGTGCCAGCCCCGACCGCCGAAGTTGCAGTGCCCGTCGCGCCGCCTGCGCCCAAATCTGCACCTGCGCCCGCAAAGCCGGCTGCTGCGGTTGCGACCGACGAAAGCGGCTTCCAGCCGATCCCCTTCTCCTTCGACGATTTCGGCGGAGAAGAGGCCGAAGCGCCCGCAATGGAAGTCCCGGTCTGCGATGTGGTCTTCAAACCGCGTCCCGAGCTTTATTCCAAGGGCAATGAAGCAGCCCTCCTGCTGCGCGATCTCTCGCGCATCGGTGAGATGAGCATCTACTGCGACATGGAAGCCCTGCCGCCGCTCGACCAGATGGACCCGGAAGGTGCCTATTTCTTCTGGAAGATCTCCATCCGGACCGAAAAGGGCGAAGAAGGTGTCCGTTCCGTCTTCGAATTCGCCGAATGGGATTGCGACCTTGAAGTCAAGGTCCATGAAGTCGCGGACGAAGGCAGCGACGAGGAAGAGCTGCCGATGCAGCCGGTGCCCTTCGACCTGTCCGCTCTGGACGATGCCGAAGAGGAACACGACCACGTCGACGACCACCATGAAGAGGTTGCCGCAGCCATCGAGGCCGCGAAGATCGCCACATCTGTGGTCAGCATGGCCACCCAGCAGGCCGCGCCTGTCGCGCATGTCGCGGCCGCCAAGCCTGCTGCTGCCGCCGCCGCTCCGGCCGCAGGCAATGCCGAATCTTCTGGCTCGGGCGGTGCCAACCCGACAATCCGCGTCGATCTCGACCGCGTCGACCGCCTGATCAACCTCGTCGGCGAGCTTGTCATCAATCAGGCCATGCTTTCACAGAGCGTGATTGCCAACGAGACCTCCGGCGCCGGCACGATCAACACGGGTCTCGAAGAGCTGCAGCAGCTCACCCGTGAGATCCAGGACAGCGTGATGGCCATCCGCGCGCAGCCTGTGAAGCCAGTCTTCCAGCGCATGTCGCGTATTGTCCGCGAAGTCGCCGACATGGTCGGCAAGTCGGTCCGCCTCGTCACCGAGGGCGAAAATACCGAAGTGGACAAGACCGTCATCGACAAGCTCGCCGAGCCTTTGACACACATGATCCGCAATGCCGTCGACCACGGTCTGGAAATGCCGGAAAAGCGCGCAGCACTCGGCAAGAACCCGGAAGGCACGGTCAAGCTCTCGGCCAAGCATCGTTCGGGCCGCATCGTCATCGAGCTGTCCGACGACGGCGCCGGCATCAACCGCGAGAAGGTCCGCCAGAAGGCGATCGACAACGATCTCATCACGTCTGAAACAAACCTTTCGGACGAGGAGATCGACAACCTGATCTTCCATCCGGGCTTCTCGACTGCCGACAAGATCACCGACGTGTCGGGTCGCGGCGTGGGCATGGACGTGGTCAAGCGCTCGATCCAGGCGCTCGGCGGCCGCATCAACATCTCCTCGCGCCCCGGTCAGGGTTCGACCTTCACCATGAGCCTGCCGCTGACGCTCGCCGTCCTCGACGGCATGGTAGTCACGGTCGCCGGCCAGACCCTGGTGGTTCCGCTGACCGCCATCGTCGAGACGCTGCAGCCGGAGGCTTCCGCCATCCACTCCTTCGGTTCAAGTCAGCGGCTTATCTCGATCCGTGACAGCTTCTGCCCGCTCGTCGATGTCGGCCGTATCCTCAACTTCCGCTCGGCACAGGCAAACCCGACCGACGGCGTTGCGCTTCTGGTGGAATCGGAAAGCGGCGGCCAGCGCGCGCTCATGGTCGATGCGATCCAGGGTCAGCGTCAGGTTGTCATCAAGAGCCTTGAAGCCAACTACACCCATGTTCCGGGCATCGCTGCCGCAACCATCCTGGGCGATGGCCGCGTGGCGCTCATCCTGGATGTGGATGCGGTGGTCGCAGCCTCGCGCGGACAGGCGCTGGGCGGTGACGGCGCCTTGGCGGCCGCGAGTTGAGTTCGAGTATGTGAGAGACGGTTTCTGACATGACGATTGCTGCAAAAAATCTGACCAAGGGTGCCCGGGAGCTGATCGCTTTCCGCATTGGCGATCAGGAATTTTGCGTGGACATCATGATCGTGCGCGAAATCCGCGGCTGGACGAAAGCAACGCCCATGCCGCATTCGCCGCACTACATGATGGGGGTGATCAACCTTCGGGGCGCTGTGCTGCCGATTGTCGATCTCTCGCTTCGCCTCGGCATGAAGCCGGCGGAACCCAATCCCCGCCATGTCATCATCGTCGTGCAGATCAGAGACAAGGTCGTGGGTTTGCTGGTCGATGCCGTCTCCGACATCCTCGGTGTCTCCGAGGATAAAATACAGCCGATACCCGAGGTCTCCGCGGAATTCGTGCGTGCCTTCGCACGCGGGATCATAGCCGTTGAAGGCCGCATGATATGCCTGCTCGAGCTCGATGGGCTTGTTCAGGGCAACGAAAGTGAAGCTGCATGACGAGTCCCCTTGCGATAGATCCGAAACTGCCGGGCGACGAGTTCCTCGCCAACGGTGAGTTTCCGCTGACACGGCGGGATCTCGCCGATATTGCGGCGATGATCTACGCCGACGCCGGCATTTTCCTGAACGAGACAAAGGCCTCGCTTGTCTATTCGCGGCTGTCGAAACATATCCGCAAGCTCGGCCTGCGCAGCTTCCGGGAATATTGCAATCTCGTCGCCTCGCCGGAAGGCGCTGGTGAACGGCGCGAGATGCTCTCGTATCTGACGACGAATTTCACGCGCTTCTTCCGCGAAAACCATCATTTCGAACACCTGCGCGACGAGGTGCTCCCCGATCTCTTCGCCCGCGCCAAGTCTGGTGGACGCGTGCGCATCTGGTCGGCCGCCTGCTCGGACGGCCAGGAGCCCTATTCGATTGCGCTGACGATCCTGTCGATGATGCCGAACGCGGCGGACTATGACATCAAGATCCTCGCAACCGACATCGACCCCAAGATCCTGGCGATCGCCCGCGAAGGCGCCTACGACCAGAATGCGCTGGAAACCGTGAGCGCCGACATGCGTCGTCAATGGTTCAAGCAGGTCGAAAGTGGCGCCCGCCAGAAATGGAAGATCGATGATCGCGTCAAGCGGCTCATCACCTTCAACGAACTGAACCTGATGACCGAATGGCCGTTCAAGGGCAAGTTCGACGTCATCTTCTGCCGCAATGTCGTGATCTACTTCGACGAGCCGACCCAGATGCGCATCTGGTCGCGCTTTGCGGAGCAGCTTCCGCCCGGCGGTCATCTCTATATCGGCCATTCGGAGCGCGTGACCGGCGACGCGAAGAACCGCTTCGACAACATCGGAATCACGACCTACAAGCTGCATGGCACGGCGCCAAGGAGGTCCGCATGAGCGCCCCCGCACGCGTCCTCGTCGTCGACGACTCCCCCACCATGCGCGGGCTGATCTCGGCCATCCTGAGTTCCGATCCCGATGTCGATGTCGTCGGCCAGGCTGGCGATGCCATGGAAGCGCGCGAAGCGATCAAGCGGCTCAATCCGGATGTCGTGACGCTGGATATCGAAATGCCCAACATGAACGGGCTCGATTTCCTCGAAAAGATCATGACGCTGCGGCCCATGCCGGTCATCATGGTCTCGTCGCTGACCCATCGCGGCGCGGATGCGACGTTGGCTGCTCTCGAAATCGGTGCCTTCGACTGTATTGGAAAGCCCGCGCCGGGCGAGCCGCGCCCGTTCCACGACCTCGCTGAAAAGGTGAAGGCTGCCGCGCGTTCGAAATTTCGCCATGGCGGGCCGGTTGCTGCCCAGGCGCGCCAGCAGCCCGCCAATATCAACAGCGAAAATGCCTATCGCGTCGGCCGCAAGATCGTGGCGATCGGCTCGTCCACGGGTGGCGTCGAAGCGCTGATCAACGTTCTGCAGGGCTTCCCCGTGAATTGCCCGCCGACGGTCATCACGCAGCATATGCCGCCAACTTTTACCAAGAGTTTTGCCGACCGGCTGAACCGTCTCTGCGCCCCCGTTGTCGAGGAGGCCCGTGACGGCGCCCGCCTCGAGATCGGCAAGATCTATCTTGCACCCGGCGGAGAGCGGCATCTGCAGGTCGTCAATGCCAGCGCGCCGGCTTGCCGGCTGCTGGAAACAGCGCCCGTCAATGGTCATCGTCCCTCCGTCGATGTCCTGTTCGACTCCGTGGCCGAGCTGGCCGGGCGCAATGCCGTAGGTGTGATTTTGACGGGCATGGGTCGCGACGGTGCGGCCGGCCTGCTCAAAATGCGCTATGCCGGGGCAAGAACGATCGGCCAGGACGAAAAATCCTGCGTCGTTTACGGAATGCCAAGAGTTGCCCACGAATTAGGGGCGGTCGAACGTCAACTGCCGCTCGGGCATATCGGCGAAGAAATCCTGAAAATGACAGCAGCCCGGAAAGAAGGAAGCGAATAATGTCTATAGCTGAGAAGATCAAAGTATTGATCGTTGATGATCAGGTGACGAGCCGTCTGCTGCTGAGCGATGCGCTCACACAGCTTGGCTTCAAGCAAATTACTGTCGCCGGTGATGGTGAGCAGGGCTACAAGATCATGTCCACGGCTCCGCATCACCTGGTGATCTCCGACTTCAACATGCCGAAAATGGATGGCCTCGGCTTCCTCCAGGCCGTGCGGACCAATCCGGCAACAAAGAAGGCGGCGTTCATCATGCTGACCGCACAGGGCGACCGCGCTCTCGTGCAGAAGGCGGCGCAGCTTGGCGCGAACAACGTCCTCGCCAAACCGTTCACCATTGAAAAGATGAAGGCCGCCATTGAGGCCGTATTTGGATCGCTGAAATGAATCTTGAGCTCCCGCCGCGCCGGATCAACATCATCCAGGGTGAATTCAAGGTCTCCAATGACCCGAACGTCGTCATCACGACGATCCTCGGGTCGTGTGTGGCCGCCTGCATTCGCGACCCTTCCGCGGGCGTCGGGGGTATGAATCATTTTCTTCTGCCGGGCAGCACGGAAGCGCTGGCGGCAGGCGGCGACGCCACACGCTATGGCGTGCACCTCATGGAGCTTCTGATCAACGGGCTGTTGAAGCAGGGTGCACGCAAGGATCGCATGGAAGCGAAGATTTTTGGCGGGGCAAAAACCATCGCAAGCTTCTCCAACGTGGGGGCGCAGAACGCCGAATTCGCGGCGCGCTTCCTCCGGGATGAAGGTATCAGTGTTGTCGGTTCGTCGACGGGCGGCGAACACGGACGCAAGCTGGAGTTCTGGCCGGTATCGGGCAGGGCGCGCCAGCACGCGCTGACGGGGGTCGAAACACAGCGCACCGTAGCCATGGAAATTCGCCCGGTTGCACCGGCGCCGAAGCCGGCAGTCGATACATCGGTCGAATTCTTCTAAGTTTAATGTTGGGGGGGCGGATGCGTCTCGATAAGGAAATGTCTCAGATGCAAGTGGACGAAGCCCTTCCGGAGGTTCTGATGCGGATCGTATCGGAACTCCATGATGTCGCCTATCTGATCGAACGCATCGAGCCGACGATTTCGAACACCGAACATCCGGGCGTGCTGAATGAGGCCGACCGGATCAAGGTTCTTCAGGGCATCGATCTTGCCGTGCAGAAAACCCGTGGTCTGGCCGAATTCATCGACACGATCACGTCTGGAATCCCCGAAAACTGGCTTGTCGATACGACGGTTGCGCTCAGTCTCGTCAAGCTGGCAGACATGCAGAAGGCGCTCAGCCACGCAACCGCGCGCCACGGTCATTCCCAGCCGATCAACAAGGCATCCGGCGACTTCGAATTCTTCTGACCCTAGTCTTGGGGATGCCCTCGGCCACCCGACAAGTTCGCGCAAGTTTCGATTCCTAATCTTGAACCACGGCAGAATGCTGCGGTGCGAATCCTTTTTCGCGCCCTTGCAGGGAAACTCAAGTCCGCTCCGCGGGCCGAATATTTTCCGCCGGTAGTCCATGATGACGGTGCGGAACAGAATGAATCTGTTGAATCAGCTTTTGGCGATCGGCAAGAACCTTGCGGGGCTGGGCCCTGGCAGGCTTGCAGCGCTCGCCGGTGTCGGCGTTCTCACAATCGCACTCATCCTTGGCGCGACCTATTACCTCAACAAGCCGTCGATGGAGACGCTCTACGTCGGCCTCGACTCCAGCGACGTGACCCATATCAGTCTCGCACTCGCCGGCGCCGGCATCGCCTTCGAACAGGGAACGGACGGCACGAGCATCAAGGTCAAGGTCGGACAGACCGCGCAGGCTCGTCTGCTGCTGGCTGAGCAGGGTTTGCCCAACAGTGCCAATGCAGGCTACGAACTCTTCGACAAGGTCGGCTCGCTGGGCCTCACCTCCTTCATGCAGCAGATCACCAAGGTTCGCGCGCTCGAAGGCGAAATCGCCCGCACGATCCAGCAGATCCAGGGCATTTCCGCCGCCCGCGTCCATATTGTTCTCGCCGATCAGGGCTCGTTCCGCGAGGCAACGCAAAAGCCGACGGCCTCTGTCATGGTTCGCGCTGGCGCGCAGGCGGGCCGCAAGGCTGCCCAGTCGATCCGCCATCTCGTGGCCTCCTCCGTTCCGGGTCTGAGCCCCGACGACGTGACAATCCTCGATTCCACCGGCCAGCTGCTTGCCTCCGGCGATGACTATTCGAACACTGCCGCCAACCGGTCGCTCAACACCGAACTCCAGGTCCAGTCGCAGATCGAAACCAATATCGACAAGGCGCTCTCGCCCTTCCTCGGCATCGACAACTTCCGCGCCAGCGTGGTGGCGAAGCTCAACACCGACGCCCAGCAGACCCAGGAAACCACCTTCGACCCGGACTCCAAGGTCGAGCGTTCCGTTCGCACAACTAAGGACAGCCAGAAGTCCCAGCAGACCGAAAGCAACAACGCGACGACGGTTCAGCAGAACATCCCGCAAGGCACGGCCGCAGGCGCCAACAAGGGCGGTCCTTCGCAGAATGACGAGCAGGAAAAGAAGGAAGAGACGACCAACTACGAGATCAACAGCAAGACGGTCGCAACCGTTCGCAACAGCTACTCCGTCGACAAGCTGTCCGTTGCCGTGGTCGTCAACAAGGCCCGCGTCGCCAAGCTCGTCGGAGAGCCAGTCGATCAGGCCAAGATCGACGCCTATGTGGCCGAGATGCAGAAGGTTGTCACCGCTGCTGCCGGCATCGATCCCAAGCGGGGCGACGAAATCAACGTCACGGTCATGGACTTCCTCGAGAACCAGCTGATCGCCGACGCGGCCGCCTCTGGCCCCGGCATCATGGAAATCCTGACGCGCAACCTTGCCGGCATCATCAACTCGCTTGCCTTCATTATCGTCGCCTTCCTGATTGTCTGGCTCGGCTTCCGCCCGCTGGCCAAGTCCATGGGTACCGGGCTCGTCGTCGCGGGCGCTGCCGGGGCACCGGGCGGGGTCATCGAAGGCCAGACGGATTCGCTTGGTCTTGAACTGCCGGATTTCGCACCGTCTGGTGTCGATGGTCCCGGCGCCACGCTCATGGAGGGCTTCGGCTCCGACTTCGGCTTCGACAGCACGGAGGATCTCCTCACCGCGGGCGACGACCCCGAGGGCGGCTTCAACCGCCGCGTCAAGGAAGGGCCGGAACGGCGTCTCGCCCGCATGGTCGAGATCAGCGAAGAGCGCGCGGCCAAGATTCTCAGGAAGTGGGCAGTGGACAGGGCGGCATGAGCGCCCTGTTTCCTTTTTGCGACACGCGTGGGCTTTCCGCAGCCTGACAGCCAACTTACTGGTGAAAGTTCCCGTACCGTAGAATTTCGGTGTGTCACGCCGCGGGCGCTGACGATACACTCGGTTGATTCGAGATGACCGGGTTACAAGGGTGTGCCCGGCTTTCTGGATACGCTGCCTCTTCTGGGCACTGGGGATGTAATGAGTTACAGGGATGTCACTCCTGTCGGTCAGTCGGCTGATCGATCAGAAGGAGCCCGGCGCATGATGAGCCGGGAATTCCTTGTGACGCGGCTTGCCCGGGCCACGGATGATGCAAGGCTCTCGACGCCCTTCGGTCTCCTGACTGATTATTGTGGCGCTTACGCCTATCTGGTTGCCCGCTACGACATGGTCAGTGATCAGCGTCTGGACAACGTTCTGACATCCAACTGGCCTTTCGACCTGGTGCGCCAGATCGACGAAGAGTTGCATGCGAGCTACCACCGCTCCAACGAGTTCGAAAAGTGCCTTGCTTCGCTTCAACCGGCTTTCGCCTTCTTTCCCAATGATGCGGTTCTGCCGGAAGGCGTCAGCCGCCAATATTGTTCGCTGCTCTTTAATGCTGGTCGCTCGCGCTATATCTTGCTGTTCCTGATGCCGGACAATACGGCCCATTCCAGCCAGCGGGTGATGGAAGCGGGGCTGCTGGCTGGCTATATCTTGAGCATGCGAACGGCGCGCAAGGTTCAGATGGACCGTGACATGGACCTGACGGAACGCGAGCTGGAATGCATTTACTGGATCGCCGAGGGCAAGACGAGCGACGAGATCGCCATGATCCTCGGCATTTCGAAAAACACGATCAACAATTACATCACGAGCGTCATGCGCAAGACAGCCACCAAGAACCGGTCCGAGGCAATAGCCTATGCAGTTCGGAACAACCTTGTGTAGGGCCGCCTTGAGGCGCACACTCCCGCTGGACCAACCGAGGACACCCGATGCAGCAGCTTCATGAACGGTTCGATCCGGACACGTTGGGCGCACAGAAGCTTCGCAGCCGCAAGGGCGCCGACCTGATTCAGCAGATGGTGGCCCTGCAGCGGCAATTGAATGCACGCAATTTCGCGGTTTTCCGGGTTTCCGGCTCGGGGATCTCCTCAAAGCGATCCATCAAGCTGCTGGCGGACAATTATCCCACCGGCGCAAACGGGGCCCAGGCGGTGCTAGAACTTTATGGTGACGCCATGGTCGAGCATCTCGAAGTTTCCATCCTGCCGCTGCTGTGGAACGGCCGGGACGAGAGCTCGACTTGCGAAACCGTTGATTTCGATACGTTCGTCACCCGCTTGCGCGGTCGTACATTGCCCTTTGCCGGCATTGCGTTTCCGGTCCGTTTAGGCGCATCCGGCAACGGGATCGCCGTCTTCACTTCGACCTATCTCGACCTGACGAGCGAGTCGATCCTGGAGACCCACATGCAGGTCACGGGGGCACTGGCGCGGCAGCTGCAATATGAAGAACGCCGGGGCCAACCGGCCGAGATGCTGTCAGAGCGGGAAATTTCCTGTCTGCAGATGGCCGGAGACGGTCACACAAGCGAGGAAATCGCCGAAAAGCTCGGGCTTTCGGTCCACACGGTGAACGCCTATCTCGGCACGGCGACAACCAAGCTCGATTCGGTCAACCGTATTCAGGCCATCGCGAAGGCGATCCGGCTCGGCTATATCAACTGACGTTTCGAGATTTTGTTTTTCACCCGGCCATGGCGGCGCGCTGGCCCGTATAGTAGCGCGAATTCGCCAGAGCTTTCCGCAGGAAAAGGGTGTTGTCTTCCGGGTTGGGCGCCGGATTCTTGAAGTCGATATGGCTGATTTCGACCCCGGCGTGGTTCTTGCTGAGCGCCAGCTTCGCATAGATGGTGACGCCTTGCGGCTTGATCTCGAGATCGAGTTCGACTTCCGGCTCGCTGTCCCATTCCAGGCGGTAATTTCCGCCGACACCAAGCGCGACGGTTCCGGGGTGGAAATAGAGCTCGGCCGCCGATGAGACGAGATCGGCAAGGCTGCCGTAATGCTCGAATTTCAGCAACGAAATCAGATCTGCTGCATCCACCAGGCGCAGTTCCGAGGCTACCGGGCGGATTGCCTCGGCCAGAATTTGCTCGCGCTGTTCAGAAAAGGGGTTCTTTCTCATTAGCCACGCTTGTTTTGTCTGGACTTGTTCTGCTTCGAGTAGACGCGGTGAATGAGTTCGGCCACTGCCTTGTAAAACACCGGTGGAATGACACTATCCACCGAGACTTGCGCAAACATTGAGCGCGCCAGAGGCGGATCTTCAAAAACCGGAATGTTGTTTTGCTCCGCCATTTCGCGGATGCGCAGCGCGATCAGGTCCTGCCCCTTGGCGACAACGATCGGCGCCTCGTTTTCTTCGCGCACATAGCGCAGCGCCACCGCGTAATGGGTCGGATTGGCGACGACCAGCGTGGCCCGCGGCACATTCGCCATCATGCGGCGGCGAAGCAGGGTACGGGCAAAGGAGCGCTGCTTGGCCTTCATTACCGGGTCGCCCTGCGCCTGCTTGAACTCTTCCTTCACCTCCTGCTTCGTCATCTTCAGATTGTCGAACCAGGTCTTGCGGGTCCAGAAAAAGTCGCCCAGGCCAACGATGACGGTCGCGAACAGGATGACGATGAGAATGGTCCGCATGTCGGCCATCATCCGCGTGAAGAGAACGGACGGATCGGAAAACATCAGCGACAGGGAGCCGAAGAACTCATCCTTCAGCGCAAAAATGACGACAATCGAAACCGCAATCACCTTGATCAGCGACTTGCCGAATTCCACCAGCGTCTGCAGGCTGAACATGCGCCCGATGCCGGCGGTGATGGATATCCGGGAGAATTTCGGCGCGATGCGCTCGAGCACAGGGCTCGGCATGTTCTGAAGGACCGAGGACGCCACGCCGAAGCCCATGATCAGCACAAGGGCCGGAACGACTACGGCACCCGCATTCCAGGCCAGCCTGTAAAACAGCGAGATCACGTCGGGTCTGGATTCAAACCGCCACTGGTCGGCCTGCTCGAAAATGTCCTTCAGGCTGCCCGCGACATTGAGCGAACCGTCGGCGACGAAGAAGACCACGAAGACATAGATGGCGACTGTGGAGGCAAGCGCCGTCATCTCTCGCGAAAATGGGACATTTCCCTCTTCCAGCGCGTCCTGTTTTCGCTTCTCTGTCGGGTCTTCTGTTTTGCTGTCCTTGTCGTCATCATCAGCCATGGATCAGCCCTCAAGCATGTCGAGTAAGCCTATGAAGGTCTTGCGACGACGACATGCGCAATAGCCAGAGCGCGTCATGCGCGGCCCATGGCGACGTTGACAGGAAAGGCGCGTCAGGCTGCTGCCGACGACTCGCCCTTTTCCTTCAATTCTATCTGGTTGTTGTTCGCAAGGCGAATGGCTTCCTGCGCGATCGAGCGTCGGGCAACCGCGATGTCGCGCGGATTGATGCCCGTGGTGCCGGAGCCGAGATCGGATTCGATCATGCGGCGCTGGCGCGCGCCGATAGCCGAGAGGACAGCCTCGCGGATATCCATCGGCGAGCCCCGCAGCGCCATGGTGATGACGTCGGCGGAAATGTCGTTGAAGAGCGTGACGCGGCTGCGCTGCGGCATGGTGAGCAGGTCTTCGAAGAGGAAGATGCGTGGACGAACCTTTTCGGCGGCTTCCTTGCTGAGCGATTCCAGCGCGCCGAGCAGCTGTTCGACCTGTTCCTTCTCCAGCTCGTTCATCAGTTCGGCGACCTTGACCGTGCCGGTCGCGTTCTTCTCCGCGTCCATGGCGCGCATCAGTTCGACGACGCGGTTTTCGATGATCTCCGCTGCCTTCGGGCTGACCTGCTTGAGATTGACCGTGCGGTTGATAACATCGGCGCGGCGTTCTTCGCTCAGTTCCATCAGCACCTTGGCGCCGAAGCTCGAAGGAACCATAGAGAGAATATAGGCGGCCGTCTGCGCATGTTCCTTTTCCAGGAAGTTCGCGACGAAAAGCGGATCGGCCTCACCGAGTTGTTCCCAGATAGAGGTTGCTTCAAGGCCCTGGAACGTGGCACGGCGACCGAGAAGATTGTCGACCTCATCCGGCGTCAGGCCTTCTTCGAGAATGCTCTCCATCGCCTTGGCATTGTCCATCAGGCCGGCGCCCTCGGTGAAGAGGTCTTCGAATTCGTTGGTGAGTTCGATCAGCTCGTGCGGGGGTATCGAGCGCAGGTTCTGCGCGGAGCGTATGATCACCTGAAGCTCATGCTGGGTGAAGAATTTCAGAAGTTTGCTGGCAACGCCCTTGCCCATGGACAGGAGGACTGCCGCAGCCTTCTCTGGCGGCGTCAACGGCTTGTAAGAGGCCTGCTCCTCGAATTCCTCGAAATCCATCATGGCTTTCCGGTACCTGTATTCTATCGTTTGATCGCTTTGACTTCGATCATTCGAATGCCGAAGCGGGTATTGTCTTCATCGAGAACCGTGATTTCGCCGCGGCCGATCTGGCGGCCGTTGACGACGACTTCCACGGGGTCCCCGATCTTGCGGTCGAGAGCAATGGTTGCGCCCTCGGTCAGGTTCATCAGCGTCGCGACATGCATGTGGCTGTTACCCAGCACGATCTGCACATCGATCGGAATGTCCATGATGAGATCGAGATTGGCGTGCAGGGCGCTGCCGACCGTGTGGCTCATTGCGGACGATCCGCCGCCGAAGCCGGCATCCATGCCGCCGCCGAAACCACCGCCGAACTGCGATATGTCGGCATCGCCCATGCCGCCGCCGCCAGAGGCGTCGAAATCGAAACCGCCGCCATCGCCGAGATCCGGCAGTCCGCCTTCCGCGTCACTTTTCAGCACGCCACGGAGACTGTCGATCTGATCGTCAAGACCGGCGTCGAGGTCGGGAGCATCAGACGAGAAATTCGCGAGGATATCATCCTCGACGGGCGCTTCTCCGGTTTTCGTCGTCTGTTTTGCCATGCCCGAGTTATTCCAGTTCAAACTTGCGCCAGGCGTGACCAGAGTGCCACCGCCAAGCGCTTACATGTCAAAGATTTCGCGCCCGCCCTCATGTCGACGCGACTATGAAGAATTCTTAGCTGATTCTTCTTTAAAAACGATTGCTTCGCGGGTCTGGAACAGATCGTTTGAGGGAATTTATCGCAGGTGTGGCGCGCGCGACTCGGTGCGGAAAATCGCTTGGTGGCCGTGCGTGACGGCCGTCGCCGAAGATCAGCCGATCAGATGTTCCAGAAGGTCGCTTTCGGTCGAATAGGTATCCGTCACGCGCACCGTATACCTGGTGCCGCTGCGGCCAAACTCTCCGAAATAGAGTTCCTTGCCGTTTGCATTCACCTGCACCTTGACGTCGCCCAGGTCTTCGAACGGGATGACGTCGCCGACCTGAAGCTTGCTGATGATGCCGAGTGTCTGGGTCTGCAGATTGATCCGCGCTTCCACAGAGACCTGCGAGCGCTGCACCTGTTCCTTGATCTGCTCGGTCCATTCCTTCTTGGTGCGCCCAGCCGCCGCAGACTTCGCCGTCGTCACCTTCGTTTTCAGAAGGTTCCGCTGCGGTACAGCGATATGGATCATCGATTCCGTCTTGCCGAAGGTGACAATGAAACTGATCAGCGCGGCATTGGGATCGCGATACCCTTCCGGTGGTTTCGGACGGTCACCGGCATTGTAGGGATTGGCGAGAACCGGCTCGAAATTGCCGCCGGTCGCCACGGACGTGCGTAGCACATTGGCGACCTTCGAGAAGATCATCTCGGTCAGGTCGAGTTCGATCTTGGAGAGAACCCGTTCCGTTGGCGGTTCGATCATTTCCGGCGGTGCACCGAGCATGGCTTCCACCAGCGTCATCACAAAGGCGCCGCCGCAGCCCATGGTAAATTCCGGGCACCAGCCGCGGAGCGAGGCGTCGCAAAGAGCCGTCGTTTCGCCGAGCGTCGCCAGCAATTCTTCCTTCAGGCCCGTCTTCATGGAGGCAAACCGCAACTCGATCTTGAAGCCGGTTTCGCTGTGGAAGATATCGGGAAGATATTCGATATAGGCTGCGGTGAGTTCGGAGCATATCCGCTCAAGGCTCGGTGCATCGCCGAGTTCGCCCGTCATCCGGGCGAGCAACGTCGGGTCGAACGCCGCCGATGCTTCGGGGGAAGCGTCCTCTGAAGTGGATATGTTTTCCGCAGCCTCAGACATTATGCCGCCTTCGCGTCACCGCCGCCGCCCGGGTTCATCATTTCCTGCTCGACCGCGTCGATGGACGGACGTTCCTTCGCCGAGATCGTCTTGCGGCCATATTCGAGGGCAACCTGCGGAACCGAGCCGTTCATGTAAGCCAGCAGCGTCTGCTTGACGATGACATAGAGGCGGTTCTGCTTTTCGCGCACCACCTTCACCGAGGCCGAGATCGGCTGGAGAATACAATAGGAGATCAAGATACCGGCGAATGTACCGACGAGAGCGGCGGCGATGAGTTCGCCGAGCACTTCCGGCGGCTCGCTGATCGCGCCCATGGTGTGAATGATGCCGAGAACGGCCGCGACGATACCGATGGCGGGCATGGCGTCGCCCATGCCGTTCAACGCATTGTGCGGCTTCAGCTTGTCGTGCTCGATCGTGTTGATTTCCTCGTCCATCAGCGCTTCGATTTCGTGGCTTCGTGCATTGCCGATGATGATGAGGCGGACATAATCGCAGATGAAGGCGGTGAGTTCGTGGTTCGCCAGAACCGTCGGAGCCGCCTGGAAGATCGAGGATTCTTCCGGATTGTCGATATGCGCTTCGATCTCGTTGCGCGACTTGGTGCGCAGGTCGCGCATCAGCGCGTAGAGCACGCCCAGCATGTCGAGATAGTGACGTTCGTGTGGAACCTTGTTGCCGAGCGCTTCGCCCAGCGCTTTCCCGGTGTCCTTGATGACCTTCATCGGGTTGGCGATAATGAAGCCGCCGACGGCAGCCCCGATGATTTCGAGGAGTTCGTACGGCTGTACAAGAACGCCGAAATGCCCGCCCGCCGCCATGTAGCCGCCAAACACGCAGCCGAAGGTCACGACCAGACCGATGATCATGTTCATGCCAGAATACTCCCGTCGAAAACGACATACGAACACTCTGGTATGAATTTTCCCTTGCGTGAGGCTGGCAGAGATGACCATCCCGCAGCTTATTGATCCCCGTCTTGAACCGTGACGAATATGCGACAGGCCGGATAAAGCCTCGCGCAAGGCGAGCACCGCACATTGGCCGCAAATTCCACTCCTCCCGCATTTTGGAACCTTCATGGAAACCGGCATATACGTGTCACTGTCTTCGCAGGTCGCGCTCGAGCAGCGTCTGTCGACCCTCGCAGACAACGTGGCAAACCTGAATACGGTTGGCTTCCGTGCAACCGAGATCAAGTTTCAGGACGTCCTGCAGAAGAGTGGCGGAACCGAAGTGCACTATGTCGATCCCGGCAAGGAGTTCCTGTCGGAGAAGAACGGGGCACTGACCCCGACGGGCAACTCGTTCGACTTCGCCATTCGCGGCAATGCCTACTTTCAGGTGCAAACGCCCTCCGGCCCGGCGCTCACCCGCGACGGTCGCTTCTCGCTGACGCCCAGCGGCGGCCTGGTGACGGTTCAGGGTTATCCCGTTCTCGATGCCGGCGGATCGCCGATCCAGATCGCCACGCGCGGCGCCAAGGTGGATCTCGGGAACGACGGCTCCCTCCAGGTGGACGGACAGCGTGCGGCCGTGCTGGGTCTGTTCGAGGCCAACATGAACAACGGCTACCAGCGTGTCGGCGGTTCGGCCTTCATTCCCGCTGCAGGCTCGCAGGCCGTCGTCGACCGCATCGATGCTGGCGTGGTGCAGGGTTTCGTTGAAGAGTCCAACGCCAATCCGGTGCAGGAAATGACGCGTCTGATCATGGTCCAGCGCAATTTCGACGATATTTCCGCCTCGATGCAGAAGAACGAAACCTCGCTTGAAGAAGCCATCAAGAGCCTCGGGTCGAAGTCATGATCTTGAGGGCAGCCTTCCCTGATCGCCTGTTGACGCCGATTTCGCGAGCCGAGCCGCTCCTTGGGAGCGCCGCAGCATGATGGAAAGTGCTCGCGACCGTAGCGCTGCGTCAAGGCTCGAAGCGCTCTCGCGTGTCACGGCTCAGTACGCACCGGCCGAACAGCTTTCCGCGCCCGGCGGGCGGGTCAAGACGATTGCCGCCGGCCACTACACCGTCACCGGTCTTTCCAGGCATGTCAGGCTCGGCGATTTCGTCGGTCACACGACGGCGACGGGTGTCCATCTCGGCGAAGTCGTCCGTGTCGAACCGGATGCCGTCTTCGTCTGCCCGATCGAACCGGGCGAGCCGATCGGCATCGGCGATGTCGTGCTGCGCAAGGGCGCTTTCCGTCTCGCGCCCGATTCGAGCTGGTGCGGACGGACGATCAACGCGCTGGGCGATCCGATCGACGGCCTGGGACCGATGGTGCAGGGCCCGGTGCGGCGCCCGATTTCGGCCAATGCGCCGCCTTCCATGCTGCGCTCGCGGGTGGAGCGCGGCTTCAAGACCGGCGTGAAAGCCATCGACATCTTCTCGCCGCTCTGCCTCGGACAGCGTCTCGGCATCTTCGCTGGTTCCGGCGTCGGCAAGTCGACGCTTCTGTCCATGCTGGCCCGCGCCGATTCCTTCGACCGCGTGGTCATCGCGCTGGTCGGTGAACGTGGCCGCGAAGTGCGCGAATTCATCGAGGATACGCTGGGCGACAACCTGCGCAAGTCCGTGGCCATCGTCGCGACCAGCGACGAAAGCCCGATGTTGCGCAAGATGGCGCCGCTGTCGGCCGTCACCATCGCCGAACAGTTCCGTGATGACGGCGATAACGTCCTGCTTATCGTCGACAGCGTGACCCGTTTTGCTCATGCCATCCGCGAAGTGGCGGTCGCCTCCGGTGAACCGCCAGTGGCGCGCGGCTATCCGGCCTCCGTGTTCACCGAACTCCCGCGCCTTCTCGAACGCGCCGGACCGGGTGAAGAGGGCAAGGGTACGATCACCGCGATCATTTCCATCCTTGTCGATGGCGACAATCACAATGACCCGATCGCAGACTCCACGCGCGGTATCCTCGACGGCCATATTGTCATGGAGCGGTCGCTTGCGGAGGAGGGGCGTTATCCGCCAATCAATCCATTGGCCTCGATCTCGCGACTGGCCCGGAAGGCCTGGACGCCGGACGAGGAAAAGCTGGTCTCGCGGTTGAAATCGCTGATCCACAAATACGAGGAAACGAGCGACCTGCGCCTTATCGGGGGCTATCGCCCCGGATCCGATCCGGAAGTGGACATGGCGGTCAGACAGGTCCCGACCATCTACGAGATGCTGAAGCAGTCACCGGGCGATCCGCCGTCGCCGGACGCCTTTGCCGATCTGGCTGCGGCATTGCGAAACGCTTCCATGCCGCAGGCACAGCCGGCCAACATTCGAAGGAACTGACAAGATGATCGAGGATGGGGAACCGATCAGAATGCAAAAGGAGCCGCCGCGATCCAGCGACGCCATGGACCGCGTGGACATGGCGCTTTCCGCAACCGGCGTAGCGCTGGCGGTGTTTGCCGCATTCTTCCCCTGGTACGTTTTCTTCAACTACGAACAGTTCGCGCCCAAATACGGACAGATGGTCCAGAACATGCGGCGAGATCTTCCCGTCTTCGCGCCAAAACCTGTCTTTTCCGTTTCGCCGTCGGCCAGCATCAACATCAACCAGCGGCCGCCGGGTCTTGCCATGCAGGTTCCACCGGGGCTTGATGACATCACCACGGCCACGGTTCCAGGCGACGACGCGGACCGGAAAAAGTCGAGGGGCGATGCAGGCGGGCTCGATCAGCCGATGCCCGGCGCTGCCGGCACATTCCGTCTCCTGCACGTCGCAGGCGGTCGCGCGCTCGTGGAGGATGGCCGCGGTATCTACATGGTGGGTGTAGGCGAGATTCTGCCCGACAACAGCAAGCTTGTCTCGATCGAGCAGCAGGGCGGGCAATGGGTTCTGACGACCTCGAACGGAACCACGCTCCGGGTGAATTGACACTGCCCGCCTGATGCCGGGCGGGTGCAAGTCCCACGCAAGTTTAACCCCTTACGTTCTGTCTCATAGCTATGATCAGCTGGAAAGTACGGAGCGGGCGATGCAGCCTATACAGTTTTTTCAACTCGCCTCGCAGCAGGCGCAGTGGCTGTCTGTCCGCCAGAGCGTGATTTCCACGAACGTCGCCAACGCCGACACCCCCGGCTACAAGGCCAAGGATCTCGTCCCCTTTACTGAATTTCTCGATGCCGCGACCTCGCGCAGCGATGGCGTCAACCTTGCCTCGACCAATCCGATGCACTTCGCCGACGCAAGCCAGCAGACGATGAGCATCCGCCAGGTGGAAGACAAGTCCGGCAAGGTCAGCGCCTCGGGCAATAATGTCGGCCTCGCGCAGGAAATGATCAAGGCGAGCGAAGCGCGTCAGGATTACGAGCTGAACGCGGGTCTGGTGAAGTCGCTGAACAAGATGATGCTGATGGTCGTCAGGAGATAGCCGGGATGATTGTCGATCCGCTTTCCGCAAGTCTGAAGATTTCCGCGTCCGGCATGGATGCGCAATCGACGCGCCTGCGCATCGTATCGGAAAACCTGGCCAATGTCCGTTCGACGGGCGAGACGCCCGGCTCTGAACCCTATCGCCGCAAGATGGTGAGCTTTGCCGCGCATGTGGACCGCGCAACCGGCATAGCGGAAGTCAAGATCCAGAAGGTCTTCGACGATACCAGCGCCTTCAATCTCGAATTCGACCCCGGCAATCCGGCGGCCAACAAGGACGGCTATGTCAAGATGCCGAACGTCAATCCGCTGATCGAAATGGCGGACATGCGCGAGGCAAACCGCAGCTATGAGGCCAATCTCCAGGCGATCAAGCAGGCGCGTGACATGATCAGCTCGACCATCGACCTCTTGAGGAGCTCGTCATGATAGACCCCATCTCCCTGTCCTCGCTGGTGCAGAACCTGTCGAGCGTCGCCAGCAAGGCAGCGACGACGGCCGAGGATGCTGCCAAGGCCGCGGGCCCAAGCTTCGTCGATGTGTTGAAGAATGCCGCGACCGACATGTTCGGCGAGCTGAAGAATGCCGAAACGATGTCCTACAAGGGTGTCGAGGGCAAGGCATCGACCCGCGAAGTGGTCGATGCGGTCATGAACGCCGATCGCTCGCTCCAGACGGCCATCGCCATCCGCGACAAGGTCGTCTCCGCCTATCTCGACATCACGAAAATGCCAATCTGAGGACCGCCGATGAGAGCTCTATCCATAGCTGCAACCGGCATGAATGCCCAGCAGACCAATCTCGAAGTCATTTCGAACAACATCGCCAACATCAATACGACGGGCTTCAAGCGCGCTCGCGCCGAGTTCACCGACCTTCTCTACCAGACGGAGCGTCAGGCCGGCATTTCCAACGCCGCCAACGGCTCGATCGTGCCGGAAGGCGTCAATATCGGTCTCGGCGTCAAGACGGCAGCCGTGCGCAATCTGCATGAACAGGGCCAGCTCACCTCGACCAGCAACCCGTTCGACGTGGCAATCGTTGGCAAGGGCTGGTTCCAGGTTCAGGCTGCCGATGGCAGCACGGTCTATACCCGCGACGGTGCCTTCAACGTGAATGCGCAAGGCCAGCTCGTGACGCTGTCTGGTGCGCAGGTCATCCCGAACATCACCGTTCCGATCGACGCGAAGAACATTACGATCAACAACACCGGGCAGGTCTTCGCGATGGTTGGCAACGACACCAACGCGACCCAGCTCGGCCAGATCACGATTGCAACTTTCATCAACGATGCCGGTCTGGACGCGATGGGCGACAACCTGTTCCGCCAGACGGCCGCCTCCGGCGATCCGACGGTCGGTGTGCCGAACGATCCGGGCTTCGGCAAGCTGCAGCAGAACTATCTGGAAGCCTCGAATGTGGATCCGGTGAAGGAAATCACGGACCTGATCTCGGCCCAGCGTGCTTACGAAATGAATTCCAAGGTCATTCAGGCCGCCGACGACATGGCTTCCGTGGTCTCGAAGAATCTGAGGTAAAATTCTGGAGGTTGGGCATGATGCGCCGACTGCAAAAACGCAATGTCATGAAGACACTCATTGCCGCCTGGGCGGTCACGCTTCTGTCGGCCTTTGCCGCCATTGCTGGGCCCGGCGAAGAGGGCAGGCGTTATGCCATGGTTCCGACAGCGGTCATCTATCCCGGTCAGGTGATCCAGTCTGGACAGCTTCGCCGCGTCGAGGTCACCAACCCGGATTTTGCAGGCGATTTCGCTACCGACTTCTCGCAGGTCGAAGGCATGATCACCAAGGCGACCCTCATCCCCGACCGTGCCATCAGCAAGGCCTCCCTGCGCGAACCCTTTGCCGTGACCCACGGTCAGCAGGTCCGGCTGCTCTACAGCAACGGCTCCCTGCAGATCACGGCGCTCGGCATGCCGCTTCAGGACGGCAGCGTCGGGGAACTCATTCGTGTCCGCAATGCCGATTCCGGTTTGACGGTCAGCGGGACGATCCTCAGTCCGGGCATTGTCCAGGTGGTAGCAAAATGAAATGCCTGCGCCAAATCGCTGCTTTCCTGTTCGCCGTCTGCTTCATCATGGCAGACGGTCAGTCTGCTTTTGCAACATCCCGAATCAAGGATATCGCGTCGCTGCAGGCCGGCCGTGACAACCAGCTGATCGGCTATGGCCTCGTCGTCGGCCTGCAGGGCACCGGCGACAGCCTGCGGTCCGCACCGTTCACCGAGCAGTCCATGCGCGCCATGCTGCAAAACCTCGGCATTTCGACGCAAGGCGGCCAGAGCCGGACGAAGAACGTTGCCGCCGTCATGGTGACCGCCACGCTTCCGCCCTTTGCCAGCCCCGGCAGCCGCATCGATATCACCGTCTCGTCCATGGGTGATGCCACGAACCTGCGCGGCGGCACGCTGGTCATGACATCGCTGACCGGCGCCGATGGCCAGATCTACGCGGTGGCGCAAGGCTCCGTTATCGTTTCCGGTTTCTCGGCCGACGGCGCAGCCGCGTCCGTGACCCAGGGCGTGCCGACCTCCGGCCGCATCCCCGGCGGCGCGATCATCGAGCGCCCTCTGCCGTCCCGCTTCAAGGACGGGGTCAATCTCGTACTTCAGCTGCGAAACCCCGACTTCACGACGGCTGTCGGAATTTCGGATGCCATTAACGCCTGGGCCAGGGCCCGCTACGGCGCACCGATCGCCGAGGCCACGGATTCGCAGGAAGTCGCAGTGGCCAAGCCCAAACAGGCGGACCTCGCGCGCCTCATGGCCGATATCGAAAATCTCGCCGTCGAGACCGACACGCCGGCCAAGGTGGTGGTCAACGAACGGACGGGCACGATCGTCATCGGCGCCGACGTGAAGGTTTCCAAGGTGGCGGTCAGCTACGGGACGCTGACCGTGCAGGTCACCGAAACGCCGCAGATTTCGCAACCCAGCCCCTTCAGTCAGGGCGTGACGGCGGTCCAGCCGCAGACGGACATCAAGGCGACGGCCGACAGTGGCACCGTGGCTATCCTCAACGGTCCCGATCTGAAGAGCCTGGTGACCGGTCTCAACAGCATTGGCGTGAAGCCCGATGGCGTCATTGCCATCCTGCAGGGCATCAAGTCCGCAGGCGCATTGAATGCCGAACTGGTGGTGCAGTGATGGCCGCGCTCGGTACAAAGGTGGCGAGAACCGCTTGGCGACTGGCCGCATCGGTCTGTCTGCTGGGGACGGTTTCGGCCATGGCCAATGATACGCCCTCTGCGCCGCCCGCCAATGCGAGTATCGACGAAATCCAGCAATATTGCTCGAACGTCGTCGATCCGGCGCGCGACCGGCGCTACCTGATGCAGAAGCAGGACCTCGAAAAGCTCAAGGCCGATGTTGATGTCCGCATTCAGGCGCTTGAGGAGCGCCGCAACGAATATCAGGACTGGCTGAAGAAGCGCAACGATTTCATCGACATGGCGCGCCAGGATCTTGTCGACATCTACAAGAATATGAAGCCGGACGCTGCGGCTCCGCGACTGGCGGAAGTGGACGTGTATGTCGCGGCCGCCATCCTGATGAAGCTCACCCCGCGTCAGTCCGGGTTGATCTTGAGTGAAATGGACCCTGCCAAGGCAGCAAAACTGACGGGGCTGATTTCCAGCGCTGCAGCTGCTCCGGCCAAAAAAGGTTAATCATGAAGAAACTCCCACTCATTTTTGCTCTTCTGATGCCTTTGGCCGGATGCGGAAGTCAGGCCGTGAACGAAATCGGCCGCGCGCCGGCCATGAGTCCGATCGGCAGCGGCCTGCGTTATGGCCAGACGCAGGAAATGGCGCTTTATCCGAAGCGTCCGCAGCAGGTCGCATCCGGCTATTCGCTCTGGAACGACAATCAGGCGGCGCTGTTCAAGGACTCCCGCGCCTTGAAGGTCGGCGACATCATGACCGTCAAGATCCAGATCAACGACAACGCTTCGTTCAACAACGACACGAAGCGAAGCCGCCAGAATTCCGAGGACATGAAGTTCGGGCTGAATGCCAAGAGTGCCATGGTCTCTCCGTCGCTGTCCGCCGACATCAACGGCGCTTCCGATACCTCGTCGACCGGCTCGGGCTCGACCAAGCGCGCCGAAAAGCTCACGCTGATGGTCGCGGCAGTCGTGACCGGCATTCTCGAAAACGGCAATCTTGTCATTTCGGGTTCGCAGGAAGTACGCGTCAACCAGGAACTGCGAATCCTGAATGTGGGCGGTATCGTTCGTCCGCAGGACGTCAATTCCGACAACCAGATCTCGTATGAACGCATCGCCGAGGCCCGCATCTCCTACGGTGGCCGTGGACGCCTGACGGAAGTCCAGCAGCCGCCATGGGGTCAGCAGGCAGTCGATCTCTTCTCGCCCTTCTGACGGCTGAAGCGAGGACACCAGGACAATGGCAGAACCGGAAGCACCGCCGGAAGGCGAAGGCGAGGAAGGCGGAAAGAAGAAGGGTGGTGGCCTCGTGGTCACCATCGTTATCGTCCTCGTCCTGTCGTTGATTGCCGGCGGCGGCGGCTGGTTCCTGGGCAAGAGCATCTCCGACAAGTTCATTACCCAGGAAAAGAAGGACGAGATCGCCAAGAAAGCCGCCGAACAGGCGGAGATCGCCGCCGCAGAGGCGGGCGGCGAAAAAAAGGGCGGCAAGAAGGAAGAGGGCGGCGGGGTCCCCAAACTCGCCAATGCCGAGAATAACGTCGTCGCGCTTGAGCCGATCACCAGCAATCTGGCCTATCCGTCGCAGAGCTGGGTTCGGCTGGAGGTCGCCCTGCTGTTTGGCGACAAGCCAGACGAGAAAACGGCCGAGGAAGTGCACCAGGACATCATGGCCTATATCCGCACCGTCTCACTGCAGCAGATCCAGAGCGCTCGCGGGTTTGAATACCTGCGGCAGGATATCAAGGAGCGCGCGGCGCTGAGAACCGAGGGCCGTGTGAAGGACGTGATGTTCAGGACGTTTGTGGTGCAATGAAAAAGCTTCTCTTCTTCACGACGCTCATCGTCCTTCTCCCCGCCGGCAGCTTTGCGCAGCAGCTTCCCGATTTCCTGACACAGGCCCCGGTCAGCGGCTCGGTGGCGTCCTGGATCATCCGGACGCTGGGGCTGCTGACGGTCCTTTCCATCGCGCCGGGCATTCTCATCATGGTCACGAGCTTTCCCCGCTTCGTGATCGCCTTCTCCATCCTGAGATCGGGCATGGGCCTGGCGACAACGCCGTCCAACATGATCCTGACGAGCCTCGCACTGTTCATGACCTTCTACGTCATGACGCCGGTCTTCGATAAGTCCTGGCAGGAGGGGATCAAACC
Source organism: Limnomicrobium aquaticum (assembly GCF_040545545.1). Lineage (NCBI taxonomy): Bacteria > Pseudomonadati > Pseudomonadota > Alphaproteobacteria > Hyphomicrobiales > Rhizobiaceae > Limnomicrobium > Limnomicrobium aquaticum. The sequence goes on from NZ_JBEPMB010000002.1 coordinate 517,418, forward strand.
CATGCTGGACAGCAAGATCAACGAAACGGAGGCTCTGCCGAAGATCTACGGCCCCTTCCGCGACTTCATGATGGCCAATACGCGTGACAAGGATCTGAAGCTGTTCGTCGATATCGCGCGCGAGAAGGGGCAAACGACGGAGACCGACGGCAAGGTCGATCTGCGTGTCATCGTGCCGGCCTTCATGATTTCGGAGATCCGCCGCGGTTTCGAAATCGGCTTCCTGATCGTGCTTCCCTTCCTCGTCATCGACCTCATCGTCGCGACCATTACGATGGCCATGGGCATGATGATGCTGCCGCCAACCTCAATTTCGTTGCCGTTCAAGATCCTGTTCTTCGTGCTGATCGATGGCTGGAATCTGCTGGTCGGCAGCCTGACGCGATCGTTTCTCTAGCAACTCCGGGAAAGTGGCAACCGGTTTTCCGTCCGGAATTGCTTAAAACAAAGAGATAGAACATTTCCGCGTTTCGATGAAATGAGGAAATGTTCCAGGCTCTCTTGTCCCTTCACGGAGCAATTGAGCGTCTTTGTGAGACATACCTTCGGCCGACTGACGGATGTTAAGACTCTATTTCATATGATTCGGTGCCACCGGCCGCCAAACCCCGAAATTAGGTTTTCGGTAATATTTGGGGCGCCATAGTCCTGCCTGTATGACGGGCCTGGAGGGGGAATAAATCCACGGGCGGCATGATGCCTCTCCGTCGTCGCCGGTACCAAGTTTAGACCCGGTATGTCCCTGTTTTTGTTTTGCGTAAAGGGACAATCCCAATGACTAGCATTATGACGAACGGCGCAGCTATGTCTGCCCTGCAGACGCTGCGCGGCATCTCCTCGCAGATGGACGACACACAGAGCGCGATCTCCTCCGGTCTTCGCGTGTCCAAGGCCTCCGACAACGCCGCTTACTGGTCGATTGCGACCACGATGCGTTCGGACAACAAGGCTCTCTCCACCGTTGGCGACGCTCTCGGTCTTGCTGCTGCAAAGACCGATACGGCTTACACCGGTCTCAACGCTTCGATCTCGGTCGTCGACCAGATCAAGTCCAAGCTTGTTGCCGCCCGCGAACCGGGTGTCGACAAGACCAAGATCAATTCGGAAATCACCGAACTGAAGTCGCAGCTGACCTCCATCTCGAAGTCTGCTTCGTTCTCGGGTGAAAACTGGCTCTACAACACCAGCGGCACCGCCGGCACAAAGGAAATGGTCGGTTCCTTCACCCGTGATACTTCGGGCAACGTCTCGATCAATACACTCAAGTTCAACGCAGGCAACTCGGTGCTGATCGACACCAACGCTGCCAGCGGCGGTCAGCTGACGAAGGCTATCACGGTCAACAACCAGCCGATTGCCAACTCGACCGGCACGACGACGGCGACCTACTTCCTCATCGACGCCAAGTCGACCACGTCCGCCAGCGGCACTGAAATCAAGCTGACGACCGGCACCAACGACCAGAATATCGAAGGCATGATCTCTGCCGTCGACTCGATGCTGACGAACCTCACCGACTCGGCTTCGAAGCTCGGTGCCGTCAACAGCCGCATCTCGATGCAGAACGACTTCGTCAACAATCTGCAGGACGTGATCTCCAAGGGCGTCGGCCGCCTCGTCGATGCCGACATGAACCAGGAATCGACCAAGCTGAAGGCGCTGCAGACGCAGCAGCAGCTTGGCATCCAGGCCCTGTCGATCGCCAACTCGGACAGCCAGAGCGTCCTGTCGCTCTTCCGCTGATCCATCGGCTAAACCGTTCCCGGTTGAAACGAGAGCCGCGCCTCCGGGCGCGGCTTTTGCATTTGAGGTATCATCAATTCTGCTGAACGTCTTTCAACATATGTTAAGCTTGATGTTTGATTATTCGGTTCAGCGGGGCCGTTAACCACGGTCGCATGATGCTTTCCCCGCAGCCGCCGGTTCGCGCCGGCATGTCCCTCTTGAGTATTGTGTTTCAGGGACAACCCATGACCAGCATTATGACGAACGGCGCAGCCATGTCTGCGCTCCAGACTCTTCGTGGCATTTCCTCGCAGATGGACGACACGCAGAGCGCGATCTCCTCCGGCCTGCGCGTTTCCAAAGCCTCCGACAATGCCGCCTACTGGTCGATCGCAACCACCATGCGTTCCGACAACAAGGCACTTTCGACGGTCGGCGACGCACTTGGCCTTGCCGCTGCCAAGACCGACACGGCCTATACGGGCCTCAACGCCTCCATCTCCGTTGTGGACGAAATCAAGTCCAAGCTCGTTGCTGCCCGCGAACCGGGTGTCGACAAGACAAAGGTCAATTCGGAAATCACCGAACTGAAGTCGCAGCTTAGCTCGATTTCGAAGTCTGCTTCGTTCTCCGGTGAGAATTGGCTTTACAATACGACCGGCACCGCCGGCACCAAGGAAATGGTCGGCTCGTTCACCCGCGACACCACCGGCAATGTCGCGATCAACACGCTCAAGTTCGATGCCTCCAAATCGGTTCTCATCGATACCAACTCGGCAGCCCAGGGCCAGCTGACAAAGGCGATCACGGTCAACAATCAGCCGATTGCCAACTCGACCGGCACGACGACGGCAACCTACTTCCTCATCGACGCCAAGTCGACGACCTCTGCCAGCGGCACCGAAATCAAGCTGACAACCGGCACCAACGACCAGAACATCGAAGGCATGATCTCCGCCGTCGACAGCATGCTTTCCAGCATGACGTCGGTTGCCTCGACGCTGGGTGCGACGTCCAGCCGCATCCAGTTGCAGAACAACTTCGTGGCCGATCTCCAGGACGTGATCGGCAAGGGTGTCGGTCGTCTCGTCGATGCCGACATGAACCAGGAATCGACTAAGCTGAAGGCGCTGCAGACGCAGCAGCAGCTTGGCATCCAGTCGCTCTCGATCGCCAATTCCGACAGCCAGAGCGTCCTGTCCCTCTTCCGCTAAGCGGCAGGATAGGCGAGGGCGAATACGCCCTCGAACAGGCAAAAAAACACCAAGGGTCGCCCGCCGGGCGGCCCTTTTTTGTCTGAACAGCTAAATGTAAATGGTTAGATTTACTAGGTGCGCAAAATATTCCCATTTAGCCTTCATTAACGATGTTGGTGTTTCCTGAGCACATTGAAACGACGCGTTAACCTTAACAGTTGGTTATCGAGCATGATGCTGCAGCGACGTTGCCGTAAATGAATCCGGCATGACCCCCCTTAAATTCTAGTCTGTCAAACACAGGGGCAGTAAACATGACCAGCATTATGACGAACACTTCCGCAATGGCTGCTTTGCAGACGTTGCGCACCATTGACATGAACATGTCCCAAACGCAGAACGCGATCTCGTCGGGCTTCCGCGTGAATACCGCCTCCGACAACGCCGCATATTGGTCGATCGCTACGACCATGCGTTCGGACAACAAGGCTCTTTCTACCGTCGGTGACGCGCTGGGTTTGGCCGCTGCGAAGACCGACACGGCCTATACCGGCCTGACCTCGTCCATCTCGGTTATCGATGAGATCAAGGCCAAACTCGTTGCAGCCCGCGAACCGGGTGTCGACAAGACCAAGATCAACTCCGAAATCACCGAACTGAAGTCGCAGCTGACCTCCATCTCCAAGTCTGCGTCGTTCTCCGGTGAGAACTGGCTTTACAATACGACCGGCACCGCCGGCACGAAGGAAATGGTCGGTTCGTTTACCCGCGATACCACGGGCAACGTTTCGGTCAACACGCTGAAGTTCAACTCTGCCAATTCGATCCTCGTTGATACCGGGACGGCAGCACAAGGCCAGCTGACGAAGGACATCACCGTCAACCAGCCGATCGCCAACTCGACCGGCACGACGACGGCAACTTACTTCCTCATTGATGCGAAGTCTACGACATCTGCATCCGGTACGGAAGTCAAGTTGACGACCGGCACGAGCGACCAGAACATTGAAGGCATGATCTCGGCAGTCGATAAGATGCTGACGAACATTACTTCGGTCGCATCCACACTCGGTGCCACCTCGACCCGCATCCAGCTGCAGAACTCGTTCGTCGCCGACCTGCAGGACGTGATCGGCAAGGGCGTTGGCCGACTGGTCGATGCAGACATGAACCAGGAATCGACCAAGCTGAAGGCGCTGCAGACGCAGCAGCAGCTGGGCATCCAGTCGCTGTCGATCGCCAACTCGGCCGGTCAGAACATCATGTCGCTCTTCAGATAAACTGACGCGAATCACTGTCCCCCCAGAGCGGGCAGACAGACGGTCGCTTTGGTCCAGAGGGTCATGGAGAAGCCGTACCACCTTGTGTGGTGCGGCTTTTCGCTCATTTGGCAGAACATATCTAAGTATTTGAAATAATTAATAAATAGTTGACACACACTCCGTCCGGTAATTCATTCTTCAGTCAAATTAACAACTTGCTAACCGCGTTAAATATTTGTTAACCTTAACGGGATTAAAGCTTCGTTAAGAACGCGGACAGGCCCCAGGGCAAAATTGGGCCAGAGCATGATGCTATTTCCGTGTTGCCGGTACTCGTAACTCCGGAATGTCCCTCGACTTCATTTTGGGGCAATGACCGATGACAAGCATTATGACCAATGCTGCCGCCATGGCGGCACTCCAGACCTTGCGCACGATCGACGGTAATCTGGAGACGACGCAGAACAAGATTTCCTCCGGCTATCGCGTTCAGACTGCATCCGACAACGCTGCATACTGGTCGATCGCGACGACCATGCGGTCGGACAACAAGGCGCTCTCGACCGTCAGCGACGCTCTCGGCCTCGGCGCCGCGAAGACCGACACGGCCTATACCGCGCTGGACTCTTCGATCTCGGTGATCGAGGAAATCAAGGCCAAGCTGGTGGCCGCACGCGAACCGGGCGTAGACAAGACCAAGATCAATTCCGAACTCGCCGAACTGAAATCGCAGCTGAGCTCCATTTCGCAGTCGGCTTCGTTCTCTGGTGAAAACTGGCTGTTCAATTCGTCAACGACGCCGGCTGGCACGAAGGAAATGGTTGCCTCGTTCAACCGTTCCACCAACGGCTCGGTCGCAGTGACGACACTGACATTCAATGCCAGCGAATCCATCCTCATCGACACCAACGATGCAAACCTCGGTGCGCTGACAAAGGACGTGACCGTAACGCAGCCGGTGGCCGGCACCTCGGGTACAACCACGGCGACCTACTTCCTCATCAATGCGAAGTCGACGACGTCTGCCTCGGGCAGCGAAGTCAAGCTGACCACGGGCACGCCTTCACAGAACATCGATGGCATGATCTCCGCAGTGGATCTGATGCTGACGGGGCTGACCAAGGTTGCCTCCGATCTCGGCGCGATCAACAAGCGCATCGACATGCAGAACAGTTTCGTGTCTGACCTCATGAACGTGATCGACAAGGGCGTCGGCCGTCTGGTTGACGCCGACATGAACCAGGAGTCGACCAAGCTGAAGGCGCTGCAGACGCAGCAGCAGCTGGGTATCCAGTCTCTGTCGATTGCGAACACGAACTCGCAGAATATCCTTTCGCTCTTCAAGTAAGAGCGCTGACGCCGGCCTTTAGCGACCGGCTCGGGCAACTGATGCGTCGACATCGTAGGCCGAAAAGGATTTTCGGCCTGTCGGGCAGAAAGCCCCTTTTGAAACATTGCTGGAAATTCTGCCGTGCCGCCGGTCATCGGCATATGGTAGAAGGTTGGGCCGCGTTCATTGCCCTGACGCGGCCCAACATCTTCATCTTCGCACAAGATTGATCTCCTAAAACTCTGACGACTGTGATCGCGGCCAAGCCACGTCGCGCGCGCCGGCGGTGCCGTGCCTCAGTGCGACCGGTTGTCTTGTTTTCAGGGAAGTAGCGGAACGATGAGTGCAGGCCTCGCCAGATATCTCAAGGATTTCAGCGCCCCACCGCCCACCGCGCCAGAGGTTTTCGAACTGCCGTCCGAAAGTGAAATCGCTTTCGACTTCGCGCCGGAACCGCAGATTGATATCGAAGCCCTGCGGCGCGAAGCGCACGAAGAGGGTCGCGCCGAGATGCAGGCGGAGATGGGACTGGCCCATCAGCAGCAGATCGAAGCCCTCATCGCCTCGCACGCTCAGGCAGAAGCCGAGATATCTGCCGCCTTCGAGCAGAAGATGGCCGAACAGCTGGCGGACGCTCTCCCGCGAATTGCCGCCGATGTCCAGGAGCTGCTTGCCACCCATGTGATGAACACGTTGCGGCCGATCCTCGATGCTGCGATCACCGAGCGGGCGGTCGAAAGCCTTTCCCAGACAGTTCGCACCGTCTTCGCCGGCGAGGGAGGTATCGAACTGGTGCTGAAGGGACCGGGTTCACTCGCTGAGAAACTGCGCGAACGGCTGGTCGGCCTCGACCTCGACTTCAAGCACATCGAAGCGCCGGGTCCCGATCTTGTCGTCGAGCATGACGACACCGTTCTCATGACGCGCCTGTCCGCATGGCGCGAAAGCGTTGAAGAGCTTTTGAAATGAGCGAGAACGAAAGCCACCACCACGGCAAGAACGAGATCATCATCATCAAGCGCCACGGCCATGGCGATCACGGCCACCACGGTGGTGCCTGGAAGATCGCCTACGCCGACTTCATGACCGCCATGATGGCCTTCTTCCTCGTCATGTGGCTGGTCAACGCCGCCAATGACGCGACGAAGGCGGCCGTGGCCAGCTATTTCAATCCAATCAAGCTGACCGACTCAAGCCCGGCCGACAAAGGGATCACCAAGCCCGGCAAGCAGGCTCAGGGCGAGGCGACCCAGGAAAAATCCAAGGTCGACGGCGAAGAAAAGTCGCAGGGCGACGCAGCGGCCAGCGGCAAGGAAAAGAGTTCCACAGCGGGCGAAAAGGTCACTTATTCCGAAGCGGACTACTTCGAAAACCCCTATGCCGTGCTCTCCGAAATTGTTCTCGAGGTCGGGCAGCAGGCCAATGTCAGCGTGAAAGGCGAGGGCGGCGCCTCTGCCGCAGGTCCGGCAACCGGCGCGGATGGCGGTGACGCCTACAAGGATCCGTTCGATCCGGATTTCTGGACCAAGCAGGTTCAGGTGAACCCCAAGATGGGCAAGGGCAAGGACTCAGGCGAGGCCGGCAAGGATCAGGCCGCAGCGGCAGTTGCTGCTCAGGACAAGGGCAACGAGATCGGCAAGGGCGGCATCCCCGGTGAGGCCGATAGCAAGGACAAAGGCAAGGGCGGCATTCCGGGCGACCAGCAGTCCGCAGAGAAGGGCAAGGGCGGCGCAGCTGCCGACAAGAGCGCGACCGAACAGGGCGGTCAGACGGCGCAGGCAAAGCCGAAGGCTGGCGAACAGCAGGACAAGGCTGAAAAATCCTCGGAAATGGCCTCCGCCCAGAGCCAGATGGACAAGGCAGAGGCGCAGGCAGCTTCCAAGGCCGCCAGCGAGCTGAAGAAGCAGATCATGAACACGCTACCGCCGTCGGTAGGCAAGCTTGCGGACGCAATCCGGGTTGAGCCTTCCGAAGGCGGGCTGCTGATATCGGTCAGCGATCAGGTGAGCACGCCAATGTTCGACGTTGGTTCGGCGGTGCCGAGCCGCGAACTGGTGCTCGCCATGCAGGACATCGGCAAGGTGCTGGCGAGGGGCAAGGGCAGCATCGTCATCCGCGGCCATACCGACGGTCGTCCCTACAAGGGTGGCACCGGCGACAACTGGGGCCTGTCTCTCAATCGCGCCCGCAGCGCCTACTATATGCTCGTCAGCGGCGGGCTCGACGAGAAGCGTGTCAACCAGGTGACCGGCTATGCCGATCGGTTCCTGAAAGTTCCGAACGACCCCTACAGCCCTGCGAACCGGCGCATCGAGATTCTGCTCGAGGGCAAGACCGTAACCGGAGGTTGACGTGGCCCGCTTCCTGACCATCGCGGCCGCATGTCTGGCACTTGGCATCGGGCTTTCCGCCCGCGCCGAGGACGCGAAGCAGGAAGATATCGATCCGGCGCTTCCGATCTACAAGCTGGTCCGCTCGCTGGAAGACGTTCAGGACAAGATCGTTGCCGGCGACATCAAGGCCGCCGACATGCAGCGCTTTCTGATCGGCATGATCGACCGCCGTCTGCGCACGGCAGGACCCGATGAGTTCAATGACCTGCGCAATGTCGATGCGGCGATGATTTACGCCATGTCGGGCGGCAACCCGGCAACGCTCGACACGCTGATATCGCATGATGCGCGCGGCAACTTCGATACGCGGCTGACCAATGCGCTTCTCATGTATCTCGGCGGCAAAGGCGGTTCGGCCAACAAGACGCTGGATGAGATCGTTCCGGAATACAAGAACACGGCGATTGGCCCCTATCTGGCGCTCGTTGCCGCCAATGTGGTGATGCAGAAGAAGCCGGACGTCGCGCTGAAATATTTCGATTGGGCGCGCCTCGCACTTCCCGGCTCCATTGTCGAGGAGGCGGCGTTGCGCCGCTCCCTCATCATCACAGTGAAGCAGAACAACATTGAAAGCTCGATCCGCCTTGCACGGCTTTACCTCTCGCGTTTTCCCAACTCGCCTTATGCCGCGCAGGTGGCCGAGCAGGTCGTTACCCTGATTGATGCGCATTACGACAAGATCGGCAACGATCGCATCGCGCAAACCCTGGTCTGGCTCGATGGACCCCGTCAGCAGGAAATCTATCTGCGGATTGCCCGCAAGGCCGCGGTGACGGGCCGGTTTGATTTTGCGCATTGGGCAGCTGCCAATGCGCTCGCCCTGTCCAACGGAAACGACGACAACCCGGCAAAGCTTGCGCAGCTCTATCTCAATCTCTCCAGCGTTCCGACGGCGGATATCGCGGAGGTGAAGAGCGCATTCGCCAAGATCCCGGATGAGTTATTGGGGCCGGACGAACGTCGGCTGCGCGATGCGGGTGCTTTCATCCTCTCGGAAGTTGAAAGGCCCGCGTCGCTGGAAAGCCTGACACAAGCGCCTTCGGTTAAACCGGAGCCCGAGAAAGAAACTGCGGCAAAGCCGGAACATGCAAAGGGCAGCGAAGCGCCGCCGCCGAAAGAGGTCAAGCCGCCTGCCGGCTCGCCCGCGGGGGCAAAGCCTGCGGCAGCGCCGCCGCCGCCGGAGAAGCAGACCGCAGCCAAGCCCGCCTCAGCCAAGCCGGGCGAGGCAAAAGCGCAGGAAGCCTCCGATGCCAAGGATGGCATCGATACGTTCCTGACGGATAGCCAGGCGCAGCTGAAGGCCATAGACGAGCTGATGAAAAAGGGTGACAAGTGAACGCGATCGACCAATATGTGGCGCCGGCCCCTCCGCGTCCGAGCCCGCAACCCGCTTCAACGCCCCGCGGCCCTTCCGATACATCCGGGAGCCCGACCTTTGGCGACGTGTACAACAAGGCAGCAAACACGAACCAGTCCGACAAGGATCCGGCCGATCCGCGTGATGCTGCCAATACTGCTCAGCAGCCCAAGAGCGACGACGCTCAGAAGCCGAAAGCCGATGTAAAGGCCGAAAAGGAAATCGTGCCGGGTGATAAAAAGCCGGTGACGACGGCCACCGCTCTTCTGGCGCTCACTGCCGAGGTGAAGGCCAAGCAGACGCCGAAGGACGACGATCTATCTGTTGCACTCAAGTCGAACGACGCGCCTGAGACATCGGATGGTAAGACCAAGGTCGCCGACGATATCGAGAAGTTGCTCGACAAGGCCGCTGCCAAAGAGGCTCCTGCGCAGAAGGAAGCGCCCGCCACAGCCGCTGCTCCGGAGACCGACGCGGCAGCGCTCGCCCTCAAGCTCCTGGGTGCGGAAGCCGCGTTGAAGACGCAGGACAAGAAGCTGCAGCCGGAAGACACCGGCAAGAAGGATGAGCCGGCGAAGGACAAGGCCGAAGCTGACGCCGACACCAAGGCAGACGCCACGGGTCAGGCACCCGCCCCGTCGAATGCGCTTGCCGCCGCCGCACTTGCCGTTCACGCCGCTGGTGGTCAAGCCAAGGACCAGCACGAACAAGGCAAGCCCAAATCGGAAGATCTGACCGCGAAGACCATCGCTGCTACAGGGGCGCAAGCCACGGCCAACGCCGCGACAGATGATGCGACCAAGAGTTCCGACGTTGGCGAGGCCGTCAAGCCGGAGAGCTTGACCGTGCTGGATGCCCGACGCTTCGTCGGCAGTGGAGAAGCAATGTCGCCCAATACCCAGGCCGTCCTCTCTGGCGTCACGGGTGACAAAGACTGGGCTGCAACCATGAAGGCAGCCTCGTCCGCCGCGAATGCGGTGTCCGAGCCTCGCACCGCGACCCCGGTCAATACGCTGAAGATCCAGATGACGCCGGAATCCATCGGCAATGTGACCGCCACGCTGCGCCTGCATGGCGATCAGCTGACGGTTCACCTCCAGGTGGAATCCGGCGAAGCATTCAAGCAGCTCAGTCAGGACAAGGAAGGTCTTATCCAGTCGCTGAAATCGCAGGGTTTCTCCGTGGACCAGGTGAGCGTCCAGCTTGCGCCGGCACCCACGACGGACAAAGCGGTTGCCCAGACATCAACTGGCCAGCAGGCGGGCGGTCAGATGCAGGACGGCAGTTCCGCCGGCCAGTTCGCGCAGCAGGGCAGGGAACAGGACAACAATCGCAGGCAGCAGGACAATGGCTTCAATGCAAATTGGCAGGGCGATGACAAGAGCGTGGCTGGCGATCCTCTCGCTCCTGCTTCCGACAACACTGCCAGGGCCGGTCAGGTCTATCTCTGAGGCCAGCGCCGCGCAGCCGAACCAGGCGGGACTTTGCGAGCAGGAGATCCATAGGGCCGCTGCCAAATATGGTGTCCCGGAGGGGATACTCTATTCCGTCGGTCTCGCCGAAACGGGCAAGAAAGGTTCTCTGCAGCCCTGGGCCCTGAACATCGAAGGGAAGGCCGTTTTCGCAAACAGCCCCGATGATGCACTTGCCATCTTCCAGCAGGCCCGTCTCAAGGGCGCCGTTCTGATCGACCTCGGTTGCATGCAGATCAACCACCATTTTCACGGCGAAGCCTTCGCCTCTCCGGGGCAAATGCTGGAGCCGGCCCGCAATGTCGAGTATGCAGCGAAGTTCCTGGCCGAGCTTCATGCCCGCCACGAAACCTGGACCATGGCGGTCGCGCGCTATCATGCTGGTCCCAATAACGACCCCGCGCAGAAGCAATATGTGTGCCGGGTGATCGCAAATCTCGTCGCCAGCGGCTACGGACAATGGACTAAAAATGCCTCGCAATTTTGTGTTGGATACAACTAAAAATTTAGTGACAGCCGGAAATCGGTCGGACTCCGCATTTGCGGCAAGAATATGAACTCTCATTAACCTTAATGCGCCGCGTTAACCATGCATTAACTTTTCCAAGCGATGATAGCGGCATGAATGAGTGCGGCATACTACATATAGTGCAAATCGCCACTCAGAACTTAATCAACTGTAAATTTGCGTAGTTGAGTTCATCCAGTTGTTCGTGATTCCCCCGATTCGTATCCATGACGCATCGAGGCACCAGACTGATTCGGAGGCGGACGAATGATCGTCGTGGTTGATGAGCGCGAGCTCGTAAAAGACGGATATACTTCACTATTTGGCCGGGAGGGCGTGCCCTCCACGGGCTTTGACCCCAGCGAATTTGGCGAGTGGGTCAACACGGCGGCAGACACCGATATCGACGCGGTCGAAGCCTTTCTGATTGGTCAGGGATCGCAGGCACTTTCGTTGCCGCGCGCAATCCGTGATCGGTCCACGGCACCGGTGATCGCAGTCAGCGATTCGCCGTCGCTCGAAACCACGCTTGCCTTCTTCGACTGCGGCGTCGACGATGTGGTACGCAAGCCGGTTCATCCGCGCGAAATTCTGGCCCGTGCGGCGGCCATTCGCCGTCGGCTGAAGGCGATTTCGAATTACACCGATATCGGCGCGATCCGGGTTTTCTCGGACGGTCGCGACCCGGAAATCTCAGGCGAAGTCTTCCCGTTGCCGCGGCGCGAGCGTCGTATCCTGGAATACTTGGTCGCCAACCGCGGCCGGCGCGTGTCCAAGACCCAGATTTTCAGCGCAATCTACGGCATCTTTGACGAGGACGTCGAAGAGAACGTGGTCGAAAGCCATATCAGCAAGCTGCGCAAGAAGCTGCGCAAGAAGCTGGGCTTTGACCCGATCGATTCCAAGCGTTTCCTCGGCTACTGCATCGACTGGAGCTAAACACCCCCTGGAAAGCTGGCCGGCATGAAGCCAAGTGGCCATAGTTCGCCTGATGTTGAGGGCGACCACTCAGTTTCACGCAAGGCCCGCCTCCTACTCTGTAATGACTACGGAAACGAGGATCCGATATGAGCCTTCAAGGAATGATGCGAACCAGCACGTCTGGTATGAACGCGCAGGCAAGTCGCCTGTCTTCCATCTCTGACAACATCGCAAATTCGTCCACGACGGGCTACAAGGGATCCTCGGTCTCCTTTTCCGACCTCGTCTTGTCCTCGACCGGCGGCAACTATGCCTCCGGTTCGGTCAACGCGATCACCGAATACGCGATTTCCGAACAGGGCGCGCTGACATCGACGACGTCTGCAACCGACCTTGCGATCAAGGGCAGCGGCTTTTTCGTCGTCAAGGATAGCGGCGGCAGCGTTTTCCTGACACGCGATGGTTCGTTCAAGGTCGATTCCTCCGGCGAGCTGGTCAACTCGTCCGGCTTTAGGTTGATGGGCTATTCCTCGACGGACGGTTCGGCTGCCATCGTCAACGGCTTTTCGGGTCTTGTGCCGGTCAAGGCAACGCAGAGCGGACTGCAGGCGACGGCCTCGACAAGCGGCATCGTGAACGCCAACCTGGATTCGCGCGCCACTGCCATCACAACACCTGTGACTCCGCGCGACATCGGCTCGAACCCGGCCTCGACCGTCAACGACGTGAAATACACCAACTCGACGTCGGTCGTGACCTATGACAGCCTCGGCAATGCGGTTCAGCTCGATCTCTATTACACCAAGACGGCCAACAACCCGAACACATGGCAGGTGACCGCGTTCAATCATGCCGACGCCAATGCGGGTTCCGGTTCATTCCCCTATTCCTCCCCGCCTATGGAAACGTCGGCCGTCAATCTTGTCTTCGATCCCACCACCGGCAAGCTCGATCCGTCCTCCGACAAGCAGATCAGTCTTCCGATCCCCGGTGGCCAGACGGTGACGCTCGATCTTTCGACGACGACGCAGTTCGCCTACAAGTTTGGCGTTTCGAGCGCCAAGGTCGACGGTAACGCGCCAAGCACGATCTCTTCGGTTTCGATCGGTCAGACCGGCAAGATTTCCGCAGTTTACGCCAACGGCACGACGAAGGATCTCTATCAGATCGTGCTGGCCAAGGTGCAGAGCCCGGACAATCTGACGCCGGTTTCCGGCAACGCCTTCTCGCTCAGCGATGCGGCGGGCACCGTGGTCGTCGGTTTCGGCGGTGACAGCAACTTCGGTACGATCAACGCCAACCAGCTCGAACAGTCCAACGTCGACGTAGCCACCCAGCTGACCGACATGATCGAGTCGCAGCGCAGCTACACGGCGAACTCGAAGGCATTCCAGACGGCATCCGACCTGATGGACGTCCTCGTGAACCTCAAGCGGTAAAGGGGGCTGACGTAGCAGATCATGGGGCTGTCATCCGCACTTAACACGGCATCGAGCATTTTCTCCAACACCTCCTCCCAGATGGCGGTCGTGTCGAAGAACATCTCGAATTCCGGCAATGCGGATTACTCGCGCCGTGACTCGACGCTGACCACCTCGATCAACGGGGCGAAGCTCAATCCGACGGCGCGCTCGGAAGACGCGCTGTTGCAGCGTCATAATCTGACGGCAACGTCGCAGCTGAGTGCACAGGATGTCCTTTCGAACGGCCTCGACCAGTTGCAGGCCGCGATGGGTGGCAATGGATACGCCACTGCGCCCTCGACCTTCATTTCCAAACTCGAGAGCAGCCTTCAGTCCTTTGCCGCGTCGCCAGGCAACACGACGCTCGCGCAGTCCGTGGTGTCCGATGCAAAGGACGTCGCCAATTCGCTGAGCCAGGCATCGGCGGCCGTCCAGACCCTGCGGCGTGAAGCGGACGAGGACATATCGCAGAAGGTTTCGTCGCTGCGCGAGCTGCTGAATCAGTTCCAGGTTGCCAATGATGCGGTCAAGACCGGCACGGCTTCCAATCGCGATGTCAACGATGAACTCGACAAGCGCGATCAGATCCTGGGCAAGATCTCTCAGATCGTCGGCGTGCAGACGGTCATGCGCGACAACAAGGACATGGCAATCTACACCTCGGACGGCACGACGCTGTTCGAGGTCAAGCCGCGCGATATTCTCTTTGCCTCACAGCCGGGTTTCGATGCAACGACGAGCGGCAATGCCGTGTATATCGACGGTGTTCCGCTGAAGCCGGGCACGGGCGGTAACACCTCCGCCATGGGTAGCCTGCAGGCGAGCCTGCAGATCCGCGATACGATCGCACCGAAATTTCAGGCCCAGCTCGATGAAATCGGCCGCGGCCTCGTCACCCAGTTTGCCGAAAAGGATCAGACGGGCGCCGGCCTTCCGAACCTGCCCGGCCTGTTCACCTGGGCGGGTGGATCGGTGCCGGCATCCGGAACGGTCCTGCCGGGCATCTCGTCGTCGATCGCCGTCAACGCGGCAGTCGATGTTTCGCAGGGCGGCAATGCGGCACTCCTGCGTGATGGCGGGATCAACGGCGCAAGCTATGTCTCGAACACGACAGGTGCTGCGGGCTATTCCACGCTCCTGCAAACCTATGTCACCGGGCTGACGGCCAAGATCCCCTTCGACGGGACGACCGATCTCAACACAAGCCTGAGCATCACCGACTATGCGAGTTCATCGGTTGGCTGGCTGGAGGAATATCGCAGCCAGGCGTCGGATTCGAAGGACACCAAGAAAGCCGCAGCCTCCACGGCATCGCAGGCGCTTCTGAGTGTCACGGGCGTCAGTCTCGACGAAGAACTCTCGAAGCTTCTCGATCTCGAGCAGTCCTACAAGGCATCGACGAAGATCGTTTCCACGGTCAACGACATGCTTCAGTCCCTCATGGCGGCGGTGAGGTAACGGCTGATGCGGATTTCCTTCACTTCCAACCTCGCAATGCAGAACACGATGCGCCAGACGGTGAGCGCATCACAGGCGCAGTTGCTGAAGGCACAGACGGAAGTTTCCACCGGAACCTTCGCCGATCAGGGTGTCGCGCTCGGGTATCAAAGCGGTCGAAGCGTCAACCTCACGACCGAGAAGGCCCGGCTCAACTCGATTGTCGATTCCAATTCGATCGTCACTCAGCGTCTGTCGGCATCGCAATCCTCGCTGAGCAACATGTCGTCCGATATCCAGACGTCGCTGAATTCCTTGATCGCCCTTTCCGGCTCGGAAGACAAGACGCTGCTCAACACCACGACGCAGTCGCTGCAAAGCCAGCTTGATGCCTTTATTTCGTCCGGCAACACCTCTGCGAACGGCGAATTCCTGTTTGCCGGCATCGATACGGCCAACCAGCCTCTCAAGTCTTATGACACCAACGCCGCGGCGAAGGCGACGTTCAACACGGCCTTGACGAACTATATGACCGCCAATGGCATCGGCTCAATGTCGAATTTCACGGCGGCGCAGATGCAGGACTTCGTCGAAAACACCCTGACGCCGATGTACACCGCCGGAAATCCGGCCGACCGCTGGAAAACCGACTGGTCGTCGGCGTCCGATACGAACATGACCTCGCGCGTCAATACCGCCGAGACAGTACAGAGCTCGACCAATGCCAACAATGACGGTTTCCGCAAGTTTGCCCTGGCGTCGGTGATGGGGATCGAACTGCTCGGCACGGACATCAATCCGGATGTCCGCCAATATGTCAGCAAGACAACCATCAGCTATATGGGCGAGGCCGTCGCCGGCGTAGACGGCCAGCGCTCGGCGCTCGGCCTTTCGGAATCGCGCGTCAAGACGGCCAATGACACGATTACCGCCCAGGTGAGTATCGTCGAGACCGCCTTCAACAATTTGAACGAGGTGGATGCTTACGAGGCCAGCACCAAGGTCAACAATCTTCTGTCGCAGATGGAGGCTTCCTACCAGCTGACGTCGCGTCTTCAGAAGCTCAGTCTCGCGAACTACCTCTCGTGACGAAGGATATGTAAATGTACCAGTTTTCTTACGCAGAGGTCATGGAAGACGGCGTCGCTGACGCCAAGGAACGTGAACGCCAGGTGCTCGACCGTTCGATCGAGCTTATGAGCGCGGCAGCCGCGCGCGGGCGCAATTCCAACGAGGCCGTCGAAGCGATTTATTACACACGCATGCTCTGGGTAAGGTTCACGGAGGATCTATGCCTACCGGACAACCAGCTCGAACCGGAACTGAAAGCCAATCTCATCTCGATCGCCATCTGGATTCTCAACGAGACTGAAAAGATCCGCAAACGCGAATCCGACAACTTCCAGGGCATCGTCGAAATTACAACCATCATCAGGGATGGACTGAAATGAAAAGCACATTGCGAATATCGCTGAAATCCGGCGAAAGGATCTTCATCAATGGCGCAGTGCTGCGCGTCGATCGCAAGGTCGCACTCGAATTCCTGAACGACGTCACATTCCTGCTGGAAAACCACGTTCTTCAGCCCGAACAGGCGAACACACCCCTCAAGCAGCTCTACTTCATCGCACAGATGATGCTGATCAACCCGGAAGGGGCGCAGCAGTCGATGGCGATGTTCCGCAAGTCGATCTCCATGCTGCTGACCTGTTTCAGCAACGATGAGGTTCTGGCGGAACTCAAACGCATCGACGGGATGGTCTCGACGGGTCGCGCCTTCGACGCCCTGAAGGCCATTCGCGGTCTTTATCCGATCGAGGAAAAGATCCTCAACGACGAGGAGATGACCCCGGCGGCGGTTGAACAGATCCGGAAGGAGATAGCTCCATGGTCAGCGCGGTAACAGCAGCACAGCAGGCAGCAACGGGCACTCAGGCCGCAGGCACACAAGGCGCTTCTGCAGCCTCGGCTGCAAGCCTCAACTATAACAGCTTCCTCAAGCTGTTCATGGCCGAGCTGCAGAACCAGGACCCGACCAGCCCCATGGACACGACGCAGCAGATGTCACAGCTCGCCTCGTTCTCGCAGGTCGAACAGCAGGTGAAGATGAACACCAATCTGTCGACCCTGATTTCGCAGAGCATGATCGGTCAGGCGGGCAACCTGATTGGCAAGACGGTGACGGATTCCGATGGAAACACGGGGACCGTAAAGAGCATCAATGTGGCAACTGACAGCTCGACCAGCGCAGTCACGCTGATCGCTACGCTGGACTCCGGATCGAAGATGACGATCGGCCCTGGCGTGACCATCGCCGCCGCGACGACCACAAGCACGAGCAATTGAGCCTGAAATGAATGAAGCCGACGCACTGGACATTGTCCAGGCCGCCATCTGGACCGTCATCATCTCGGCAGGCCCGGCCGTGGGCGCGGCCATGGTCGTCGGCGTGGTCATTGCGCTCATCCAGGCCCTGACCCAGGTCCAGGAAATGACCCTGACCTTCGTGCCCAAGATCCTCGCTGTCATGGCGACCGTCGCCCTGTCGGCCCCCTTCATCGGCGCGCAGATCTCGATCTTCACCAACATGATCTTCTCGCGCATCCAGTCAGGTTTCTGACCTGGCCAGTGCCTCCTGCACCCCTCGCGCAAGCTTCATTGCCTATCTCTGACGTCATGACGCGCGCGAGCGCGACTTTTATCTCATGATGAGACGGACGAAGCATGGCAGTTACGACATCCGTTCCCTCGCCTAAAGCGGGACCAAATTTAAGCGATGTCGGCTTCGCCGTCGGTATCATCGCGATGCTGTCGATCCTGTTCCTGCCGATCCCGGCATTCATGATCGACATCGGTCTTGCCTTCTCGATGGCATTGTCGGTCCTCATCCTGATGGTCTCGCTGTGGATTCAGAAGCCACTCGAGTTCTCATCCTTCCCGACCATCCTGCTGATTGCCACGATGACGCGCCTGTCGCTCAACATCGCGACGACCCGTGTCATCCTTTCGCATGGCAACGAGGGGGAACACGCAGCGGGCGGGGTGATTGCCGGTTTCGCGCAGATCGTCATGTCTGGCGATTTCGTCATCGGCGTCATCGTCTTCCTGATCCTCATCGTCATCAATTTCATCGTTATCACCAAGGGCGCGACACGTATCGCTGAAGTTGGCGCGCGCTTCACCCTCGATGCCATCCCCGGCAAGCAGATGTCGATCGACGCCGACCTCGCAGCCGGCATTATCGATGAGAAGGAAGCGCAGAACCGCCGCCGTGAACTGGAGCAGGAAAGCTCCTTCTTCGGCGCGATGGACGGTGCATCGAAATTCGTCCGCGGCGACGCGGTTGCCGGCTTGCTGATCACGGCGATCAATGTCTTCGGCGGCATTATCATCGGTTATTTCCGTCACGGTATGCAGCTCGGCCAGGCCGCCGACGTTTATGTCAAGCTGTCGGTCGGTGACGGTCTCGTCTCGCAGATCCCTGCGCTGATCGTATCGCTCGCCGCCGGTATGCTCGTCACGCGCGGCGGCAATCTCGGTTCCACCGACAAGGCTGTCATCAGCCAGTTGAGCGGCTATCCGCGCGCTCTTTCCGTCGCGGCGGGCCTCATGGCGCTCTTGGCCGTGATGCCGGGTCTGCCGTTTGTGCCCTTCGCCGTGCTTTCCGGCGTCATGGCCTTCGGCAGCTGGTTCATCCCGCGCCAGATCGAAGCCGAGAACATGGCCCGACGCGAGGCGGAAGAAAAGAAGGCCCGCCAGGTCAAGGAAAACGAAAGCGACTCGGTCAAGAACGTTCTCAAGACGGCCGAAATCGAACTTCTCCTCGGCAAGCAGATTTCGACGCGCCTTCTTGGGGCGCATCAGGAACTGGCCTTCCGCGTCGGCAAGATGCGTAAGAAATTTGCGAGCCAATACGGTTTCGTCGTTCCGGAAATCAAGGTTAGCGACGATATCGCCATTCCGGACAAGAGCTATCAGATCCGCATTCACGGAACGACAGTCGCCTCCAACCAGCTGCGCGTTGGTGAAGTGCTCGTCATCACCGGCGGCGGACGCAAGCCGTCCATCCCCGGCGACGAGGTTCGCGAACCGGCCTTCGGCATGCCGGCGGTGTCGATCCTCGAGACCTTCATGGAAGAGCTGAAGCGCGAAGGCTTCCATCCGATCGACAACGTTTCGGTCGTGCTGACCCACTTGAGCGAAGTGATCCGCAACAACCTGCCGCAGCTTCTCTCCTACAAGGACGTGAAGATCCTGATCGACCGGCTCGACCCGGAATACAAGAAGCTGGCGGACGAAATCTGCACCTCGCATATGTCCTATTCCGGCCTCCAGGCCGTGCTGAAGCTTCTGCTGGCCGAGCGCGTCTCGATCCGCAACCTGCATCTCATCCTCGAAGCGGTAGCGGAGCTTGCGCCGCATGTGCGCAAGACCGAACAGATCGTCGAGCATGTGCGCGTCCGCATGGCCCAGCAGCTCTGTGGCGATCTCGCCGACAACGGTGTGCTGCGCGTGCTCCGTCTCGGCAACAAGTGGGACCTCGTGTTCCATCAGGCGCTCAAGCGCGACCCGAAGGGCGAAGTGGTCGAATTCGATATCGATCCGCGCCAGCTTGAGGAGTTCTCCGAACAGACGTCGCAGGTCGTGCGCGAATATCTCGACCGCGGCATGCCCTTCGTTCTCGTCACCTCGCCGGAAACGCGCTCCTATGTCCGCATGATCGTCGAACGGCTGTTTGCGACGCTTCCCGTCCTGTCCCATGTGGAATTGGCCAAGGGTATCGAAATCAAGATCCTGGGCTCGATCTCATGATCAACGATCCGCAAGGAACGGTGCTTGCACTCTTTGCGGTCTTCTGTCGGGTCGGCGGCTGTTTTCTCGTCCTGCCGGGCTTTTCGAGCGCCCGCGTGCCGGCGCAGCTCCGGCTCTTCGTGGCGCTCGGCGTTTCCATGGCGCTCACGCCGCTTCTCTGGGACACCGTCTATGCGGTCGCACGCAAACCGGAGACGACTTATGTCGGGATTGTCTTCATCGAAGGCATGATCGGCGTCGTCATTGGCATGGTCGCGCGTTTCTTCGTCCTGGGGCTGCAGTTCACCGGCACCGTGATGACGATGATGGTCGGCTTCAACGCTCCTCCGGCCAACGATATCCTGGAAGACGGAACCGAGAACGAAATCACCATCATGATCAGCTTTGCGGGGCTGCTGCTGCTGTTCATGATGGATTTTCATCATGTCATCATTCACGCGCTTTCCGACTCCTACAAGACACTTCCCATCGGCGGCGCCTTCGAGAGCCGAAAGGCGCTGGTGACACTGACAAACACGCTGAGCTCCACCTTCATGGTCATGCTGCGGCTTGCCAGCCCCTTCGTGCTTTATGGTCTTCTCTTCAACGTGACGGTGGGTTTCATCAACAAGCTGGCGCCGCAAATGCCGGTCTATTTCGTCTCTCAGCCCTTCATCGTCTTCGGGGGCCTGATCCTGCTCTATTTCGGCATCGCCTCCCTGGTTCGGCTCTTTGCCGACGCCTTCGTTCCCCTCTTTTCCAGCGTGTGAGCATCCATGGTAGACAAGGGCAGGGCGGCCAAACTGAAGCGCCTCGTCGCAGTCCAGCGCCATATGGAGCGCATGGCGGAGATCGAGCTTGCCGAGACCACGCAGCGTCGTCAGGAACTCTCGGAGCGCATGGACGAGGCCATTGACGCCATCGGCTCCTTCAATCCCATTCATGCCGGGATGAAGTCGCAATATGCCGCCCAGTACGGCCGGCTTTCCGGCGAGGACCAGCGTCTCGATGACCTGCAGGACACCCAGGAAAAGCAGATCCTCAAGGAAAAGGCCAAGGGCGACCGGCTGGAGGAAAACTGGAAGGACGCCCGCTCGGCGGAAGACCGCGAGCGGGAGGATGATGCCGTCATCGACCTGATCGAGATGCGGCTTTCCATGCCCGCGCCAGCCTCCAGCAAGCTTGGCGGGGAATAATACGCTCGCAAGATTATTTTGCGCCGGCCTGCGAGATGCGCCGGCTTCGAAATGAATGCGAGGCAAGCGATGGCAATTTCTCCCCCCAGCGATATCGTGATGGACGTGGTCAATGCGGCCGACCCGACACGCGTGCAAGAGGCGCAAGAGAAGCTGCGGACGCAGACGGCAACGCTCGCCGCCGCCCGGCTGACGCGCCAGGATCAGGGTTTCGCGACCGATGTCGCAAGTCTCGACAAAACCCTCGGCATGCGTCTCGACCGCACGAACGCGCCGCACACGCTCGACACAAAGACGGTATCGGGTGATGCCCAGACGCCGGAGACCTACCGCAAGTTCGAAGCCATGGTGCTGCAGAACTTCCTTAAATACATGATGCCCAACGACAGCGAAGACGTCTACGGCAAGGGTATGGCCGGCGATATCTGGAAGAGCATGTCGGCCGAGCAGATCGCCAATTCGATCGCCAAGCGTGGCGGTATCGGGATCGCCGACCACATGATGCGAGGCGGCATCTATGACGAAGGCCTGAAACCGAAGGACCACGCTGAGGAAAGCGGCCGTATCAACAATATCGCTTCAACCATCGCTGCCCAGCAGCAGCGCGTCGGACTCGCCGACCTGTTGCCGGGTACTGACGCCAAGACGAAGGGCTGACAGAGATGAATATGTTGGAAGCAACGCCGGCTGATACCCGCATCACCAATGTGCTCGGGCGGCTCGAATTGATCATCGATAACGAGAACGACCGGCTCGGCGCCGATCCCCAGTTCGACATCAAGGCTTCGAATGCGCAGAAGAGCCGCTGCCTCTACGAACTGACCATGCTGTTTCGCGATACGAAGCCCGAACTCGTGCCCCCGTCCTTCGCGACGCAGATGCGGGTCCTGAAAGCCAAGCTTAATGCCAATGCCCGCAAGGTGCAGGCACATATGGAAGCCGTTCGCGCCGTTGCCGAAATCCTCAAAGGCGCCGCGCGCGACGCCGAGACGGATGGCACCTATCAGCAGGAACATTTCCAATATAGCGAGTTCTGAGACCGGCCATGCTCAAGCTCGTCATCTCCGGGGTATGGGTTGCGATCGTCGCACTGATCGCAACCTATTTTTCCGTGCAGACGGCATTGGCTCCGAAGGTCGATGAGGCGGCCGCGGCACGCAAGGCGGCCGAGGAGACGGTGCGGGGCGAACTGACCAGTCTTCCCGTCATCGAGGACGGGGCCGTCAAGGGCTATTTCCTCACGCGACTGTCCTATGTGGTTGACAAGGTGAAGGTTGCGGGCGTCCACGTTCCGCTCGAGGTGATGATTACGGACGAGCTCTACACGTCGCTTGTCGGCGACAAGATGATCGATCTGGGACACCGGAACAGCTTCGACGTCGCGGCCTTTCGCGCGATGATCAAGGAGGCGGTCAATAAGCGCCTTGGCCAGGAAGTGGTGTTCGACGTCCTCATCGAACAGATCGACTATCTGTCGAAGGAAGACCTTCGCGCCAGCATGGCGCAAAAGAAGGGGACCATCCAGAGCGGTGAATCCATCGTGAAAGGCGAAGCGCCCAAGGATGGGACAGCGGCCGAGAAACCTGCCGCCGAAGGCCATTAACGATTTGGTAACGAGCCAAAGAACTGTTGAACTGGCTAATAAATTCTTAATCAGACCAAGTCTTTGAATTTTAACATATAATTCCCTGGTTTCAGCCCCCGAGCGGCCCATTCGCCCCCTCTTTCCTAATGAAAGATGAAGGGAAAGCGACGCATTCGACGCGACCCGTTAGCAACGCCTTTAGAGGATTCATCCTAGCTTCGCTTCACCGCAAGATGTGGTTTGAGGCGAATACCGATGTTTGATGTGTCCGTTATGAGTTCCGGCAGTTTCCTGCCTCGGGTCGGTCGCCCCGAAGCCCGGGAGGTACGCGCGTGAACCACATTTCTCACATTAAGTCAGCCGCCGTCAGCCGCCGCGCCATTCTCGGACTTGATGTCTCCTGCTTCGGCTATGGCGATGCGCTCGCTTTCGCCAATCAGATGGCTTCGCTTCCGCTCGGCCAGACCATCATTTCCTTCCTCAATGCCAATAATGCGAACATCATGTATGCGGACGCAGAGTATCGCGACATTCTCACCCGCCAGATGATCTTGCCCGACGGGATCGGTGTCGATATCGCATCCACCTTCGTCTATGGCGACAAGTTCCCTGCCAATCTCAACGGTACCGACTTCGTGCCTGCTCTCCTGACCTACATGGACCGTCCGAAGCGCATCGGCCTCATCGGCGGCCTGCCGGAGGTCGCCGCGAAGGCTGCGGCCAACTTCAAGCGCCATGCGCCCTGGCACGAATTCATTGTCGTCTCCGACGGCTATTTCGAAGAAACGGACTCCGTCAACGTGGCGGAGCGTATGGATGCCCTCAAGCTCGACGTCCTCATGGTGGGCCTCGGCAGTCCCAAGCAGGAAAAGTGGGTCGACACCTATGTCCGCCCCCATCATGCGCGGCTGGTCCTGTGCGTCGGTGCCCTGTTTGACTTTGTAGCCAATGCCGTTCCGCGTGCACCACACTTCCTGCGTCGCATGCGGCTTGAGTGGTTGTTCCGCCTCCTGATCGAGCCGAAGCGGATGTGGCGACGCTACATCATCGGCAATCCGCTCTTCATTGCTCGATCGCTGCGACAGGCTTTCGTGGTTCGAGTGCTGGGGAAGCCGTATGCGCACGGGGAAAATCTGGTCGTCTGATATCGCGTGAAATGGCGGGTTCAGACCTGCCATTCGTCAATTCAGGTTGCTGGGAGCCGCTCGCCCAACTGCCGTTAACCATTTGTTACCCTTGTTTGTTTAACAACATTAACCATGTTGTTCTATGCAAGAGGCAAATGCATGTTCGCGAGCATTTCAGTTCGGCAATTTGGAATCGACGGTGCATTGTCCGCCTGCCGCAACCTCAAGCGGGGTCGTTGGGCTGCCGCAGGCCTCTGTGTCCTCTTGGGTATTTCCGCGGCTTCACTGATCGCCTGGCAAAACCCGGCGAGAGTTGCGCCGGCGCAGGTTGTCGCCGTTTCGGCAGGTAACGGTTCCAACGTGGTATCCGCCCCAGACGCGATCGCGCAGATGCGCCGCATGATCCTGGCGCCCGCTGCCCTGCTCAAGGCGAGCGCAGACCTCAACCTCGCCGAAAGCGGATTGTTCGGGGAGCAGAAGGCAGAGCAGTTTCTGGCGTCCGCGATTTCCATTGGGCCTTCAGAGCGCGCTACCGTTGTCGACATCAATGTCGCCTCTGGAGCGCCGGCTTTCGATGCGCTCATTGCCAACCACCTTGCCCGTGGGCTTACCAGCCTTTCCGCCACGCAAGCCCTGACTGAAGGCGCCACAGCCGCGCCGACCCGCTTCATGCTGGTCGCCAAATCGCGCGTCATTCCAGCGGCCTCCGTTTTGCTCTATCAGATCGAGATTGTCATTCTCTCGCTGCTTCTGGCTAGCTCGGTGATCGCTCTTGGCGTTGCACGCGAATTGCGCAAGGGGAACGTGAAGGTCGCCGCGCCGGCAAAGCCGGCTGCAGTGGTACCGCGCGGCATTCTGGAACAGATCGATATGCTGGAACGCATGTGGCCCGAAACCGGCAGGCAGAACAGCATGCCGGAAGGCTCGAACGACGAGCCCGGACAGGTGGAGCTCAAGCCCGCTCGCGAGATCGTGGTGCGGATGGCAGAACTCCGTCAGGACGCTCGCCACGCCATCGAACAGCCCTCGGAAGATGCACTTGAAGACGTTCTGACCGATATGCAGTCGCTGCGCGATCAGGTCCGCTGGATCACGGCCGAGCAGCTGCGCCGCCGCCGTCGGGTCAATTCCTTCGGACGTTGAGACTTCGAAGGCACATCCGCCTCCAATCTGAATTTTCGTGAAGGCCGCCGGGAGCGGCCTTTTTCGTTCTCGCCAGGCTCACGCCAATGGTCCTTGGTCTTACATCGGGGCGGGGCCCGTGGAGGCGCGCACGATCAGTTCAGCCTCCCATAATTCCTGCTCCGGCATGTCGCCTGTGCCATCAAGCCCTGCGATAAGACGCTGGCCGATCCTTGCGCCCGCAGCCTTCAGCGACGAGCGTGTGGTCGTGAGAGGCACGCTGAAATTCTCGGGTCGAAGCGTCGTCAGGACGTCGTCATGCGCAATCAGCGAAATATCCGTTCCAAGCTTCAGCCCCGCCTTGTTGATGGCGCGCACGGCACCCAGCGCGAGCGCCGTACTGGCGCATAGCACGGCGGTGGGTCTTTCCGGGCGGGCAAGGAAGCGTTCCATCGCCCGAAAACCGGCCTGATCGCCCATGACGCTGTGATGGACGAGGTCGGGGGATAAGGTGAGGCCAGCTTCGCCAAGGGCTTTCTCCAGCCCGATCTTGCGCCGCATCGCAAAGGTGAACCGCTCCATGCCGTTGAGGAGCGCGAAGCGCTTGTGACCGAATTGCAGTAAAAGCTTCGCAGCCGTGTAGAAAGCGCCTTCATTGTCGACGTCGAGATAGGGATAGTCATGCGTATCACCCATGATCCGGCCATGCAGCAGATAGGGGATCGAGGAGGACCGCAGAAGTGCCACGCGCGGGTCGGGATCGACAACATGCGCCAGGAAGATTGCATCCACATAGCCGCTGGCAATCAGGCGCTTGATGGCATTGAGCTCGTCGTCCGGGGACGCTGGAGCCATGACGAAATGAAAGTCGTGCTTCACGGCCTCTTCGGCCAGACCACTCAGGAACTCGCTAAAATGCGGATCGCCGCCGATTTCCGGCGCGCTCTGCATGACGAGCCCGATCGACTTGGCCTTGCCGGTCGCCAGCCGTTGCGCCGCTTTGTTCGGCTTGTATCCTGTCTGCTGCGCCGCTTTCAGGACGCGTTCGCGTGTGGCCTCGCTGACTTCCGGGTAGCCGTTTAGCGCACGACTGACCGTCGTTTGCGAAAGCCCCAGCCGGTCCGAAAGCTGTTTGAGATTCACCGAATATCCCCTCCTGATCCTCAAAGCGCTTTGGATAATTCTTCGTGCGTCATCTTGAAGCGCGTGGTAATCTAACCCGATATCGACGCCTTATCAAACATGAAAACCATGTATTGCAGTGCATTAGGCGCCTATTGCGCCGCAGCAGACGGACAAGTCGAGCCAAAGTTGTATCAACCCACTTGACTCCGGGAGGAGAATGGTGGGATGAATGGCACTCAAAGCGCTTTGGGAAAGTGCTTTCATTCGGACGATTTTTAAGGCCGTGAGGCCGATTGCTAGGGAGGCAAATCAGATGAAGAAATTGTTGCTTTTGGGTGTGGCTGTTGCTGCGCTTGCCGGCGGCTCCGCGCTGGCTGCGGACTTGAAGTTCAAGCCGGGCGAAGATTCCAAGTTCAACTGGGCCAGCTACGACGCCTACAAGAAGGCACACGGCGACCTGAAGGGCGAAACGCTCACCATTTTCGGCCCCTGGCGTGGCGAAGACGAGAAGCTGGTCACTACCGTTCTCAACTACTTCTCCGAAGCGACCGGTGTGACGGTCAAGTATTCTTCCTCTGAAAACTACGAACAGCAGATCGTCATCGACACGCAGGCCGGCTCCCCGCCGAATATTGCGATCCTGCCGCAGCCGGGCCTGCTCGCAGACCTCGCCTCGAAGGGTTTCCTGACGCCGCTTGGCGACGACATGTCCAAGTGGATCAAGGACAACTACGGCGCTGGCCAGTCCTGGGTCGACCTCGGCACCTACAAGGGCAAGGATGGGAAGAAGGCCTTCTTCGCATTCCCCTACAAGGCAGACGTGAAGTCGCTCGTCTGGTACTCGCCGGAAAACTTCAAGGAAGCTGGCTACAAGATCCCGGCGACCATGGAAGATCTGAAAGCCCTGACCGAGAAGATCGTCAAGGATGGCGGCACGCCGTGGTGCATCGGTCTGGGTTCTGGCGGTGCGACCGGCTGGCCGGCAACCGACTGGGTAGAAGACCTGATGCTGCGCACGACGACGCCGGAAAACTATGACAAGTGGACGACGAACGAACTGAAGTTCAACGACCCGATCGTTGAAAAGGCGATCGATGAATTTGGCTGGTTCGCGAAGAACGACAAGTTCGTTGACGGAGGCGCCAAGGCTGTTGCCTCGACCGACTTCCGCGACAGCCCGAAGGGTCTCTTCGGCGTCCCGCCGAAGTGCTACATGCACCGCCAGGCGTCCTTCATCCCGTCCTTCTTCCCGGATGGCACGAAGCTCGGCAAGGATGCGGACTTCTTCTACTTCCCGCCTTATGCCTCGCATCCGGAACTCGGCAAGCCCGTCGAAGGCGCCGGGACGCTGGTCACGATCGCAAAGGACAGCAAGGCCGCTCGCGCCTTCATCGCCTTCCTCCAGACGCCGATTGCGCATGAAGTCTGGATGGCGCAGTCGAGCTTCCTGACGCCTTACAAGGCCGTGAACACGGCGACCTATGCCAACGACACGATGCGCAAGGAAGGCGAACTTTTGACGACCGCCACGACCTTCCGCTTCGACGGTTCGGATCTGATGCCGGGCAAGATCGGCGCCGGCGCGTTCTGGACGGGCATGGTCGACTATGTCAGTGGCAAGTCCTCTGCACAGGTCGCCGACCAGATCCAGAAGGCCTGGGACGGCCTGAAGTAAGGACGCTTGCGAGGGCGCCGGAACTCTTGCCGGCGCCTTCTTCCTGCATGGCGGAACTTTTGGGTGGCTTGACGCATATCTGGCCGCGCAAGGGGGAACACTTTTCAGGACATGACAAAAATGCCGCGCGGTTCACGCAGGCTTGCGACGGCCATCGAATAAGAAAAAACAAGATCGGTCGGTCGTGCCGCCTTTGGAGATGCTGCTGAACGATCCTGACGAAAAGGGGAGGGGAGAATGCTGTCGCAAATCGTGTCGGCTCTGATGGTCATGGTGGTGGGCGTCTTTGCTGCCGCAGCCTACTTTTACTTGACTAACCGCATTCTTGATCTGGCGCTGCCCGACACGGGCGATGTCGCAAAGGCCTCGCGCAATCTGCGCACGAGGGCTATGATCCGCCCTTGGCTCTTTCTCGGCCCTGCGGTTCTCCTGCTCACGATCTATCTCGTCTATCCTGTGATCGCCACACTGATCCTGTCCTTCTACGGCCGCGACGCGCAGGACTTTGTCGGCTTTTCCAACTATCTCTGGGCCGTCAACGATGCCGGCTTCCGCCAGTCGATCTTCAACAACATCCTGTGGCTCGCCGTCGTGCCCGCCGCATGCACTTTCTTCGGCCTGATCATCGCCGTCATGACGGATCGGCTTGCCTGGGGCAATGTTGCGAAAAGTCTCGTCTTCATGCCGATGGCGATCTCCTTCGTCGGCGCATCGGTTATCTGGAAGTTCATCTACGACTATCGCGGTGACGGGCAGATTCAGATCGGCATACTCAATGCCATAGTGCAATATCTCGGCGGCAAGCCGGAGGTTTGGCTCGCCATTCCCTTCTGGAACAACTTCTTCCTGATGGTCATCCTCATCTGGATCCAGACCGGCTTTGCCATGGTCATCCTCTCCGCAGCGCTCCGCGGCATTCCGGAAGAGACGATCGAGGCCGCCGTGATCGATGGCGCCAGCGGCTGGCAGATCTTCTGGAAGATCATGGTCCCGCAAATCTGGGGTACGATCGCCACCGTCTGGACGACCATCACCATTCTCGTGCTGAAGGTCTTCGATATTGTTCTCACCATGACCAACGGTCAGTGGAATTCGGAAGTACTCGCCAACCTCATGTTCGGCTGGATGTTCCAGGGCGGCGGCGACAGCGGTCGCAGTGCGGCGATTGCCGTGGTCCTCATGCTGGCGGTGACGCCGATCATGATCTGGAACATACGTCGTGCCAACGAAGAAATGAAGGGGCGCTAAGATGAGCATCGGCAACCGTCTCGCCCGCATCGGCCTTCCCCGCCTGATCATCAACCTCACAGTTCTCGTCGTTGTGGCGCTCTGGGTTATGCCAACGCTCGGCATCTTCGTGTCGTCTTTCCGCGACAAGGACCAGCTGACCGTCTCCGGATGGTGGACGGCTTTCTCCTCCTCCGAGCGCAACGAACCCGGCCGCCTGGCCGGCCTCGACAAGATGAAGCAGGAAGGCCCGCTCTACGTCATTTCCGGCAATGTGCTGGAGGGCAGAGGCGGCGCCGTCAACGCCTTCGGCACCAAGGCTGTTGCGCCGCGTGCCTACAAGGCCGGCACAGAGGCCGATCTCGGCGACGGCATCAAACTGGCAATTAACTCGGACGGCACCTATCGCTACACAAGCACCGCGCCTTTCACCGAGGATAATACCGGCCGACGCGTTTATTTGGCTGTCGCGACACCGCCTGTCTTCACCATGACGAACTATCAGAACGTGCTGACGGGCGAGGGCATCGGCCAGTCCTTCGTCAACTCGCTGACGGTGGCGATCCCCGCAACGGTCATTCCGATCCTGGTCGCCGCCTTCGCTGCCTATGCGCTCTCCTGGATGAGCTTCAAGGGCCGCACGCTGCTGCTCGCCGCTGTTGTGGGCCTCATCGTCGTGCCGCTGCAGATGTCGCTGATCCCGCTGCTGCGCCTATACAACGATGTCGGCACCTTCCTCGGCGTCCCGTCCAAGACCTATGCCGGCATCTGGCTTGCGCACACCGCCTTCGGCCTGCCGCTCGCCATCTACCTGCTGCGCAACTACATCGTTGGTCTGCCGAAGGAGATCATCGAAAGCGCGCGTGTCGATGGCGCGGGCGATTTCGAGATCTTCACAAAGATCGTCCTGCCGCTCTCCTTCCCGGCGCTCGCCTCCTTTGCCATCTTCCAGTTCCTCTGGGTGTGGAACGACCTTCTGGTCGCCATGGTGTTCCTCGGCACCGACAAGGACAAGCTGGTGCTGACAGGGGCGCTCAATGCGCTGCTCGGCTCGCGCGGCGGCAATTGGGAAATCCTCTCGGCCTCGGCCTTCGTGTCGATCCTCGTGCCGCTCCTCGTCTTCTTCTCGCTGCAACGCTATCTCGTTCGCGGCCTGCTCGCCGGCTCCGTCAAGGGCGGTTGAGACGGCCAAACTATTGAAATTGGAATGGACTTCATGAACCAGACACTCAGAGGCAATCTCGTTCCCGACGCAGACTGGTGGCGCGGCGCAGTGATCTACCAGATCTACCCGCGCTCCTATCAGGATAGCAACGGCGACGGCGTGGGCGACCTGAAGGGCATCACCGGCCGCCTGTCGCATATTGCCGAGCTTGGCGCGGACGCGATCTGGATCTCGCCCTTCTTCAAGTCGCCGATGAAGGATTTCGGCTACGACGTGTCGAACTATATCGACATCGACCCTATCTTCGGCACGATTGCCGATTTCGATGCAATGATCGCCGAAGCGCATCGCCTCAAGCTGCGCGTCATGATCGACCTCGTCATCTCGCATACCTCCGACCAGCACCCCTGGTTCATCGAAAGCTCGGCGAGCAAGGACAACGAGAAGGCCGACTGGTATGTCTGGGTCGATCCCAAGGACGACGGCACGCCGCCCAACAACTGGCTCTCCATCTTCGGCGGTTCCGCCTGGGCCTGGGATCCGGGCCGCTGCCAGTACTATCTGCACAACTTCCTGACTTCGCAGCCGGACCTGAACTTCCACAATCCGGATGTCCAGAACGCTCTGCTCGACGTTGCCCGCTTCTGGCTGGAACGCGGCGTCGACGGCTTCCGCCTCGACACGATCAATTTCTATTTCCACGACAAGGAATTGCGCAGCAATCCGGGCCTGCCGCCCGAGCGCCGCAACGCCAACACGGCGCCTGCCGTGAACCCCTATAACCACCAGGAGCATCTCTACGACAAGAACCGTCCGGAGAACCTGGAATTCCTGAAGCGCCTCCGCGCCGTCATGAACGAATATCAGGACATCGCCGCCGTCGGCGAAGTCGGCGACAGCCAGCGCGGTCTCGAGATTGCCGGCGAATACACGTCCGGCGGCGACAAGATGCAGATGTGCTACGCCTTTGAATTCCTGGCGCCGGAAAAGCTGAGCCCGAAATTCGTTGCAGAGGTGCAGCGCGCCTTTGAAGTCGCCGCACCCGAAGGCTGGGCCTGCTGGGCCTTCTCCAACCACGACGTGGTGCGCCACGTCACCCGCTGGGGCGAGGGTATTTCCGACAAGCAGGCTTACGCAAAGATGCTGAATGCGCTGCTCCTGACGCTGCGCGGCTCGGCCTGCATCTATCAGGGCGAAGAGCTTGCCCTGCCGGAAGCCGACCTCCAGTTCGAAGACCTGCAGGACCCTTACGGCATCCAGTTCTGGCCGGAATTCAAGGGCCGCGACGGTTGCCGCACGCCCATGGTCTGGGACGGCTCGAACTTCGGCGGCTTCTCGACTGCCAAGCCTTGGCTGCCGGTTCCGCCGGAACACCTGCCGCTCTCCGTTGCTGCGGAAGCTGCCGACGAGGCATCGGTGATGTCGCAATATGGCCGCTTCCTGGCCTTCCGCAAGCAGCATCCGGCCTTTGCCAAGGGCGAGATCGTCTTCACGCAGGAAGACGGCCCGGTTCTCGGCTTCGAGCGCAAGCTCGGCAATGAAACCATCGTTTGCTACTTCAACATGTCGTCCGGCCCGGAAACGGTGGCAAAGCCCGCCGGTCTGCTGGAGACGCTGACGGGACACGGCTTCGAGGCCAATCTGACGGACGCGCAGATCGTGCTTCCGGCCTGGGGCGCATTCTTCGCCCGCATTCAATAGATAAGAGGGAGGACAGGGCATGGCAGGTGTGGTTCTGAAGGACATCCGCAAGTCCTACGGTGCAATCGACGTCATCAAGGGCGTCGATCTGGAGATCAAGCAGGGCGAGTTCGTCGTCTTCGTCGGCCCCTCGGGCTGCGGAAAATCGACCTTGCTGCGCATGATCGCCGGTCTCGAGGAAATCACCGGCGGCGAGATGATCATCGACGGTCAGCGTGTCAACGAAGTGCCGCCGGCGCGCCGCGGCATCGCCATGGTCTTCCAGTCCTACGCGCTTTATCCGCATATGACGGTCTATGACAACATGGCCTTCGGCATGCGGATCGCCAAGGAAAGCAAGGAAGAGATCGACCGCCGCGTCCGCGCCGCCGCCGATATCCTCCAGCTTGGCCCCTATCTGGAGCGCCTGCCGAAAGCCCTCTCAGGAGGCCAGCGCCAGCGCGTCGCCATCGGCCGCGCCATCTGCCGCAACCCGAAGGTCTTCCTCTTCGACGAGCCGCTGTCGAACCTCGATGCGGCACTGCGCGTCGCCACCCGCATCGAGATCGCCAAGCTCAACGAGCAGATGGCCGACACGACGATGATCTATGTCACCCACGACCAGGTCGAGGCCATGACGCTCGCCGACCGCATCGTGGTCCTCTCCGCCGGCCATATCGAACAGGTCGGCCCGCCGCTGGAACTCTACGAGCGCCCCGCCAATCTCTTTGTCGCCCAGTTTATCGGCTCGCCGGCCATGAATATCGTGCCGGTGAAGATTGACGAGACGGGCGATGTCACCCGCGTGTCGCTCTCCGGCGGCGGTTCTGTTTCCGTGCCGATCGCAACGGCATCAGGCGAAAAGGGCAAAGCCGCCAGCTTCGGCGTCCGCCCGGAAGACCTGACGCTCACCACCGGCGACGACTATCTCTTCGAAGGAACGGTCGATATCGTCGAGGCGCTCGGCGAAGTCACGCTCCTCTATCTCCAAGACCTGACCGACGACGAACCGCTGATCGCCAAGCTGCCGGGTATCGTTGACATCCGGAAGGGCCAGAAGGTGAGGCTCGCGGCGGAAGGCTCGAAGCTGCACCTGTTTGATGGGGACGGGAAGACGTATCGGCGGTGATATAGTCAGATCCTCGGGACAACAAGCCAGAGGGGGCGCCGAGAGGAAGGCGTCGCCTTTACCTGTTGGGATCGTCGTTCACATCGGCCCAAGCAGCGTCCATCAATGCGCCAAGTGAGGGGTCCCGTGCATCAGCCTCTGCTATCAACAGAGACTGCCGCCGCGCCTCAGCGTCCAACCACTCCCGCTTCAGGATCGACATGATGACCAGGTTCGCTCGGCTGCCATCCGCCAGCGGATAATGCTCCCTCAGCACACCGTCATGCTGAAGGCCGCAGGCTGCATAGACATGCCGCGCCCGCGCATTCGTCTCAAAGGCATCCAGCCAGAACTTCTCCGCGCCATACTCTTTGAATGACAGCCGGATCAATTCGGAGAGGAACCTCTTTCCCAATCCCTTACCCGGCGAACGAATGGCGATGCGCTTCAGGTAGACAACGTGGTTTGCAGAGCCAATCCCCTGCAGAATCGCAAAGCCCACCGGCCCCCTCTCACCCTCAAGCATGACATAGCGACAGTCCGCCGCCGCCATCAGCGCCTCATGCTGTGCCCGTTCTGACCGGCCCACATAGGCGTCAAAGCCGGGCGTCCGCTCTATATCCATGATGGCGGCAAGGTCGGCTTCTGTGGCTGGGCGAACGAACATTTGGCGGTCTCAGGCAAATTCGAATTGCCAGTCTTCCCTCAAAAGACCGTAGCGCGCAATATCGACACTCTCGCCCGCCGCAGAAACACCCCCCTTGGGCAGCAACGTCTCCAGCACGAAGCCATTGCGCTCATAGACATGACGCGCGCGCCGGTTTGCCTCCGCCACGCGCAGCCAGAAACGATGCGTGGAGGGCTCCTCAAAGGCGATTGCCTTCGCGTGATCGAGAAGCTTTTGTCCGGTTCCGTGTCCGGGCGCACGCACGGCGAGCCGGTTCAGGCGGATGCTGCCTTCCCCTTCGGCGAAGCCGCGCAAGAAGGCAAAGCCTTGAACCGCGCCGTTCTCCTCCAGAACCAGCACCCGGCAATCGGGATCGGAGAGATGAGCGATATGCTCATCTTCCGAAAACCAGCCGAAGAACTGTTCGAAACCGGGCGTGCGCTCGATGTCCATGATGGCGGGGATATCAGCCTCGGTAGCCGCGCGGATGCCCATCAAGACGGCCTCATGCCTTGCCAAGCGCTTCGACGACCAGTGTCTTGAGCTTCAGGTCCGGCACTTCGGTGAAGGCGAGGTCCTCGCGGCCGAAATAGGCCTTGCGGTTGATCGCCGACCAGTCATTGCAGGCGATCGTGTAAGTCTTCTTGTCGCCGGCGACAGCCGGAACGGCATAGAGGAAGTCGCCGGTGCGGGAGGCGAGCGGCACATCGCCATCCTGGTTGCAGCGCTTGAGGATTTCGGCGAGCGTTGCCGCATCCACTTCCGCCTTCATGATCTTGCCTTCAAAACGCACGGCGGCATTGTAGTCGAAGCGTGTGACGTCACCTTTCGGCAGGCCGGTGCCGAAGGATGTGTGGCCGATGAAGCCGATATCCGCACCCACCTTCGCGGCGATGGCCGAGGCCGTGAAGCGAGCGGTTTCGCCCAGCGTTTCAGCCTTCGCGGTCTTGGCAACGACAGCCTTGTCTTCTTCCTTCAGATTGGCGGCCAGAACCTTGGCGATGACAGCCTTCAGGTCTTCGGTCGCAGGGCTCTCACGGTCGATCGAGACCTGCTCGATCTTCGCCGCTTCGCCGGATGTAGCGACGGCGGCGATGGTCAGCAGCGCCCCCCAGGAGCCGGTGTGGACATAGCGCGTCTTGCCGGCTTCATGAATCAGCGTCAGGTGGTCGTGACCGCCGATCATCAGCGTGCCATCCGGCAGCATCGGCAGGATGTCACGGTCCGGCACGACCCCGGCATGGCTCATCACGATATTGATGCCGTCCTTCTTGAGCAGGGAAGGCAGATTGGCCTTTGCATATTCGACCGGCTCGGGAACCACGATCAGCTCGCGCGTCGGCTTCGGATAGGTGCCGAGCGCGTTGACGCCGAGCGCTGCGATATTCAGCGTGGTCTCACCGGCCTTCAGCGTCGCCGCAGCGTCGGTGTAAGGCTTGCCGGTGCGCTTGTCGACGATGTTGCTGAGGACCGTCACGCCCAAACCCTTGGCGCGCTCGATGAAATGCGCGAGGTCATTATCCAGGTCGGACTCATGGTTGCCAATGTTGAAAATCGTCGGCGCGAGCTTGGCAAGCGCGCCGAGGAAGGCCCAGTCGGCCTCGCCGGCCGAGCGGGTGGCGACAACATTGCCGCTTTCGAAGAGGTCGCCGTTGAACAGGATGACCTGGGGACGCTTGGCGGAAGAAACACGCGACTGGATGGCGAGCAGCAGCTGCGCCATGCGCTCATAGGCCGAATGGAGGTCCGACAGGATGATAAAGTCGACGCCTTGCTCGGCTGCCGCAACCGGCAGACTGACAAACGGGAGAAGGGCAGTGGATGAAATCATTCCCAGGACAACACGACGTTTCAGCAACATGATTGGCAATTCCTTTTAGAGCAATTTCCGAAAAAGCGTGAACCACTTTTCAGTGAGAATTGCGTCAGAGCAAGAGGCGGGATGCCCTTTGCCTAACAATGCCATGCTACATGAATGTGACGCGGGAAGATGACCGGGGCGGCAGAAGCTGCCCCGATTGACAAAGCTCAGTTGAAGACGACGCTGGCACCCTGATCGGCCGCACCGACCATCGCCCGGAAGGGCGCGAAGAGCTCGCGGCCCATGCCGTATTCGTTGGCCGACAGATCGGCAGTCGCCACCGGGCGGGCATTGAATTCCGCATCATCGACCAGAACCTCGACCGTGCCGTTAACGGCATCCAGTCGGATCATGTCGCCGTCGCGGACCTTGGCGATGGCGCCGCCATTGACAGCTTCCGGCGTCATGTGGATCGCTGCCGGCACCTTGCCGGATGCGCCCGACATGCGGCCGTCGGTGACGAGCGCCACCTTGAAGCCGCGATCCTGCAGCACGCCGAGCGGCGGCGTCAGCTTGTGCAGCTCCGGCATGCCGTTGGCCTTCGGGCCCTGGAAGCGGACGACGGCGATGAAATCGCGTTCCAGCTTGCCGTCCTTGAACGCCTGCTGCAGTTCGGCCTGATCGTTGAAGACGATCGCAGGCGCTTCGATGACATGGCGCTCCGGCTTCACAGCGGAGATCTTGATCACGGCCTTGCCGAGATTGCCTGTCAGCATCTTCAGCCCGCCATTCGCCTGGAACGGCTTGTCGATCGTGGTCAGCACTTTCGGGTCGTGGCTGACTTCGGGTGCCTTGTCGCGCACGACGGTGCCGTCCTCGCCAAGGCGCGGATCGATTGTGTAGGCTTCCAGTCCGTGGCCGAAGACGGTGCGCACGTCGTCATGCAGCATGCCGTCTTTCAGCAGTTCCTTGATCAGGAAGCCCATGCCACCGGCAGCATGGAAATGGTTCACATCGGCAAGCCCGTTCGGATAGACGCGGGCGAGCAGCGGCACGACATCGGAAAGGTCCGAAATGTCTTCCCAGGTCAGCTGGATGCCGGCCGCCTTGGCAATCGCCAGAAGGTGCAGCGTGTGGTTGGTCGAGCCGCCGGTCGCGTGCAGGCCGACCACGCCGTTGACGATGGAGCGCTCGTCGATCATCTCACCGGCAGGCGTGAATTCGTTGCCCTGTGCGGTGATCGCCAGCGCCCGCTTGGCGGCTTCCTTGGTCAGCGCATCGCGCAGCGGCGTGCCGGGGTTGATGAAGGAGGCGCCGGGCATATGGAAGCCCATGATCTCCATCAGCATCTGGTTGGAATTGGCCGTACCGTAGAAGGTGCAGGTTCCCGGACCATGATACGACTTGGATTCCGCTTCCAGCAGTTCCTCGCGGCCGACCTTGCCTTCCGCATAAAGCTGGCGGACGCGCGACTTCTCGTCATTCGGCAGCCCCGACGTCATCGGCCCGGCCGGAACGAAGATCGCGGGCAGGTGGCCGAAGGTGAGGGCCGCCATGGCAAGACCGGGCACGATCTTGTCGCAGACGCCAAGATAGACGACCGCATCGAACATGTTGTGCGAGAGACCGATGCCGGCGGCCATCGCGATCAGGTCGCGCGAGAAGAGCGAAAGCTCCATGCCGGGTTGGCCTTGCGTCACGCCATCGCACATCGCCGGAACACCGCCCGCCACCTGCGCCACACCGCCCGCCTCGCGAGCCGCGTCGCGGATCAGCGCCGGATAGCTCTCGAATGGCTGGTGCGCCGAGAGCATGTCGTTATAGGCGGTGATGATACCGAGATTGCCAACGACATCGCCGGCAAGCGCGGCCTTGTCCGAGGGGGAACAGACGGCAAAGCCGTGGGCGAGATTGGCGCAGCCCAGCACCGAGCGATGCACGCCCTTTTGCGCGGCGGCCGAAATGCGCTCCAGATAGAGCCCGCGCGTCGGCTTCGAGCGCTCGACGATGCGTTGCGTGATGGCGGAAATCTTGCTGTTCGCAGACATGGGCTTCCTGCCTTTCGTCTCTATGGGTTGATAGGCACTGCCTTTGGGAGGTCAGGGTGCCCAGTAAATCTCGACCGGGGACATTGCCCGGTTCAGCACGGCGCGGATCGGCATCTCCGCCTCGTCCGTTCCGCCCAATGCCTTTTCCAGAACGGAAGCTTTCTCGGCACCTTCGATATGCAGCGCCAGAAGCCGGGCATCCTGAAGCGCGGAAAAGGAGAAGGTAAGCCGCGGCTCACCCGCGCCGTCTGCTTCCATGGTCAGAATGCCGCGCGGACGGCTGGCATCCAGTGCTTCGACAAGATGATTGCCGCCGGGGAAGAACGAGGCGGTGTGACCGTCATTTCCCATGCCGAGGATCGCCACATCGAACGGATTGGAGAAACCAGCCGTCTCGCGCGTCGCGATCTCGGCAGCAGCCTCAGCCGTGTCGGCTGCATGATAGAGCGGCACGAATGTCGCCGCTGCCGTCTTGCCGATCAGCAGGAACTCGTTCGCCAGCTTGTGATTGGAGCGCGCATTGTCCGCAGGCACGAAACGCTCATCGACCAGCGTGATCGTGACTTTGTCCCAGGCAATGTCCTTGCCCGAGAGAACCTTGAAGAAAGCCTTGGGCGTCGAGCCGCCGGATACGGCAATGCTTGCCGATCCGCGCGCCGCGATGGCATCGGAGAGGGCGGTCGCGACGCGCGCCGCCAGCCCCTCCGCCAGAGCCGCGCCGTTTTCGAAATCCTTGCGGCTGAACGCCATGGCTTACTCCCCTTCGTGCCAGGTGCGGCCGTCGCGCTCGATCAGCGCAATCGCCTGGCTCGGACCCCAGGTGCCGGCCGTGTAGCTCTGGCACTTCTGCCCGGTCTCGTCCCAGGCCTTGAGGATCGGATCGACCCAGCGCCACGCCGCCTCGACTTCGTCGCGGCGCATGAAGAGCGTCTGGTTGTTGCGGATGACGTCGAGCAGAAGACGCTCATAGGCATCCGGATTGCGCACCTCGAAGGCCTGCGCGAAGGTCATGTCGAGCGGAACGTGACGCAGGCGCATGCCGCCCGGACCGGGATCCTTGATCATCAGCCACTGCTTCACGCCCTCGTCCGGCTGCAGGCGAATGACGAGCTGGTTGGCGGTGATGCGGCCTGCCGCCTCATCGAAGATCGAATGCGGAACCGGCTTGAAGGTGATGACGATTTCCGACATGCGCGTGACGAGACGCTTGCCCGTGCGCAGATAGAAGGGCACACCGGCCCAGCGCCAGCTGCCGATTTCGGCCTTCAGCGCCACGAAGGTTTCCGTATCGGACACGCCGCCTTCCAGCTCTTCGAGATAGCCCTTCACGGGGCCATTCGAAGATGCGCCGGCCTTGTACTGTCCGCGCACAGTCGTCTTTTCGACATTGGCGGCGGTGATCGGTTTCAGTGAGCGCAGAACCTTCAGCTTCTCGTCGCGCACCGCTTCCGGGTCCATGGACGACGGTGGTTCCATGGCGACAAGGCAGAGAAGCTGCAGGATGTGGTTCTGCACCATGTCGCGCAGCGCGCCGGCCTTGTCGTAATAGCCCGCGCGGCTTTCAAGGCCGACAGATTCGGCAACCGTGATCTGTACGTGGTCGATATGCTCGGCATTCCACAGCGGCTCATAGAGCGCGTTGGCAAAGCGCAGCGCCATGAGGTTCTGCACCGTTTCCTTGCCGAGATAATGGTCGATGCGGAAAATCTGTTCTTCCTTGAACACCTTGCCGATCGTGTCATTGAGCTGCAATGCCGAGTCGAGGTCGCGGCCGATCGGCTTTTCGACGACAATGCGCGTCTGCTTGGTGATCAGCTTGTGATCGCGGATCTTTTCCGAGAAGTCGCCGAAGAGGGCGGGGCCGACGGCGAGATAGAAGGCGCGCACGCGCTCCTTGGCCTCATCCAGAAGCTGCTTCAGCTTGTCCCAGCCCTTGTCGGCCTTGGCATCGACCGAAACGTAGAAAAGGCGGGCGCAGAACTTCTCAAGCTCCGCCTTGTCCAACTCGTCTGCCTTCAGATGCTCTTTCAGGGCGTCGGTGGCAAACTTCCGATATTCGTCATGCGTCATCTCCGCACGCGACGCGCCGATGATACGGGTCGGCTCGGAAAACTGGCCGGCCATCTGCCGGTGGTAAAGGGCGGGAAGAAGCTTGCGCTCTGCAAGGTCGCCGGTGCCGCCGAAGACGACGTAATCGAACGGCTCAACGGGAATGATCTGGCTGCTCATGAAGCTTTGTCCTTGGGAGAATGGATCGGGGCACATATAATCTAATCGATTTAATTGCGCTAGTGTGCAACGCGAAAAAATGCGCAGTGCGCAGGGACATTAGCCCCTCGCAGGGTCGAAGGAAACCGCCAAATCGAGCCAGGCCGGCCGTCGAGGACGGCCGGAAAATGCTGGAGATCGCTGCGTTTTCGGTGCGTGGTCAGACGTTCAGCAGCAGGAATTCGCGTTCCCACGGGCTGATCACCTGCATGAAGGTCTCGAACTCGCCGCGCTTCACACCTGCGAAGATGTGAATGAATTCGGAGGTGAATACATCGTGCAGCGACGGTTCGCTTTCGAGCAGCGACACGGCCTCGAGCAGGCCGCGCGGCAGTTCGATGGCGCCTTCGTTGGCCGTTTCGGCCGTCGGCTCGGTCGGGTTCAGCTTTTGCATGATGCCGAGATAGCCGCAGGCGAGCGATGCCGCGAGCGCCAGATAGGGGTTGGCATCCGAGCCCGGAAGCCGGTTTTCGACGCGCCGTGCCGCCGCATCCGAAACCGGCACGCGGAAGGCCGTGGTGCGGTTGTCGTAGCCCCAGGCGGTGTTGAGCGGTGCCGCCATGTCGGGCGTCAGGCGCCGATAGGAGTTCACATAAGGCGCCATCATCGCCATGGCGCGCGGAATGTAGCGCTGCATGCCCCCGATGAAGTGGAAGAAGGCATCAGACGGCTCACCATCGGGTTTGGAGAAGATGTTCTTGCCCGTCTTCAGGTCCACCACCGACTGGTGGATATGCATCGCCGACCCCGCCTGGCCCTGCATCGGCTTGGCCATGAAGGTGGCATAGATCCCGTGGTTCAGCGCGGCTTCGCGGATCGTGCGCTTGAACAGGAAGACCTGGTCGGCAAGTTCCACCGGATCGCCATGGCGCAGGTTGATTTCGAGCTGCGCCGGACCCTCTTCATGGATCAGCGTGTCGATCTCGAGGCCCTGCTTTTCCGAGTAGTGGTAGATATCATCCACCAGTTCGTCGAACTCGTTGACGCCCGCGATCGAATAGGCCTGCCCGCCGACGATGGAGCGGCCGGAACGGCCCGACGGTGGATGCAGCGGATAGTCCGGGTCATCGTTCTTGGCGACGAGATAGAACTCGATTTCCGGCGCAACGACCGGCCTCCAGCCCTGCACGGCATAAAGCTCGACAATATGCTTCAGGAGGTTGCGCGGCGTGTAGGTGATCTTGTCG
This sequence comes from Limnomicrobium aquaticum, assembly GCF_040545545.1. Taxonomy (NCBI): domain Bacteria; kingdom Pseudomonadati; phylum Pseudomonadota; class Alphaproteobacteria; order Hyphomicrobiales; family Rhizobiaceae; genus Limnomicrobium; species Limnomicrobium aquaticum. Next base: position 558,254 of record NZ_JBEPMB010000002.1, read on the forward strand.
CCGGTCGAGCCCGCGATATCGCAGATCACCTGCGCGGTCGGGTCGGTCTCCCACGGAACCACGGTGAGCGTGGAGAGATCGGGCACTAGTTTGATGTCGCTGTCGCGTGAATCGTAGCGGAAGTTTTCCGTCTCGTCCGGATATTCGCCCGAGATCGTGTGGCGGTAAAGCGCAGACGGCAGGGCGAGCGACGTGTTGGAGGTGAACTTTGACGTCGGCATCATCTTACCGCGCGGCACGCCGGCGAGGTCAGGCGTGATGCATTCCACGTCTTCGATGCCGCGAGCCCTCAGCCATGCGGCGGCTTCTGCCCAGGACTTCACCCCGCGGGGCGACTCGATGGCAGCCTTGATAGACTGCGAGGACACGTTGGAGGAGGTTGCGCGAGCGGACTTCTTCTTTTCGGCCATTTTACACCGGTTTGATTTTGCAATACCCGCATATTAAACACTCCGGGACGTTTGGCGAGGGGGCAGAAGAAGTTTGATCAAAGTTTCCGATGTCATCGTAATTGGTGCAGGCGCCGCCGGAATGATGGCGGCAATCGCCGCCGGCAAACGCGGGCGTCGCGTGACCGTTCTTGACCACGCGAAAGCCCCCGGCGAGAAAATCCGCATTTCCGGCGGAGGCCGCTGCAATTTCACCAATCTCGATGCCGGGCCGAAGAACTACTATTCGTCCAATCCGCATTTCTGCAAATCCGCGCTCGCCCGCTACACCCCGCACGACTTCCTGAAGCTTGTGGAGGCGCACGGCATCGCGTGGCATGAAAAGACGCTGGGGCAACTGTTTTGCGACGGATCGGCGAAGGAAATCGTTGCGATGCTGTTGGGGGAAATGGCTGCGGCTGGCGTGACGCTTCAGACGGGCGTCGAGATTGCCGGGGTTGAAAAGGCAGGTGAGCGCTATCGCGTTGCGACGTCGGAAGGTGTCTTGGAAGCGCCTGCACTGGTGATCGCCACCGGCGGCAAGTCGATCCCGAAAATGGGCGCGACGGGCCTTGCCTACAGGATTGCCGAAAATTTCGGCCTGCGCCTCACAGAAACGCGGCCCGCGCTGGTTCCCTTCACCCTCGAACCCGGATTGCTGTCGGAGCTGTCGGAACTCGCGGGCCTTTCCTGCGAAGTCGAAGTTCGCTGCGGCAAGACGATGTTTCGCGAGGCTATGCTCTTCACCCATCGCGGCTTGTCCGGTCCCGCCATCCTGCAGATTTCCGCGGTCTGGCGCGAAGGCGACGCCATCCGCATCCGCATGGAGCCTGATGTCGATGTGCTCGGTGCACTGAAGGCGGCGAAGAGCGCAAACGGACGCCAGTCTTTGTCCACGGCGCTGGCGGCCATTCTCCCGGCCCGGCTTGCGAAATACATCGCCGACAAGCATGGCGCGCCCGGTCATCTTGCCGACCTCTCCGACAAGGTGCTGACGCGCGTGGCTGACGCTGTCTCCGACTGGACGATCAAACCCGCCGGAACCGAAGGTTACCGGACAGCCGAAGTCACGCTGGGTGGCATCGATACCCGCGATCTCGATTCGAAAACGATGGAGGCGAAGCCCGCGCAGGGCCTCTATTTCATCGGCGAATGCGTCGATGTGACCGGCTGGCTTGGCGGCTATAATTTTCAATGGGCCTGGGCGTCCGGCCACGCCGCCGGCGGCGCCGTGTGATTTCTGCGGCGTTGTCGCAAAATCGTTAAGATTGGCGAAACCAAGGGCCTATTTTCCCTTGACTGCTAGGGCCAAGTAACGCCTTCTTAACACTGCAGGACGATGCTTCGTTTAAGGGGTCGTCCCAACGCGATTGTACGCATTGGGCCGGGATCCCGGAAGGGGAAAACGATATGGCTGCTCGGAAAGCAAAGGCTGTCGCCAAGGTACAAGCGTTCAATCGCGAACAGGAAATCCAGCGCATCTGGAAGATCACTGTCGCTTCCGCCCTTACCCTCGTGGCGATCACGGTCGTTTTGCTCGCCATCTGATCGGGTCAGCCCAATCGAGCGCTTTTGACGCCTTGCGCGCCTGATTGCGCTTGATAATCGTCAGGTTCTTAAGCGGTTTAACGTCTATTAGAAGTTTATTAGGCGATCTGCATTAGCTTTCGGTGAGTAGCGGAGAACTTACCAAGAATGCGCCTCCGCTCCGGAGGTGGACAATGAGCTTTGACAGTATTCTCTCGCGTTTCCGGATTCAGACCAAGGTTCTGGTCTTCATCTTCCCCTTCGTGATCAGCATTTCCGCAGTCGGTATTGTCGGCCTTTATGCCGTCGAACTGCTTCAGGGACGGCTCCTGATTTCCAACAGCGTGATGACCTCGCTCAGCGGCTTCCGCGACGTGTCAGCCGCCATGACGCGCTTTCTCGGCGAGTCGACCGAGGCAAGCCACAAGGACGTGACCACCCGGCTCACGGATCAGAAAGAGGTCCTGCAGCAGACACTCTCCGGTCTCGACCCCGAAGCCGATGGCGTATCCGACCTCACCAACGCGATCAACGTTACCACGAGCGTCGAGAAGGAGGTGGCCAATCTCTGGGACCTGCGTCAGCAGGATGTCGTGCTCCGGCAATCGCTCGACGACAGGCTGAAGGGTGTCATTGGCGCCCAGGTCTTGCTCGCAGACGCAGGTGCAAACTCCGAGCGCAGCATCCAGCAGCAGGAAGGTGGAGCCAAGTCGGTGCTCTACGAATCCGGCCGTGTTCTCGATATCATGCACGCGCTCAACAGCCTTGTGACCGGTTACGAAAAAGCCGGCGGGGCTGACGCGAAGATCGCCTTCGTTTCCGGCCAGCTCAATGATCTGAACAAGCAGGTTCGCAAGCTCGGCACCGCCTTACCGCAGGATAAGAAGTCGGTTGCCGCGGAACTGAAGGCTGCCGTCGATGACCTGAACAACACGCTGGGTGCGGGTGCGATCGATGATGCGACGCTTCCGAAAATCGGACAGGCGATGACGCGCATCGGCGCGGTCGCTAGCACCCTGGACGGGTTCAATACCGACAGCACGATCAAGGCCATCCGCGGTCTTTCGGGTCTTGAGGGCGAGAAAGTGCGTACCGCGGCGATGCTGCAGGATTCGCACCGCCTGTCCGGCTCGATGTATGCCATTCAGATTGAATTCGCCCGCTTCGTGGCAACCCCGACAAAGGAGAACCGCGACCGCCTCGTGCAGGAATTCCAGATCGTCCGCAAGGACCTGGAGGCACTGCAAGGCTCCGCGAAGGCGGAGAAATTTTACGCCAACCTGATGGGCTCTCTACCCCCGGCGCTCAAGCAGATGGAGGCCGATAGCGCGGCTCTCGTGGACCTCGATGTCAAGCGCAAGTGGGTTTACGCCTCGGCGACGAGACAGGTCGACGTCATCTGGGGTTACCTCACGGCCTTTGCAGAAACCCAGAAGAATTCTGCCAGCGACGAGCGCGAACATGCCAATACGCTTTCCGTCTCCGCAACGCTGGCCGGCATCCTGATTGCGATCGTTGCAGGCATCGGTCTCGTCATGACCTTCAAGAAGCCGATCGGTCAGATCACCAATGCGATGCGCCGGCTTGCAGAGGGCAGGCTGGAAACGGCCATTCAGGGTGATGCCCGCGTCGATGAAATTGGCGACATGGCCCGTGCGCTCGGCGTCTTCAAGGAAAACGCGCTTGCCAAGGTGCGCATGGAAAATGAAAGTGCCGAGGCACGCGCGGCAATAGACGCCGAACGCGCCCGCAATGACGAGGAAAAGCGGATCAGCGAAGAGCAGATCAGCTTCGCCGTCAACGCACTGGCCGCTGGCCTCGACCGTCTCGCCCATGGCGATCTGACGCTGGCCATCGACACGCCGTTCTCCGGCTCGCTCGACCGCCTGCGTGCCGATTTCAATGCATCGCTCATGACGCTGCGCGACACGCTTTCGCAGATCCAGGACAATGCGCTGACCATTCAGGCCAACGGCTCCGCCATGCAGGGTGCCGCGGGTGATCTCTCCCGCCGCACCGAAGCGCAAGCCGCCTCGCTGGAGGAAACCGCCGCCGCCGTCGAGGAGATTACCGCGACAGTGCGCAATTCCGCCGATCGAGCCCGCGAGGCGAATACTATCGTGCTCAGCGCCCGCAGCAATGCCGATGCCTCGGTGGTCGTCGTCAACGATGCCGTTTCGGCCATGTCCCGGATCGAAGGCGCCTCTAAACAGATCGAGCAGATCATCGATGTCATCGATGAGATCGCCTTCCAGACCAATCTTCTCGCGCTGAATGCCGGGATCGAGGCCGCACGCGCGGGCGAAGCGGGCAAGGGCTTTGCCGTTGTTGCCATGGAAGTCCGCGAACTCGCCCAGCGCTCAGCCGGGGCCGCCAAGGAAATCAAGGGGCTGATCGAAACGGCCTCGCGCGAGGTTTCCTCGGGCGTCGGCCATGTCCAGAAGACCGGCGGCGTCCTGAATGACATCAGCCGCCAAATTTCCGACATCTCCGCGCACATGAACATGATTGCGACGGCGGCGCAGGACCAGTCCTCGGCGCTGAGCGAAGTGAACTCGACCGTCAACCGCATGGACCAGATGACCCAGGCGAATGCTGCCATGGTCGAGGAAACCACGGCCATGTCGCGCCAACTGGCCATGGAAGCGGACGAGTTGATGAAGCTCGTCGGCCGGTTCAGTCTCGGGAGTGAGCCACAATCATTCGCGGCCAACCGCGCGGCATGAGGTTGCGCCTTGATGGCGGGGACTATCGCCCCCGCCAGTGTGCCTACCGACTTAGTCCTTCTCGCCCATCACCTTCCAGATCAGCGCACCGATGACGGCACCGACGATCGGCGCCACCCAGAACAGCCAGAGCTGACCGATCGCCCAGCCACCGGCAAAGAGGGCCTGGCTTGTGGAGCGGGCCGGGTTGACCGAGGTATTGGTCACCGGAATGGAGATCAGGTGAATGAGCGTCAGCGCGAGGCCAATGGCGATCGGCGCAAAACCCGCCGGCGCGCGACCATGCGTTGCGCCCAGAATGATGATCAGGAAGAAGGCCGTCAGGATGACCTCGATCACCAGCCCCGCCAGCATTGAGTAGCCGCCCGGCGAATGCTCGCCATAACCGTTGGCCGCAAAGCCGCCGATCTCAGCGCCCGCCTTGCCGGTTGCCACGACATAGAGCGCGGCCGCCGCGATGATCGCGCCGACGACCTGCGCAATGATGTACGGAATGAGATCGGAAACCGGCAGCCGTCCCGCCACCGTCAGGCCCACCGAAACCGCCGGGTTGAAATGCCCGCCGGAGATGCCACCGACCGTATAGGCCATGGTCAGCACTGTCAGGCCGAAGGCGAGCGAAACGCCGAGAAAGCCGATGCCGAGTTGTGGGAAGCCCGCCGCGAGAACCGCGCTGCCGCATCCCCCGAACACGAGCCAGAACGTACCGAATGCTTCCGCAAGAAGCTTGTTTTTCATGATTGCCCCTCCAGGCGCTTGATGTCCCCGTATCAGATCACCACGACGGGCTGACAATAGTCAAGCGGGTATGGGGATGGTTGTGTCTCTTCCGGTTGTCTCAAATGCGAATGCCCGGAAGCAGAGAGCTTCCGGGCGTCGGGAGGTCATGGCTGTGTTGGCCTTTATCGGCCCTGAGTCACGATGACCGGAATGAGGAGATCGCCCCAGTTTCCTTCGCCGCCGTGGTGGCGGGCGGACCGGACGAGTTCGACCGAAACGCCGGCATCGACGGCTTTCATGACGGACTGGTTCAGGCGGTGCAGGTCGTTGGCGACCATCCGGATCATGGCCTGCTGGTCGGCAGACATGGCCGAAGACTGTTCTTCCGCACGTTCCTTGACGCGGGTAGCTGGGGCATTCATGGCATTTCTCCTCTTTTATGCAGGGGTTTGTGAAATCGATTGTCGGGGTCGTGGCCCTCCCCGGTGAAGGGGAGGGTGGTTGTTTGGGATTTTACTCGGCGGCCGGGCGGAACTGCTCGGTCTCTGTCGATTCCTTCATGGCGGTCGTCGAGGACTTGCCGCCCGTGATGGCGATCGAGACGGCGTCGAAGTAGCCGGTGCCGACTTCGCGCTGGTGCTTGGTCGCGGTGTAGCCGTTGGCTTCTGCCGCGAATTCCGCTTCCTGCAGCTCCGAATAGGCAGCCATCTGGCGGTCCTTGTAGCCACGGGCCAGCTCGTACATGCCGAAGTTCAGCTGATGGAAGCCGGCGAGCGTGATGAACTGGAACTTGTAGCCCATCGCGCCGAGTTCCTTCTGGAACTTCGCAATCGTTGCATCGTCGAGGTTCTTCTTCCAGTTGAACGACGGCGAGCAATTGTAGGCGAGCATTTTGCCCGGGTGCGCCTTGTGCACGGCTTCGGCAAACTTGCGGGCCTGTTCCAGATCCGGCTTGCCGGTTTCCATCCAGATCAGGTCGCAGTTCGGCGCATAAGCGATCGCACGGGCGATGCAGGGCTCGATGCCGTTCTTGACCTGGTAGAAGCCTTCCGCCGTGCGGCCTGCATCGTAGTCAACAAACGGACGGTCGCGCTCGTCGATGTCGGAGGTCAGGAGCTTTGCAGCTTCAGCATCCGTGCGGGCAACGATGAGGGTCGGAACACCCATGACGTCGGCTGCAAGACGGGCCGCATTCAGGTTGCGGATATGAGCAGCTGTCGGGATCAGAACCTTGCCGCCGAGATGGCCGCACTTCTTTTCCGAAGCGAGCTGGTCTTCGAAGTGAACGCCGGCAGCGCCTGCTTCAATGAAAGCCTTCATGATTTCGAAGGCGTTGAGCGGGCCGCCGAAGCCGGCTTCAGCATCGGCAACGATCGGGGCGAACCAGGTGTCGACCGAAAGGCCCTTGCCTTCGGAGGTTTCGATCTGGTCGGCGCGCTGCAGCGTGCGGTTGATGCGCTTGGCCAGTTCCGGCGCGGCGTTTGCCGGATAGAGCGACTGGTCCGGATACATGGCGGAAGCCGTGTTGGCGTCGGCAGCAACCTGCCAGCCAGAGAGGTAGATCGCCTTCAGGCCAGCGCGAACCATCTGCATGGCCTGGTTGCCCGAGAGCGCGCCGAGTGCGTTGATGTAGCTTTCTTCATGCAGCAGCTTCCAGAGGCGGTTCGCGCCCATTTCAGCCAGCGTCTGCTTGATCTGAACGGAGCCGCGCAGGCGCTTGACGTCTTCGGCGGTGTAAGGACGTTCGATATTGTCGAAGCGGCCCTGCGGCGCCGAGGGAACAAGATTGTAAAAATCGGTCATAACGTGTCTCCGTTCTTTGACTAACCACTCGGCTCGCTCGTCTTGGGTTGCTCGCTTGCCGAAATCTGATGTGACTGTTTTTACACCGCAGCGCAAAAACATCCAGAAAAATGAGCGAAAACGGATGGATAAAGAGGTTACGATGTCTTGTCTTTGACAAGGAGGTGCTGTAAATTTGTAAAGATTGTAAATTTTATCCTTTGTAAAAACATCGGCAAGTTTTGTAAAATCAGTCACAGGGGGAGGGCGAAATGGCCGAACACAAGATCTTTGCGGGCCCCCGTGTGCGCCGCATTCGCAATGCGCTTACGCTGACGCAGACGGCCATGGCCGAGGCGCTGGAAATCTCGCCGTCCTATCTGAACCTCATCGAGCGCAACCAGCGTCCGCTGACTGTCCAGCTGCTCCTGAAACTGTCATCGGTCTACAAGGTCGATCTCGATGAGTTGCAGGGCGAGGCGGCGGGCAGCGTCAGCCAGCTGCGCGAAATCTTCACCGACCCACTTCTGGCCGGCGAATTGCCGGGCGATCAGGAGCTGGTCGAGATGGCCGAGGCCGCGCCCAATGCGACGGCTGCCGTGAACAAGCTTTACCGCGCCTATCGCGAACAGGCGGCGCGGCTCACCGATCTCGCCGAGCTTCTCGCCCGCGAGGGCCATGAGACGGCCCTGTCTGCTGCGCGCCTGCCGGCTGATGAAGTGCGCGAGCTTTTCGAGCGCCGCCCCAACTATTTCGCCCGGCTGGACGAGGCCGCCGAACGCTTCCACGAGGCGATCAAGCCCGCCGACGATATCGGCGGCGCATTGCGGACCTGGCTGAAGAACAGTCACGGCATCGTCGTGCGCACGCTACCAGTCCATACCATGCCCGGCCTGCGCCGGCGCTATGACCGGCACTCCATGCGTCTCTTCCTCTCGGAGCGCCTCTCGCCCTTCGATCAGCTGCGCGAAGTGGCGATGGAAGTGGCGCAGATCGCACTCAAGGACGATTTGCTCGCCGAACTCGACACGCTGGGTCTCTCCTCCCATGAAGCGCGCCGCATCGGCCGTTTCGAGCTGGCGCGCTATGCCGCGCATGCGCTGCTCATGCCCTATGGCGCATTCCATGCCGCCGCCCAGCGGGCGCGCTACGATGTCGATGTTCTGCGCTCCCGCTTCGGTGTCTCCTATGAAATGGCGGCAAACCGGTTGACTATGCTGCAGAAGCCGGGTGCGGCAGCTGTGCCCTTCTTCATGCTGGAAATCGACAATGCCGGAAACCGCTTCCGTCGTGCAGGCGCCCAAGGCTTCCCGCAGGTCCGTTTCGGCGGCCGTTGTCCCAAGCTCAACATCCACTCCGCCTTCGCCCAGCCGGCGCAAATCCTCGTCGACGCGGTGGAAATGCCCGACGGCGCGGAATTCGTCGTCATTTCGCGCACGCTCGAGGGGCCGCAGGGCGCCTTCTCGGAACGCGTCCGCCGCACTGCACTTCTGCTAGGCTGCGATATCTCCTTCCGCGATGAAATCGTCTATGGCCAGGCCGTTGCCAATATGCCCGGCGGTCCGGTGGCGATCGGCCCGGCCTGCAGGACATGCGAGCGCCAGGGCTGTCTCGCCCGCGCCGAGCCGCCCGTGACGCGTCCGCTAGGGCTGGACGAGATGGTGACGGGCCTCAGCATTTTCGATTTCCAATAGTATGCGCTGCGTTTGATCAAATTTTTGCGCCGAAGGCAGAAAGCCTCTTGTCGCCTGCATAAAACATTTCTAGTCTCCAAAGAAAACAAGGCCGTTTAGCCCGCCCGACCCTCCGGCAGGCACTAAAGGTTCAACTCCAGAGGAGAACAGGATGAAATCCGTATTGAAACATATTGCGCTTGCAGCGGCCATGACGACGGCGCTTGCAACCGGGGCTCTGGCCGAAGACAAGGTCGTCAACATCTACAATTGGTCGGACTATATCGATCCGACGATCCTGGAAGATTTCACCAAGGAAACCGGCATCAAGGTTGTCTACGACACGTTCGACACGAACGAACTGCTCGAAACCAAGCTGCTCGCCGGGGGCACCGGCTACGATGTCGTGGTGCCCACCGCCAACTTCCTCGCCCGGCAGATTCAGGCCGGCGTGTTTCTCAAGCTCGACAAGTCGAAGCTGCCCAACATCGCCAACATGTGGGACATGATAAACGAGCGCGTCGCCAAATATGACCCCGGCAACCAGTATGCCATCGATTACATGTGGGGCACGAACGGTATCGGCTACAACAAGGACAAGGTGAAGGCCATCCTCGGTTCCGAGGACAAGCCGGGCCTTGAAGCGATCTTCGATCCGAAGGTGGCTGCCAAGTTCAAGGATTGCGGCATCAACGTGCTGGATTCGCCGCAGGACGTGCTGCCGGCGGCTCTCAACTATCTCGGCCTCAAGCCCGACAGCCATGATCAGAAGGATCTGGAAAAGGCGGCAGCGCTGCTCGAAGCTGCCCGCCCGAATATCCGCAAGTTCCACTCCTCTGAATATATCAACGGTCTTGCCAATGGCGATATTTGCATCGCCTTCGGTTATTCCGGCGATATGCTCCAGGCAGCCAGCCGCGCCGAAGCGGCAAAGAACGGCGTTCATATCGGCTACTCGATCCCCAAGCAGGGCGCGCAGATGTGGTTCGACATGATGGCGGTGCCGGCGGATGCGCCGCACAAGGACGCGGCCTACGCCTTCCTCAACTACATGATGAAGCCGGAAGTCATCGCCAAGGCATCGAACTTCGTTTTTTATGCGAACGGCAACAAGGCCTCGCAGCAGTTCGTCGACAAGTCGATCCTGGAAGACAAGGATATCTACCCGGACGAAGCTCTGATGAAGAAACTCTTCATCGTGACGCCGCTCGATCCGAAGACGCAGCGCGTCGAGACCCGGCTCTGGACGAAAGTCGTCACCGGTCAGTAAGCAAGATCAAAAGGCCCGGGCTTGCTCGGGCCTTTTCCTTGATGATTGCCGGGTCTTTCCACGGGGAGAGGGGACAGGTCCGGTCGCAAGAACCCTTTGAAAATCCATAATCCGGGGAACATCATGAAATCTTTGGGCAGCATCCGCAGATCCTTCGCGCCGTGGACGGATCCGAGCGCCAAGCCGTATATTTCGTTTCGCAATGTGACGAAGAAATTCGGAACCTTCGTTGCCGTCGACGATCTTTCGCTCGACATCTATCACCGCGAGTTCTTCGCCTTGCTGGGCGCTTCCGGCTGCGGAAAATCGACGCTGCTGCGCATGCTTGCGGGCTTCGAACAGCCAACCTCGGGCGAAATCATCCTCGATGGCGTCAACATGGCCGGCACGCCGCCCTATCGCCGGCCTGTCAACATGATGTTCCAGTCCTATGCGCTCTTCCCGCATATGACGGTCGAGAAGAACATCGCCTTCGGCCTCAAGCAGGACGGTCTGCCGAAAAACGAGATCGCCGAGCGCGTCGCGCAGATGCTGAAGCTCGTCAAGCTGGAGAAATTCGCCGCCCGCAAGCCGCACCAGCTCTCCGGTGGCCAGCGCCAGCGCGTGGCGCTTGCTCGCTCGATTGCCAAGCGGCCGAAGGTTCTGCTGCTCGACGAACCGCTCGGCGCGCTCGACAAGAAGCTGCGCGAGGAAACCCAGTTCGAACTCATGGACCTGCAGCAGGATCTGGGTCTGACCTTTGTCGTCGTCACCCATGACCAGGAAGAAGCCATGACCATGGCGGACCGGATTGCCGTCATGGCTGCCGGAAAGGTCAGTCAGGTGGCAACGCCTGCCGAAATCTACGAGGCTCCCAACTCGCGCTTCGTCGCAGACTTCATCGGCGACGTGAACATTTTCGATGGTCTCGCCAGCCCCGCGGACGGCGGAACCCTTGACATCGCTGTCACGGAAGGCTTCACCATTCGCACGCCCATCGGAACGTCCGATGTGCGCGGTGCGTCGCGCGGCTTTGCCATCAGGCCGGAAAAGATCCGCGTCTCGCGCGAAGCGCCCATGAACGCCGGGGTCAACTCCGCCAAGGGTGAGATGTGGGACATCGCCTATCTCGGCGACATGACGGTCTATATCGTCAAGCTGAAGAACGGCCAGACGGTCAAAGCCTCAATGCTCAATGCGCAGCGCTCGGTCGAAAACCCGCTGGGTTACGACGAGGATGTGTGGATTTCCTTCGACGGCGATGCCGGCGTGCTCTTGAAGGATTGAGATCATGGTCAGGCTCGTCAACGGCATCTTCAACCGTCTGGTCATCGCCGTTCCGTTCGGATGGCTGCTGATCTTCTTCCTCGTCCCGTTCTTCATCGTCTTCCGCATTTCGCTGTCGCAGACCGCGATTGCCATGCCGCCCTACACGCCGGTTTTCGACATTGCGGCGGGCTGGGAGGGGTTGAAGGATTTTCTGAACCAGCTTTCCTTCGATAACTTTCTCTATCTGACGCAGGATTCGCTCTACCTGAAGGCCTATATCTCCAGCGTCACCATCGCATTCTTCTCGACGCTTCTGACGCTGCTCGTCGGCTATCCGATTGCCTATGCCATGGCGCAGGCGCCGCGCACGATCCGGCCGACGCTCCTGATGCTGGTCATCCTGCCGTTCTGGACGAGCTTCCTGATCCGCGTCTATGCCTGGATCGCGATCCTGAAGCCCGAAGGCTTCCTCAACCAGATCCTGCTCTATCTGGGGCTCATTCACGAGCCACTGATCATCCTGAACACCAATGTCGCGGTCTATATCGGCATCGTCTATTCCTATCTGCCCTTCATGGTCCTGCCGCTCTATTCGGCGCTTGAAAAGCTGGACGGCACCCTGATCGAGGCGGCTGAAGATCTCGGGTGCACCCGCTTCCAGGCCTTCTGGAAGGTGACGTTCCCGCTCTCGCTGCCCGGCGTCATCGCAGGCTTCCTGCTCGTCTTCATCCCGGCAACAGGCGAATTCGTCATCCCCGATCTCTTGGGCGGCTCGGAAACGCTGATGATCGGCAAGACGCTCTGGGCCGAATTCTTCTCCAACCGCGACTGGCCGGTCTCGTCCGCCGTCGCTATCGTCCTGCTTCTGGTGCTGGTGATCCCGATTGCCCTCTTCCAGAACGCCCAGGCCAAAGCACAGGGAGAATGACGATGAACCGCTGGACCTCTTTCAACAAGTTCTCGATCACGCTCGGCTTCGGCTTTCTCTATCTGCCGATCCTGCTGCTGATCGTCTACTCATTCAACGAATCGAAGCTCGTCACAGTCTGGGGCGGCTTCTCGACGAAATGGTATGCATCGCTCCTGGAAAATCAGGCGCTGAAGGATGCAGCGTGGGTGACGGCGCGCGTCGCCTTCACCTCAGCGACGATCGCCACCGTGCTCGGGACGTTGGCGGCTCTTGCGCTGACGCGGTACACGAAGTTTCGCGGCCGGTTTCTCTTTTCCGGCATGATCTTCGCGCCGCTCGTCATGCCGGATGTCATCACTGGCCTGTCGCTGCTGCTCTTTTTCGTGGCGGTCAATCTGGATCGCGGCATCGTCACGGTCATCCTCGCGCATATCACATTCTCCATGTGCTATGTCGCAGTCGTCGTGCAGTCGAGGCTGTTGAGCTTTGATCGGTCGATCGAGGAGGCGGCGATGGATCTCGGCGCGACGCCTGCGCGTACCTTCCTGCAGGTAACGCTGCCGGTCATCGCGCCGGCTGTCGTTTCTGGCTGGATGCTGGCCTTCACGCTGTCGCTCGACGATCTCGTGATATCGAGCTTCGCCTCTGGTCCGGGTGCCACGACGCTGCCGATGAAAATCTACAGTCAGGTGCGTCTTGGCGTCACGCCGGAAATCAACGCGGTTTCGACCATTCTGGTGACGATTGTCACAATAGGCGTCATCACGGCGTCGATCATCACGAAGCGCCGCGAAGTGCAGCGCCAGCGTGACGAGCAGGCGGCGTTCGCCCAAGGATAAACTACGGGCGCGGCCGGTCTGAGAAGATCAGCCGCGTTTTGCCTTGCCGCGCGGAGCTGGCTCGGCCGGTGCCAGTGCTTGCTGCGCCTCGCGCAGCTTGCGCAGGCGCTCGGTCTTCACCTCACGCTGGGCGGCTTCCTTTGCAATGATCTGGCGCGCCATATGGTCGATGGCGGATGCCTTGTCCTGAGCCGACATCTTGCCGGGCTTGAAAAACTGGTCTTTCGTAGCGTTCATGGTGTCCTCCGTGGTGGTTCGTGGTTCAGCGCGGGCGCACGGCCTTTTTGGGCATGGGCAGGAGCCCTTCGCGCTGCATCTGCTTCTTCTGGAGTTTTCTGTGCCGGCGCACCGCCTCGGCCTGTTCGCGCACGCGACGTTCCGAAGGCTTTTCATAGGAGCTGCGGGCCCGCATCTCGCGGAATACACCTTCGCGCTGCATTTTCTTTTTCAGAACGCGAAGCGCCTGGTCGACATTGTTGTCTCTGACGATAACTTGCAAAACGTCTCCTGCCTGTGGTTGTTGTTACTTGCGGGTCCGTATGGCCGCCGTGTTGATCCAGCTGGAACCGGGCTTCGCGCGCGAAATCTGCTCCGGCGCTTGAACGCCGCTGCCGGGCGAGGCAAGCGCGTCGATGTCGTCACGACCGACCGTCCGGTCAAAGTTTTCGCCCGGAATGCGGACGCGATATCGAACTGCCCCGCTTGTCGAGACTGGCTGGCAGTTGACGATGCGAACCGTGAGCTGCTGCGAAACGCCCTGAAACGTGCGGGCGTGGAGGACGACCATGTCGTCCGGGGCATAGCGAACTTCCGACATGGAAATCTCCAGAAAAACAAAAGGCCGGGCGTGAACCCGACCTCTCACAGTCACTCAGCGATGCTGCCAGTACATCCGTGGTCAGCCTCAGCGAATGACGAATTACGCTGCGCGAAGATTGTCAGCCGAATTCTTGCCGGACTTGCGGTCCTGCACGATGTCGTAGCTGATCTTCTGGCCGTCGGTGAGCGAACGCATGCCAGCGCGCTCAACAGCCGAGATGTGGACGAAAACGTCCGTCGAGCCGTTATCAGGCTGAATGAAGCCGAAGCCCTTGGTGGAGTTAAACCACTTTACGGTACCAGTGTTCATAACGATTTCCTTTCATAGCAATCGTTGTTGTTCCCGCGAAACCTCGCAGGATTGGATCGATGATTTGAGAGGAAATTCGACGGGAGCAAAGCTCTTAACGACGTCACTAGCAACTTTCGATGTCTCGAATGTATGCTTTATTTGAAATTTTACAATGGGTGATGCCATTTATTCGCGACAGCGCCCAGATTTTCGCCTTTAAGCGGTTGTTATCGCACCGAAGTTTATTTTGAGAAATTTCGAAAATATTTGGCCGTTCAGGGCGATATCCGGGCGATCACCAGCCGGGCAACAAAGACACCTGCGATCGTCGCGGCGAGGAATTTCAGGCGTGTAGCCCATGAAAGCGCATCCGCCAGAAACGCCGCAGTGGCCGGTTGTGGCGCCGCTGGCGGAAAGAGGAGCAGGCTAACGACGTTTTCCGAATAATCGGCGAAACCATAAAGGATCGGAAAGATCAGCAGGAGCGGTAGAAGATTTTCAGCCGGCCGGCCATAGATCACGACGCCGGGCGCAAGCCGGCGCAGGAGCAGGAAGAGGAAGATCGTGAGCGTTGCCGGCAGGACCAGGTCCGCCTGCATGTGCATGGCGCGCAACACGTCGGCCGCCTCCGGCTGCGTACCGAGATAATCCTTAAGCGCCAGCAGACTTTCACGGGTCGAGGAGAAGTCGGAATCCGGAATGGTTCGACCATGGGTCAGCGACGCGAACAGGGCCGCGTCACGCAAGTTCATCAACAAAAGCAGGCCCGCCGAAGCCAGACCCGTGAGCCACAGCCACGGGTCCTTTTTCACGCTGTCGCCGAGCCGGAAGCTCACATGCCACCCGGATAGTTCGGGCTCTCGCGGGTGATCGTCACGTCATGCGCATGGCTCTCACGGAGACCTGCGCCAGAAATACGAACGAAGGTCGCCTTCTTCTGGAAATCGGGCAGATCGACGCCGCCGACATAGCCCATGGCAGCACGAAGACCGCCGGCGAGCTGATGTAGCACGCCCGAAACAGGCCCCTTATAGGGAACCTGGCCTTCAATACCTTCCGGAACCAGCTTTAGCGTGTCGCGCACTTCCGCCTGGAAGTAGCGGTCTGCCGAGCCGCGCGCCATGGCGCCCACGGAGCCCATGCCGCGATAGGCCTTGAAGGAGCGGCCCTGGTAGAGATAGACCTCGCCGGGGCTTTCGTCCGTGCCGGCAAGCAGCGAGCCGATCATGCAGGCCGATGCGCCAGACGCGATGGCCTTGGCGAGATCGCCCGAGAACTTGATGCCGCCATCGGCGATCACCGGAACATTCGACTTGTTGGCTTCCTCGACCGCGGCCATGATCGCGGCGAGCTGCGGAACGCCCACTCCTGCGACGATGCGCGTCGTGCAGATCGAGCCCGGACCGATGCCGACTTTTACGGCGTCGGCGCCCGCATCGATCAGCGCGCGCGTGCCGCCTGCGGTTGCGACGTTACCGGCGATAATGCGAACCGAATTGGTCATCTTCTTCACGATACCGACAGCATCCAGAACCTTCTGCGAATGGCCATGCGCGGTGTCGATGACGATGACGTCAACGCCGGCATCCAGCAGACGCTCGGTCCGCTCGCGCGCATCGTCGCCGACCGAGATGGCAGCGGCAGCGCGAAGGCGGCCCTGCGGATCCTTGGTCGCGTTGGGGTTCAGCTGCGACTTCTCTATATCCTTCACCGTGATGAGACCGACGCAGCGGCCGTCATTGTCAACGACCAGCAGCTTCTCGATGCGGTGGCTGTGGAGCAGGCGCTTGGCTTCCTGCTGCTCGACGCTTTCCGTCACCGTGATGAGCTTTTCCTTGGTCATCAGCTCGTGGATCGGCTGTTCGGGATTGGTGGCGAAACGCACGTCGCGGTTGGTCAGGATGCCGACCAGCTTGCCGGCAACGCCATTGCCGCCGTTTTCCACGACCGGAATTCCGGAAATGCCATGCGCCTTCATCAGCGCCAGCGCTTCGGCAAGCTTCGCCATCGGGCCGATCGTCACCGGGTTGACGACCATGCCGCTTTCGAACTTCTTCACCTGTCGAACCTCTTCGGCCTGCGCGGCCGGCGAAAGGTTGCGATGGATCACGCCGAGGCCGCCGGCCTGCGCCATGGCAATGGCAAGGCGCGATTCCGTGACGGTATCCATGGCGGAGGACAGGATCGGCAGGTTCAATTCGATATCGGAGGCGATCCGCGTCGCGATATTCGTCTGCCCCGGCATGATCTCGGAGTGACCGGGCTGCAAAAGAACGTCGTCGAAGGTGAGGGCCTCATGCCCGGTAGCGGATTCGATTATGCGCGCCATCTGCCAAATTCCTTTCGAATTGCCGAAATGCGAAAGCAGCGGCAGCTTGGGAGCGGCTCCGCTGGGTTTCCATTTCTTCTGGAAGTTGGCGAGGGCTGGTAACATGATCATGACCGGAAGGGAATAGCAAAACGCTATCCACAGCCAGATGTCCCATTTTCCGTACTCTCGTGTCGCGAGTTGCGGCTTTCAGGTTGTTCAATTCCAAAAGTTGCACAGCTTTGTCGCGAAATCGACAGTATAGGTAAAATGCCATGCATAAGTCTCAGAAAGTCGCAACCGGACCTGTGCAAACTCCCCTCATGGCAGCGATGCCATCGGATTATTTGATCACTCTAGGGGATGTGAACATGAATGCTCTGAAGATGCGGGCTGAGGCTTCTGAACTCTCGTATGCACGCGAACGTGAATTCCAGTTTCGTGTCGATACGCAGAGCAAGATGCAACTGGCGCTCTGGGCCGCCGAAAAACTCGGCCATGTCGATCCGAACGCCTATGCCGACGAGCTGGTGACTGAAGACATCATCAAGCGCGGTGGCGCCATCGAGCGCCTGAACCGAGACTTCGCCGAAGCTGGCATTTCCGTCGAGGGTGATGAAATTCTCTCGCGTCTTTCCGCTGTCCTGCGTCAGGTTTCCGCCGACATGGCAGCGTAGTTTTCTGTCTTTCGATTTCAACAAAGGCCGGAATTGAAAAATTCCGGCCTTTGCGTTTGATGCGCCGTGCGAAGATATGGACATTCCCGCTCTTAGCCGTTTGGATAAAGCCAGAGGCAAAGGCGGGATAAGCGAGCATGATCAAACTTTATGGTTTCGGACCGGGTGTGGGACAGCCGGACCTGAGCCCTTTTGTCATGAAGGTCATGATCCTGTTGCGCATGTCGGGCATCCCCTTCGAAAAGATCAATGGAATTGCCGGTGCCCGCAACGCCCCGCGCGGCAAGCTGCCGTATATCGACGACAACGGTCGTATCGTCTCCGATTCGCGCTTCATTAAACGCTATCTCGCGGAGACCTATGGCGCGGATTTCTCCGGTGGATATGACGAGCCAACCCTGATGACGGGTCTGCTCGCCGAGCGCACGCTGGAAGAATCGAGCTACTTCTTCGCCGTCGAACGTCGTTGGATCCGTCCCGACGGCTGGCCGGTGATGCGCGAGGCTGCATTCGGCGCAATGCCGGCGCCGCTTCGCCTCCTGATTGCCCCACTCGTCCGCCGCAGCGTGCTGAACTCCCTGAAGGGCCAAGGCACTGCAAGAATGAGCAGCGCGGAAAATGATATGCTTTGCGCCGAAAACACCCGCGCGATAGCCTCTCTTCTCGGCGACAAGCCTTACCTTCTGGGCGATCGGCCGAGCGGCTCCGACGCAACGGTGCTGGCCTTCGCCATCGCTGCGACAGCGCGGGCCTTTCCCGGCCCCATCCGCAACGCTATCCTTGCCGAACCGAATCTTGCTGCCTATCGCGACCGGCTGGCCTCCGAGTTCCTGCCGGAATGTGATCTCGCAATGCTCTGAAACATTGCCAAGAATTCACTATCCAATCTCAAGCACCGGGATTATGGAAAGTATGTATTCCTTACAATAACAGGACAGGCGGCATCCATCCGCCTGTATTCGTTCTCAGGTTCGCCATGCCCCGCATCGTCCCCATCATCCTCGCCTTCGCTTTCTTCATGGAAATGATGGATTCGACGGTCATCGCCACGTCGCTCCCCGCGATTGCCGGCGACATCGGGGTGAGCCCGATCACGCTGAAGCTGGCGCTCACCTCCTATCTCGTGGCGCTCGGCGTCTTCATCCCGATCAGCGGCTGGATGGCCGACAAGTTCGGTGCGAAGAACATATTCCGCATCGCGCTGCTCGTGTTCGTACTTGGCTCGGTTGCCTGCTCCATGTCCTCCAGCCTGCCGGAATTCGTCATTGCCCGCTTCCTGCAGGGCATCGGCGGATCGATGATGACGCCGGTTGGCCGCCTCGTGCTGGTGCGCGCCGTGCCGAAGAGCGAATTCGTCTCCGCGATGACCTGGCTGACCATTCCGGGTCTCATTGGCCCCATGGCCGGCCCGCCGCTCGGCGGTTTCATCACTACCTATTTCACCTGGCACTGGATCTTCCTGATCAACGTGCCGATCGGTCTTCTGGGCATCTGGCTCTCATCGATCTACCTGCCCGAAGTGCCGCCGCGCGAAACGCCGAAGCTTGACTGGCCGGGCTTTTTCCTCAGCGGCATTGCCGCCGCCGGCATCGTGTTCGGCCTCTCGGTCATCAGCCTGCCGGCGCTACCACCCGTCGTTGGCGTTGCGGCAACGGTGCTCGGCGTCGTGACGCTCGTGCTCTACATCCGCCACGCCCGGCGCGTCCCGAACCCGATCCTCACGTTGAAGCTCTTCCGCGATCCCGTCTTCCGCCTCTCGATTATTGGCGGAACGATCTTCCGCGTCGCCAATGGCGCCCAGCCGTTCCTGATGCCGCTGATGCTGCAGATGGGTTTCGGGTTGAACCCTTTCCATTCGGGCCTCATCACCTTTGCCGGTGCCTTTGGCGCGATGTCGACGAAGTTCCTCGCCACCCGCGCGCTGGCAGCTTATGGCTTCCGCGACACCATGGTCATGGCCGCCGCCGGTGGCGCTGCGATGATCGGCATCGCCGTCTTCTTCACGCCGGACACGCCGATCTGGCTGATCATCGGTTCGCTTTATCTGGCAGGCTTCACGCGGTCGTTCCTGTTCACGTCGTCGAACAGCCTGAACTTTACTTCGATCGCCGAAAGCGATGCCAGCCAGGCAACCTCGATCAGCTCCGTCTTTCAGCAGATCGCCACCGCTCTCGGTGTCGCTGTCGCCGGCCTCATTCTCGAAACGGGCGGATGGTGGAGCGGGCAGACGCTCTCGCTCTTCTCCTTCCACCTGGCCTTTGGCGTAACGGCACTGCTCTCGGCAGCCTCGCTGTTCTTCATCGTGCCCCTGCCGCGCGATGCCGGCGCGGACGTGTCGGGGCACAGGGCGTATCAGGCGGGGTGAGGGATATGTTTGTCGGGTCTCGCTCAATCCTTGATGCTGAGGGCAGCTCCGGAACGTTAAAGTCACGAACTTCTGTTTCGCGCTGCCCGATACAGCAAGATGAAAATCAGATAGGCGTGAAGAGATACCCCAACTGAGACGTAGACGATGAGAAGAAATTTGAAATAAGTTGGGCTTTTATCATAGTATATAAGATGCTCCGTGGTGAAAAAAGAGCATCGCCTGCATATAATGTATAGAGCCTTATGTTTATTGTAGAAGTAAAATTGTAACAGGAATGGAAACGACGTCAGTGAGAACACCAGCGTCAAGCCAATTGCCATATTGGTTTTGCTTCTCATGGTCCAATCATGAAATGCTTTTCCCAGTTTACCGCCTGGTGTTTTCTCGGTCCGTAGCAAGGATCCGCCGTCGCCTTGGGCTTGCGCATTCTCTCTCGCAACATCGGCCTGAAAATTTGCGTACAAGCTTTTCAGGTCAACATCTGTTTTTGAATCCGCTTTCGGAGGCGGAGCGTGGGCTGGTTCAGGCGCCCGCTTTGGAGCGCCGCGGCGGCCGAATTTAACATTGTTCTGCATGGAAGTCCCATAGGGCGGGAAACACGATCAATTTGCGCTTGCACTCATAGTTTGCACTGCAGGTGCTAAGTGTTCGTTATCAACTTCCGTAGAACGCGACGGAACCTCAGATAGGAATTTCAGCCTTCCGCCTCTGCCTCTTCCCGTACACGTCCTTTGAAGCCCTTGGCGAGCAGGAACATCTCGACCGACTCGGCGCGCGATGCACCGGGCTTCACATGGACGACCTGACGGAAATTCTGCTTCAGAAGCGTCAACAGCTCGTTTTCCGTACCGCCCTGGAAGGTCTTGGCGAGGAAATGCCCGCCTTCGGCGAGCACCTCGATGGCGAAATGCGCGGCAACCTCGCAAAGCTGCATGGTGCGCAGGTGGTCGGTGCGCTTGTGGCCCGTCGTCGGCGCGGCCATGTCGGACATAACGAGATCCGGCGCGCCGCCGAGTGCTTCCATCAGCAGGCGAGGGGCCTCGTCCTGCAGAAAGTCCATCTGCAGGAAATGCACGCCCGGCAGCGCATCCATCTCCAGAAAGTCGATGGCCGCGACGCGAATGTCGCTATCGGTCGAATTCGTCACCTTGGCGGCGATCTGCGACCAGCTGCCCGGTGCCGAGCCCAGGTCGATGATGCGCCTGGCGCCCTTGAGGATCTGATGCTTGTCATCAATCTCGAGCAGCTTGAAGGCCGCGCGTGCGCGATAGCCCTCGAGCTTTGCCCGCTGGACATAAGGGTCGTTGATATGGCGCTCCAGCCAGCGGCGGGAAGAAGCCTTCAGCTTCCCCTTCTTCACCTTCTGGCCGATCTTTCGCCCGGTGCGGTTCGGCGTCGATGGCGGTTTCGTCATGTCTTGTCTCCGGGCCGTCCGCGCCAGCCTGCGTTGCTGCGATGGCGCTGCCGCCGCCACGCGCCGTCATCGGCCATCATGTCCGTGAGAAGTCCTTCGCGCAGGCCCCGATCGGCCACCCGCATGCGGGGCGAGGGCCACCGGCGACGGATGGCCTCCAGAATGGCGCAGCCCGCCAGCACCAGATCGGCGCGATCCGGGCCGATGCAGGGATTGGCAGCTCGGCCGGCAAAATCCCAGGACAGAAGCTTCGCCTGCATCGCATTGACTTCCGTATCCGAAAGCCAGACGCCATCCACCTTGCGGCGGTCATATTTGGAGAGCCCAAGATGCACGCCGGCCAGCGTCGTCACCGTGCCCGACGTGCCGATCAGGTGGAAACCGGAATCGGGATCATCGGCCAACTCGCTGACATCGGGGCTCTCGAACTGCGCCAGCATGCCTTCGACTTCCTGCACCATCGCGTCGAAGACGGTAGGCGTCACGTCCCGCCCGCCATGGCGTTC
Source organism: Limnomicrobium aquaticum (assembly GCF_040545545.1). Taxonomy (NCBI): domain Bacteria; kingdom Pseudomonadati; phylum Pseudomonadota; class Alphaproteobacteria; order Hyphomicrobiales; family Rhizobiaceae; genus Limnomicrobium; species Limnomicrobium aquaticum. Next base: position 579,761 of record NZ_JBEPMB010000002.1, read on the forward strand.
GGAAAGTGTGACGACGCCGACAGGTAGCGATGTCCAGTGCGTGATGTGATTGGCAAGCCGCGCGGAACGGTTCTCTCCCGTCTTGATCACGGCAATTTCCGACGAGCCGCCGCCGATGTCGAACAGCACGACCGAGCGCGTTTCGCGCCCGACCAGAGACGAGCAGCCCGATACGGCAAGGCGCGCTTCGGTCTCGCGATTGATGATTTCCAGTTCCAGGCCCGTTTCGGCCGTCACGCGCGCAAGAAACTCTTCGCCGTTTTCAGCGGCGCGGCAGGCTTCCGTCGCAATCAGCCGATGTCTGCGGATGTTTCGGGTCGAAAGCTTCGAGGCGCAAATTCTTAAGGCTTCGATGGCCCGGTCCATGGCGTCATCCGAGAGACGGCCGCTGGAGCCCAGGCCTTCGCCCAGCCTGACGATCCGCGAAAAGGCGTCCACCACGCGGAACTGGCCGGGCCGCGTGGGCTGCGCGATCAGCAGTCGGCAATTGTTGGTGCCGAGATCGAGCGCCGCATAAAGATCACTGGGGGGCGGGGGCGCAAGGGCACGCTCCGCCTGCGGCTGCTGACGAGCGTCGCTTGTCGGCTGTGGCCTTGCAACCGCCGGGGCCGCGCGATCAGACGGCGCCGTAAGCGGACGGCCTTGCAGGGAACGGCGGTTGCGCTGATGCTTCTTCCGGGAACCGGGGCTTCGGGCTTCCTGCGGCTGAGCCTGTGCCGTCTGCTGCTGTGATTGCGCCTGACGCAGCTGGCCACCTTTCTTGCGGCGGCGCTTACGCTTGCGCGACGCATCGCTGCCGGACCTGTTGTCAGGCGCAGAAAGGGTGTCAGGACGTTCGGCGTCGCCGGTTTTCACCAGCGGCTGGCCTTTTGCCGGAGGCGCGGACGCTGCGCGGCTCTTGCCGCTACGCCTGCGTTTTCCGCGACGGGAATTTGGCTTTCCCGAGCTGCCAGTACGGTCGAACGCCCCATCGAATGACGGCTTAGAGCCGTTCGAAGGGTCTTCCACGTTCAATATCCATGTCGCCGCGCAAAAATCTCTTTTGGAGTTGCTGCAGGCTTGTTCAAGTTTCGTTGGCGCAATTGTAACAGCGGCGGCACCTTTCGCCAACCGTTTTTCACGCCGAGCCAAGCAAAGCCACCACGACAAAAAAAATTCACATCGGGTATTTGCACCGGCCAATCTTTTGGTTATAAGCCGCCTCACCGACGCGGTCGAAAGACGGCGTGACCGCCGCAAGGCTGTTGGGGAATAGTTCAACGGTAGAACGACGGACTCTGACTCCGTTAATCTTGGTTCGAATCCAGGTTCCCCAGCCATTCGCCTTAAATTACTGAATAATTTGCCTTCTCTGCCCGCGTAGACGCAATCTCCTGAGAGCGGCGCATGGGCCGTGTTCAAGTCGCCGCGGTTGATGCAAGACAGTCTTTCGTATCCAATCCAATCGAAAAGTGACGGTCGATGGTCGGGGGCAATGCGAGCAAAATTGCCCGCCTGAAGACAGTTGTGTATTTTCGGTCGCCGCCCCATGAGTGCAAATGGCACGCGTGCGGCGCCCGGCGCGTCTCAGATTGTAAAGGCTGTCAATGGAGTCCGATTTCTCGCAAGTTGTTGGCCCTGGCCTGCCAGACTTTGAGGTCATTGTTGCTGCGTTGAGATGTCAGGTAGACCCGGAGAAGCTGGCCGATGCAGACAGGCGCAAGATCGAAGATATCACGCCTGAAACCGATCGATTTGCGGTCCTTCAACGCTTGCTCTCGGCCGGCGGCGATCCGGAGAAGTTTGGCTGGACCGACATTTTCCTGGCAGTCGCTTTTGGATCTCTGGACGATCTTGAAGAGGCTTTGACGGGCAAGAGTGACATTGAGGCCGTTGATGGCCAAGAGCGTACTGCATTCCTGTTTTCCATTCAGGTCGGCGAAATTGCGAAGACAAAGCTCCTGATTGATGCAGGCGCAGATATTCTGGCCCTCGGCGACTGCGGCAGGACGCCTTTGGGATATGCGATCGAGCAGGACGATGTTTCCATGCTTGAATGGCTGCTGGAACAAGGGTTCGACCCGGAGCAGGAAAACGCCTTGGGAGAAACGGTTGTTTTCGACGCTGCGGAATTGGGTGCAGTCCGGTGTTTGAGAAAACTGATCGATTTCGGCGTTGATATCGGAAGGTCGCGGCATTCCGGCACGACGCCCATTCAGGGCGCGAATGATCGGCAGGTGATTGAAATCCTGCTCGATGCCGGTGTGAATCCGAACTGCCTCGACCCGGAGCAGCTTGCAACGCTGCTCGGTTACAAAGTCGATGAACCGCCGGAGTGTTCGATGGAGGATTATCGGAAATATCGATCCAGGGCCTTCGGTCGCTTCAATCCCGAACGTGTCCACAACCCCTTCTGGACCGCTATGGTTCGATGCGGCGGATCGGCATCACTGGCCGAGATGAAATATTCGGCGGAGGCCAGAGCGCTGCGCAAGAGCAAGGCATCAACGCCTGCGGAAAAAGCCAAAACTCAATGGAATGATCCGCGTGTGAAGCCAAAGACCGAGATGAATTTTGATCTGGGATACCCGATCTGGTGCTATCGGCGATTTGGAAAGTCGATCAACCGGCTCCCGGATGGCCGCTTCGTCGAAATTGCAGGTGAACACGAGGATTACTACGACCCGAATTTCTGCATCTATAACGATGTGATCGTGCATGACGGCCAGGGTCGATGCGAGATCTACGCCTATCCGGCCGACGTCTTTCCGCCAACGGATTTCCATTCCGCGACGCGTGTTGGCGATTTCATCCTTATCATTGGAAACCTTGGTTACGTGCCGGACCGCAAGCCGGGATTTACGCCTGTCTATCGCCTGAGCATCGCTTCGTTCAAAATCGAGCCGGTCGAAACCAAAGGGGATATGCCGGGCTGGATACATGGTCACGCCGCCCGGTTTGACGGTCGGACAAAAATCCGAATTTCAGATGGAAGATGTGCCGTCTGGGACAATGGAAAACTGGATTTTGTCGACAACCGCAACGTCTTTGAGCTCGATCTTGAGACCCTGACGTGGACGAGAACAGCTTGAGCCTGCTTGGCAAAACCGGGCCATCGCCTTTTTGTTGACCTGTCCCGGCCTTCCTGCGGAATCCACCTTCATAAGCTCTGTTGAGGCAAGTAAAGTTGTCGTCGCGGTTCAACGGTCTCCAAACGATTCGCGGGGCTGCACTCCAACACCGGCTATCTCCGGATAGCCATTCCGGACAAAACCCATTGGCCATCCGATCGAAGGAACCCTCATGAAGAAAATCCTGATCACCACTTTCCTGGTCCTGGCAGCTGCCTCCGCGCACGCCGCCGACACCTGCAAGTCCAAGGCCGTCGACAAGAACGGCAAGCCTCTGGCGGGCGCCGCGCTGACGTCGTTTATGAAGAAGTGCACGAATGATGCGACGGCCTCCTGCGACTTGTCGGCCAAGGACAAGAACGGCAAGGCGCTGGCCGGCGCTGCAAAGACGGCCTACACGAAGAAATGCGTCAGCGACGCAGTCGGCGGCTGATTTCCCGGCAAGGGCATGGCGGCGTCGGCGTCGTGTTTGCCCTTGCCTTCTCTCTCAAAGAGTTCCCGTCCCGTCGACATTTGCTGGGGCGGAGAACCTCTGCGCGTCACTCGGCCCTGGTCGCTACGGCAACGATCCCGCGAAATCCGAAGGGTAGCCAGACGGAGTGGATGGCCACCGGCAGGGCGCCGAAATCACTCGACGTCAGCACGTCTCTCAGGCTTTGGTTGGTGAAGATGTTCCTGGTCACTGACCCGTTGAACTGCAGCCACCCCATGTGGCTGTGATTGGTGGCATAAGCCACGAACCGGCCCCCCGGTTTCAGCACGCGATAAGCTTCGGCAAGCGCCTTTTCCAGCGGATCTACGAAATAGAGAATGTTGACGGCGAGGATCGTGTCGACGGAACAATCGGGCATTGGGAGGGCTTCAAAGGAGCCTTCGGCAATCTTCAAGGTCCTTGCGGTGATGCTCGCCTCGTTTCGAGCCGCTGCAATAGAGACCATGGTTTTCGAGCGATCGATGCCGAAAACGGTGCCGCGGCAAGCGAGCCTTGTCAGTTTTCGCAATCCGGAACCCGGCCCAAACCCCACTTCCAGCACATCATCGTCAGCGCCCACGGAAAGCCGCCGAAAGGCCGCCCGATAGGGTAGCCAGTTGATGATGCGCATGGCCGTTGCCATGAGCTGTCCGGCGAGCCCCTCGGGAGCGGCAAACTGTTCGGCAACGTAATCGTGAAGAAAACGATTTGATGGTTCGAAATCAATATTCTGGACCATGTCCAACCCCAGGATGCAATACAATCAGTCCAAATATGACGGATACGATATGCAATGAAACCGCCTTCTCCTATGAGCTTCCTCGCCAAAAGGGAAGGCAGGGCTCAGGAGAAGAGACAAATATTTCTGACAGGTTTCCTTGAATTCAAGCTGGCGTGTAACAAAGGGATATTTATTTCAGTTCGGACACTGCTGCCGCGCGCAGTGTCTTCTTTTGCAACGGAGAATAAGCGTCAGGGAATATCGTTCGGCATAAAGTCGCGCTGGCGGCGGACACACTGAGCCGAAGCAGTTTCGGCTGATGATGGCGTGCGCCGAGATGTGCCGCACCTCCGCGCATTTCAGGCTGACCGGCACCGGGCACCACCTGCAAACCCGCCGCGAATGCGCAATAATCCGTACGCAATGTGCTGATGATTGCGAGCGGATCGGCGAAATGGACACCTGTGTGGAAGCCTGCCGGCAATGCGCCGAAAGCTGCCGCGCCATGGCTGCCTGATATCCTGCCTCGGGCGTCGGGAAAGGCGGCGCGTTCTTGCGCCGCCTGTCGGCATGGTTTCCCGGCTCTGTCAGAGCGCCGTCTGCAATGGCGGCAAGTCTTCGGCTGAAGACCAGGTGAGATCGCCATCGTACCGCCAGGCCATCCGGCCTTGCTCATTCAGCGCGAAGAGGTGCAGCCAGCCGCTGTCGAAGAGGGCGCGCACCTGCGGATGCCGCCGCAAAATGTCGGTGATGGCCTCCTTCGGCGCCTCGATGGCCACCGTTAGCCGCAGTGGTTCATGCACGAAGCCGGAACCGTCATGCACCGATTGCCAGGGCAGGCCCGCACGCAGGTTGCCGCCATTTCCCTCCACGACGCCGATACCGCCGACGACATTGTGGAGCAGCTTGTTTCCGGCGCCGTAGAGCGAGGGGGCCACGCAGGACCCGAAATATTGCAGGCTGATCCAGCTCGCGACCACCACCGGGGCCGTCAGGATGAGCTCCAGAACCTTGAAGTTCTCATCCCTGCGCCAGACGTAATCGTGCAGGAAGACCTGACCCTCGAGCGAGCGGCCCGAAGTGCGGGCGCGGGGTGCTGCGATGAAGGCCCGGCAGCCGGCAAGACCGAGTTCCGGGCGCACCTCCGACCAGTCGCGGCTGCGCGACCGCACATTCTCCGGCGTCGCGCCCGGTAAACGCAGCACGCGCTCGGCGCGAGCCAGCTGACCGGCTTGGGCGAGCCACTTTCGGATGCGGTTGAGGTCTTCGGCGACGATATCCTGTTCCAGATCGTTGGCGAAGAGTGTCACCGTGTCTTTCGTGGTGTCATGCAGTCCTGCGAGAAAGACCGTATCCGCAGGAATACGGATCGCCTTCTCGGCAAGCCGCGTGCGGACGGCGGGATCGTTGAGCAGGCCGGCTAGCAGACGCGCGTTGACGTCGCCGGCATAGCCGCCGCAGGCGCCGCAATGCAGCGCGCTGGCATAGGGATTGTTGACGACATTCGCGCCGTGACCGCAAATCAGCACGAAGCGGCCGAAGCCCTCGGTGAGCGACATGGCCTTGAGGACCGCTTCTGCCATCCCGGCCCGTGTCTCAAGATCGAGGCTTTCGTCGAGGCGCGGCTTGGCGGCGTCCGGAGCCTTGCCCTTGCCGAATCCGAGGGCATCGCGCACCAGCTTGCCGGCATAGACCGGGCCCATCGCTTCGACGAAGGCAAAGGAGGAAACGGCGGCGAGCTTGAACCGCCCCCAGGCGCGCGCAGCGCGGGCGCTGAAACGGGCCTGCTGGTCGGCTTCCGCGTCATGATCCACTGCGCTGCAGGTGAAGACGGAGGGCTTCAGGAGAACCGGGAGCCGGTGTTCCGGGACATCCGAGGCAAAGCTCCGGTGGCTCGTGCCAAGCCCGAAGAACCCCGCAAAGCCGAGCGTGCGGATACCCGCATCGGTGCTTTCAAGCGCACGCCGGAAGACCTCCGAACGCACGTCGATGCAGAAGGCCGCCTGCAGCAAGGGCCGCAGATCGGTCACCTTCGCGCTCGACGGGGCGGACAGCGTTGCAGCCAGCTTCCGCTGCGCCGCGTGTTCGGCCGCGCGCAGAAGCAGGCCGTCGATGAGGATATCGCCGCTGATTGTGAGCGGCTCGCAGTGAGCGCGCCGAATGACCTGCCATTCGGTTTCGATTGCCGTCCTGTGGCGTCTGTAGAGAGCCTCTTCGAAGACCAGCCGGATGGCCAGCAGTTCGAGCGCGGTCGTATCGGTCCGGCCCTCGATCTCGGCCTTGAACTGGATATGGCGGGCAAACTGTGCCCAGCCGCCCAAGCCGAGCAGAAGCTGGTGAAAATAGGTACCGGGGTTTGCGCCAAGCCCAAGCGATACGGCGGCACGCTCTATGGCAGCCGACGCCGTTTCGGGCGTGTCTGAGACATGCAGGCCGAAGCCCTTGAGGCCGAGAATTTCCGGCGTCAGGTCATGCATGGCAAAGGCGCGCCAGGCGGCATAGAGGCCATTGCGTCGCGAGGCAGCCCAGAGTGCCTGCCCCTCGTCGAAAAAGCCGGCGGCAAAGGTGCCGATCCGTTCGGAAACGAGCGCTGGCCAGTCTCTGCCCGAGGCGCCGGCGGCAAGTTCGTCGATCGTCGGCAGGGGAGACACCGGCGCAGGCTCGGCGGTTGCGGCGGCCTTCAGCGTCGCCAGATCGAGGCCGGCCGCGTTCGCATGGGACTGCAGGGCCGCCAGCAGATCCTCGTCGGCGATCTCGCCGGCCGCGATCTGATCCGCGTAATGCTTGCGAGGCAGGGCAAGGCGGACGCCGGCAATCCGGGTGAGCAGGGTTGCCGTCTCGTCGCGGGTCTCCGTGGCGTGGCCGAGGAACGGATTGACCGCAACGGTTGCCGTCAGCGGCCAGGACGGTGGAATGGCCCGCACCGCCCGATCGGCAGCCCGCGCCAGAGCTTCGCCATGCAAGGTGTCTACAGTGTGCATATCGGTCATCGTTTCAATCCTTGGACGAGGCAGAGGTGGCCATTGCGGAGCGCGGAAGGGACCAGCCGCCGAGAAGACGGTCGAAGAGAGCATTGGCATAGAGGCCGTTGGCCAGATGGACTCGAAGCCCGGCAGCGGACGGGTGGTAGGCCCAGAGTGGGAAAAGTGACTGCGCGACGGCCACCAGACCGAAGGTGACGACCGCCAGCAGCATCAGCGACCATTCGAGCGGTCCGGGCTGCGGCGTCGCGGGCAGAGTGCCGTACATCATCGTGTCGGCAATGCGCTGCAATGTGAAATAGGCGGTGGCGGCCGTTATGGAGGTGAGCGATGTGCGCCAGGTCAGCGCGCGCGGGGCTGTGTCTGCGAGCCCCTGCGCGATCAGATAGGCAACGCCGAAGATCAGCATCGCACCCAGCGCCAGCGCCTGCGGCGGCTTGTCGGCGAAGCCGAACAGCAAGCCGATGGCAGCGTAGATCGCAAGCGCCATCAGGAAGGCGCGCCCGACCGCTTTGGCATCGGGTATCGCCACAGGACCGGGCCGGCGGATCGAGGCCACAGTCTCGACAGCCGAACCCGATGACAGAAAGGAATGCGCCTTGTAGAGCGAATGGGCGACAATGTGCAGGAGCGCGACGGGGAAGAGGGCGAGCCCGCATTGCAGGATCATGAAGCCCATCTGCGCGACCGTCGACCAGGCCAGCGAGGTCTTCACCGCCGGCTGCGTCAGCATGACGACGCTGCCGAATATTGCCGTGAAGCCGCCAACCATGACCAAAACCGCCAGAACGATCGGCGCATGCAGCATCAGGTCCGCAAAGCGGATAAGCAGGAAGCCGCCTGCATTGACCACGCCCGCATGCAGCAGCGCCGAGACGGGTGTGGGCGTTTCCATCACTTCGGCGAGCCATCCATGGGCCGGAAATTGGACAGACTTCAGGAGTGCGGCCACCGAAAGCAGGGCCGCCGCAGCAACCGTGAGCGATCCGGCCTGACCCTCGCGGGCGGCGGTCAGGATCGAGGCGATGTCGCCGGTTCCGTAGCCAATGCCGAGAAGGATGAACGCGCCGGCCAGCGCCACGTCGCCCGTGCGGGAGACAATCAACTTCTTGTGCGCCGCGCGCCGCGCCGCGATGCGGTCCGGATAAAAGAGGAGAAGCTGATGCAGCAGCAGGCTGACGGAAACCCAGGAGACAAACAGCTGCAGCAGCGTTCCGGATTGTACCAGTAACAGCACCGCCGCGAGCGTCGCAGCCATCCAGCCGGTAAACGGTCCCTGACGCGCCTCCCCGTCCAGAAAGGTTCCGGCATAACGCAGGACAACCCAGCCGATGAAGGAAACCAGCAGCAGCATGATCAGGCTGACAAGGTCGAGCCGGGACGCGAAAGTAAAGAGACCGTAGCCCAGCGCCGGGCTTGTACCGGGACCTTCCATGGCGAGCAGAACACCGCACAGGATGACGACAAGAATGGATCCGAGCGCCGAAATCTCGGCAACCCGGACGGCAAGACGTGGCCTGAAGGCCGGGGCAAGAAAGGCGAAGGCTGAAGCACCGGCAAGAAGGAGCGGTGCGAGAAGCGGCAGGGCATGGATCACGGGTCTTCTCCGATCTGGGCCAGGCTTTGGAAGCAGAGGCGTTCTGACGGATGTGTTACCAGTCCCGCGATCCCATAAAAAATTCATTGTTTATCGAATTTCGTTCTATAAAATAGAATGATGTCAGATCTGAACTATCACCATCTCCGCTACTTCCGCGCTGTTGCGCATGACGGCAATCTCACGCGCGCGGCCGAGCGGCTGAATCTGTCGCAATCGGCCCTTTCGATCCAGATCAAACAGTTGGAAGAACGCCTCGGCCACACGCTCTTCGAGCGGCGCGGCCGGCAGCTCCATCTGACCGAGGCCGGACGCATCGCGCTCGACCATGCCGACACGATCTTCTCCACCGGCGAGGAATTGCTGGAAACGCTGAAGGAAACCGGCAGGACGCGCAGGGCGATCCGCATCGGAGCGCTTGCGACCCTCTCACGCAATTTCCAGATCGAGTTCCTGCGCCCCATTCTCGGGCGACCGGATGTCGACCTGATCCTGCGTTCCGGCAGTACCAGCGAATTGCTCGGCGCGCTCGAAGCGCTGAACCTCGACATCGTTCTTCTCAATCAGGCGCCGACGGCCGATGCGCTGACGCCCTTCATCGCCCAGCATGTCTATCAGCAGCGGGTCAGTCTGGTCGGCAAGCCGTCCTACGGAGCGGCGGGAAGCGGGCTTACTAACCTGCTCAGTGCCCATCCGGTCATTCTGCCGACGCTGGAAAGCGGCGTGCGTTTGCAATTCGAGGCGCTCGTAGCGCGGCTCGGCATCTCGCCGCAGATCGCAGCAGAAGTGGATGACATGGCCATGATGCGCCTTCTCGCGCGCGAGGGAGCAGGCCTTGCGGTGTTGCCGCCGATTGTCGTCAAGGGGGAGCTTGACGCGGGCGCGCTGGTTGAGTTCGACGCGCTGCCGGGGATGATGGAGTCGTTTTACGCCGTAACCGTGAAGCGCCGCTTCCCCAATCCGCTGGTGAGACCCTTGCTGGCGCCGGGCCCGGCAGGCGAGCTTGGCGTGCAGGTATAATCCGTCGCCCCTGAACGCCTTCTCAGGTCTCTTCGTCGAAGGGCAGTGAATTGTCGCGCGTGAATTCGTTGAAGATGTAGCGCAGGCTGCGGGCGTCCACTTCCTGCTTCGACATGCGGAAATCCGCCCCGAACTCGCCGAAGGACTGGAAATAGTTTCCGGATATGTCGCTGGAGATAATGCCAATGGGGCCGATATAGCGGGCCTTGCGGATCAAGGGGACAGTCTGGCGGAAATCGCTGTGGGGCGGGAGCAGGTTGTCGATCAGAACGATGTCGTAGCTGCGCTCGGCAAGCTTCTCCAGCCCCGCATCCAGCGTCGAGACGAAATCGACGGCGACGTCGTGGCTCTCCACCTTCTTCAGCTTGTACTGGATGATCTCATATTCTGTCGGGTCGTCATCGATCAGAAGTACATCAATGGCTTTCTGCTGTCCCTCCACGCCGTCTCCCATTTAGCTTATGATCCCGACCCTGATTGCTTTCGTCACGAGATGAATCCGGTTCAGCGCATCAAGTTTTCGCATCGCCGAGCCAATATATTCATTCACGGTATATTCGGAAAGACCAAGAATGATGGCTATCTCGGCCGATGTCTTGCCTTCCGCCGTCCACTCGACCACCTCGATCTCGCGCCTGCGGAACCGTGGCGTATCGGCGTCGAGTCCCTCGGCAACAGCCAGTTTTTGCAATGCCTGCAGGAAGTCGAAGACCGCGCCGGCGATCTCGGCCTCGGGACGCGATTCGGCCTCGTCGGCCAGCACCAGCACGAGGCGTTCGCCGGTATAGGCGGTCATGGGAATGAGGATGGCGCGTCGGCACGTCATGAAGGGCACGAGCGCCGTGGGGGGCTGAGCCGCAATCGCCGGCCTGCGCAGGCTCGCCAGCTGTCCCAGAAGCGCCTGACTTGCCTCCGCAGAGACATTCGCAAGGCTGCCGCGTCCGCGCGGAAGGTCTGCCAGGAGGCAGATACGATCCAGACGCGGCTCGACCTTGACGCCAGTCAGCTCGAAAACGGCAAAGGATAGAAAGCCGTAGCGATCGGCGAGCATCCGGAAGACCCGGAAAAAATCCGTCCGGTTGATCGCGCGATTCAACTCTGCGTCGATGCGTTCGTCGTTTGGCTCGAGGCTCATGTCGGTAGGCTCATTTGTACGATTAAGGCCGCGCGCCTTGAAAGAGGATTCGCGAATCTCTTCGTTGCAAGGTCCCGCCGGTCGTGACGACAGTCAAGTTCAATCTCTTACCGCAGGTCAAACTCTGCAAGTTGCCCGCGAACGAGGCGCTTGAAGTCGCCTGCGATGCGCTCGCCCTCTTCTCCCCCCTGATATAGCGCCAGACGCAGGGCTCCCCCCGCAAGCTGGAACAACAGATAGACGGAGCGGGCATAGTTTTCGCGGTGAAGCTCCGCAATCAGATGTTGTGTTTCGGCGGAGAAGGCGATCGCCTGCAGCCGCGTTTGTGCGATGTCGAGATCGAGCATTTCCTTGTCCGCCTGAACGGCGTTGAGCAGATCCTGCAGGGCGGGCTCATCCTTGAGCATGTCGAAATAGCCGTCGATGATCGCGTCGGTCGCCTGCAGAATGTCGCGTGCGGTCTCGATCGTGCCCAGAACGTCCTTGATGCGGTCCATGAACGTACTGGAGAAGCGCCGGTAGAGTTCGGCCATCACCGCCGTTCGGTTGGGAAAGTAATGATAGACGCTGGCCAACGGCATGCCGCTAGCGGTCGCGATATCAATCATCGCCAGTGCTGCCAGACCCTTTTCGCCGATCAATGTCTGCGCGGTCGAAAGAATGAGGTCCACGCGCTCCCGGCTGCGATCCTGTCGCGGCTGCCGCCGCAATGTTCCACCAGGCTGTTTCAAAGGCCGATCCCGATTGACAAATGTCGTTTCACAATATCATCTTTCAAAAGCTGATAGTCTATCAGTTTTTGAAAAGCCAGTTTCAGTACCCGATGGGAGAGAGCGGAATGAACACTGAGTGGCTCGTCGGCAATCCGTCGCGGACCAATGTCTTCGCCGCCTTGTGGGTCGGTTCGGTCGGGCTGCTGGTTCTCGGTCTGCAGCCCATTCTCCTCGGTGCGTTGCTTACCAGCGGGCGGGTCAATTTCGACCAGCTTGCGCTGGCAGCTACGGTCGAAATCCTGGCGATCGGCATCGGCTCGGTTCTCTCCGCCTTCCTGCTCGGCAGCGGTGCCGTCCGCCTCAAGGCTGCGATCTTTCTTATCCTATCGGTCGTCTTCAACCATGCGACCGCAGCGACCGACGGTCCGACGACTGTCGTCGTGACACGCGGGCTTGCGGGCCTTGCCGAAGGCGGGCTCGTGGCCTTCGCGGTTGAACTCATCGCGCGTTCGCGCCATCCGGGACGCATCGGGGGCTATTTCGTCTCGCTGCAAACCCTGGCGCAGGCGGGCATTGCCGTCCTTCTGGCGCTCTGGATCGTTCCGCGCTGGGGTGCGGCTGGCGGGTTCGAGGTGCTGGCGCTTGTCTCTGCGGCCAGCCTTGTTGGTGTAGTGCTGTTGCCGGCAGGCTACGGCTCGCTTCCAAAACCCTCCGACCCCGCCGGATCGGGACTTTGGCGTCCCGCCGCCCTGACGGCCCTGTTTGCAATCTTCGCCTTCTACATGTTCCTCGGCTCGCTTTGGGCCTTTCTGGAACCGCTCGGCGGCGACGCAGGTATTGCCGCCGAGGTCATCGGGCTAATGGTGTCCGTCAGCCTTGTGGCGCAGATTCTGGGTGCGGCAATTTCGACCGCCGTCGAGGCCCGCCTGCCGTTTCGCCCCGTTCTGGGTGTGGCCGGTCTTCTGGCGCTTGCCATCTCTCTGGCGATCTCGCTTCATCCGCCCGCGCTCGTCTTCTGGGCTCTGGCTATGGGCATCGGCTTCATCTGGCTCTTCGTCGTTCCATTCCAGATACGCCTGGCCGTCGATGCGGATGCCTCACGCGGCGCGGCGCTCCTCGTTCCCGCAGCACAGCTTTTTGGAGCCGCGTTAGGTCCAGCGGGCGCATCTGCCTTCATCGACGCTGGCTCGTCGGCGGGTGTTGCCTATTTCGGCGCCGCCAGTGCCGCCGCCTCCGTCATTTTCATTTTCCTGAACGCATTGATGCGGCGACGAGGCCATTGAAACGGAATATCGGAAGGTCGTAAAATGACGCGCGCTACGGCAACCACATGGTCAAACTGGGCCGGCAATGTCCGCGCCAATCCCCGCCAGATCGCTCGCCCTGCCGATGAGGGGGAATTGGGTGACGTGATCCGTGGGGGCGACCGGCCTATCCGCATGATTGGTTCTGGACATTCCTTTACCCCGCTCGTGGCCAGCGAGGGCACGATCGTCGATCTTGGCGGCTTTTCCGGCCTTCGCGCACACGACACGGAGCGCATGACTGCGACGATTGGGGCGGGCACACCATTGGGGCAGCTGACGCAACTGCTGCATGCCGTAGGTCAGGGCCTTCCCAATATGGGCGACATAGACCGTCAGACGGTCGGCGGCGCGCTCGGAACGGCAACCCATGGCTCCGGTCTCGGTCTCGGCGCCTATCACACGCAGCTTCTTACGGTTCGTCTGGTGGACGGGCGCGGCGAAATCCGCGAGTTCAGCGCGGATGCGCAGCCGGAGATGATCCAGGCGGTGGGCGTCAATCTCGGTGCTTTCGGCGCATTGACCGAGGTGACCTTTCAGAACATGCCGTCCTATCGCCTGCGCCGCCGCCGCCACGCGCTCGCCGTTGCGGACATGCTCGAAAACTTCGATAGCCTGATGCGCTCGCATCGTTCGGCCGAATTCTTTGTCATCCCGTTCTCCAGCCATGCGCTTCACCTGAGCTACGACATGACCGAAGCTCCTGTCAGTGCGCATCCACCCGAACAGGATGAGGATGGGTTGAAGACCCTGAAAATGCTGCGCACCACACTGAAACGGCTGCCGTGGCTCCGCCGCAAGCTCATCGGTTCGGCGCTTGCCAAAATCAAGCCGGAGGATTTCGTCGATGTCTGGTTCGGCGCCTATGTCAGCGAGAGGCGGACTCGCTTCAACGAGATGGAATACCATCTGCCCTTCGAGGTCGGCGCGAAGGCTCTGCGGGAAATCCTGAGCATGATGGAGCGCGACTTCCCGGAGGTCTATTTCCCGCTCGAAGTCCGCTCCGTCATGGCGGACGAGACGTGGCTCAGCCCGTTCTACAAGCGTGCAACCTGTTCGATTGCCGTCCATCACGATGCCGCGGAAGACCCCACGGCCTTCTTCAACGCCGTTGAGCCCATCTTCCGCAAATATGACGGTCGTCCGCATTGGGGAAAGATGCACAGTCTGACAGCCCGCGACTTCGCCGCGCTCTATCCCCGCTTCAAGGATGCGATGGAGTTGCGCCGCGAGATCGATCCCGACGGTCGCTTCATCTCCCCCTATCTCGCCAGGATATTGGACGTGTGATGATGGGCGACACTGTCTATTTCCAGAGGCTTGCAGACGCGCTCCAGCTTGCCGGGCGACATCGCCCGACACTGGTGCTCGATCTGGACAGGCTGGATGGGAACCTTGAAATCATTCGCGCCGGCGTCGCGCCGGGCGTGGCTTTGCGTGTCGTCGACAAGTCGCTGCCTTCGATACCGCTTCTTGCCCATGTGATGGAACGGCTGGGCACGCGCCGCATCATGAGTTTCGACGTCATGGTCGCCTGCGCCGTGCTGAAGGCTTTCCCGGACGTGGATATTCTTTTCGGGAAGCCGATGCCGACGGCCGCGCTTGAGGCGCTTTTCTCCGGCATGCGACCGGAAGCAATCGCCGACTTTGCCGCGCGCACGGTGCTTCTGGCCGATGGCGCTGCGAGGGTCGAGCAACTGGCGGCCCTAGCAAAGAGCAGGGGAATTCGGCTTCGTATTGCCCTGGAGGTCGATGTCGGCATGCATCGTGGCGGGGTCGAGACGCCGTCCCTTGTTTTGGAGGCAACGGCAGCGGCACTTGGCTCCGGCATGCTCACGCTTGAGGGCATCATGGGCTATGAGGCGCATATCCCAGCCATTCCGGGTTTCGCCGGCGGGGCGGAGGGGGAGGCGAAGGCCGTCAGGGCCAGGCTGGCAGCCTTTGCCGAGGCGCTGCCGCCCGATTGCCGCAAGATCATCAACAGCGGCGGAAGCAAGACGGTCCTCACCTATGCCGATCCGGGTGCTGCGACCGAACTGTCCGTAGGCTCCGCCGTCGTCAAGCCCACGGATTTCGACACCGGCACGCTCGCCAGCCTCCAACCGGCCATCTTCATCGCCACGCCGGCTCTCAAGGTTGTCGATGCCATGCTGCCGGGCCCTGCCTGGATGACATCGGCCTTCCGGGCGCTCGGCCTGTTCAGGGCCAGAGGCTGTTTTCTCTATGGGGGTCACTGGATGGCAAGGCCGATCTATCCGCCGGGTATGCGGGAGAGCAAGCTGTGGGGGCACTCATCGAACCAGCAGTTCATGTCTCTTCCCAACACCTGCGAACTGCGCGATGACGATCTCGTCTTCTTCCGCCCCACGCAAAGCGAAGCGGTTCTCTCTCAGTTCGGGGAGATACAGCTTTTTTCCCAAGGCCGGATCGTCGGCGGATGGCCGCCGATTGCAATCCCATAGCTTGATGACCTACCGGGCAGCGTATTCCTGGATCAGGAAGCCGATGGCCGTCGGGTCGAATTCCGCCTTGTCGATGCGGAAATCTGCACCGTATTCGGCAAAGGACTGGAAGTAGGGGTCGGTGAGTGAAGACGAAATGACACCGATCGGGCCAATGTAGCCGCTCTGTCGGAGCCGCGGAGCGCTTTCGCGGAAATCCTCGCCAGGTCCAAGACGGTTGTCCAGAAGCACAATATCGACGCTGGCGCCCTTGCCGAACATCGCGACAGCATCGTCGATGCTTGCCGCGTACAGCATGTTGATATCGTAATTGACGACCTTCTTCATCTGCGCGCGAAAGATCAGCTCTTCCGCCGGGTCGTCATCGATCAGCATAATATTGACGACAGTCGCCATTAACTTCGCCACTCCATTTCGCCCTTTCGGGCAACCAACTTTTCGGCCTTGGTGTTGCACAGATAGCAGCGCCAAGCCAAGCCAAATTCAAAAACCAAACACATTGCCAAAGGCTGAATCCGCCAAGGGCGTTCTGGGGATCAGGGAATAATCTGCTCCCGAATTGCCTTGGCCACCATTTGCGTACGATTCACCACATCGAGTTTCTTGAGGATCGTCGCGGTATGGGAATTCACCGTATGCTCCGAAACCGACACGATCAGGGCAATCTCGCCCGCCGTCTTGCCATGGGAGATCCATTTCAGGATTTCCAGTTCGCGCGGTGTCAGCCCCATGCCCTTCTTGTTCGCAAGGATTTCACGGAAATAGAAGTCGAACGCATAGGCCGCGTCGTAATAGACCGCGTGCAGCAATTCCATGGTCGGAACGTCGCGGTCGCCGAGAAAGATGATCGCATGGCGGCTGCCGTTCAATCCCTGAACAGGAACACACAATGCCAGCTCGAATCCGAGCTGGCGCATCAATTCATCCTGGCTTCCGTCTGCATCGATCCAATAGGTCGGAAGCGTCGTCTCCTGCAGCATCTTGAAAAGCCCGGAGTCGGAAAATGCAAAGCGTGCATCATAGGCCTCGGCCAGCCCCGCTGGCAGATCGTGCAGTTCGAGTTGCGTCGATAGCGTCGGCGAGGGAACGTCGGCAAAAAGCCGCATCAGGCAGAAGTGCTCAAATCCTGCACGCAGAGCCATCGAGTGGAAGATACGGAAGAAGTCGACGCGGTTGACGGCCTTGGCAAGCTCATTCTGATAATTGCCGGGACATTGATTTTTCAATTGCAGCGACAAAAGCCCGTCCTTGAACCAAATGAATGTTTGCAGTTACGGCAAAACCGTCTGACAACCGCCTGCGAAAACTCTATCTCCCGGGCTTTTTAAATGTCCCGCCAGACCTCCCGGAATTCGACGTTTGGGCCGAATGCTCCAACTCGCACTCAACCTGAAATTCGCGCCATTGCAATCGGCGATTCCAACTATTGATTTTTCTGAAGTGCGCGTGCGACTCAACGACGACAGTCGTTTGAAGAAATTCAGGCGGAAGCGGTTGCTTTCGCCGGCATTTCCTCAAGCCCGAGCAGGAAATTGATCTGCGGACGTGCCACGACAAGGTCATGGATCGAGTATTGCGACAATACATCGAAGAACGCGTTCAAGGCTTTGCGCAGTGCAGAGTTCAGGCCGCAGCTGTCGACGAGCGGGCATTCCGTCACGTCGGAATCGAAGCATTCCGCCATCGAGAAATTATCCTCGGTCACTCTTACGACATCGAAGAGAGTGATCTTGTCGGCCGGGCGACCCAGCCGGATGCCGCCGTTGCGTCCGCGCACCGTTTCAACGATGCCCGCCTTGTGCAAAGGCTGCAGAATCTTGAACAGAAACAGTTCGGACACGCCATAGGCTTTGGCGATCTCGGGAATTCGGCTGAGATTGTTCGCATTCGCCGCGCAGTACATCAGCATCCGCACTGCATAGTTGGTCTGCTTCGTCAGCCGCATTCGAGAACCTCAATCGTTCGATGGCGTTCTTATAGACCCGTTTGCAGTTTGGAACAATTCCAAAATATGAACGGCCCACTCATATTTGTTTATTCGTGTTGACGCGGCAAGTGCGTCAACCTAAAAGATGACCGAAATTGTCAAGATAGATACTGGAGGTATCATTGTCGAACGTTGCTAAGAACTCCGTCCTTGCCGCAGCCCTGCTTGCCGGAACGGCTTTCCCTGCATTCGCCGATGGCGAGGTCAACATCTATTCCTATCGCCAGCCGGATCTGATCAAGCCGGTTCTCGATGCCTTCACCAAGGAAACCGGCATCAAGACCAACGTTCTCTTCCTCGACAAGGGTCTGGTCGAGCGGATCAAGGCCGAGGGCGAGAACTCACCCGCCGACGTGATCATGACGGTGGATATCGCCCGCCTGACCGAAGCCAAGGAAGGCGGCGTCGTTCAGCCTTTGAAGGATGCGAAGATCGAAGGCAACATCCCGGCGAACGTCCGGGACGCAGACGGTGAATGGTTCGGCCTCACCACGCGCGGTCGCGTCGTCTATGCCTCCAAGGAGCGCGTTGCCCAGAACGAGATCACCTATGAAGAGCTTGCCGATCCCAAGTGGAAGGGCAAGATCTGCATGCGCGACGGCCAGCATTCCTACAATATCGGCCTGATCGCCTCGATGATCGCCCATAACGGCGCGGAAGCGACCGAAAAGTGGCTTACGGGCCTCAAAAACAATCTCGTCCGCAAGCCGGACGGCAACGACCGCAGCCAGGCAAAGGCCATCTGGGCCGGGGAATGCGATCTGGCGCTCGGCAACACCTATTATGTCGGCCTGATGCTGACCGACACGAAGGAGCCGGAGCAGAAGGAATGGGCCGGCGCCATCAAGGTCCTCTTCCCGAATGCCAAGGATCGCGGCACGCATGTGAACGTGTCCGGCATGGCGCTCGCGAAATATGCGCCCGACAAGGACAACGCTGTCAAGCTGATGGAATTCCTGTCTTCCAAGGAGGCCCAGCAGATCTATGCCGAGCAGGTCTTTGAATATCCGGTTCTCCCTGGTGCCGAGCCGTCTGCCGTCGTGAAGTCCTTCGGCGAAATCCACCCGGACAAGCTTCCACTGACCGACGTTGCCAAGTACCGCAAGCAGGCCTCCGAACTGGTCGACAAGGTCGGCCTGAACGATGGCCCGGCGAAGTAAGCTCGCGGATACTTTTTCGAGATCTCGGGGCCGGGGCGCCAGCCTCCGGCCCTATTTCGTTTCGGCCTTTGCCTCTTTGGCCTCGCGAGCCCATTGTTCGATCATCTTCTGACGATCCGGCATGCCGGGATGCGTGTCGAACATGCTGGTTTCTTCCGGTCCGACATTCAGCTTTTCCTGCAATGCGGTGAAGAAGCGGGCGAGCGCCAGCGGATCGCGGCCGGACTTCGTCATCAGGAAAACGGAATAATGGTCCGCCTCGCTCTCTGCCTCCCGCGAATAGGAGAGCGAAAGGAGGGCCGCTCCGTTGGTCAGCACATCCTGCGCGGCGCTGCCGACGTCACCGGCAATCAGCATGATCAGGCCCGCAGTCCCTGCAGCGCGGTAGATCTGGCGCAGCGAATGCTTCTTGTCGACATGGCCGATTTCATGGGCCAGCACGGCGAGCACCATGTCCGTATCGTCGCCCGCGACATCGACCAGTTCGTCGGTGAGGATGATCGTGCCGGAGGGGAGCGCGAAGGCATTGGGCCCAATGGCGCCGCCTTCACGGAAGTTGAGCGAGTAGCCGCCCGTTCCCCGGTCCGCCCGCCTTGCCAGTTCGGAGAATCCCGCCTCGATGGCCCGTCGTTTGGCCTCCGGCAACTGGCTCGGCTTCAGCACGGTTGCATCCAGTGACTTCAGCGTTCCGACTGACATCGCCTGCGGCACGACGTCCGGAGTGACCAGCACCGCAACCTCAACCAGCGCGGGCAGGGCAAATCGATAGATCGCCGTGGCCAGAAGGAAGACCGCGACCACAAAAACGATCAGCCGCGGGTGGAACCGCTCGAGTCCATGAACAAATAAGCCAGCCTGGTTAGAACCACGCTTCTGCAGCAACAGGTCGATGCCTGCGTTATCAGGCGTTTCGAAGAGCGACCCGTTGCTGAATGCGATGCGGCGCGGCACGTTGCCGACGCGGGAAGACACCTCGATCGTCGACAGGAAGCCCAGCGCGAGCGCGGCTTCGCCAGCTCCCGCCCCAGTACGGCGAACGATGACCGAGTCGCCCTGAACCCAGATCTCCGCCTTGATCGCCTCGCTGGATCGCGGCGGATGCCAGACGCCCTCGGCGATCCGCTCAGGGGAAGATGCGCGCGCGTCAGAAGCCAAAATCGAAGCCCTCTAGATCGAGATATTCCGCCGTGGCGGCCACACCCGCCGCCTCCATGGAGTCGAGCACGGTTCCGAGATCGCCATCGAAAGTGATGCCGCTATGCTCAACAATATAACGGCGTTCTCGAATGGCCGCCCAGGGCCGCATCAGGCCCATCGTGAGAAAAATGAGAAAGAGGTTGCTCAGGACAACGAAGAGATAGCCGAAGCGCGGCAGGTCGCTGAACAGTCGATGGCGTTCATCCAGCACCGAAGCATTCATCACGACATTCCGCACACCGGCCCGATAAAGGATCGCACAGAGGAAATAGATGATGATGAGCGGGACAATCATGCCGAAGAGGCCAGCGACAAACGCGTTTTGGAGCGCCTTGTCGGCCGATCCGTCCGCAGGCAGCTTGTTGGCGGCAAAAAAGATCAGGACGGCGATGGCGAGGGAAATGACGATGCCAACAACAAAGAGGATGATGGCGGGAAGGGCAGCGCCATAGATCTTGCCGACCCGGGGGTCGGTTGAGAAACTGCGATCGCCATAGCGAAGGTTATTGAACAGGTAGCGATAGAACCAGCGGCTGGCCAGCGGCGCGAGAATGCCGAGAGACAGGGTCGCGACCGCCCCGCCCAGCACGACGGCCTTGAAGGCGCCCCAGGCGGTTCCGGTGAAGTTGAAGCGGACGTTGCGGTAGCTCGTCACCCGCGCCGAGAAACGCAGGCCCCGCGCCATCAGCCACGGCAGCGCAACCAGGAAGACGATGGGGCTTACAAGCCCCAGGATCGGCACGATGCCGGTCACGATGTTGATCGCAATCAGCCCTCCGAACACGATGAGCCGCCCGATGAAGATCTGCTTGCCCTTGGCATGGTAGTCGAACGACTGCCCGGCCACGAACGTGTTGCCGTAGAAATATCGGTTGCGCCGCACCTTGGCCCAGGCGGAGTAGACGCCGATGGTCACGATGGTCAGAAGAATATTGACCATCCAGATGCCGAAATATTCGCTGGCCGTCCCGCGAAACTCGGCGCGAACAAACCCGCCCGCGCCCTGTGCACTCGTATCCACCAATGTCCGCTCCCCAGCGTGGCCTGCTCTCCGATCGCTCCCGCGCGGCCTTCAACATCTTGTAAAGACGCAAAAAAGGCGGGCCCGTGAGGACCCGCCCACTATACAGAAAACGCACTTCCTGCAAATCGAAGATTGCAGCAGGAATGCTTACTTCATCGTCGGCATCGAGAATTCCGCGCCATCCTTGATGCCCGACGGCCAGCGCGACGTGATCGTCTTGGTGCGGGTCCAGAACTTGATCGAGTCCGGGCCGTGCTGGTTCAGGTCGCCGAAGGAAGAGGCCTTCCAGCCGCCGAAGGAGTGGTAGGCGAGCGGAACCGGAACCGGCACGTTGATGCCGACCATGCCGATATTGATGCGCGAGGCGAAGTCGCGGGCGGCATCGCCGTCGCGGGTGAAGATCGCGGTGCCGTTGCCATACTCATGCTTCATCGGCAGGGCGAGCGCGTCTTCATAGTTCTTGGCGCGAACGACCGACAGAACCGGCCCGAAGATTTCGGTCTTGTAGATATCCATGTCCGGCGTGACGTTGTCGAACAGCGTGCCGCCGACGAAGAAGCCGTTTTCGTAGCCCTGCAGGTTGAAGTCGCGGCCATCGACGACGAGCTTGGCGCCTTCCTCGACGCCGCGCGAGATCAGGCCCTTGATCTTGGCCTGGGCTTCCTTGGTGACGACCGGGCCCATGTCGGCCTTGTCATCGGTGTAGGGGCCGATGCGCAGCGATTCCACCTTCGGGATCAGCTTTTCGATGAGACGGTTGGCGGTCTCTTCGCCGACCGGAACGGCCACCGAGATCGCCATGCAGCGCTCGCCGGCCGAACCGTAGCCCGCACCCATCAGGGCGTTGACGGCCTGGTCCATGTCGGCGTCCGGCATGATGATCATGTGGTTCTTCGCACCGCCGAAGCACTGCGCACGCTTGCCGTTCATGGCGGCAGTGCCATAGACATAGCGCGCGATTGGCGTGGAGCCGACGAAGGTCACGGCGCTGATTTCGGGGTTCGTCAGGATCGCATCGACGGCGGCCTTGTCGCCATTGACGACGTTGAGAACGCCTGCCGGAAGACCGGCTTCGATCATCAGTTCGGCGAGACGCAGCGGCACGGACGGATCGCGCTCGGAAGGCTTCAGGATGAAGGCGTTGCCGGTGGCGATTGCCGGGGCAAACATCCACATCGGGATCATGGCGGGGAAGTTGAACGGCGTGATGCCAGCACCGATGCCGACCGGCTGGCGCATGGAATACATGTCGATGCCGGGGCCGGCACCCTCGGTGAACTCACCCTTCTGCAGATGCGGAATGCCGATGACGAATTCGCAGACTTCCAGACCGCGAATGACGTCGCCCTTGGCGTCCTCGATCGTCTTGCCATGCTCGCGCGACAGCATTTCGGCAATCTCGTTCATGTTCTGATTGAGGAGGTCGACGAACTTCATGAAGACGCGGGCGCGGCGCTGCGGGTTCGTTGCTGCCCAACCCGGCTGTGCAGCCTTGGCGCTGGCAACGGCGGCGGCAAGCTCGGCCTCGGTTGCGAGCGCGACGCGGGCCTGCACTTCGCCGGTGGCCGGATTGAAGACGTCTGCAAAGCGACCGCTCTTGCCGGCAACATGCTTGCCGTCGATGTAATGACCGATTTCCTTCATGTGTTCCTCCTTCAGGGCAATTCCAGCGAAAGCGGAAACCGGTTTCGCGTCCGGAATTGCGTTAAACAGAAATCTACAGCGTTTCCAACGGAAACGATCTGTGAAATTTGGCGCATAGTGACACTGGATTTTGTCGATAGCAACGGCATGGTTTCCGCATCCGATGTGCAAATTTGCACAACGGGGAATGCAAACGAAAATGCCCCGAAGCTGGGCTCCGGGGCATGATTTCATTCAGCGATCAGAAGCGGCCAGCGCTTATTCGCCGTCGCGGGGCGTATCGACCGGACGCGGGCGGTTGCGCGGACGAAGCTCCTCGACGGTGGCGCTGCTGCGCGGCGAGCCGTCTTCGTTGAACTCGCTTTCCTGCGCATCCGGCTCGAAGTCGAGCGTGAGACCGGCAGGCTGTTCTTCCGGCTTGCCCTTGATCTTGATGAGCTGGCTCTGCAGGAAGTTGCGCTCGCGGCGGGCGGAGTTGAGCGCGCCTTCGAGATAGGTGCGGTCGGCGCGTTCGTTTTCCAGCTGTTCGTTGAGCTTGCGTCCCTGCTCCTCGACCTGCTGCAGATATTCGGCGTGACGCTTGTGCAGCGCCTCGATGACTTCCTGCTGCATGCGGATCTTTTCGGACGACTGTTCCGAAGAACGGACATGGCCGCGAAGCTGGATGCTGAGTTCTTCGACGCGGGCCTGAAGCTGCGTTTCCGACTTTTCCAGTTCCTTGTTGCGGCGTGCCGTGTCCTGAAGCTCCTGCTTGAGGGCTTCCACCTCGGATTCGAGGCGGCGCATGTGGCGCTGCGTCTCGGCCTGCGCCGTCTGGTCGCGGAAGTTCGAACGCTGCTCGTCGCGGGCCTTTTCGAGCAGATGCTCGGCCAGACGTGCGCGTGAGGTCAGGGCTTCCAGGCGGATTTCGTAATTCTTGGCGTCGGTCTCGCGCAGCGTTTCGGCCGTCTGCAAGCTTGCCTGCAGCTCCTCGCGCTCGCCGAGAAGTTCCGACTGACGAGCTTCCAGCTTCATCACGCGGTCGCGTGCCTTGTCCAGCTCGTCCGTGGCCGAGCCCAGCGCGCGGCGCTGCGACTGCATGCTGGTGACGACTTCGTCATGCAGCTTGGAAAAACGGATGCGCTCGGCGACTTCGAAATCGACGCTCGATTGCAGAAGCTTGCGTTCTTCACGCAGTTCATGCAGCTGCTTTTCGTTCTCGCCGACGATGACTGAGAGATGATCGGCCTTTTCCGTCAGGTTCTCGATCGTCGAACGCATCGCGCTCATCTCGTTGTCGAGAACCTTGGCGCGGGCATCGGCCTCACGCAGCGCAATCTGGTCGGACTTGTGGGCGTCCGAAAGCTCGTTGCGCATGCGCAGCAGCAGGTCGCGCTCGGAAGAAATTTCGTCAAGCTGGCTCTGCAGGCGAAGAAGCGAGGCCTGCGAGGATGAGAGCTTGGCGCGCAGCTCCTCGTTCAGCTTGCGCGATGCGCCATAGGCCGTCTTGATCTCCGAGAGCTCGCGCTTGTTCAGGTGCAGCTGGCGGGCAATTTCGCCGAACTCGGTGAACAGGCCTTCCATCTCTTCAGCCGCGCTGCGCAGCGACTTCAGCGAATTCAGCGCCGTTTCGCTGCGGTTTCGCAGGCCCTCGTGATAGGTGCCAAGGGCACGTACGGCTTCCACGGTATCCACGGGCTCGGAGCGCTCGGGTTTTTCGGTCTGTTCGCGAATCATGGGCACATCGCTCTGCATGGGTTCAGGCATATCACGATCTCCGGACTCGCCGCCGCTGCCTTTTCGCTTTCTGAGAAGTGAAAAATTGGAAATCATGAATGCCCCAAATCCTGACGGTCCAACCGTCGCGGTTCCTGGTCTGCTGCGCGCCCCGCCTGCCAGGTCGCCATGTCCTCGTTCACCGGCCGCCGCCGACGGTTCTGCCAAAGCGTCGCGCATAAGACTTCCCCGTCTGCGAAATGGAGGCTGCAAGCCCGCCCACACGCCGCATACATCTACGCGCACCTATGTAATTAACCAAACGTAGCAGTTGGCCCGGCCTATTGCAATCGGCCCGCCTGTGCAAAGCGGGGCCAAGCCGCATAACAAAAGCGTTGTGGCACGGGTGCAATAGCACGCTTTGACTAAACCAGCGCGCTCGGCCACGATAAGTTCATGAGAACAGGCCGGATTCGGTGGTGAGAGTAGCATTTTGATGAACTGGGACGATGTCCGCATATTTCTGGCCGTGGCACGGGCAGGGCAGATCTTGTCCGCCGCCCGCACGCTCGGCGTCAACCACGCGACCGTCGGCCGCCGCGTCAGTGCGCTGGAAGAGGCCTTGCAGACCCGTCTTCTGGTGCGCCGCACCAATGGTTGCGAACTGACGCCGGAAGGCGAAATCTTTCTGCACGCGGCCGAACGGATGGAAACCGAAATGCTGGCCGCCCAGGCCAATGTCGGCAATGTCGATGCCGCACTTGCCGGCACAGTGCGCATCGGTGCGCCCGACGGCTTCGGCGTGTCTTTCCTCGCCCCGCGCCTGGGCGCGCTCATCGCACGCCATCCGGCGCTGAAAATCCAGCTTGTGCCGGTCCCGCGCGCGTTTTCGCTGTCGCAGCGCGAGGCGGACGTCGCCATTACCATCGAGCGGCCGGTCGAAGGCCGGCTGGTGTCGTCCAAACTCACCGATTATACGCTGGGCATCTATGCCTCACGCGCCTATCTCGCGGCCAACGGAACACCAGCCGACATCGAGCAGCTGAAGTCGCACCGGCTGATCGGCTATGTGGAAGACCTGCTCTTCACGCCCTCGCTGAATTTCGCGCACGAGGTCTTCAAGGGCGTCGACACCGCCTTCGAGATCTCCTCGGCGATCGGGCAGACTGAAGCCGTGCGTTCGGGCGCGGGCATCGGCATTCTGCATGATTATATTGCGCGCAACGACGAAAGCCTTGTCCGCATCCTGCCGGAGACCGGACTACGCCGGACCTATTGGACCATCATCCACGAAAGCGCCCGCGAACTCGCCCGCGTACGGACCGTCGTCAGCTTCCTCCGGGAAATCGTCGAGGCGGACCACGCGATTTTCCTCTAAGTTCTGGAAATCTCGAAAAGAAGAGAAGTGGTACGGTTGGGGGGTCTCGAACCTCCGACCTCAGGAGCCACAATCCTGCGCTCTAACCAACTGAGCTACAACCGCTTGAGGCACGTCTTTAAAGGCGTGTGACGCTCACATACGGGCGTCGAGATTTTTTTTCAAGCACAATCCGTACGAAAAACATAAAAAAGGCCGGGCGAACCCGGCCTCATCATCAAAAAGCCCTGTAAAATCAGGCAGCCTTGAAGATCGAAGCGACCTTCTGGGCGGCATCCTTCGAAGGCTTGGAAACGTCTTCAGCGACCTTGCGCGAGGTTTCCTGCATCGACTTGATCTGCTCGACAGCGGCTTCAGCCTGCTTGCGGGCGAATGCGGACTGCAGTTCGAACAGCTCGGAAACCGACTTCACGCCGAGGAGAGCTTCCATGTGGGAGAAGGTGCTTTCGGCATTGCTGCGAACGGCGTCGATAGCCTTGAGGCCGAGTTCGACCGTGCCGGCCTGTGCCTTTTCAAGCGTGGCTTCGATGGTCTTTGTCGCATCTTCGGACGCTTCCTTCACCTTGGCGAAAGCATCCTTGGACTGGTTAACGCTCTTTTCAGCAAGCTCGCGGAAAGAGTCGGAAAACTTGGACGGGTCGAAGGCGGAGAACGAGAAAACGTCGTCGAGTTTCGGGGTAGCCATGATATGCGCTCCTTGGGTGTGTGGCCCTCTCTTGAGGCGCCAGCTTTGTTGATGAACGACTATATAGCACCGTTTATTGTGCATTGCAACATGATTGTGCGGCGCACACAAATTAACCCTGCTGCGTGATAGCCTTGGAGTGCCTGGCTGTTTTTGTGGACCCCGCCCGGATGCGGGGTTATTAATAATCTGTTAATACTTGGCGACGGGGGTCCGCCGGGTTCGTAAAGTGTGAGTACCCATGAGCCAGTATCCATTTATCGACATCGCAGTTCACGAAAAGGTTCGCGAACGCTTTGCGCGCGGAGAGGCTCTTGTTGTGTTCAGCGAAGACCTGTCAGGCGTGCTTTGGGCCAATGGAGCCGGCGCACGGATGTTCGGCAATGCTTCGATTTACGATTTCATCGATCAGGGTCCGGATATTCGCGATCTCGCCTATAGGCAGATGACGACTACCGCTGGCCAGCTCGGCGCACCCTTCGGCCCGCGCAGCTTTCTCATGCGCGTTGCCTCCGGCTTCGAGCGCATCACGGTGGAGGCGAGCGTCGAGAAGATCGCGGTCGGCAACGAAATTGCGGTTCTCTTCGGCGCACCTGTCGGTGTGCGCTCCAATGCGGCTCGCGATGTCGCGCGCCGGCTGATCGAAGGCTTCGACGATCCCGATACCCATGTCGCCGTGATCGGCGAGAGCGGTGAAGTTCTGTCTTCGACGCCGGGTTTCGGCGAACTCGCGCTGCCGCTTCATGTCATTTCCATGCTGCAGGAGGGTGTCCGGGGCAATCCCGGTCACGTCCTGAAGCGCCCGATCCATATCGGAGACGCTGTCTACCCGGCCGCCATTGCCCAATTGTCTGCCCATCCCGCGCTGAACCTGCTTTTCGTGATCGGCGAGCAGATTGCCGAAGCAGCGCCGCCGGCAGCCGAGCCGGCAGTTGATCCCGTGCCGTCGTCCGCGCCGTCCACGCCCGCCGATCTCTCCCCTGCGACCGAGACCTCGGCAGAGACGCAGCCTGCCGGCTTCGGATTCAGCCGCGAAAACCGTCCGGCCCGGTTCATATGGCGCATCGACGCGGCTGGCATTCTGCATGATATTTCGCCGGAGCTCGCAGGCGCGGTCGGTCCGCTGGCTGCGGACATTGCGGGCAAATCGTTTGACGACGTCGCCCGCCGTTTCCGGCTTGACCCGGACGGGCGCATCGCCGCCCTGCTTTCGAAGCGCAACACCTGGTCCGGCCGAACGGTCTATTGGCCGGTGGAGGGGGCAGCGCTGAAAGTGCCGGTCGATCTCGCAGCACTTCCGACCTATTCCCGCGATCACCAGTTCGAGGGTTTTCGCGGTTTCGGCATCGTTCGTGTCGCCGAGGCCATCGACGATCCCGATGAAACCGGCCTGAACCTCCTGAATCCCGAGGACACGGCATCGGAACTATCTCCCGCGGACGAACCCACGGATGTCCCGCCGCCGGAGCCGCGCGAAGAGCCGCCGGCCTTGAAGTTTGTCGAGACGCTGTCGCGGCGCTATTCGGACAAGGTGATCCGCTTTGAGGAGCGCCGCTCAACCGCGCTGCCCGAAACCCTGTCCTCCGACGAACAGGCTGCCTTTCGGGAGATTGCCCGCAAGCTCGGCGGCCGGGTCGACGACGCAACCGGCGAGAAAGCCGCAGAGCCGGCAGCACCGAAACCCCGGGCCGAAAAATCCTCGCCGGAAAAGCCTCAGACGCGCCCCTCTTTGCTCGCCAGCGATAATCCGCCGCTTCTGCGGCTGGTCCGGAACAGTGAAGAACAGGCTGCGGAAGCCCTGAAGGATGATCTGGCATCGATCAAGGCGTTCAAATCCCAGGGCGATGGGCTGACAACGCTGGTTGCGCAGCAATTGCCCATGGCATTGCTCGTGCATGTGGCTGACCGCCTGATCTACGCCAACCCGGAGTTCTTCCGCCTGACGGGCGACCGGACGCTACGCGGCCTTGAAGCGCGCGGCGGCATTGATGGTCTGCTGGAGCGCGACGATTCCATGAACCCGGACGGCCCAGGCATGATCCTGGTGCAGGCCGACGGCAGCAGGGTGCCGGTGACCGCGAAACTGCAATCCGTGCGCTGGGAGGGCCGTGCGGCGCTCCTCTTGGCTCTCAATCCCATGCCCTCCGTATCGAGCTCGGTGAAGGTTGAGGAACCCGTTGTGCCGGTGGTCGAACCGCTTGCCGACGTCGCCACGGCGGGCGCAGCGGAAGTCGCAAGCCTGCGCGCCGAAGTGGGCGAGCTGCGCTCCATTCTCGAAACCGCGACCGATGGCGTTGTCGTGATTTCGGGCGAGGGCGAAATCCGCTCCATGAATCGCTCTGCCTCCGCCCTCTTCAACTATGATGAGGCTGAAGTGCGCGGCAAACCCTTTGCGATGCTTTTCGCGCATGAAAGTCAGCGCGCCGTGGCCGACTATCTCGCCGGCCTTGCCGGCCACGGCGTCGCGAGCGTGCTCAACGATGGCCGCGAAGTCATCGGCCGTGAAGCCTCCGGTGGCCGCCTGCCGCTCTTCATGACGCTCGGCCGGCTTTCGTCATCCGCCAGCTATTGCGCCGTCATCCGCGACATCACGCAGTGGAAGCGCACAGAGGACGAGCTGAAAAACGCCAAGCGCGCCGCCGAAACGGCCAATGCCCACAAGAGCGATTTCCTCGCCAAGGTGAGCCACGAAATCCGAACGCCGCTCAATGCCATCATCGGCTTTTCCGAAATGATGTCGAACGAGCGCTTCGGCCCGATCGGCAATCAGCGCTACATCGAATATGCCAACGACATCAGCCGCTCCGGCCGGCATGTGCTCGATATCGTCAACGACCTGCTCGACATTTCCAAGATCGAGGCCGGCGAAATGGATCTCGATTTCACCGCCGTGCGCCTCAATGCGACGGTGATGGAGGCGATCTCGCTTTTGCAGCCGCAGGCCAACACCCAGCGCGTCATTGTCCGCACGGCACTTTCGGAGCGCGTGCCGGATGTCGTGGCCGATACCCGCTCGGTCAAGCAGATCCTGATCAACATCATCGCAAATGCCATCAAGTTCACGCCGTCTGGCGGCCAGATCGTGGTTTCGACCTCTTACGAACCGAATGGCTGCGTCATGCTGCGCATCCGTGACACCGGCATCGGCATGACGCGCGAGGAACTCGAACAGGCGATGAAGCCCTTCAAGCAGGCGCCATCGGGAGCAGCCCGCCAGCGCGGCGAGGGCACCGGCCTTGGCCTGCCGCTCACCAAGGCGATGACGGAAGCCAACCGCGCCACCTTCTCCGTCAGTTCGACGCCGAACGAGGGAACGCTGGTGGAGATCGCCTTCCCGTCGCAGCGCGTGCTGGCGAACTGAGCGGACCGGACGAGGCGCGTCTGGCTGGCCTGCCTGCGGAAAACGGCCAGCGAAAACCTGTCTGCTTCTCTCAAGTCTTGCATCCGGCACCACCCGTGGGTATCGAAGGCCGACGATAGGGAAGGCGAGATGCAGCCAGGGATCAACCTCGGAACGGCAGTTGGTGCGCATGTAGCAAAGGCAGGCGAGGGTCGCTTGCTGCGTGCCGCCGCCATTCTGGTCGCCCTTGCCGCCCTGCTTCCGATCATTGCGATCATCTGGATTGCCCTGTCTGGCAGTTTCGCCGCCTGGCCGCATCTGATTGCGAATGTCATCCCGCGCTCCGCCGCGACCACTCTCGCACTATTGATCGAGGTCTGCGCCTGCACGTTGATCACGGGGGTAGCGACCGCCTGGCTGACATCCACCTGCGAATTCCCGTTGAGGCGGACACTCACCGTCGCGCTCGTCCTGCCGCTTGCCATGCCCGCCTATCTCTCGGCCTATGCCTTCGGCGAGTTCTTCGATTATAGCGGCCCGCTGCAGTCTGCGATCCGCGCACTCACCGGCCTGCGCTCCGCCCGCGACTACTGGTCGCCGGATATCCGCACGACCACCGGCGCGGCCTTCGTGCTCGGCTCGGTGCTCTATCCCTATATCTTCCTGACGGCGCGGACCATGTTCCTGATGCAGGGCCGCAATGCCGCGGAAGTGGCGCGCACTCTGGGGGCAGGGCCTGTCCGCACTTTCTTCCGCGTGCAGCTCCCCATGGCCCGCCCCGCCATCGTCGTCGGACTGACGCTGGTCATCATGGAAACGCTGAACGATATCGGGGCGGTCGAATATCTCGGTGTCAAGACGCTGACCTTTTCGATCTATGAGACCTGGCTGAACCGCAACGATCTCGCCGGCGCTGCCCAGATCGCGCTGGTCATGCTGGCCATCGTCATTCTGCTCGCCTTCATAGAGCGTCACGCGCGCGGCCGTCAGCGCTTTGCGGGCGCCAAGCCGGCGTCTGCGCAAAATGTCAACCGCATTCGGCTGAATGGCCCGATGCGCCCCCTTGCTGTCCTCCTCTGCGCGGCGCCGCCGCTTGTCGGCTTCTTCGTCCCGGCCTGGGTCATGGGTGGCTACGCGATCAAGCGCCTCGAAGTCTTCGCCTCTCCGGAGCTTCTGTCTGCGCTGGGGCATACGGTGATCGTGTCCGCCGGTGCCGCTTTGGCCGCGACTGCCGCCGGCTTCGTGCTCGCCTATTCGATCCGCCACGGCGGGACGCGGGCGGTGCGCGCGGCCAATCGCCTGGCCTCGTTCGGCTATGGCGTGCCGGGCACCGTTCTGGCGATAGGCGTCCTGATCCCGCTTGCCGCCTTCGACAATGCGCTTTCGACGCTGACGAAATCGTTCTTCGGCGTCTCTGCCGGCTTGCTTCTCTCCGGCACCGGCTTTGCCATCGTCTATGCCAGCGCGGTGCGCTTCCTGACGATGGCGGAGGGTAATGTCGCCGCCGGCTTCGACAAGCTATCCCCCAATCTCGACTGGGCCGCCCGCACGCTTGGGCGCACGCGGGGCGGTGCATTGCGCGAAGTGCTGATGCCGATGATGCGCCCGGCGACACTGACTGCCGCGCTCCTCGTCTTCATCGAGACATCGAAGGAACTCTCGGCGACAATCCTGCTGCGCCCCTTCAATTTCAACACGCTGGCGACGCTGGTCTATGAGGATGCCTCCCGCTCGCAGGTCGCCGCCGCGTCCGTCCCGTCGGTGATCATCATCCTTGCAGGCTTGGTGCCGGTGATCGTGGTATCGCGACTGCTGGAGAAGGGGCGGTAATCCCCCCGGTCAGCTCTTCAGCTCAGCCAGCCCGGCAAAGAGCTCCAGCGCCTCCGGGTTGGCCAGTGCTTCCTTGTTCTTGACAGGGCGTCCATGCACAACCTCTCGAACGGCCAGTTCAACGATCTTGCCGGACTTGGTACGCGGAATGTCGGCAACCTGGATGACCTTGGCCGGGACATGGCGGGGTGAGGCGCCGGTGCGGATCTTGGTCTTGATCTTCTTGATCAGGTCGTCGTCGAAGGCGACGCCTTCTGCCGTGCGGACGAAGAGCACGACGCGGACGTCATCGTCCCAGTCCTGCCCGATGCAGATCGCCTCGATGACTTCGGGAAGCTGCTCGACCTGATTGTAGATTTCCGCCGTGCCGATGCGAACCCCGCCCGGATTGAGCGTCGCATCCGAGCGGCCATGGATGACGAGGCCGCCATGCACAGTCCATTCGGCAAAGTCGCCATGGCACCAGATATTGTCGAACCGCTCGAAATAGGCGGCCTTGTATTTCGCGCCGCCCTCGTCATTCCAGAACATGACGGGCATGCAGGGGAAGGCTTTTGCGCAGACCAGTTCGCCCTTCTCGCCCTTCACCGGTTGACCTTCGTCGTTCCACACGTCAACCGCCATGCCGAGACCCGGTCCCTGGATCTCGCCTTCCCAGACGGCCTTCACCGGATTGCCGAGCACGAAGCAGGAAACGATATCCGTGCCGCCGGAGATGGAGGCCAGATGCACGTCCGGCTTGATCCCTTGGTAGACAAAGTCGAAGCCTTCCGGCGACAGCGGCGAGCCGGTCGAGGTGAGCAGGCGAAGGCTCGAGAGGTCATGCGTGTTCTTCGGCACGAAGCCGCCCTTGCGCACGGCGTCGATATATTTCGCCGAGGTGCCGAAGACCGCGAACTTTTCGTCCTGCGCAAAATCGAAGAGCGCATTGCCGTCCGGATGGAAGGGCGAGCCGTCGAACAGGCAGAGCGTCGCGCCGATGGCGAGCCCGGAAGCGAGCCAGTTCCACATCATCCAGCCGCAGGTGGTGAAATAAAAGAGCTTGTCGCCCTTCTTCAGACCGCAATGGAAAGCATGTTCCTTCAGATGCTGGATCAGCGTGCCGCCTGCCGAGTGGACGATACATTTCGGAACGCCCGTCGTGCCGGATGAAAAGAGAATATAGACGGGATGCGAAAACGGCATCCGCGTGAATTCGACCGGCTTTGCGGAATAGGGTTCGATGAACTGTGCAAAAGTCCGGCCATCGGATAGCGAGCCGGCAAGAGCATCGGCATCGCCTGCGTAGTGCACGACGAGAACTGGAACGTTCAGCTTGGCGGAAACCGTGCGAACCTTCTCGGCCACGTCCTGCTTCTTGCCGGCATACCAGTAGGCGTCGCAGGCAATGAAGAGCTTCGGTTCGATCTGGCCGAAGCGGTCGAGCACACCCTGTTCGCCGAAATCCGGCGAGCAGGACGACCAGATGGCGCCCAGCGACGTCACGGCCAGCATCAGCGCATAGGTTTCCGGCATGTTCGGCATCATGGCGGCCACGCGGTCGCCCGCGCCGATGCCCATGGCGCTGATCGCCTGTTGCAGACGGGAGACGGTTTGGTGCAGCTCGTCCCAGGTCCAGCGATAGGACACCTTGTCCTCGCCGCGGAAGACGAGAGCGTCGCCGTCACCCTTTTCCTTCAGCAGGTTTTCGGCAAAATTCAGCTTCGCTTCGGGGAAGAAGCGGGCCTCCAGCATATGGCCGTTGTCGACAAGCGCAGTCTCACCCTTCTCGCCCGCGATCCCACAATAGTCCCAAACAGCATTCCAGAAGGGGCCGCGCTCGGTAATCGACCACTGGTGAAAACCGTCATAGTCCGCAAAGGGCGCACCCGCGCGGGTCTCGCAGAAGCGCATGAAAGCCGTCATCGGGCTCGCTTCGACTTCAGTGGCAGACGGTTGCCAGAGCGGATGTACGGTCACCATTTCTTTCCTCCAAATAACAGCGGCGATTTTAAACCATGTTGCATTGCGGAAATAAAGGGGACTTCGACAGGTCCGTGCGCGCCGATTTGCATTCCGACGCCCGAGGGTTTATCCCCTTCTGCGCATTCGCCCGCATACGTCGCGGACGAAACGAGTAGCCGAGTATGCCCACACCGTCCCTTGAACGCCTGCAGCACGTCCGGTCCACTCTGCGCGCCGTCCTGACATGGAGGATCGCGGTGCTGGCGGCCATCGTCATTGTCGTCTTTGCGGGCGGACAGCGGCTGCTTGGGTCTCTTTTCGTTTCGGCCGGCATGGTACGCGAGCAGATTCACGAGGCAGTGCTGCGCCAGACAGGCCTGGAGTTCCTCGTCAATGGCAAGACCTCGGTGTCCTTCTGGCCGTCTCCCGTGATCACGCTCGAGAATGTCCAAATTGTCCGGCAGGCCGCATCGAGTGCCGAAACCATCTTTCAGGCGGAGGCGATTTCGGGGCGATTTGATGTGGTTTCCGCGCTCACAGGCAGTCCGCAATTCAGCTCGGTCACGCTGGCACGCCCCGTTCTTCGGGTCGTGCGCAGCCCGGAAGGCACCTTCCCCTGGCAATCGGCGATACCCGCTAAAGCCAATGGACGCTCGACGCTTTATGACTTGCATCTCGGCCGCATCAAGCTGGTGGATGGAACATTCCAGTTCCGCCAGCAGGATGGAATCGAGGCGAAATTCCAGGAAGTTGCGGGCGCGCTGGAATTCTCCACGCTTTCACGATCGCTTTCATTCGATCTCAGCGCCGAGGCGGCCGATCGGTCGCTGACCCTGTCGGGTTCGCTGGCCGAGCCCGAGAAACTCATGTCGGGCGACAATTCTGGTGTGTCCTTTAATCTGATCTCCGACGATCTGACTGCCAATTTTTCCGGCACGGCGAATGTCGGCGAACGAAGTTTCATCGCAGGGGCCCTCGATGCGTCCGCCGCCGATGTCGGTGCTGCCGCGAAGTGGGTGGGGCTCAACTATCCGGTTCTCGACAAGCTGAAGGTTGTCGATCTCAAGGCGTCTTTGGCCTCGGAGGGTTTGAAATTTACCCTTTCGGATCTCAGGCTGCAGTTGCCGAACTATCAGGCGACTGGCGTTGCATCCGCCGGCTGGACGAAGCGGGGTGCGCCCCCATTCGTTTCCGGTACGCTGGCTTTCGACAATTTTGATGCAGGGGCGTTTCTGGCGGCTTTCGTTCCTGCTGTTGGCAATCTGCAGGACATGCCACTCAGGTTCGATACGTCGTTCCTGCGGGACTTTCAGGTCGATCTCCGAATGTCCGCCAGCAAGGCTGCGTTCGGCGCGATCAGCGTGACGGACATGGCAGCGGGGGTTCGCATTGTTGACGGGCATGCCTCCTTTGCTGTTGCTTCCGGGCAGGTGGCGAATGGCAACGTATCGGCGGAAGTTTCGGTCGATGAGGATCAGGAAAAGGGTCCGCTTTGCAAGCTTGTGATGCAGGCGCGCAATGTCGATCTGGGTGCGGTTCCGGCAGCGCTCGGCCTTTCCGGGCCATGGCCGCAGGCGACGGGAAATCTGGAGCTCGACATTCGTTCGAGACTGCCGCTTTTGCCATCAGGCCACGCCGAGACAAACGGTTCCATCAAGGTCAGCGGCGGTGCAGGCAAGCTGGCGGGCTTCGATCCCGCCGTATTTCGTGAACTGTCTTCGCAGAAACGCTTTTTCGACCTGTCGCTCGCCTCTGCGACGCCGCTGCGTTTTGACAGCTTTCAGATGGCCGCTGTCATCGACAACGGAATTGCCGAACTCAATACGGCGAGCTTCAGGAGCACGTCCGGTGATCTCGATCTTGCGGGGGTCATTCCCTACAAGAACAGCAGCCTTGCGGTATCGGGAACGCTGGGCCCCGCAGCCGGTTCAAATGCGCCGGCAACCCGCTTTTTCGCCGGCGGTGCGTGGCCGAACATCCTGATTTCCCCGTTCTCGGCCGTGATGTCGGGTCAATAAGAAAGACTTACCATATTGTCATTTGTGTGCGCTGCACAATGGTGATAGCAATTGTTCAGCTTTTGACAATTGCTATGAGTGATCGCGTTTCATGTCTTTGCTTTCCGACAAAAAGATCATTGTTTTTCAAGGCGGCGGCGCATTGGGTGCCTATCAGGCAGGCGCCTACGAGGCGCTGCATGAAGCCGGAATTCGCCCGGAATGGATCGCGGGCATTTCCATCGGCGCCATCAACTCGGCCATCGTTGCCGGCAGCCCGGAAGACAAGCGCGTCGAAAACCTTCGCCGCTTCTGGGAACTGGTGACGTCTGGCCCGCGCACCATCCCCATCGGCGAGGAGCCGCTTTTGCGCCGCTTCTTCAACGAGTTTTCTGCCTCCATGGCCGCAACGGTTGGCGTCAACGGTTTCTATAAACCGCAATTGCCCAATCTCTTCACCCTGATGAGCGGCCGGGCGCCGATAGCCTTATACGACACCTCGCCGTTGATCGAGACGCTGGAAAGCCTGGTCGATTTCGACCTCATCAACCGCAGCCCCACGCGTCTGAGTGTCGGTGCGGTGGAGATCGAGAGCGCCAACTTCCGCTATTTCGACAGCGCCCAGCTCAAGAACCGCGGCGGTATCAATGCGCTGCACATCGCAGCCTCCGGCGCACTGCCGCCGGGCTTTCCGCCGATCGAGATCGAGGGCAAGCATTATTGGGATGGCGGCCTTGTATCCAACACGCCGCTGCAATGGATCATGGACCGCCGCGACCACAGGGAAGACATCTGCGTTTTCCAGGTCGATCTCTTCAGCGCCTCCGGCCACATGCCCCGCGACATGCTGGAAGCGGCTGCCCGCGAGAAGGAGATTCGCTTTTCCAGCCGCACGCGTCTGAACACCCAGATTGCCCGCGAACAGGAGAAGATGCGCAAGGCGCTGAAGCGGGTTCTGGAGAAGGTACCCGCGGAACTCGCGAACGATCCGGACGTTCAGTACCTGCTCGGCGAGCAGGACGGCGGCGGCACCACGGTCGTTCATCTCATCTATCAGAGGCGAGGCTATGAAACGAGCACGATGGACTTCGAGTTCTCGCGCATCACCATGGAAGACCATTGGCGCGCCGGCTTCGACGATGTGAAGGAGACGCTGGCCTGCGGCCAATGGATCAACCGGCGCATTCCCGAAGACGGCTTCAAGACCATCGACCGCCGCCGAATTTCAAACGGAAAGTAATCCGAGAGGAAGATCACCATGAACATAAAGGACAAGGTTTGCATCGTCACTGGTTCGGCAGGCGGCATCGGTTATGCCATTGCCAGGCGCTATGTTGCCGAGGGGGCCAAGGTCGTGATCGCCGACCTGAAGGCCGACGCCGCCGAAAAGGCAGCCGCCGAACTCAAGGCCATCGGCCCCGGCGATGCCTTTGCCGTGGAAATGGATGTGACGAGTGAAGAGGCCGTCAATGCTGGCGTCGCCGCCACGATCGAGAAATGGGGTCGCGTCGATGTGCTCGTCTCCAATGCCGGTATCCAGATCGTCAACAAGATCGAGGATTTCGCCTTCGCCGACTGGAAGAAGATGCTGGCCATCCATCTGGACGGTGCGTTTCTGACCACCAAGGCCTGCATGCCCCACATGAAGGCGCAAAAGGGTGGCGCGATCATCTACATGGGCTCCGTCCATTCCAAGGAAGCTTCGCCGCTCAAATCCGCTTATGTGACCGCCAAGCACGGCCTGCTAGGCTTGGCCCGTGTGGTCGCCAAGGAAGGCGGCAAGTTCGGCGTCCGCGCAAATGTCATCTGCCCCGGTTTCGTGCGCACGCCGCTGGTCGAAAAACAAATTCCGGAACAAGCGAAGGAGTTGGGGATTTCGGAGGAGGACGTCGTGTCGAAGGTCATGCTCGGGCAGACCGTCGATGCGGAATTCACCACCGTCGAGGACATTGCGGAAGTTGCGTATTTCTTCGCCGGATTCGAAACAAACGCGCTGACCGGGCAATCCATCGTCGCCAGCCACGGCTGGTACATGGAATAGTCATTTCTGGGATGGTCCTGCGACCGTCACAATTTTGCCCGGGATCACGTTAACAAAAGTTAACGGAGACGAGGAGCAAGATCATGACATCGCAACATGTGACCCAGGAAGTGATCGACGCCTACTACGAATACACCCACCTGACGCTCGATCGCCGAAAGTTCGCCAATAAACTGAGAGAGATGGCCGAGGCAGATGCAAAGCCTCGGTCTATTGTGATCGAGACCGGCTGGGTGGAACTCCGTCTGGATACCGAAAACAAGCTTCCACAATAACCAGAGTTTCCTGTTTTAGCTTGTCACGATAAATTCACGAAGCGCGACACGCTACAGTTGACATTGATCAATGCGTCACCGGCATCGGTTCCCTCTTATGGGCCTCTATTCGAGCCCCAGGGAGCACCCGATGACGATGACCATGAAAGCTGCAGTCGTTCGCGACTTCAAATCCCCGCTTGTGATCGAGGAGATGCCGGTCCCAACGCCCGGCGAGGGCCAGATCCTCGTCAAGTTCGAGGCCACTGGCGTCTGCCACACCGATCTTCACGCCGCCCGTGGCGACTGGCCGGTCAAGCCCAACCCGCCCTTCATTCCGGGCCATGAAGGCGTAGGCTTCGTCGCCGCGCTCGGCAAGGGCGTGACCCGCGTCAAGGAAGGCGACCGCGTCGGCGTACCGTGGCTGCACACCGCTTGCGGCTATTGCCCGCATTGCCGCACCGGCTGGGAAACGCTCTGCGGGTCGCAGAAAAACACCGGATATTCCGTCAATGGCAGCTTCGCCCAATACGGCCTTGCCGATCCGGACTATGTCGGTCTCCTGCCGTCCAAGCTGGACTTCGGCCCTGCTGCACCCGTGCTTTGCGCCGGTGTGACCGTCTACAAGGGCCTCAAGGAAACCGAAGTGAAACCCGGCGAATGGGTGCTCATCTCGGGCATCGGCGGGCTGGGTCACATGGCCGTTCAATATGCCAAGGCCATGGGCATGCATGTCGCCGCCGTGGATATCTTCCCGGAAAAGCTGGCGTTGGCGAAGAAGCTCGGCGCCGATGTGACCCTTGATGCCCGTGATGAAAAGGCGATCGCAGAATTCCAGGCCCATGGCGTTCATGGTGCGCTGGTCACCGCCGTTTCGCCGAAGGCCATGGAACAGGCCTTCCACCTGCTCCGCTCGCATGGCACGATGGCGCTGGTCGGCCTGCCGCCGGGCTTCATCAGCTTACCCGTCTTCGACACGGTGCTGAAGCGCATCACGGTGCGCGGCTCCATCGTTGGTACGCGCCAGGATCTCGAAGAGTCGCTGGAATTTGCCGGCGAGGGCAAGGTTGCCGCGCACTTCTCCTGGGACAAGCTAGAGAACATCAACGCCATCTTCGAGACGATGGAAAAGGGCGGCATCGACGGCCGCATCGTTCTCGACATGCATTGATATCCTGAAACACCTGAAAGCCGCGCGGGCCGGGAACGGTTTGCGCGGCTTTTTCGTTAGGCGTGAGGCCTCACGATTTTGTGTTTTGCCGCATCAGGTCCGGCGGGCCACCATGGCCGTATTGGCAAAAGGGGGTGTGGGGACGCCATCCATCGATCCAGAGGAGACCGACGTCATGACGAAGCCCGATCAAAATCCGAAAGTGACCCAAGCCATGATCAATGCGTATGACGAATATACGCATCTGACGCTCGACCGCCGCGACTTCATGCGCAAGCTCACCGCTTTGACCGGTTCCGCCGCAACGGCTGCCGCTGTCGCACCGCTGCTGGCTGCCAACCAGGCCAAGGCCGAGATCGTGGCACCCGATGACAGCCGCCTGAAGGCAGAGGACGTGACCTTCCCCGGCGCGACCGGCGAGATGAAGGCCTACAAGGTGCGGCCCGCCAGCGCGACCGGAAAGCTTCCAGCCGTCATTGTCGTCCACGAGAACCGGGGCCTGAACCCGCATATCAAGGACATCGCCCGCCGCGTCGCGCTCGAAGGTTTCGAGGCGCTGGCGCCAGATTACCTCTCGCCCGCCGGCGGCACTCCATCCGACGAGGACAAGGCGCGTGAAATGATCTCGGCGCTGAAGCCGGAGGACGCGACCGCCAATTCCGTCGCCGCCGTGAAATATCTTGAAACCGCACCCGACACGACCGGCAAGGTCGGTGTCATCGGCTTCTGCTGGGGCGGTGGGCTCGCCAATCAGACCGCAGTGAACGCGCCGGATTTGAAGGCAGCAGTCGCCTATTACGGCCAGCAGCCGAAATTCGAGGACGTACCGAAGATCAAGGCCGCCCTTCTTCTGCACTATGCCGGGCTCGACGAGCGCATCAATGCCGGAATCGAGGCCTACAAGAAGGCGTTGAGCGACTCCGGAAAGGACTTCCAAATCTACATCTACGATGGCGTGAATCACGCCTTCAACAACGATACCTCCGCCGCCCGCTACAACAAGCAGGCCGCCGATCTCGCCTGGAGCCGGACGATCGCCTTCCTGAAGCAGAAGCTCGCCTGATATCAGGCGAGCAAGTCGCGCAGACCGTCTTCATCTTCCTTCGGGAAACAAATGTCACCGCAGCACATTAATTCTCGGCAATGTGCTGCGGTGCAACATTTTGCCGCCCTTATTGGCCGGGAGACTGTTTCCTGCATTTTTGAACGAAGGATTTTGCGATGAAGATCAGCGATGTGAAGAAAAACGCCTTTGCCATGCCGCTTACCAGCCCGTCTTATCCACCGGGTCCCTACCGGTTCGTGAACCGCGAATTTCTCGTTATCACCTACCGTACCGATCCCGAAGCACTCGCCCGAGTCCTGCCCGAGCCACTGACTTTCGACGAGCCGCTGGTTAAATACGAGTTCATCCGCATGCCGGACTCGACCGGCTTCGGCGACTACACCGAATCCGGTCAGGTCATCCCGGTGAAGTTCAACGGCGTAGCCGGTGGCTATGTCCATTCGATGTTCCTGAACGACGACGCGCCGATTGCCGGCGGCCGCGAAATCTGGGGTTTCCCGAAGAAATTCGCCGAGCCTTCCCTGTCCGTTGTGAAAGACACGCTGGTCGGCACGCTCGACTATTCCGGCCAGCGCATCGCCACCGCGACCATGGGCTACAAGCATAGGGCGCTGGATGTGGACAAGGTGCGCGAAAGCCTGCTCGCGCCCAATTTCATGCTCAAGATCATACCGCACGTGGATTGCACGCCGCGCATCTGCGAACTCGTTCGCTACTATCTGGAAGACCTCACCGTGAAGGGCGCCTGGGAAGGGCCGGGGGCGCTTGCTCTCTTCCCGCATGCGCTGGCCGATGTCGCGGCGCTGCCGGTTCTGGAAATCAAATCGGCAGTCCACATCCTCACCGATCTGACGTTGGGTCTCGGCGAGGTTGTTCACGACTACATGAAGGATTGAAGGGTCTCAGCGGGGCAGGTCGACGGTGTCGGATGTCCCGCTCAGCAAAGCCTGTGCCGCCCGGTTGCAAACAACCCCAAAAGCCTCGAAATCCCGGCGCCGCATGGCGCTGCCCTTGCGCCAGATCAGGCCGATTTCGCGATAGGGCTGCGGCTCGGCCATGCGCACGACCCGCATGCGGTTGCGGTCCGCCTCGTCCTTCACCGCAATCTCCGGGATCAGCGTGATCCCCATCCCGTGACTGACCATTTGCAGCAGCGTCGTCATCGAGGTCGCGCCGAAGTTTGACACGCGACGGCCGGAACCCGCACCGCAGACGGCGAGTGCCTGTTCGCGCAGGCAGTGGCCTTCGTCGAGTAGCAGAAGCCGTTCCACGTCCACCTCATCGACGCTCAGCGGCGACATCAGGATATCCGTCTCATTGTCGGCGCTGGCGACGAGAAAATGGTCGCGGAAGAGCGGCAGGCTCTCCACATTGCTCGCCTCGGCCGGCAGCGCAATCAGCGCGCAATCGAGCCGCCCCGCCTGCAGTTCTTCGAGGCACTGCCGCGTGATCGCCTCGCGCATTTCCAGATTGAGATCGGGATAGTCCGCCTTCAGGATCGGAATCAGCCGCGGCACGAGATACGGTGCGACCGTTGGAATGATACCCAGCCGCAGCCGTCCTTCCAGCGTCGCGCGCGATTGCCGCGCCCGGTCATGCAAACGGTCGACGCCCGACAGGATCGAGCGGATTTCCGGCAACAATCCTTCGCCTTCCTCCGTCAGATAGGTCCCGGTGCGCGAGCGCTCGACCAGCTTGACGCCCAGCGCTGCCTCCATGTCGGCGATCTGCGCGGACAGCGCCGGCTGGCTGACATTGACCATCTCGGCCGCCTTGCCGAAATGGCCGGTGGTTGCCAGAGCCTCGAAATAGCGCATTTGACGGATGGTAATCATCATAGGTTTTTCTTATCGAAAATTTCAATAAATACAATTGGAGACTATAGCGAATTGATGCGAGATTGCTGACGTGTCCGGCCCGTACCGGCAAAAAACACGTCACTTGAGGGATGGAGAAAAGTGATCGGCCGTTGCCCGCTGAGCGCGGGATGTGCTTGCTGATCGGAGATGACGCCACGTCATCAATGTTTCAAAACCCCACGACAAGATGACCATCGAGACTTGAAACACGGAGAACATATCCATGGACGCGAAGGTCGAAAAATCGGGCAAATGTCCCGTCATGCACGGCACCACCAACATGAGCATGCGCTCGAATGCCGATTGGTGGCCGAATCAGCTCAACCTGCGGATTCTGCATCAGAACTCTGCGCTCTCCGACCCGCTCGGCAAGGACTTCGACTACGCCAAGGCTTTCAAGTCGGTCGATTACGCCGCGCTGAAGGCGGACCTGACCGCGTTGATGACGGACAGCCAGGATTGGTGGCCGGCCGACTATGGTCATTATGGTGGTCTCTTCATCCGCATGGCCTGGCACTCCGCCGGCACCTACCGCACGGGCGATGGCCGCGGGGGCGCAGGCACGGGCCAGCAGCGTTTCGCGCCGCTCAATTCCTGGCCGGATAACGGCAACCTCGACAAGGCCCGCCGCCTTCTGTGGCCGATCAAGAAGAAATACGGCAAGAACATCTCCTGGGCCGACCTGATGATCCTCGCCGGCAATGTCGCGCTGGAATCCATGGGCTTCAAGACCTTTGGTTTCGCCGGCGGCCGCGCCGATGTCTGGGAACCGGAAGAAGACGTCTACTGGGGCGCCGAGACCGAATGGCTCGCCACCAGCGACAAGGCCAACAGCCGCTACAAGGGCGATCGCGAACTTGAAAACCCGCTTGCCGCCGTGCAGATGGGTCTCATTTACGTCAACCCGGAAGGTCCGGACGGCAATCCCGACCCGATCGCCTCCGGCCGCGACATTCGCGAAACATTCGCCCGCATGGCCATGAACGACGAGGAAACCGTCGCTCTGACCGCCGGCGGCCACACCTTCGGCAAGACCCATGGCGCAGGCCCGGCCACCCATGTCGGCCCCGAGCCGGAAGCCGCTCCGATCGAAGCCCTCGGCCTCGGCTGGCTCTCCACCTATGGCAGCGGCAAGGGTCGTGACACCATCACCTCGGGCATCGAAGGCGCCTGGACCCCGAACCCGATCAAGTGGGACAACGCCTATTTCGACGTTCTCTTCGGCTATGAATGGGAACTGGTGAAGAGCCCGGCTGGCGCCAATCAGTGGACGCCGAAGGATCTGAAGCCGGAAGACTTCGCGCCCGATCCGGAAACCGGCGAGAAGACCCATCGCATCATCATGACCACCGCCGACATGGCGATGCGCATGGACCCCATCTACGGCCCGATCTCCAAGCGTTTCCAGGAAAACCCGGACCAGTTTGCCGACGCCTTTGCCCGCGCCTGGTTCAAGCTGACCCACCGTGACATGGGCCCGAAGGCGCGCTACCTCGGTCCGGAAGTGCCTGCTGAAGACCTGATCTGGCAGGATCCGATCCCGGCCGTCGACCATCCGCTGATCGATGCTTCCGACATCAAGGCGCTGAAGGCGAAGATCCTCGAAAGCGGTCTCACCGTTTCCGAACTCGTCTACACCGCCTGGTCGTCTGCCTCGACCTTCCGCGGTTCTGACAAGCGCGGCGGTGCCAATGGCGCGCGCATCCGTCTTGCTCCGCAGAAGGATTGGGCGGTCAACGAGCCTGCCAAGCTCGCAACAGTCCTGTCGAAGCTTGAAGCCGTCCGCGTTGCCTTCAACGGCTCCGCTGCCGGTGGCAAGAAGGTGTCGCTCGCTGACATTATCGTGCTCGGTGGCGCCGCAGCGGTCGAAAAGGCGGCACGTGACGCCGGCTTTGACGTTGAAGTCCCCTTCACGCCGGGCCGCACGGATGCCTCTGCCGAACAGACGGACGCGGACTCCTTCCAGTTCCTGGAGCCGCAGGCCGATGGTTTCCGCAACTATCAGAAGACGGCCTTCACGATCTCGACGGAAGAGCTGCTGATCGACAAGGCCCAGCTGCTGACGCTGACCGCGCCGGAAATGACGGTTCTCGTCGGCGGCATGCGCGTCCTCGGCGCCAACTTCGGTGGCACCAAGCACGGCGTCTTCACCGACCGCGTCGGGGCTCTCACGACGGACTTCTTCGTGAACCTGCTCGACATGAGCACGGCCTGGTTCCCGCAGTCCGA
Organism: Limnomicrobium aquaticum; assembly: GCF_040545545.1. NCBI lineage: Bacteria > Pseudomonadati > Pseudomonadota > Alphaproteobacteria > Hyphomicrobiales > Rhizobiaceae > Limnomicrobium > Limnomicrobium aquaticum. The sequence continues at coordinate 623,777 of NZ_JBEPMB010000002.1, forward strand.
AGCCGCCGATGTCTTCGACGGCCGTGACCGCAAGACTGGAGCGATCAAGTGGACCGCGACCCGCGCCGACCTCGTCTTCGGTTCCAACTCGCAGCTTCGCGCTCTGGCGGAAGTATATGGCGAGGCGGATTCGGGCTCGAAGTTCGTCCAGGACTTCGTCGCCGCCTGGAACAAGGTCATGAATGCCGATCGTTTCGACCTCCTCTGAGGTCGATACTAATCAGGTGGAGGCGGGCATTTTGCCCGCCTTTTCTTTGTGGGCTGGCCAAAAGCGATCGTAAGCCTTTCGTAGCTTAACCATCCCAAACATATTTGAGGACAAAAGATAGGTTTTATTGCATAGCTTCCATGTTTTCGCGCGCAACGACGCGCATTGTACGGGGATCGATCATGAAAATACTGAAGGTTGCGGCTGCCGCTGCACTCGCATGTGCAATGTCTGCCTCGTCGGCTCTTTCCGCCGGCATGGAATTCAAGATTCATAACAAGTCGGATTACGTCATCAACGGATTTTATATCGTGGGCAGCGACGGTTCGCTCAGCAGCAACTGGATGAATTTCGAGCTCAATGGCAACGAAAGCGCCAACATGAAGTTTGATTACGATGGCGCGTGCGACATCGTATTCCTCGTTGCCTGGGCGGCTACCGATGGCTCCGAGATCAAGGGCGACCCGACATCGATCGACATCTGCAAGGCCGACAACATCTATTTCGACGGCAAGAACGCCACATACGATTGATAGCAATCAGTCGAGACGCGATACACGAACGCCGGCCGTGAGGCCGGCGTTTTTCATTGGGCAGGTGCGATGTCAACGACGGACGATTCAGACGCGATTGTTCCGAAAATTAGCATCCACTCAATGAACCGAAGCCAAACCTGGTATTCATCACCAGCTCGAGCCGGAATTGACCGCCACGAGATAGGGCAGCTTCGAAGCCGCCTTGAAGTCTTCGTTGATCTCTGCACCGAAGGTCGCCGGCGTGATGTTGTCGAGACAGGCTGCGATATGGCTGGTGATGGCGTTCATCAGCGATGGTGCCACGCCCGGTCGCTTCATGATCCCGATCTGGATAGGCGCCAGCGGCGGGAACCCGTCTTGTTGGCTCAAGACCTTCATGCCCGTGCGCAACGCCGATTCCGGCTGGACAGAAACGGCCATGCCCGCAAGCACCGCCGCCGCAACGACAGTCGACGACCAGCTGGTAAACAGGATATGGTAATCGCGCCCGATGCTGTCGAGCGCTGCACAGGCGGCCTGCCGCCACTGGCAATCCGTGCGCCCCAGCGCCAGCGGAACCGGCGCATTATCCGGCAGCGGATGGTTCGCCGAGGCGACCCAGCAGAGCGGTTCGGTCCGCACGACTTCCGAAACCCGCATACGCGGATTATGCGTCACAAGGGCTACGTCCAGCTCGCCCCGCTTCATCTTCTCGCCTAGGTCTGCGGAGGATTCGCAGATGATGTTCAGCTCGACGCCCGGATTGGTCCGCGCAAACCGGCTGATGATTTCCGGCATGTAGCGATCGGCATAATCATCCGGCGTCCCGATGCGGAGACTGCCTTCCAGTCGATTGTCGTCGAAGGCGGCAACGGCCTCGTTGTTGAGGCGGAGCATGCGGCGCGCGAAAATCAGCAGCCGCTCGCCCTCGGGGGTCAATTTGTTACCCCGCCCATCCTTGATGAAGAGCTGCTTGCTCAGGCGCTCTTCAAGCCGGCGCATCTGCATCGAGACGGCAGACTGCGTCTTGAACACGCGATCGGCGGCTTTCGTGAAGCTTCCCGTGTCCACGATCGCCACGAAAGTTTGCAACTGGTCGATATCAAGGGGTGCAGCCATCACCAACTCCATCAAGCTTGTTGATGGTTACCATTAAAAACATTCGATGGACTGATCAATAAAAAATTGCGAACCTTACCATATTCAAAGGAAAGAGCACTTTTCGCCAAGACGAAAAGGGTCGAGAAGTGCATTCATCCTGTCGGCTTTCGAGCGAACCGTCCCTGGGTCGCGCTCTTCGAGAGACGATTTGCCTCCAGTTTTCCCCGCAGGGTCCCGCCAATAGACCCTGCCTCTTGGCCCGGTCCTGCTCCCAAAGCGGCCGGGCTTTTTTCTTGGCAGAAGTCTTATTTCGGCTCGTTGCCGTTGAAACCTTTCAGGTAGCCGTCGAAGATCTGCTCCATGCTCTTCTGGTAGGATTTCTGCACCTCAAGCCCGCTGTCGAAGAGTGAGCCGACGAGTTCGGAATATTGCGAAAGATCGACCGTCTTCGGCATTTCCACGGCTTCCGGCTTGGCGGCGGGCTTCGGCGCATCGGGCTGCGCGTTCGGCGGCGTCATGAAGCCCTGCATCATTTTCACGAAAGCCCCCGTGCCGAAAGGGTCGGCCTGTTGCGGGGCGGGCTTTGCCGCGCCACCGCTCATCATCATCTGCATCATTTGCAGGAAGGGATTCTCGATCGGCTCGGGCTTCTTCGGCTTCGGCGCAAAGCCGGCGGCTTCCATCCATTGCGTCATCGCGCCCATCATCGGGTTCGAGGCCGTCCACTGGTCGGTCATCGATTTATACTGGCCGGTCATTTCCTTGATCAGCCCGCCCGCCATGGCGCTTGCCATCGCCGGCATCATGGCCCGCAGCATGTCCTGGCCGACGCCAGTGGCCTTCGCGGCCTGCTCTGCAATCGCCTTCTGAACGTCCGCAGGACCGAAGATCGTGCCCATGAAGTTCTGGCCGTCGGCAATGCCCTGTGGCGAGAAGGCGGCGTTCACGTCCTCGAAATACTTCGCATAGTTCCCGCTCATCAGCGAGGACATCAGCGTGCTGAAATCATAAGGGTTGGCCGCGCTGCGCTTGAGGCCCGTCGAGAACGCCGGCGTCAGGGCCGCCATGGCCTTCGCCATCTGCTCCTGCGCAAGCCCGAATTGGGCGGAGAAGGCTTCCAGCGCCTTCCCGTTCTGAGCCTGCATCATCAAGTCAAAAAGCGGCAGCATGCGAATCCCCTTCAAACAGTTGTGGGGATCACTATATCGGTGAAATCGTGAAGGAAAACTCCCGAAGCCTCACCCATTTGCAATTTTGCTGAATTGGGTTGGCGCAGAAGCGTGCCCCATCAATACTGCCAGGCCTCGAACGCCGGCTCGACGCTTTGCTTCCAGGCGCCATGGAACTCGTCCAGCATGTCCTCGGCAAGAACCTTGCCCTTCCTCAGCATCTCGTCGAGAGGATCGAGGTAGATGCCCTCGTCCTTGCCCGATTGATTGAGCCGCGCGCGGTTCTTGAGGCCAAGCCGGCTGATGGCAAGAACGTCCCTGGCCACATCCGAAAGCCTGCCGCCTCGGAAGGGCGCATTGAGCCCCTGTGTCGGCACGGCATCCCGCAGCGCCTGCACGTCCTCGAACGTCCAGTCCCGCGTCAGCGTCTCGGCGGCGGCAAGCGCCTGCGCGTCATAGAGCAGTCCGACCCAGAAGGCGGGAAGGGCGGCAATGCGCGAGAGAGGGCCACCATCGGCGCCGCGCATTTCGAGAAAGCGCTTCAGCCGCACATCGGGGAATAGGGTGGAGAGATGGTTTGCCCAGTCGCCCATATTGGGCTCCCAGTCGGCAACCTCGCCCTTCAGCGCGCCGTCGAGCGCTTGGCTGAAGGTGATGTGCGTGCAGTCGTGATACTTGCCGTCGCGCACGACGAAATACATCGGCACGTCGAGCGCCCATTTCACATAGTCCTTGAACCCGAAATCCGGCTTGAAGACGAAGGGCAGGAGGCCGGAGCGGGCATTGTCCGTGTCGCGCCAGATTTCGCCGCGCCATGAGAGATAGCCGTTCGGCTTGCCTTCGGTGAACGGCGAGGCGGCAAAGAGCGCTGTTGCCAGCGACTGCAGCTTCATCGACACCTGCATCTTGCGGCGCATGTCCTCTTCAGAGGAGAAATCGAGATTCACCTGGATCGTGCAGGTGCGGTACATCATGTCGAGCCCGTGGCGGCCGACCTTGGGCATGTAGCGCGTCATGATCGCATAGCGCGACTTCGGCATCTTCGGCGTTTCGTCGAAGGA